>JBBSEI010000101.1:0-14645 GCA_038239865.1 Chthoniobacterales bacterium
GTCGCGCAAATCCGGCGGCAGGAGCATCGGGGTGTCGTGATCAATCGAAACGAAGCGCGCGGGCATCCTCCTTCAACCCGCAATTTCAAAATCCGTAGCGCGGAAAGTCCGACAGGCTGCTAGGTTAAATTGCATTACGCCTTCGCGTAAACCTCCGCGCCCTTTTCCACAAACTCTTTCGACTTCTCCGCCATCCCTTTCGCCAGCGCCTCATCTTCAGAGATCGCTTGTTCGGCGGCGTATTTGCGGACGTCTTCGGTGATCTTCATCGAGCAGAAGTGCGGGCCGCACATGCTGCAGAAGTGGGCGGTTTTGGCGCCTTCCTGCGGGAGGGTTTCGTCGTGGAATTCGCGGGCGGTCTCGGGGTCGAGGCCGAGGTTGAACTGATCCTCCCAGCGGAACTCGAAGCGGGCTTTGCTCAGGGCGTTGTCGCGGTATTGCGCGCCGGGGTGGCCTTTGGCGAGGTCGGCGGCGTGGGCGGCGATCTTGTAGGTGATGACGCCGTCTTTCACGTCCTTCTTGTTCGGCAGGCCGAGGTGTTCCTTGGGCGTGACGTAGCAGAGCATGGCGCAGCCATACCAGCCGATCATGGCGGCGCCGATGCCGCTGGTGATGTGATCATAACCGGGCGCGATGTCGGTGGTGAGCGGGCCGAGGGTGTAGAAGGGCGCTTCGCCGCACCATTCGAGCTGCTTGGCCATGTTTTCTTCTATCATGTGCATGGGGACGTGGCCGGGGCCTTCGTTCATGACTTGCACGCCTTTGGCCCAAGCGCGGCGGGTGAGTTCGCCCTGCACTTCGAGTTCGCCGAATTGCGCGCGGTCATTGGCGTCGGCGATGGAGCCGGGTCTAAGTCCGTCGCCGATGCTGAAGCTAACATCGTAACTAGCCATGATGTCGCAGATGTCGTCCCAGTGCGTGTAGAGGAAGTTTTCCTTGTGATGACTTAGGCACCACTTAGCCATGATACTTCCTCCGCGACTAACTATGCCGGTCATGCGCGACGCGGTGAGCGGGACGAAGCGCAGGAGCACGCCGGCGTGGATGGTGAAATAATCCACACCCTGCTCGGCCTGCTCGATGAGCGTGTCGCGGAAAAGCTCCCATGTGAGGTCCTCGGCTTTGCCGTTCACTTTTTCGAGCGCCTGGTAGATGGGCACGGTACCGATGGGCACGGGGCTGTTGCGCAGAATCCACTCGCGCGTCGCGTGGATGTTCTTCCCGGTGCTGAGGTCCATGACGGTGTCGGCGCCCCACTTGGTGGCCCATCGCATCTTTTCGACCTCCTCCTCGATGCTCGACGCGACGGCGCTGTTGCCGATGTTGGCGTTGATCTTCACGAGGAAATTGCGCCCGATGATCATCGGCTCGAGCTCGGGGTGGTTGATATTCGCGGGGATGATGGCGCGGCCGGCGGCGACTTCGCTGCGGACGAACTCGGGCGTGATCTCCGCAGGGATGCGCTGCGGGAATCGGCGGAAGATGGACGGCGTGTATTCGCTCTGCACCTGCGCGGAACCGGCGTGCTGCTTGTCGAGATCGTCGCGGACGATGTCCTGCGACATCTCAGCGAGCTTCGCGCGGCCCATGTTTTCGCGGATGGCGATGAATTCCATCTCCGGCGTGACGATGCCCTGCCGCGCATACCAAAGCTGCGTGACCGGATGTCCCGCGCTGGCCTTGAGCGGACGGCGACGCTGGCCCTTGAGTCCGGGAAATTCCACGAGCCGATTCTTCTCCGCCTTGCTCGCGTACTCGGCGTGCTTGCCGGAGAGGTAGCCGTTGTCCTGCGGCTTCACCTCGCGGCCATCGTACTCGGCCACATCGGCACGCGCTGCGATCCATTTTGCGCGCAGCGCTGGCAGGCCCTCGTCGGACTTGCCAGTGAACGACGGATCACCCCACGGCCCCGAGCAGTCGTACACGCGCACGGGCTCGTTCGCTTCGAGTTCGCCGCTGAAGGTCTTCGTCGGCGAAAGCTCGATCTCGCGCACTGGCACTCGGACGTCAGGATGAATGCGCCCTTCCAAATACACCCGCGTGCTGGCGGGAAGCTGGGTGCTGCTGTGCGGCTGGATGGAGTCTTTGGTGGCGATCATTGGTGCAGAGTTGAGGGTCGGAAGTGCTTTGTAAAAATGGATGTTTGCGAAGGCCTGAAGATCTTAGGACCGGGTCACGCAAAGACGCGAAGGCGCAAAGGGAGATGGTTTTCTTTGCGCCTCCGCGCCTTTGCGTGAGTCCTTTGTGACGATGACTTTCAAGAGCAGATTGAGAGTTGAGAGACGCGGATCGCTGTCGGAAAAATCGCGGTCGTTCGGATGTTGCGCGGCGTGATTTTTAAAAATGAAAAAGCCATGCGCGGAAAGGCGGCATGGCTCGGTGCTTTGCTCCCTTCGACGGAATTACCCGCATCAGGTTCAAAGGGTTCGCGCTTGCGCGCGTCTCAGCCAGCCGGCTCCCCTGCGTTGGATTGCCGCGGAGCATAGGGTGTCGCGGGGGCGAGTCAAGGGAGCGGGGCTTCGCGGCAGTGGCACCATTTGGGTTTCACGACGAAGGGCACCAAGGGCACGGAGCGGCTCGATCCGAGACTTTGCGTCCTGCTGCAACTCGACGTTGCGTTTTTGATTCCACCGGCGTCGCGCTGGGATCGACGGGGCTGGGGACGGGCGATTCAGTGACGACGGGAAGCGTGCCCAGAGCGCCCACTCCACCGGCTTTCTTATCGGAGCCCCCGTGGACTTTCGGGATTGTCGCGCGTCGGCAAACGGCTATCGAGGAGCGATGAAAATCCTCCAGACTCTCGCCGCCGCCACCGTCGCGTGGACTCTCGCCGCTTCCGCTTTCGCCGCCGGAGACCTCTGGGTGAGCGATTTTGAAAAGGCGAAGGCGACCGCGGCGACGGAGGGCAAGGACCTGCTGATCGATTTCACGGGATCGGACTGGTGCAGTTGGTGCATCAAGTTGCGCAAGGAAGTCTTCGATCTCGAGGCCTTCACGGCGGCGGCACCGAAGACGTTCGTGCTCGTGGAGATTGATTTTCCAAACAACAAGACGAAGCAGAGCAAGGAGACGCAGGCGCAAAATGTGAAGCTCCAGACGCAGTTTGGCGTTCAGGGTTTCCCGAGCATCATCCTCGCGGATGCGCAGGGCCGGCCGTACGCGAAGACCGGCTACCAGCCCGGCGGCGCGGAGAAATATCTGGCGCATCTCGATCAATTGCGGGCGGTGAAGGTGCGGCGCGACGAGGCTTGGAAAAAAGCCGAGGGCGCGCAGGGCGTGGAGAAGGCGAAGTTCCTCGCTGCGGGCCTGAAGGCGCTCGATGAGGAACTCGTGGCGCAGCATTATTCGAAGGTGATCACGGAAATCACGGCGCTTGATCCGAAGGACGAGACGGGCATGGGCGCGGCGCTGGGATTCAAGGCAGAGATGGCGACGCTGCAGGGAGAAATCGGCACGGTCGCGGGCAAGGACGGCCCCGAGGCGGCGCGGAAAAAGGCGGATGAATTCATCGCGTCGCACGCGAAGCTGACGGCGAATCAAAAGCAGCTCGCGCTGCTCGCGCTGCTGAATATTTACCGCCCGCCGCAGGACAATGAAACGGTGCTGAAGCTCATGGGCGAAGTGAAGGCGCTCGACGCGACGAGCGCGGAAGGCAAGCAGGCCGCGGAAATCGAAGAGCACGTGAAGGCGATGATCGCGAAGGACGCGGCGAAGCCGCCGGCCCCGGCGAAATAAATTTGCGCGCTCGCCGACAGGATCGAACTCCGCGCTTGCCACGCCGGGAGTCGCCGCTATTTTTCGCGGCCCGAAACGCAACGCCAGGGTAGCTCAGTGGTAGAGCGGGGGACTCATAAGCCCTAGGTCGGGAGTTCAATCCTCCCCCCTGGCACCACCCTCCGCCGCGGCCGATTTTTGCGGAAAGACACGGCGGCAAAATGAGCGCCTTGCTGAGGAAAAAACAGATCCCCTGCTCCGCATTCTGCGCCGGGCTCCGGCAGCGGTGGGAAAATATCGCAACCGCTAGTTCGGCGAATGCGCGAAGACCGTTGCGGCGAGCGGTTCGCAATCGGGCATGAAGAGCACGGTGATCTCAAAGCAACCGCCCGCGATTTTCCGGCAGCCGACGACCACTCCGCTGATCCGCATCGTCCGGCATCGGCAACCGGGCTCGCCGGATTCGATGCAGAGCATGAGGTCCGCCATCAGTTCCATCTGGCACGGCGAATCGAATACCGCTCCGTACCGCTCGAAGCGCACGCAGTCGCAAAGTTCTGAAATGCCGTCGCGCTCGAGACAGACTTGAGGGCTTCCGCTGCCGGGGTGGGAGGTCAGATTGCGCATGGGAGGGATGTGCGAAGCGAACCTTAGCTCGTCTCGCCGGAGTGTCAAAAGACCGTATGAAAAACTTTCCGCGAGCGCCCCCCGGAGCGCGGATCCTATTTTTTCGCCGGCTCTTTTTCCGGCTTCCCTTTTTCCGCGCGATGGCGGTCGTAGTCGGCCCAGAAATCCGCGACGGGCTCGCTGAGTCCCTTGTTGCTCAGGAATTTCAGCTTCGGATGACTGCGGAGAAAATCGATGTTCTTCGCATTGTGCGGCAACACGAGTTTCTCGAGCGCGAGGCAGTCCTTGAGCGGGCGGAAGTCGGTCAGTTTCGTGCAGCCGTCGAGGCTGAGATCGACGACCGGCGTGCCGATGAGCGGCGAGAGATCGCTTACGGCGGTGCGGTTTAAATTCAGCACTTTCAACTGCATCTCATGCAGCGGTGTGAGGTCGGAGACGTGCGCGCAGCCTGCGAGCCAGAGCTCGCGCAGCTTCAGGCCTTTGAAAAGCGCGAGGTCGGCGAAATTCGGATCGTCGAGAAAAATCACGCTCACGCTCACGACTTCATTCCCGAGCAGTGGCAGATAGACGGGCGGCGGCAGCCCGCGAAGATCCGCGCTGTACGTGCCGTCCGGCAGCCGGTGGAAACGCCCGCGCAATGCCGCGCCGCGCAGATATTCGCGCAGCGGCTTGAGCTCCGGATCCTTCTCCACGGCCTCGCGGAGCAGCTTCACCGCCAGCGGCTTGTCCGGCCCGAAACGATCGGTGAGCACGGTCGCTTCCGCGATCCGCTTTTGCTTGATGAGCGCTTCCTCGAGCAATTTCAAATCTGCCGTCGTCGGTTCGCTGTCCTGATTGACGCCGTTCGGCTCCATGAGCTTTTTCGTCAGCGCGAGATTTTCCTTCGCGGAGGCGAGATTGGGATTGCGCTCCAGCGCTTCGTCATACGCGTCCACGGCGTCGTCCCACCGCAGCATCGTCTGCAGGATGTTGCCGCGCAGATTGTAATACTCCGGCTCATTCGGCACCTGGCGGATCGCGGAGTCGATGCGTGCGAGCGCGGCGTCGAGGTCCTTCTTTTTCACCAGTTCCTTCGCCTCCTCGGCGAAGAGCGGCGCGACACCGCGCAGCTCGCGGAGCGCCTGCGAGAGACGCGCGGCGCTGTCCGTCGCGGCCACTGCGTTCTCGCGCGCGCGGTCGCGCTCATGTTTCAGCGAGAGGACGAAAACGCCGAGCGCGGTGTTCAGCAGCACAAAAAAGATCGCGAAGAGCACGACGTTTCCCTTGTGCCGCCCGGCCCACAAAATGAGCTGCCGGCCGATGCCCGCGCGCTCGGCCTTTGGCGCGAAACCGCCCTGCCACGAGAGGATGTCCGCCTGCAGTTCGGCGACACTTTGATACCGCAGCATCGGCTCCGTCGCCATCGCCTTCACCACGATCGCGGCGAGGCCTTCCGGCACGCGGCGATTCGGCAAATGCGAGAGCACGCAGTTCACGCCATCGGGCCCGGGCGGCGGCGGCTCGGTCGGCCGCAGCGGGCTCACGGGCTGGCTGTAACTCGTGGGATGCATGAATTGCCCGGTGACGATCTGCTCGATCAGCTCGCCAAATTCCTTGCCGGGAAACGGCGGGCGCAGCGTGAGAATCGCGTAGAGGATCGCGCCGAGCACGTAGATGTCGGCCCGCGGATCGATGCGGTCGAGTTCACCGCGCGCCGCCTCCGGCGAAATGTACGGCGGCGTGCCGACGATGAGGCCGTTCAGCGTCTCAAAGCCGCGCAGATCGGACGCCGGCATCTGCGGCTTCGTGTCGCCGAGATGCTCGTCGTGCATCCCGCTCGCCATTTTTTTCGCGAGTCCCCAATCCATCACGAGCACCTCGCCGTACTCGCCGATCATCACGTTGTCCGGCTTCAGATCGCGATGCACCACGCCCATGGAATGCGCGTAGGCCACGCCGTCGCAGATTTTCTGAAACGCGGTGAGCATCGTCGCGAGCGGGTACTTTTTGATCGCGAGCTCCTCGCCTTCGCGGATGCGGCGGAGGATCTGATCCAGCGTCGTGCCCTTCACGTATTTCATCGTGTAGAAGACCTCGCCGTACTCATCGAGGCCGAGCTCATACACGGGGATGATGTTCGGGTGCTGGAGCTGCCCGGTGAGCTGCGCCTCATCCACAAAGCGCAGCACATTCTCGCGCGAAAACTGGCTCGAAGTCTTGATCACCTTCATCGCCACATTTCGCACGATGCGGAGGTCGCGCGCCTGATGCACGATGCCCATCCCGCCGCGGCCGATCGTGCCGAGCACCTTGTATTTTTTCCCCTCGAGAATGGTGCGCACCGGCGCGAGGCCGAGGTCCGGATCCCACAGCGCCGCGGCGAGCATTTCGGAGGATTCCGTCTTCAGCCGGACAAACATGCGCGCGCTGCCGACCTCCACCTGCTGGTCCGGCCGCACGCGCGTGGGGAGCTGGATCTGCACGCCCTCGATGAAGACGCCATTCGCCGATCCGAGATCCTCGATCGTCAGATCGTAGCCTTGAAAAGTGAGCCGCGCGTGATGCCGCGAGATGCCCTCCACATCGATGCAAACCTGGCAGCCCTGATCGCGGCCGATGACGTACTCGCCGTGGCGCAGCGAGAATTTCGCGACGTTCTCGTCGCCGATGTACACCATCATCTCGGCTTCGATCTCGCCGTACTGAGGCGCAGGCTCCGGCGCCGGGGGCTTGGATTCGATGCTCACAGCCGCGTTCGGAAAGGAGATTCAGGCCGCCCTTCCGAGGACGAGCCCCAGCCATTCCTCACAAACCCGGCACCGCGGGCGGCGCTCCCGGAACCGCAGGCGCAGCGGGCGCGGCGGGGATGCCCGGGATCGCGGCACCGTCCGGTGCGGGCGCACCCGGCATGCCTCCCGCGGGCGGCAGCATGCCACCCTGGATCGCGGCATCCGGCGGCAGGATTGGCATGTCCGGCGTCTTGATCACCTGCACCTTTTCCGGAGGGGCCTGGAACGAATTCTTCTTGTACGAAAACGTGTCGGAGTAAACGGTCTTGCAGGCGCTGAATCCGAGAACGGCCAGCGCGCCGACGGCGATCGTGAGGGTGGGACGGGAAGACATTTCGCCGTAGTACTTCTCGCGCAAAATCCAGTCAACCGCAGAAACCGCGACTCAGCGCGGCACCGCACTCGAAGGAACGCGCGACAGGCGGAAGCCGCCGCGATCATACGTCGCATCGTAGGCCGCCTGCATCGTGTCCGCATCCAGCGTGCCTTTGCACCAATACGTCCCCGCGCCGATCGGCGTCCGCAGCTTGCTCGTACCTTCAAACGCGCGCGCGCCGGAATTTTTCCCCGCCGCGGGCGTCGTGTGCAGCACCACGGAATGCTCGGACGCAAAGCCGTGCCATGTCGCGTGAAAGTCGGCGTTGTAGTCGGTGTCGTTCATTTTCGTGAGGATGCAGCGCAGCCGGCCGCCGCTGCCCGCGTGGCTCGCACTCATCCACCGGCCCGAGTATGCGCCCGCGAATTGCGCCCGCTTTTCCGGCGCGCGCGAGGCTGCGGCGAATCGCTCGTCGAAGTGCGAGCAGCCCGCCAGCAGCAGAATGGCGAGACACGGAAGGAAGCGGAGGAAGCGGACGAGCATGGGGTGACTATTCCCCTGCGCCGACGCCGCGCAAGGGCGGGCCGCGCAAAAGTGCGGCACCGCGCGCGAACCCGGACCTTCAGGGTTGCGGGCGCTTTCGCGGTCTGTAGAGTTTGAATCCTTTCATCGTGGCCAATCAAAAGCGCATCCTCTTCGTCTGCACCGGGAACATCTGCCGCAGCCCCATGGCGGAGGGTCTCCTCCGCCACGCCGCCCAGCGCCGCGGCGACATCTCAGTCGCCTCCGCCGGCGTCGCCACGGGCCACGGACAGGCCGCGAGCGAGAACAGCGTGACCGCGCTGCGCGAGTGGAACATCGACATCGCGCACATCCGCTCGCAGCCGCTCACAGACGAACTCGTCGCGTGGGCCACGCACATCTTCGCGATGACGCGCTCGCACATGGATGCGATCCTCACGTTCTTCCCCGAGGCGGATGAGAAAGTGTGGCTCGCGTGCGAATTCACGCAGGAACTGGCCGAGTATCCAGAAGTCCCCGACCCGATCGGCCAGGGCCTCCACGCCTATCTGGAAACGCGCGAGATTCTCCAGCAGGCGATCCCCGACATCCTCAAATTTATTGATTCATCCGACATGACCACAGCCACCAACCCGACCAGCACCTCGAACTCCAAGTCCACCCTCCGCATCGCGCTCGGCGCGGATCACGGCGGCGTCGAGGTGAAAGCCGCGCTCCACGCTTTTCTGAAAGGCAAAAGCTTCACCGTGCATGATGTCGGCACGCAGACCACGGAGTCGGTGGACTACCCGGATTTCGCCGCGCTCGTCTGCAACCAAATCCTCTCGGGTGAAGCCGATCTCGGCGTGCTCATCTGCAAAACCGGCATCGGCATGAGCATCGCGGCGAACCGCCACAAGGGCATCCGCGCCGCGGTCGTCACGAATGCCGCCGACGCGCGCACGACGCGCCAGCACAACAACGCGAACGTCCTCTGCCTCGGTGCGGTGAACGTCGCGCCGAACGCCGCGCCCGCGATCGTCGAGGCATTCCTCGGCGCCGAGTTCGAGGGCGGACGCCACGCTCGCCGCGTGGACAAAATGGATCGCGGCGAGGACGGTGGCGGCGACACGCTCGCCGAGGTGGACAACGCCGTCTTCACCGCCATCGAGCACGAGCACAAACGGCAGTTTGAAAACATCGAGCTGATCGCGAGCGAGAATTTCACCAGCGCCGCCGTCATGGAGGCGCAAGGCTCCTGCCTCACGAACAAATACGCCGAGGGCTATCCCGGACGCCGCTGGTATGGCGGCTGCGAAAATGTGGACGTCATCGAGCAGCTCGCGATCGATCGCGTGAAGCAGCTCTTCCCCGGCAGCGAGCATGTGAACGTCCAGCCGCACTCCGGCTCGCAGGCAAACATGGCGGTCTATTTTTCCATCCTCCAGCCCGGCGACAAAATCCTCACGATGAACCTCGCGCACGGCGGCCACCTCACGCACGGGCACAAGGCGAATTTCTCCGGCCGCTTCTACGCCGTCACGCACTACGGCGTGAGCGAAAAGGACGAGCGCATTGACTACGACGCGCTCGCGAAAGTCGCCCTCGAGGTGAAGCCGAAGATGATCACCGCCGGCGCGAGCGCCTACCCGCGCATCATTGATTTCGCCCGCATGAGGGAGATCGCCGACAGCGTGGGCGCGTATCTTTTCGTGGACATGGCGCACATCGCCGGCCTCGTCGCGGGCGGCCAGCACCCGAACCCGTGCGCGCTCGCCGACTTCACGACGACGACCACGCACAAGAGCCTCCGCGGCCCGCGCGGCGGCATCATCATCTGCAAGGAAAAATACGCGAAGGGCATTGATGGCCAGGTCTTCCCCGGCATCCAGGGCGGCCCGCTCGAACACGTCATCGCCGCGAAAGCCGTGTGCTTCCACGAGGCGCTCCAGCCGTCGTTCCAGCAATACGCCGCGCAAATCGTGACCAACGCCAAGGCCCTCGCCGCGCGCCTCGCGCACCACGGCTACCGCATCGTCAGCGGCGGCACGGATAACCACCTCATGCTCGTGGACCTCCGCCCGAAGGGCCTCAACGGCGCGCTCGCCAGCGCCGTCCTCGACCAGGCCGGCATCACCGTGAACAAAAACGGCATCCCCTTCGACACCGAGCCGATCACGAAAGGCGGCGGCATCCGCATCGGCACCCCCGCCGTCACCACGCGCGGCATGAAGGAGGAGGAAATGATGGACATCGCCGACTACCTGCACCGCACCCTCGAAGCCCGCGAAGACGCCGCCGCCGTCGCGAAAATCCGCGAGGAAGTGCATGCCTTCAGCAGGAAGTTCCCGCTGCCATTCTGAGCGAAATCGCCGCGGCGAAACACTTGTCCCGCCACCGGACTCATCTATCATCTCCGCATGAGCTACGCCGCCATCGAAGTCGAACTCCATGAAGGACGCGTCGTCCCGAGCGGCCCGGAACCCTTGCCACAGGAAGGCCGGGGCCTGCTCGTGATTCTCTCCGAGAGCGGAGCGGAAAAGGCGCATCACGACTGGCAGGACGCGCTGACAGTCATCCGCAAAGGCCAGGCCGCGCGCCATCACGCGCCGCGCACCGCCGAGGCTGTCGCTCTCCAACTTCATCAGGAACGCGAAAGCTGGGAGTAAGGCGCGATGCGCGTGTATCTCGACAGCGCGGCGGCGATCTACCTCGTCGAAAACATCGCCCCTTGGGCAAGCGCCGTTCAGTCCTTCCTCCGCCAGCCCGGCGCAGTGCCGCAGGCGAGCGTGCTCACGCGAATGGAGTGCCGCGTGCTGCCACTGCGCGAAGGCCGCGCCGAACTGCTCGCGGACTACGACGCGTTCTTCGCCACCCTCGACGGCGGACTGCTCGATTTGAATGCAACCGCATTTGAAAAGGCCACCGACTTGCGCGCCCGGCTGAATCTGCGCACGCCCGACGCCCTCCACCTCGCCACCGCCATCGTGTGCGGCTGCGATGTCTTCCTCACCAACGATCAGACATTGCAACGATGCACAGAAATCCGCATCGAGGCGCTCGCACCCGCGGCATGAAGGAGGAGGAAATGATGGACATCGCCGACTACCTGCACCGCACCCTCGAAGCCCGCGAAGACGCCGCCGCCGTCGCGAAGATCCGCGAGGAAGTGCATGCCTTCAGCAGGAAATTCCCGCTGCCGTTTTGAGGCGATGAGAGGTGAGGCATAATCAGTCCCTCGTTCCCATGAGGGTATGACTTCGTCTGTTCGGCTCATAGTTCATCGTGGCTCCCACCAAATCGGCGGGAGTTGTCTCGAGGTCGCCACGGATCGCACTCGCATCTTGATAGATGCGGGGATGCCGTTGGACAACTCCGCACCACCTGAACTGCCGCCGATCGAGGGCGTCTCACTGCCCGGGCGACTGCCAGACGCAGTGCTACTCTCGCACGCTCACGGCGATCACAGCGGACTGATACACCGGGTGCCGGAAGAGGTGCCAGTGTGGCTGTCGCGCAGCACCAGCAAGATGCTGATGGCCGGCGAAATCTTCTGCCGTCAACATGCGCTGCCTCGGAAACGCCAGCGAGTCCTGCGCCTCGGCAATCCGGAAACCATCGGCGACTTCACCGTGACGGCGCTTCCGGTGGATCACTCGATATTCGGCGCGGTCGCTTTCCTGATCGAAGCCGGAGGCCGGCGTGTCCTTTACAGTGGGGATTTGCGGATGCATGGACGCAGGCCCGATATGACGCGGCGCTTGATCGAAGCGGTCACTGCGGCGCCGCTCGACCTGTTGCTCATCGAAGGCACGCACCTTTCGCGCAGCCGTGATGCGGTCGCCACAACGGAACCCGAGGTTGAAGATCAACTCTTTAGTTTAATCCACGGCTCGCCTTCGCTCGTGCTCGCGCTTCTCTCGCCGCAGCATCTGGATCGGCTTGTCGGCTTCTACAACGCCACGCTCCAGGCAGGCCGAACTTTCGTGATCGATTTTTACGCGGCATTTGTGATGCACCTGTTGCACACGGAGATTGGAGTTCCTGACCCCGCCTGCGCATCGGGGTTGCGGATCTATTTCCCCGAATCGCAGCATAAAGCTCCCAAGGTGGAAAACCGCCTGATTCATCGGCAGATCGACCTTAGCGACGTCCTCGTTCACCCCCAGCGATATGTTCTACTCAGCCGCCCGACCATGCTTGGCCGCGATCTCGGAGGCGTGGTCCCACGCGGAACGCGCGGCATCTATTCGATGTGGCGCGGCTACCTCGAACGCGACGACTGGCAGAAAGCGCAACGCACGATCACTACGGCTGGTGGCGACTTAATCGGGTGCCACACCAGCGGCCACGCCACCGTGCCCGACCTCGTGAAACTCATCCGCGACCTGAATCCGCGCCGCATCGTGCCGATTCACACCGAACGCCCCGAAGCGCTGAAAGAACTTGTGCCGGGTGTGGAAGTCACTAACGATGGAGAACCGATTGACCTATGAACTCGACACCACCAAAACCGAAGGCACTCTGCGAGGGCATCAAGGATCTGCTCGACAAAGGGCTCCAGGCGGGGCCTTCAAAGGAACTATGTGCGAAACGCACCGCGCTGGCCCTTGGCGGAATAGGATTGAAAGAGATCCCGAAGATCGACCTTCTCCCGCTCATCGAGGGAATGTGGAGGCTGATCGCGACGAATTGGGTTGAGGCTCAGTGCCAGTGGCGAGGCAACGAGAACTGGAGGTGGACACTTCGCCAGAACCTCAATGTCGAAAGGCAAAACACGAGTGAGGAAGTGCGACTGAATCGGACGCTCGCCAGCAACCTAGCGCCAGAACGATGGGCTAATGAAATACCGACAGCTTCAGGTCTCGCGGAAAAGGGCGGAAAAGAACCGGGCGGGCTCGACCTTGCCTGCCTCAGCGACGCTCTGCCCTGCCGCGTATGCCTGATCGAGTTGAAGATCGGTTCCAATAACCCTGTTTCCGCCGCCTTTCAGATTGTAACCTACGGCTTAGTGCTAAACTTGGCGCGTCTTGTCCATGCACGCCTTCTTCATACAAAAGGAGCAATCACGATCGCGAAAGAATGGAGCAGCCCCGATGATGCTGACCTTCGAGTTCTCGCGCCCACTCGTTATTACTCGGAGTATCCCAAATTAGATTGGTTTGAAGCTCAGTTGAACGAGGCAGTCGAAGCCTTCGGCAAGACACAAAGGCTCGGAATGACTTTCGGCTTTCGCCACTTTGGTAAGGAACCTACTAACGAGTCCCAGATGATCGAGGCGCTCGATCGGCGGGTGGACTGGGATCGATTGGATGCATGATTTCCCGAATCCATCCTCCGAACCAAGAACGCCGGGGTTGAAAACCGATTCACCGACTCGACTCTCTACCCATGACCTTCGCCGAAATCCTCTCTGAAATCCCACGGCGGTCCTTTGCGGAGCGGCAGGAATGGGTGCGAAGCGCCATCGCCGTGGACGACGCGGAACTGACTGCGGAGGAAAACGCGCTGCCGGATGCCCGGATGGAAGACTTCCGCCGCCAGCCCGACGCCACGTGACGGTCACCCGAATTGCTTGTCGAATTCGTTGTGTGAACCAATCCAAACCCAGACGACGGTATCGCCCCGCCGCTCACCGACGGCGCGGTATTGCCCGCTGACGCGCACCGACCAGACGTGTTCGTAACCGCCGAGCTTCTTGAAACGAAGCGAGGGATGATCCGGATTTTCCGCGAAGCGCCGGTATGCGCGCCGTGCAGCCTCCCGGACAGCGGGATCCAGCGCGGCATACGCGCGCCAGAAACTCGGGCGGGTGCGTGAGATCACAGCCGGTTCGCGTCCAGCGGCTCCTCACCACCCTCGGCAGCGGATTCCCGCAGGAAGGCATCGAGCTTCGGTCGCGTGTTCTCGGAGGTCAGCAATTCCTCCCAACGCTCATCCCCCTGCTGCGCGAGGAGGAAGCGCGCGAAGTCGGCAACCTCACGCTGCTTTTCCTGCGGCAGCGCCTCGCAAACGCGGATGATTTCCTGAGTAGCAATGCTCATGAACAGTTTTTACGCGAAGTCGGCATAGCATTCAATCCACATCACACCGCCACCGGCATCGTGACCTGCGCGCATTTTTCGGGCAGTGCGCGGCGTGCTCGTTGGGTTTCGAGGATCTCTTCGGCGACCAGCTTCGTGAGTTCGCGATAGACCTTTTGCTCGTCGGCACCGTGGCAGATGCCGCCGATGAAGCGGTCGGGGCAGTAGCCGACGAAGAGCCCATCTGCGTCGCTCCACTGCACGAATTTGAGGTAGTCGGTTTTCATTTTTGCACTTCGCGGATAGCTGTTTGGACGAGTTTTTTCCTGATAGCGATGGGCGTCGGCACCTGCTTGTCCACTGAGGATGATTTTACGCCTCGAATCGCGATGTGCAAACTTCCGATGACTGCCTCCTCCAAGTCGGCAACCAGTTCGCGGATTTTCCGGGGCATGTTCGGGTTGGATGAGAGGCGAGCTTTCCGACAATAGAAAATTGCGCGATTGGAGGATAAGGGTCTGATTATTTCAAAAATCCATCCTCCGAGTCGGGACCGCCGGATTTGAAAACCGATTCACCGACTCGACTCTCCACCCATGAGCTTCGCCGAAATCCTCTCTGAAATCCCACGGCTGTCCTTCGCGGAGCGGCAGGAATGGGTGCGAAGCGCCATCGCCGTGGACGACGCGGAACTGA
>JBBSEI010000102.1:0-14418 GCA_038239865.1 Chthoniobacterales bacterium
CCCGCCTGCCGTATTTCGCGTCCCGCGGAATACATTCAGACACCGCTGGCAAACAGATCGCCGTTGGTCTTCCGCCGGGTGCTGCGCGGGACGCGCCGCACGGCAGGCGGGACGCCCACCCTACCCGATGGACGCCGCCCTGATGGGACACCGTGATCCCGAGTTCGTCCGCACATTCGGAAATGGTCGGAACGGACGCCACACGCAACGGCCGAAGCCGCGCCTTGCACTTTTCCAAATTCCCGCGCTTCAATCCGCTCATGCGCAAATCAATCCTCCTCACTGCACTCCTCACTTTCACCGCAGCCATCACCCTCCGCGCACAGGATGAAATTCCCGTCGGCGAATTTGCATCGCTCACCGGCGGTAGCGCGAGCTTCGGGCAGTCTTCGCACAAGGGCACACAGCTCGCGATCGATGAAATCAACGCGGCGGGCGGCGTGCTCGGCAAGAAGCTGAAGCTCATTTCCGAGGACGATCAGTCGCTCGCCGGGCAGCCGGCGACGATCATGCGGAAGCTCATTTCGCAGGACAAAGTGGTGGCGGTGCTCGGCGAGGTCGCGTCGTCGAAGTCGCTCGAGGCCGCGCCCATCTGCCAGCAGAACAAGGTGCCGATGATTTCGCCCGCCTCGACGAATCCGAAGGTCACGGAAGTCGGCGATTACATTTTCCGCATCTGCTTCATCGATCCATTCCAAGGCACGGTGATGTCGAAATTCGCACTGTCGAAAAGCTACAAGCGGGTCGCGGTGCTCACGGATGTGAAGCAGGACTACGCGGTCGGCCTGGCGGAATTTTTCATGAAGCACTTCAAGGAAAACGGCGGCGAGATCGTGAAGGAGCAGAAATACTCGACGGGCGACAAGGATTTCAAAGCGCAGCTCACGTCGATCAAGGCCGCGAAACCGGACGCGATTTTTGTGCCCGGCTACTACGGCGAGGTGTCGCTCATCGCTCGGCAGGCGCGGCAACTCGGCATCAAGGTGCCGCTGCTCGGCGGCGACGGCTGGGTCGGCGAGTCGCTGCTGAAAGTCGCGGGCAACGCGCTCGACGGTTCGTTTTTTTCCTCGCACTTTTCCGGCGAGGACAAGGATCCGACGGTGCAGGCCTTCGTGAAAAAATATCAGGCCAAATACGGCGCGGTGCCGGATGACATGGCGGCGCTCGGCTACGACAGCGCGATGATCCTCGCGGACGCGATCAAGCGCGCGGGTACGACCGACGGCGCGGTGCTGCGGAATGCGATCGCCGCGACGAAGAACTTCAGCGGCATCACCGGCGTGATCACGATTGATGAAAAGCGGAATGCATCGAAATCCGCGGTGATCCTGACGATCGAAAACGGCGCGATGAAATTTCTGCAGACGGTCGCGCCGTAAGCTTCCCGCCGGCCGCTCATCGGGCCAAACGGCGCACTCGCGAGAGTCAACTCCCGCTATGCCTCCACGGCCTCCATGCCGATGACCGAAACAATGTGCAGAGCGCTGATCATTGCCGCATTTTCCCCGTCAGGCATCGCGACGGAGACCCAGTGATTCAGAACAGCGGCATTTTCCGGATGCGCCACGCGAAAGATTTCGCCGCCGCTGGTGTGGATTTCAAACGGGCAGAAAGGTGCGGTCTTCAAAAGGCGACGAATTTGCTCAAGCATGACTTTATGATAGCCAAGGCGGGGAACTGACGCAAGAGCGGGCGGTGCCGTGGAAGTCGCCGCTCCCCGCGCAGTCCGCGATTGCCATTCGTGCGGCACTTCGGTTTCGTCTGCGCCCGACGTGAGCGAACAGGCCATCGAATTCATTCAGCAACTGATCAACGGGCTCTCGCTCGGGGCGATCTATGCGCTGATCGCGCTCGGCTACACGATGGTCTTCGGTGTGCTGCGATTCATCAATTTCGCGCACGGCGACATCTTCATGCTCGGCGCGTTTGCGGGGTTTTACATCGGGCCAAAGCTCGCGAAGCTCGGCGGGAAGATCGCCGAGAGCGTGTGTGCGATGGCGTCGTTTTCACCGCCGATCGCGCAGACCGTCCACATGGTCTGCGCAGTCGGGGTGGTCCTGCTCGGCGTGATGCCACTGTGCGCTGCGCTCGGCATCGTCATTGAAAAGCTCTGCTACAAGCCGCTGCGCGACCGGCCGAAGATCACGGTGCTCATCACCGCCATCGGCGTGTCGCTGTTTTTGGAAAGTTTCGGGCAGTACATTTTCGGCGCGAATCCGCAGGCCTTCCCGACGCTCATCGAGGATGTCGCGATCGATCTCCCTCCGTCGTGGGGCAGCTTCACGGCGCTCACGGTGACCACGGGCCAAATCATGGTTCTCGCGACGACGCTGGTGCTCCTGCTCGCGCTCACGATCATCGTTTTGAAAACGAAGATCGGCATGGCCATGCGCGCGCTCGCCTTCAATCCCACGGCCTGCTCGCTCATGGGCGTGAACAACAATTTTGTGATCTCGTTCACCTTCGGCCTCGGCTCGGCGCTCGCGGGCGCGGCGGGAATCCTCACGAGCATCCAGCAGCCGAGCATCGATCCGCTGATGGGAATGCTGCCCGGCCTGAAAGCGTTCGTCGCCGCGGTGCTTGGCGGCATCGGGAATCTCGGCGGCGCGGTGCTCGGCGGCATCATCCTCGGCATCGTGGAAACGCTGGTCGTCGGCTACGTGTCGCCGACTTATCGCGATGCGGTCGCGTTCGCCGTGCTCATCCTCATCCTCCTGCTGCGGCCCGCCGGGCTGCTCGGGAAAAACGTGCGGGAGAAAGTGTAGCCATGTTTGAGCGCACAAAAATCTCGCTGCTGATCTCGGTGATTTTTTTCGCGGTCGCTTCGTGGGCGCTCGGGCATTTTCAGGTGCCGGACAGCTCGGGGAAAATGGTCACGCTCATCGAGAAGTATGCGTATTTCTACGACATCCTGATCGGCATCGGCATCGCCATCATCCTCGCCTCCAGCCTGAATCTCGTGAACGGCTACACTGGCCAGTTTTCGCTCGGGCACGCGGGCTTCATGGGCCTCGGCGCGTACTTCGCGAGCATGGTCACGCTCCGCATCCAGCTTCCGCTCGTGCCGTATCCGATTTTTGCCGGAGCGCCCGCGTGGCTCGTCGCGCTGAAGGCAATCGGGTGGGCGCTGGCGATGGCGGTGAATTCCGTCTTCAGCCTGCTGAATGCGTGGGTCGCCGCGGCGCACGAGTTGCCGCATCCCGTGCAGTTTGTCGCCGCGCTGCTCGTCGGCGGACTCGCGGCGGCAACGGCGGGGCTGCTCGTCGGCGTGCCGTCGCTGCGACTGAAGGGCGACTACCTCGCGATCGTCACGCTCGGCTTCAACGAAATCATCCGCGTGGTGATCCAAAATGCCGAGGTGCTCGGCGCGCAGCGCGGTCTCGGCGGGATGCCGCTAACGACAAATGTCTTTTGGACGTTCAGCACCGCGGCGCTCACGATCTATGTCGTGTGGAATCTCGTGAACTCGACGTACGGCCGCGGCTTCGTCGCCGTCCGCGATGACGAAATCGCGGCGGAGGCGATGGGCATCAACACGACAAAATACAAGGTGCTCGCATTTGTGACCGCCGCATTTTTTGCGGGCCTCGCGGGCGGACTCTACGCGCATTTCAAGCAGTTCATCACGCCGGACGGATTCAATTTCATGAAGTCCGTGGACATCGTGGTGATGGTGATCCTCGGGGGCATGGGCAGCACGGTCGGTGTGATCATCGCCGCGGCGCTGCTGACGATTTTGCCGGAAGGCCTGCGGTTTTTCGCGCAATCGGATGCGCTGAAAAACGCGACGCACTTTTTCACGACGCGGCTGCCGGAAGCGAAGCAGGTTTCCATTCTCGCGAACGTGCAGGGGCTTTTTGCGAACCGCATGATCCTTTATTCGCTCATGCTGATCGCGCTCATGCTCCTGCGTCCGCAGGGGCTCTTCGCGGGATGGGGCAGAAAGGGAGTGCGCAAATGAAACCGCTCCTCCTCCTCGACAATGTGACCGTGCAATTCGGCGGACTGAAGGCCGTGTCGGACGTCACTTTCCACGTCGGCGAGCGCGAGCTTTTCGGACTCATCGGACCTAACGGCGCGGGCAAGACGACCATCTTCAACGCCGTCACCGGAGTCTATCGCCCGACAGCGGGGCGCATCACTTTCGACGGTGCGGAGGTGAACGGCCAAAAGCCGTATGCGATCACCGCCCGCGGCATCGCACGCACTTTCCAAAACATCCGGCTCTTCGGCTCGATGACCGTCTTCGACAATGTGCGCTGCGCTTGCAACCTGCACCTCAACCACGGATTTTCGCACGCCCTCTTGCGCGGCAAAAAAGTCGCCGGCGAGGAAAAGGACATCGAGGGCCGCGTGATGGAACTGCTCGCCATTTTCGGCCTCGCCGCGCAGTCCGACTGGCCGTGCCGCAGCCTGCCGTACGGCGATCAGCGGCGCTTGGAAATCGTCCGCGCCCTCGCGACGCGCCCGAAGCTGCTGCTGCTCGACGAACCCGCCGCGGGCATGAACCCGACGGAGAAGGTCGAACTGATGAAACTGATCCGTTTTGTGCAGGAAAAATTCGGCCTCGCGGTGCTGCTCGTGGAGCATGACATGAAGGTCGTGATGGGCATCTGCGAGCGGATCACGGTGCTCGATTACGGACAGAAAATCGGCGAGGGAACGCCCGCGGAAATCCGGCGAAATCCGAAGGTGATCGCGGCGTATCTCGGGGAGGAGCCAGAATAGTTCGCGATGAAACTGCCGCAGGGAAAACGCGCGCAGCTCGGAGCGAAGCTCGAAGAGTACACGCTCAATCCGCTGCATCTTGAAGGCCGCCACAAGGCGCAGGTCTTCGCATCCGCTCTGGGTATTTCCTTGTGCGAAATCGAATCCCTGCGGGCTTCGGTGCTGCTCGCTGCGGCAGGCTCCGACGACGCTGTCGCGCTTGGACACAATGGCTTCGGTGAGATCTTTGTCCTCCGCTTTCCCCTGACCACGCCCCGCGGGACCGCCGTCGTTCTCACCGCGTGGATCGGGCGCGACGGTGAGGACTTCCCACGGCTGACCACCTGCTATATCGTTTGAATCATGAACGCTGACATTCGCCTGCACGATCTGGTCGCACTGCTGGAAGGACTCCCAGCGCGACATTTTGAAACCGGTGCGCCACTGATGCTGGACCGCGGGCAGATTGGGACCGTGGTCATGACATACGACGGCACCGCGTTTGAGATCGAGTTTGCCGGAGCCGACGGTCGCGCCTGTGCGCTCCTGCCGGTGCCTGCGGCAAACCTGATGAAGCTGCACCATGCGCCGGTTGCGGCCGCGGCCTGATCATGCTTGAACTGACCGATCTGACCGTGGGCTACGGCGGCATCACCGCGCTGCACGGCATCAATCTGAAAGTGGATGAAGGCACGATCGTCACGCTCATCGGCGCGAACGGCGCGGGCAAGACCACGACGCTGCGCGCGATCAGCGGGCTCACGCGGGCGAAAGGCGGGCGCATCATTTTCGAGGGCCAGGACATCACGAATTTGCCGCCGCACAAAATCGTGAGCCGCGGGATCGCGCACTCGCCGGAAGGGCGCATGGTTTTTGCGAATCTCACGGTGCGCGAGAATCTGCGGATGGGGGCGTATCTGCGGCGCGACACGGGGAACTTCGTGAAGGATCTCGATTTCATCTTCACGATTTTCCCGCGGCTGAAAGAGCGCCTCCGGCAGACTGCCGGGACGCTCAGCGGCGGCGAACAGCAGATGCTCGCGATCGGCCGCGCGCTGATGAGCAAGCCGAAGCTGCTGCTTCTCGACGAGCCGTCGCTCGGCATCGCGCCCCTGCTCACGCGGACGATTTTCGAGCAGATCGTGGCGATCAATCGCGATCTGAAGATGACCATTTTGCTCATCGAGCAGAATGCGAATCTCGCGCTGCAAGTCAGCCACTACGGCTACGTGCTCGAGACCGGCCGCATCCTGCTGGAGGACAGTGCCGCCGCCCTCCGCGCGAATCCAAAAGTGCGCGAGGCGTACTTGGGAGGGTGAGTGTTGCCAGCAGAGTGCGCGGGACGTTTTTTCCGTTGACGCTCCGTGCCAGCCCTCTAGCTTCGCCGCCCCGCAAGCGTAACCAAATTTATCCGAACACGCAGCCTACGTTGATTGCTGAGCGAATTCAGCGGGCAACGTGGGCTTTTTAGTCACATGGCAGCCGAACTTTCCTACGTCCTCATCACGCCGTACTCGATCCGCAAGTCGAGGACCGGCGGCATCGTCTCGCGTCTCCTCTCGCGCACGGGCCTCGAACTCGTCGCGGCGCGCATGTTTTCTCCGAGCGCGGAGCTCGTGGAAAAATACGCCGCGGGCATGGTCACGGACTCGGACCCGGTGCATCGCGCCGCTCAGGAGACGATCAGGAAATACGTGCTCTCGCATTTTTCCGCGAAGGCTGCAGGCACGAAGCGCCGCGTGCTGATGCTGGTCTTCCGGGGCGAGGATGCGGTGAAAAAACTGCGCGAAGTTGCCGGCCACATTTTGAATGAGCGCACGTCGGGCGAGACGATTCGCGACACCTTCGGCGACTACATCACGGACAAGGAAGGCCGCGTGATTTACTTCGAGCCCGCCGTGCTCACCGCGCCGGATGCGGCCAGCGCGCGCGCAGACTTGAAGCTCTGGTCGGAGTATTCCGACAGCGACGGCGGTCTGCTCGAAAACGCGATTGATTATCCGCCGAACACGAGCGTCCAGAAGACGCTGGTGCTCATCAAGCCGGACAACTTCCGCTTTCCGAATGCACGTCCGGGCGGCGTGATCGATCTCTTCAGCCGCTCGGGCCTCTACATCATCGGGTGCAAGGTGCATCACATGAGCGTCGCGCAGGCCGAGGAATTTTACGGTCCCGTGCTCGCCGTGCTGCAGGACAAATTGCGCGGCCGCGCGGGCGAGGTCGCAAAGAAGGCGCTGGAGCCGATGTTTGAAATGAAGTTCACGCCCGAGACGGAGAAGGCGCTTGGCGAAATCCTCGGGCCGATCAATGGCCGCGAAAATTGGGAGGACATCGTGGCATTCATGAGCGGCCGCCGCCCGAGCGAGTGCCCCGCGGATCTCCGCAGCCAGCCGGGCACCGAGAAGTGCCTCGCGCTGATTTACCAGGGCGAAGACGCGGTGCGGAAAATCCGAGAAGTCCTCGGGCCGACCGATCCGGCGAAAGCGCCACACGGCACGATTCGCCGCGAGTTTGGCCAGACCATCATGGTCAATGCCGCGCACGCTTCCGACGCACCGGAAAACGCGCAGCGCGAGATGGGCATCATCCGTTTTGACGAAAACAATTTCCGAACCCTGATCGAAGCATCACTTGCGCAAGCGCAAAAGTGAGCCGCCCGACCTCAACTGAAAACCGACCAACTGAAAACACCAACCATGGAACTCGCTGAACGCGCCACCATCCTCACTCCATCCCTCACGCTCTCGATCGACAGCAAAGCCAAGGCGATGCGCGCCGAGGGCATCGACGTGTGCAGCTTCGGCGCGGGGGAACCCGATTTCGACACGCCCGACCACATCAAGCAGGCGGCGATCGCCGCGCTCACCGCGGGCTTCACCAAATACACGCCCTCGAGCGGCATCCCAGAACTGCGCCAGGCGATCAGCGAAAAGTTCAAGGCGGACAACCAGCTCGACTACCCGGCGAACCAAATCGTCGTGAGCAATGGCGCGAAGCATTCGTGCCTGAACGCGATCCTCGCGTGCGTCGGTCCCGGCGATGAAGTGATCATCCCCGCGCCGTTCTGGCTGAGCTATCCCGAGATGGTGCGCCTCGCGGGCGGCGAGCCGGTGCTCGTCTCCACGAAGGAATCCAACGGCTGGAAAATGACCGCGGAGGAATTCGAGGGCGCGATGTCCCCGCGCACGAAGATGGTGATTTTGAACTCGCCCGGCAACCCGACCGGCGCGGTGTACACCGAGGAGGAATTGCGCGCGATCGGCGACGTGGCGCTCGGCGAAGACATCCTCATCCTCAGCGACGAAATCTACGAGAAGCTCGTGTATGATGACGTGAAGCACGTCTCCATCGCCTCGCTCAGCAAGGAACTCTACAACCTCACGATCACCGTGAACGGCTTCAGCAAGAGCTACGCGATGACCGGCTGGCGCCTCGGCTACCTCGGCGCGCCGGAGCAGATCGCGAAGGCGATCGATGCGATCCAAAGCCACTCGACAAGCGGCTGCACGAGCTTCGCGCAAAAGGGCGCGCTCGCTGCGCTGAAGGGCGACCAGCAGCCGGTCGAGGACATGCGGCAGGAATTCGACATCCGCCGCCAGTACATGGTGGACCGCCTGCAGAAGATCAATCGCGTGAGCGTCGTCGTGCCGCAGGGCGCGTTCTACGTGCTCGCGAACATCAGCGGACTCGGACTCAGCTCGGCGAATTTCTCCGACCGTCTGCTAAGCAAACATCACGTCGCCGTCGTGCCGGGCATCGCCTTTGGCGACGACCGCACCGTGCGCCTCAGCTACGCGACGAGCCTCGACGTGATCAAGAAGGGTCTCGATCGGTTTGAGGAATTCTGCCGCCAGCTCTGAGTTTGCGACGGCGACGCGGTCGCTGAAAATTCGCGCAACCTTTCAAGCGCCGCCCGTCTCCGGACTGGCGGCGCTTTTTTTTTCCACCGCTTCAAGCATCCGCAGCGACTGCACGGCGGCGCGCACATTGTGCACGCGGAAAATTTGCGCGCCGCGCAGAAGGCCCGCCGTGATGCACGCGACGGTGCCCGCATCGCGCTCCGCGGGAGGGAGCCCGAGCACCTCGCCGATCACGGTCTTGCGCGACACGGGCAGCAAGACAGGACGATCGAAATGCCGCAGCCGGTCGAGTTCGCGATAGATGCGCAGGTTGTCTTCGCGCTGCTTTGCAAAATCGATCCCGGGATCGAGGAGGATCGCATCGCGCGGCACGCCCGCATTTTCCGCGAGCGCGATTTTCTCCGCGAAAAATTCGTCCAGGCTGCGCATCACATCCGCGTAGCTGACGTGCGTGTGCGGAACCTTCGGCGTGCCGAGGGTGTGCATGATGAGCAGTGCCGCGCCGGTCCCCGCGCAGATGCGCGCGTTCTCGTCCGTCGGCAGCCCGCCGATGTCATTCAGAATGTCGCCGCCCGCGGCGAGGGCGATGCGCGCGACTTCGGGCCGCCACGTGTTGATCGAGAGCGCGACGTTGCTTGGTTCCGATTGCTGATTTCTCATTTCCCGCCACCGCCCGATGAAGCGCATGAGCTGCGCCGCCTCGTCCTCCGCGGAGATGGCGTTGCGATTCGTCCGCGCGCTCTCCGCGCCGATGTCCACGATGTCCGCCCCCTGTGCGACGAGTTCTCCCGCACGCGTGATCGCGGCGTCGATCTCCGTGATGCCGTCGCCGGAAAAGGAATCCGCGACGAGATTCACGATACCCATCACGAGCGCCGGACGCGGAAATTCGAACGTGAATCCGCGCGCGACGAGCCTCATGGCAGCGACACTGCGGAGCGGTGCCGGCGGGAAAAACGCAACGTCTCCGTGAAGCCGACATTTTTCGCGAGCGCGACCGCTTCCTCGAATCCTGCGGCGACATCGCCGGGCAAGTGCGCGTCGGAATTGATCAGCAGCGGCACGTGAGCGGCGTGGGCCAACTCGAGAAATCCGCGCGCCGGATAGACTTCGTGGCAGTCGCGCCGCAGGCCCGCGGTGTTGATCTCAAAAGCCATGCCCGTCTCCGCGAGAGCCGCGACCGCCGGCTCGTAAAATCGGCGCAGATTACCCTGCGGCGTGATGCCAAATTTTTTCGGCAAATCCGGATGCGCGACGAAATCGAACAGCCCGCTCCGGATGCACATCCCGTAAAGCTCCCAGTAGTCGCGCCAGATTTCCTCCGCGTGAGCTTCGTGCCGACCGACGTATTTCGGGTGATCGACTTCCCAACCCTGCCGCAGGTAATGCACGCTGCCGATGAGATAATCCCACTCCGCCATGCCCGCGATTTCCTCGATCCACCACTCGTATCCGGGGATGAAATCGCACTCGAGACCGAGCTTGATCTTGAGCTGCGGAAACTCGGCACGCGCGCGTTCGACTTCGTCGAAGTAGCGCGGCAAGTCTTCGCGCAGCATCCGCCAGTCGTCGAAATATTCCGGCATCGGATTGTGGTCCGCAAAGCCGATTTCCCCGACGCCACGCGCAGCCGCGGCGCGCGCGTAATCGACCGGCCAGCCCTCCGCGTGGCGGCACAGCGGAGTGTGCATGTGGTAGTCGGCAAGCGAGGCAAGGGATGGGGCGGACACGCGTGCATGTTCGCACGATTGCCCGGGTGAAAAGCCACACAAAATTCACTCGTCAGCACCACGGCGCGTGCCGAGAGTCCGCGGCCATGCTGCGTTTCATAGAGACGGTTTTCGAGAAGCTGAAAAAACACCCGAAACGGATCGTTTTCCCGGAAGGAACCGAGCCCGCCGTCGTGCGGGCCGCGGGGCGTTTTGCGCGGATGGGCCTCGGCACGCCGGTGCTGCTCGGGCGGCGCGATCTCGTCGAAAAGGCGGCCGACGCCGAGAAGGTCGAATTGCATCACGTGGGCAGCGTGGACCCGGCGAAATCATCCGAGATGGAGGTCTTCATCCCGCGTCTCGAAAAGCTGAAGCGCTACCGGGACATGGGCTCGAAGCAGGCGCGCGAGATTCTCTCCCAGCCGAATTATTTCGCCGCGATGATGGTGCAGTACAACCTCGTGGACGGCCTCGTCGTCGGCGCGGGCCTCTCACCGGTGAGCACGCTGCGCCCGCTCATTCAGCTCATCCAGCCGCTGCCGGGCATCTCCACGATCTCGAGCTGCCAGATGCTCGACCTCAGCAACAAGCGCTACGGCGAGCGCGGCGTGATTTTTTTCGCGGACTGCGCGGTGATTCCGGAGCCGACCGTGGAGCAGCTCGCGCACATCGCGATCGAGACGGGCAAAATCTGCCGGCAGCTCACCGGCAACAAGCCGCGCGTCGCCTTCCTCAGCTTTTCCAACAAGGGCGGCTCGCAGATCCCTGCGGTGCAGAAAATGGCCGCGGCCACTGCCCTCGCGAGACAGCGTGCGCTCGAGGCAGGAATCGAAATGGAAATCGACGGCGAGATGCAGGCCGACGCCGCGATCGTGCCGGACCTCGCCGCGATCAAGGCCCACGAAAGCCTCGTCGCCGGCAAGGCGAACGTCCTCATTTTCCCCGATCTCAACAGCGCCAACATTTCCTCGAAACTCGTGAAGCACCTCGCGGGTGCCGAGGTGTACGGCCAGCTCCTGCTCGGCCTTTCGCGGCCCTGCGTGGACGTCTCGCGCGGCGCGACGGATGACGAAATCCTCGGTGTGGCCGCGACGGCCGGCCTGCTCGCGATTCAATACCGGACGCTGTACCCCGAGCGCGCCGCGAGCTAACCGCAGGGGCCGATGAACAGCATCACGAAGCGGCTCTTCATCGCCGCCACGCAGCAGAACGACGGCAAGACCACGGTCTCGCTCGGCATCTTCGGCGCGCTCAGAAAGACGGAGGGCCGCATCGGATTCATCAAGCCCGTCGGGCAGCGTTTCGTGGAAATCGAGGGGCACAAAATCGACGAGGACACGGTGCTCATCGATCAGACGTACGGCATCGGTTCGCCGCTCGATGCGATCAGCCCCATCGCGGTCGAGCCGGATTTCACGCGCAAATTCATCCAGCAGGCGAACACCGATCTGCTCGTGCGGCGCATTCAGAATTCATTCGACCGCGCGGCATGGGAAAAGGACTTCGTCATCATCGAGGGCACCGGCCACGCGGGCGTCGGCTCAGTCTTCGACCTCTCGAATGCGCGCGTCGCGCACCTCCTCGGCAGCAAGGCGATCCTCATCACGCAGGGCGGCATCGGCCGGCCGATCGATGAAATCGCACTGAACCGCGCCGTCTTCGAAAAGGAAGGTGTCGAGCTGCTCGGCGTCATCATGAACAAAGTGCTGCCGGAGAAATACGATCACGTCGTGGATTTTGCGCGGCGCGGTTTCGATCGGCTCGGCATCGAGCTCCTCGGCGCGATTCCCGAGGACGCCCTTCTCAGCCACCCCACGCTCGGGCAGGTGGCGAAGGCGGTGAAAGGCGAATTCATCAATGCCCGCGTCAGCTCGCGGCGCCTCGTGCGCCGGGTGCTCATCGGCGACATGGGCACCGGGCATCTGCTCACCCTTTTCCACCCCGGCACGCTGCTCATCACGCCGGGCGATCGCGACGACGCGGTGCTCGCCGCGCTCTCGCACACCGGCAAGCATCCGCGCGGGCTCTGCGGACTCGTGCTGAGTTCCGGCCTCCAGCCGCACGAGAGCGTGATGAACCTCCTCCGCGAAAGCGAACTTCCGATCATCACTTCCGAAATGGACAGCTACAGCATCGCGAGCCGGCTGCACTCGATGACCGTGAAAACGCTCCCCGGCGACAACGAGAAAATCCAGCGCATCCAGAGCATCGTCGAGCAGCATGTGAACGTCGCACGGATCGTGGAGAAGCTCTGAGCCCGCGCCGCACCACGATGGATTCCAGACCCGCGAAGAAACGGATCGCCGAGTTGCGGAAGGAAATCGCGGACCACGATCGCCGGTACTATGTCGAGGCGCAGCCGACGATCAGCGATGCGGCGTATGATGCGCTTTATCGGGAACTGCGCGAACTGGAGTCTGCGCATCCCGAACTCATCACGCCCGACTCGCCGACACAGCGCGTCGGCGGCGCGCCCTCGAAGGGCTTCAAGCAGGTGCGCCACGCGGTGCCGATGATGTCGCTCGAAAAGATCGAGCCGCCGGAATTGAAGGGCGAGGAAGCCGCGCTCGATTTCAGCAAGCGCGTGCGCCTGCAGGACGAACGGACGGTCGGGAAACTGCAGTGGTTTGACCAAACGATTCGCAAGCAACTCGGCACAGCGAAGGTCGGCTACGTGATGGAGCCGAAAGTGGATGGCGTCTCGATTTCCGTCCACTACCGCGACGGTCTGCTCGCGCTCGGCGTCACGCGCGGCGACGGCACGACGGGCGATGACATCACGGCAAATCTCCGCGCGGTGAAAGCCATCCCGCTGCGACTCGACATGCCAAATCCGCCGGCGCTGCTCGAAGTCCGCGGCGAGGCGTACATGCCGGTGAAGGAATTTGAAAAGATGAACGCCGCGCTCGAAGCGGCCGGCGAAAAGACGCTCCCGAATGCGCGCAACGCCACCGCAGGAACACTCAAGCAGCTCGACTCCAGCGCAGTCGCGAAACGGCCCGTGCGCGCCGTTTTTTACGCGGTCGGCGCGCTCGACGGCATTGCATTCGCCACCCACGGCGACACGCTGCGCGCGTTGAAAAAGTTCGGCCTGCCCGTGCAGGAGGTCTGGTGGGAATGCGCGGACATGGAGGAAGTCATCGCGAAATATCAGCGCGAAGTCGTGAGCGACTACGACGTGCAGCGCGATCTGCGGACACGGCTGCACTACGAGATCGATGGCATCGTGATCAAAGTGAATGACCGCGCCGCGTGGGAGCGCATTCCCGCGAAGGCGAAGGCGCCGGGCTACGCGATCGTCCACAAGCCCGTGCCGTGGATTTCCGGCGCGGAGACGATCGTGCTCGGCATCACAATCCAAGTCGGACGCACGGGCGTGCTCACGCCGGTCGCGGAGCTGAAGCCGGTCTTCGTGCAAGGTTCCACCGTTTCCCGCGCGACGCTGCACAACGACGAGGAAATCAAGCGCAAGGACATCCGCATCGGCGACACGGTCATCATCCGCAAGGCGGGCATGGTCATTCCGGAAGTCATCGAAGTGATCCTCCCGAAGCGTCCGGCAGACGCGCGCGCTTTCGATCTCGTCGAGCATCTCGGCGGAAAATGCCCGGCCTGCGGCGGACCGATCTCGCGGCAGCAAGTTGCGACCGGGAAGAAGACGGAAGTCGCGTGGCGCTGCGACAACCTCGCGGGCTGCCCGGCGCAGATGGTGCGCCGCGTCGAGTTCTTCGGCCAGCGCAGCGCGCTCGAAATCGAGGGCATCGGCGGAGTGGTCGCCGAAAAGGTGATCGAGCGCGGCCTCGTGAAATCGCCGCTCGATCTTTTCGACCTCCGCCTCGAACAGCTCGCAAAACTCAACCTCGGCACGGACACGGAGCCGCGCATCTTCGGCGAGAAGAACGCGACGAAAGTCATCGAAGGCATCCAGCGCGCAAAGACGCTTCCCCTCGCCCGCTGGCTCCATGCGCTCGCGATTCCCGAGATCGGCGAGGAGACGGCGCACGATCTCGCACAGTTTCACGACGACCTCGCGGCCGTCGCGGATTCGGCTCTGCTGCGCGATGTCGTCGAACTGGATCGCCTCCGCGAAGCGAAGAAGAAGGAGGAAGCCGATGAAGTCGGGCGGCGGCTGATCGCAGCGG
>JBBSEI010000103.1:0-14354 GCA_038239865.1 Chthoniobacterales bacterium
GGCGACCGTGGCGTAGCTGCCGATCTGATCGAGGTAGAGCCCCGTCTTCTGGCCGTGCAGCAGGTCCACCTCGAACTCAATGCCATCGAGCGAAATCCAAAATGGCGCGGGCGCTTCGCCGTGCAGGACGCCGACGCGCGTTTCCATGCCCTCGGCGATCCGCACGGGCGCGTCGTTGCGCTCGACGATGCTCGCGGGCTTCAGCAATTCGACGAGCGCGGCGACGATGAGGTCGCGGCGCATGTCCATCGCGAGCGTGAGCGTCTGCAGCACGAGGTGGTCGCCGTAGCGATCCACGATCACGCCGGGCAGTCCGTCGCTCTCGCTCCACACGAGGCGCGCGGCCGGCGCGGTGATGCCGCGCTTTTCGCGATAGCGCACGGCCATCGCGATGCGGCGGCGAAAAAAATCGGCATCGAGTTCCTGGCGTTGGCGCGAGAAACGCCGCGCGATGATCTGCGACTTCGCATTGTAGATCGCGCTGCCGAGCAGGCGGTCCTTGCCGTCCTTCACCGCGATGATGCTGCCGGGCTCTGGGTCGCCCCAGACCTTCAGCACCTCGCTGGAATAAACCCAGTCGTGGCCGTGGAGGATGCGTGCGCGAGGTCTGATGATGATGCCGGCCATAGGGCCGCGGAAATTACGCGCGCGCGCCCTACTGTCGAGCGATTGCAGTGGGGTGCCGACAAGTCGTCGGCTCTGCAATGTAGCGCCGACGACCCGTCGGCCCGGTGGTGCGCAGAACACATGCGCTCCTGCTTCACACGACGTGATGTGCTTTCAAAGCGCCGTCGCTTTCTCCACGCAAAGAACCGACGAATCGTCGGCGCCACATTTATTGGCGTCCGCCGAAAATGCTGCCGAGGAGTGCGCGCATGAGCGAGCGCGTCGCCTGGCCGGCGGGCATTGCGCGAACGAGCAGATCACGCACTCTCTGCCGTCGCTTCGAAGTTCCCCATGACTTCACCGATCACCACCGTGTATGTCAGAGTTCCGAGTGCGAGGTCCACGTCCGGAAGGAAATGCTCGTCCAGTGAACTCAGCATGCCGGACACGTCCTCCTCTTTCCAGCCTGCCTCGCGCAAGAGGATCACCGTGCCGGAAGCGTGACCATTGCTAAGATAGTGGATATCCACGGCAGCCACATCCTTCCCGGCGCGCTGGGCGAGAAAGCGTTCGGATGACGGGGTGCGAAGCGTACGTTTCCAAGTGAGGTTCATGAGAAGAAATGTCGAATTAGCCAAGGCACGGCAGGAGCCAGTAGCAGCGGGAATAGAAGCAGCAGACAGCCTTTTCCAGCGCTGGTGCGGTAGCCTAATCCGGTGCCAGGCAAACTGAAGCTGGTGTATCGGCGGCCAGATCCCGATACCCCCGTTCGGAATCCGGGTCCGCCAACGGAACTTCCCACGCCGCTCTTGCTGAGATTGACGCGGAACGGGCCGAGTTTGATTGATTTTCGATAGAAGAAGCCCATGTCGGCAAAACCAATATCAGGGAGGCGAAGGGCGTCGAGTAATACGGATCGAAGCAATCCCGCGGTCTGCCAACTCTGCACAATGTCGCATGCTTACGCCGCGCGCGGACGCACTGGATTCGGGCACGACACACATGACGGCATTCACACCGGCCTCAGCACTTCGACGATGCTCGCAAGGACGCGGTCCTGCGCGTCGAGGAGCTGATTCGTGCGACCGTAGAGTGAGACTGGTGCGGGAAGCTGGAAAATTTCGGCGAGCCGGAGATCGGGGGCGACGCGCAGGAATCCGCGCGGGCGGCTGCGGTAGCGGATTTTGTGGCGGTTCAACAGTCCGCCGAGCGGGAGATGGCCCTGCACGATTTCACCGCGTTGTGTTTCATCGAACGAACCGAGCTCGATCTCGATCGCGCCGTACTCGACGGGCTGGCCGGATTTTTCGCAGTGGAGCACGACCTCGCGGCGGTAGTGCTCGGGAGTGTGATCGCATTGCAGGACGCGCAGCACGATTTCATCGGCGAAAAAGTCCTCCAACTTGGAAGTCATGTCGCCGGTGTGGACGAGCAGGCGGTGCGCGGCGGGTGGCAGCGCTTTCGGATCCACGAGCTCAAAATCGGGCAGGGGATGCGCTGCCGCTTCGTAGAGCAGCGGGAGCGGGTGGAGGATTTCCAGCGTGGGAGTGGAGGTCACGTGTAGCGGGCGTTCTGGTGTTGCGGGAGGAAGAAGGCGTGCAGGATCACGTCGATCTTCAGCAACGCGGAGCGATCGAGCACGAGCCAGTCGCCGCTCTCCGTGAGCAATCCGCGGCGCTGGAGTTCGGCGAACTGCGCGTCGAAACGCTGCGAGACATCCACGCTGAATTTTTCCGTGAAGTAGCTGCGCGAGACGCGCCCGAGCTTGAGCTGCAGGATCAGCTCGCGGATGAGCTGCTCCTCGGTCGTCGTCCGCATCGCGCGGCCGATGGGCAGTTCACCCTTTTCCACCGCCGCGGTGTAGCTTTCAAAGTCGGGCAGATTTTGAAAATGCACGCCGCCGAGATGACTGAAGCTCGCGACGCCGAGGCCGAGCAGATCTGCGCCTTTCCACAGCTCGTCGCGATAGACGAACTTCGTCTTCTGCGGATCGCGCACCGCGGTGGTCGCGCTCGTGACGGTGTAGCCATTCGCCTCCAGCGCGGTGAATGCCTCATCCACCCAGCGGCGCTTCGTGTGCCAGCACGCGACGGGCGCGACGAGTTTTCCCTCGGCCTGCATTTGTTTGAAGATGCCCGTGTTGAAGGGCACCTCCATTTGGTAAATCGTCACGCTGTCCGGCTGCAACTCGATCGTCTTCGCGATGTTGCGCAGCCAGTTTTCGTCCGCCTCCTCCACCATGCCCGCGATGAGGTCTATGTTGATCTGCGGAAAGCCGACGCTGCGCGCAAAATTATACGCGCGGTAGATTTCGTCCTCGCGGTGCGCGCGGCCATTGATCTCCAAAATGCGCTTGTCGAAATTTTCCACGCCGAGCGAGAGCCGCGTGACGCCGATCTGCCGCAGCGCCGTCAGCTTTGCTTCCGTGAGCGTGCCGGGCTCGGCCTCGAAGGCAACCTCCTCGACTTCGTCCCACGGCAGCAGCGCCTTCATGCGATCCGTGAGCGCCGTGAGTTGCGACACCGAGAGATAGCTCGGCGTGCCTCCGCCGAAGTACACGAACTTCGGCTTCCGCCCGGCGATGCGCGGCGTGCGCGCATACATTTCGAGTTCGCGCATGCCGTCGTCGAGGTAGCCCTTGATGTCGTCGGCGTTCTTGTCCGTGTACACGCGGAAGTAGCAAAAGTGGCAGCGCTTCCGGCAAAAAGGGATGTGAAAATAAACGCCGAGCACCGAGTCCGCGGGCGCGGGCGCGGCGATCACGCTGCGGACTTCGGCGACTTTCGATTTGTCCCAAAAAGAAAACGGCGGGTAGTTCGCGACGAAGTAATTCCCGGCGGTGGTGTCGTCACCGGCGGTCAGCAGTTGGTTGAAGAGTTCAGCGGTCGTCGGTGGCATGACGCTGCGACTTTCGGCGAGACGAGCGTCGCTGGCAACCGGAATAGTCTGTGTGCGTATGAAGTGCCTTCGCGGCACCTTTGTACCGTGCGGGCTGCGAAGTGAACATCAAGCGGCAGCGATCGAGGCTCAGCCGTTGACCGGTGGTGTCGGCGTCGGCGTCGGCTTGCCGCCTTTCGCCGGCGGCGCTGGCTGCGGCACCGGCGGGCGGGGCGGCGCTGGAATCACGGGCGCTGATCGCGGAGGCGCTGCCACTGGCGGGGCCGGACGCGGCGTCGGCGCGGGGACCACGGGCGCAGCAGGCTTCACCGGTGCGACGACTGGAGGTGCCGGGCGCGGAGTCGGCCGTGCGATCGGCGCTGGCATCTGCGGAGCCTGCGGCTTCTGCCGCACGACGGGCTCGGCTGGCTGGGGAGCCGGCTTGGAAACCGGAGCCGGTTTCGGGATGGAAGGTTCGGGCGTGGAGATTTTGACCGGCGGTTTCGGACGGACGGCATCCGGCTGCGGAATCGTCGGCTGCGTGGGTTTCACGTTCGTCCCCGGATCCACATTCGCTGGCGAGCCGGGTCGCTTTTTTGGCCGCGGAGACTCGGGCGTCGGCGTCGCCGTCGTCGGCGGAGTCGGTGGCTGACCCGGCGGCGGATTGGGAATGTTCGCCGCGTTGGGAGTTTTGCCACGCTTCTTCACGCCATCCGTCGGCGGCGTGGTGGCCTGGCCCGGTTTGATCAAAGTCGTGTCCGCGGGCGTTGCCGATTTTTCAGCTTTCGGCGGCGTGGCAATTCCCGGCCTCATCGGAGTCCCCGGTTGCGTCGGCGCAGCGGTGATGGGGTTGCCCGGCTGATTTGGCTGCGCGGGGGGCGGCGTGGTGGTCTGAGCTTTGCCGCGTTTTTTTCCCGTGTCCGCAGTCGGTGCAGTGGGTTGTCCTGGCTTTGGCCGCGCATCCGCGGGCATCGCGGGTTGGCCGGGCTGTTGCGGATTCGTCGCACTCGTCGGCGGTGCAGGTTGTCCGGGCTTCGCAACCGTCGCTCCCGTCGGTGGTGCGGGCTGGCCGGGTTTTGGGAAAGTCGCATCCGTCGGCTTTCCGGGGCGGAATGGCTTCAGCGGTGCCTGTCCATTCGTTCCTGTCGCGGCCTGGCTCGGAGGCGGCATTCCCGGCAATCTCGCCGGCGCGCTCTTCGCGTTGTTCCCCGGCATTTCATTCGCGATCTTCCCCTGGAGTGCGGACGCGTTCTTCGGATCGGAAAGTCCGTTCCAGCCCTTGTCAAATTTCGGAGCCGCGATCGTCGCGGCCACGGGCGGAAGGTTCGCGGGCTTTTGCGCGCGAGTCACCAGCGGCGCCGCCACGGCGAACACTCCCGCCGCGAGCTGCGAGAATTTCCCATCCGGCGTGACCGGCTTGCTCGCCGGATTGCGATCAATGCGCACCGTCTGGATCGGCTCGCCGCCGGCCCGCGTGAGCGAATTGTTCACCGCCAAAAAATTTGGCCCGCCGCTGAAGATCCCGCGCTGCGTGTTTACGATATTCGTGACGTTGTTCGTATTCGCCATCACGGCCGGATTCTCCTGCCTCGGCAGCAGCACGCCCGCCATCGAGGGCGCGCCGAAATCACGCACGCGCACAAAATTATACGCCCGCGGCCCGATGCCCCACCGGTGGTCCGCCCACGCGCTGATGCCCACGCCTGCGGCTGCGATCGCGCTCGGCGGCAGCGGTGCCCATCCGATGTAGGAATGCCCGTGCCGCCACGAAACCCACGACGGCGCCCACACTCGCCCCGGCACCCAGTACCAGCCCGAGTCCTCTTCGCGGAACCAGCGGCCGTAGTGATACGTGGCCCAGCCGAAATCCTCTTCGGAAACCCACGCCCAGCCATCCGCCGAATACACCCAGTGCCCGCGCGTGTACGGCTCCCAATCCGGCTCCACACCGGTCGGCTGCCAGCAGCGGCCGTACGGTTTCACCGTCACCCAGCGCCCGTGATTTCTGAGGCTGCTCGAGGTAAAAAACACATCACTCGCCACGCCGATGTCCTCGGTGGTCTCCACGGTCGTCGTCCTTCGGCGCGGCGCGTCTTCCGCGATCGAGTCCGGCTGCATCGCGGCCACCGCGCCCGCGGGCCGCGCATCGTTGTCGCCGCCGACTTCCTGATTTGTGAGTGCAAAAAGGCAGAACGGCGTCGCGCCGAATTTCTGCGTCGCGGTGAAGCCCGGCGTGCTCACGCCATCCCACGTGAAGCGGTAGTTGGTGTAGTACACCTGGTTCGGTTCCGCGAAGCCGCCGGCGGAAGTCGTCGCATCATCCTCGTTGAAAAAATCCGTGTTCACCGCCGCCTTGCCGTCGCCCGCGAAGGACAGATTCACCTGCCGGTTTTCGCCCGACGCATTGCACACATACACGCGGAGGTCGTACGTCTTTCCCGTCGCGAGCGACGCCGGGTCGAGCACCACGTATTGCTCGGAATGATCCGCTGCGCCGTCATTGAAAATCATCCCGGAGAGCAAATCCGCGACCGTGCCGTCCGCCTGAATGCTCTCCGATTTTCCCCCGCCGTTGATCAGCGTGCCGGTGGCCGCGGTGATCGTCACGCCGCCCGCCGTGCTCGTGTTCCCCGCGCCGGAGAGCGCGCTGAGGGTCACGCCGTTCACGGTTCTTCCGCCGGACTTCGCGGTCCCGGCGGCGATGGCGCTGGTGTACATTTTTCCAGAATCAAGACCGGACTGCGCGTCGCTGCCGCTCGCGGGAATCGGCACGTAGAACAGCGTCCCGGCATCGGCGCAAAGTGGGATCGCCGCCGTGATAAGTGCGCAAAGGATGGGTGTTTTCATGGTTCGTGAGTGATCGGGTTTCGGGTGCGTCCGTCGCAGGATGCGCCTACGTAATCGCAGCATGAGACGCCGGGAGCCGCGTGTTTATTGCATTGTTTTTCGTCGCCGCGCGTGATCGCGCCATCTTTTGGTCAGGGGAATCCAAGACTTTCGGTCCCGCGCACCACGATGGCAGTGCCATCGCACGCGGTTTGACACGCCTGCCGCCGTCCGCTGAAAAGCGTGCATGCACACCTCCCGCCGCTCCTTCCTCACGACTCTCGGAACTCTCGCCGCCGCACCGCTGCTTTCGAAGGCGGACACGCGCGACTTTGGCAAAGCCGCCGCGCCCGTGCGCTACCCGGAGCCGGACGTAATCGCGCTGGAGGATGCGTTCAGGAAAATCAAAATCGGCAACGCCTCGATCGAGCGGCTGCACACCGGGATGCGCTGGGCGGAGGGGCCTGCGTGGAGCGGGCCGGGGCAGTATCTCATGTGGAGCGACATCCCGAATAACGCGCAGATGCGCTACCTGCAAGAGGACGGCCACGTGAGCACGCTGCGGAAGCCCGCGCAGTTTTCAAATGGCAATACGTTCGACCTGCAGGGCCGCCAGCTTTCCTGCGAGCACGAGACGCGGCGCGTCGTCCGCTACGAGGCGAACGGCACGCTCACCGTGCTCGCGGAAAAATTTGGCGGAAAAAATTTCAACGCGCCGAACGACATCGTGGTGCATCCCGATGGCGGCGTGTGGTTCACCGATCCCGGCTACGGCGCGCTCTTTGCATACGAGGGGAAAAAGCAGCCGCTGGAGCAGAAGGAGGCCGTCTATCGGATCGATCCCGCGAGCGCGAAGATCGAGATGGTCACCGACGGACTCTTCAAGCCGAACGGCCTCTGCTTTTCGCCCGACTACAAGCGGCTCTACATCGCCGACACCGGATCGTCGCACTACCCGGACGCGCCGAAGAACATCCAAGTGTGGGACGTCGCCGACGGACGCAAGCTGACGAAAGGACGAGAATTCATCTCGATGAAAATGAGCGGGCAATTGGTCAGCAGGCTCGGTGGCTCGGCGGCCGATGGCGAAAGCGTGGCCGGCATGGCCGACGGCATCCGCTGCGACACCGAGGGCAATGTGTGGGTCGGCGCAGGCTGGGTCGGGCCGGGCTACGATGGCGTGCATATTTTTTCGCCGGAAGGCCAGCGCATCGGCCTCATCCTGCTGCCGGAGATTTGCGCGAACATTTGCTTCGGCGGGCCGCGGCGGAACCGCCTCTTCATGGCCGCGAGTCAGTCGCTCTATTCGGTGTACGTCGAGGCGACCGGCGCGCACTTTTGCTGAGCAGCGGGCGCGCGATTTTCTCCGGGAAAATCACGCCGCCACGAGCGGCTCGCCGTAGCGCAGCGGATCGGGGAGCGGGACAAATTCGCGGATCCAATCCCAGAGCTGCGAGTAGTCCTTGCTCACGTCGCCGGAGAGGCAGTCGGTGATTTGATCCGCCGCTTCCGGATGGCGCTGCACGACTTCGCGGAAGGAAAAAGTCGGATGGTAAAATGCGTACACCAGCTTGCGCATGTTCTCGATGCCCTCGCGGATCGCATCCCCGTACGGCGTGAAATGCGCGGGCGAAAGATCGCCGCTCATGAGGCCCTCATGCACGGCCTCGCCCGCGAGGTGGCCGCATTTCAGCGCGAGCAGCACGCCGCTGCTGAAGACCGGATCGAGGAACGCAAACGCATCGCCCAGCAGCAGCAGCCCCGGCGCGGCGCAGTAGCGCGAAAAACGGCTGTATTCACTCGTGAGAAAATATTCGCCGGTGCTCGCGCCTTCGCTGAGGTGATCCTTGATCCACAGGTTCTCCTCCACCTCGCGGTGGAAAATTTCGCGCGGCTCCTTCACGCCGTTTCGCGTGAGATATTTGCCTTCCGCGACGACGCCCACGCTCACCATGTCGCCGTGCTGCGGGATGTGCCAGAACCAGCCTTTGTCCGGAATCATCGCGACGGTCGTCTGCCCTTCGTCGATGCCCGGCTCGCGCTTCGATCCGCGGTAGTAGGTCCACACGGCGATCTTGTTGAGAAACGGATCGGGGATGCGCCAGCCGAGGCGGTTTGCGGTGAAGGCTTCCTTGCCCGAGCAGTCGAGCGTGATCGGTGCGCGCACCTCGTACGTGCGACCCGTCGCGCGATCCGTCGCCTCCACGCCCGCCACGCGATCGCCGTCCATGAGCAGGCGATTCACGCTCGTTTCCTCACGCACCTCCGCGCCTTTCTCGCGCGCGTTATCGAGGAGCATCTGGTCGAATTCCGAGCGCAGCACCTGCCACGTCTGCGCGACGGTTTCACGGTCGTAGCGGTTGAAAAAATAGAACGGCTGCGAGCGTTTTCCATCCGGCTGGACGAAGGACACGCTGTATTTTTTTACGAAGTGCGAGGCCTTCATTTTCGGGATCATGCCGATACGCTCCAGCGGGCCGAAGGTGAATGGAATCAGCGATTCGCCGACTTTGTAGCGCGGAAATTTTTCGCGCTCGATGACGAGCACGCGATGCCCGTACTCGGCGAGGATGGCCGCCGCGCTGGAGCCGGAGGGGCCTCCGCCGATGAGGATGGCGTCGTAGTCGTGAGTCATAATCAGGCGGGTCTGGAGAGTAACATTGCCGATACGTTCCGATAACGAAAATAGACGCTCGGCATCGCTCTGATAGCGGGCCGCGATAAGCGTTGCTGTGGAAGACAGGCGTCCGTTTGTCTCGGTGCGAACAGGTCTCCGGCCTGTCCGAACAGCCAGGATGACTGTTTGCCGTGACAGCCGAGACGGCCGTTTTCCGGATCACTGCGCCGTCCAGCCGCCATCGATCACCACATCGGTTCCGGTGATGAAGCCCGCGTCCTCCGAACACAGGTAGAGCGCGAGCTTCGCGATTTCGTCCGGCTCGCCGAAACGGCCGACAGGGATTTTCGCGAGAAATTGCGCGCGCAATTCCGGGTTCTGCATCAGCGGAAGATTGATCTCCGTGTCGCACACGCCGGGGCTGATTCCATTCACCGTGATTTTCTCCGGCGCAAGCTCGAGCGCGAGCGCGCGGTTGAAGCCGAGCAGCGCGGTCTTGCTCGCGGAGTACGCGGTGCGGCCGGGCAGCGAGATGTGCGACATCATGGAGGTCATGTTGATGATGCGCCCGTAGCCGCGGCCGGACATCATCGGCACGAAGGCTCGGCAGAGCAGGAACACGCTCGTGAGATTCGTCGTGAGCACGCTGTTCCATTCCGCGAGCGTGAAATCCGTGATCGGTTTGCGGATGTTGATGCCCGCATTGTTGATCAGGATGTCCAGTGCGCTGCCGAACTTCGTGGAAAAGGCGGAGCGCAAATCTGCGACCTGCGCCTCATCGCCGACATCCGCGACGAATGCCTCGGCGCTGCCGCCGTCATCGCGGATCTCCTGCGCCACGCTGTTTAATTTCACCTGGTCCCGCGAGACGAGCGCGATGCTTGCGCCTGACTGCGCGAGCGCGAGTGCCATCGCTTTTCCGAGTCCCTTGCTCGCGCCGGTGATGAGCGCGGTCCTGCCTTTCAGAGTCTGAGTCATGCGGCGGACGTTACGGAACGCCTTCGAAACCGGAACTCATATTCGCGCCGCTTTCGCGTTCGCTATTTTAGATCGCGCTCCTCGATGTGGAAGCGGTGCAGCACGCGATGGAAGACGGGCGACAGCAGGATGCCGGTGGCGCTGATGAAAACGACGCCGGAAAAAAGCGCGTACGCCGCGGCGAAAACCTTCGAGGCATCCGACGGCAGCGGGTTCACCGGTCCCATGCCGGAGAGGATCATGGCGGCGTCCAAAAGCGCGTCCACCCACCGGAGTTTTGCGATGAAATGATAGCCGAGGATCCCGAGAGACAGCGACCCTGCCAGGATCCCGATCGCGAGGGCGAGCGCGCGCAGGAAGCGGTGGGAAAATGAACGGTGCGGGATGGGGTTGGCGTTGGCCGGCGGCTTTTTGTTCACGATTTGCGGAGCGATGGGGTGAGTTTCAGGCAAAGGGCGCGCAGGACGCAAAGGAACATTTTCCAAAGCCGTGCTCCAAGTATTCCAGCCGCGGGCGGTGGACTTAGACGCATCTTGAACGCATCCATTTTTTCCGTGAATTTCTCCCTCATGAAGCCGCGCTTTTTTCTCCCACTGCTGGTTGCCGTTGTTCCGCTGCTCGCTGCGGCGATGCGGTCGCGGGCGGAGGAGCCGGATTATTTTCCGGCGGTCGCGAAGCTGATCGAGGACCGGTGTCTCGACTGTCATTCCGCGGATGATCCGGATGGAAAACTCGTGCTGGAGAAGCATGCGGACATTTTGAAAGGCGGGGAGACCGGCGCGGCGGTGAAGGCGGGGAAGTCGGCGGAGAGTCTGCTCGTGAAGTATCTGCGCGGCGCGGTGGAGAAGGACGGGAAGAAGAAAATCATGCCGCCGGGCAAGCGCGAGAAACTGACCGGCGAGGAGATCGAGATGTTCGTGAAGTGGATCGATGCGGGTGCGAAGCCGCCGCAGCGCGCGATGGAAAGGACGATCGTGGAGGTGCCGAAAGTCGCGCCGAAGGGGACGCCGCGCGTGGGCGTGAATGCGCTCGCATTTTCGCCGCAGGCAAAGCTGGTCGCGGCGGCACACGGCGCGGTGGTGGAACTCGTGGAGCCGGGTTCGCAGGCGGTGGTGAAACGGCTCGAGGGGCATCGCGGGGCGGTGAATGCGCTCGTGTGGTCGGCGGATGGGGCGACGCTTTTCGCGGCGTCGGGTGAGAACTCGATCGAGGGCGAGGTGCGGGAGTGGAATGTGGCGGAGGGAAAAGTGGCGCGCATTTTCAAGGGGCATCGCGATGCGATTTTTGCGGTCGCGCTTTCGCCGGACGGGAAGACGCTGGCGACGGGGAGCTACGATCAGAAAATCAAGCTGTGGAATGTGAGCGATGGCACGGAGCGGAAAACTTTGAACGGACACAACGGCGCGGTGTACGGGCTGGCGTTCCGGTCCGATGGGAAGCTGCTCGCGAGCGCGAGCGCGGATCGCACGGTGAAGCTCTGGGACGTGGCCAGCGGCGAGCGGCGCGACACGTTGAGCCAGCCGAGCAAGGAGCAATTCGCCGTGGCGTGGAGTGCGGATGGGAAGCGGCTCGCGGCGGCGGGCGCGGACAATCGCATCCGCGTGTGGAGCGTCTCGGCGGAGGCGAAGGAGACGACGAATCCGCTCGTGGTGGCGAGGTTTGCGCACGAGCAGGCGATCCTGCGTCTGGTGTGGAGCGCGGATGGACGCACGATGCTGAGTTCCGCGCAGGATGGCACGGTGCGCGTGTGGGACGCGGCGGAGGTGAAGGAGCGCGTGCTGCTGGAAAAGCAGCCGGACTGGCCGACGGCGCTCGCCTTTTCCGGCGATGAAGTGGTGACCGGCCGCGCGGATGGGACGGTGGCATTTTACGACACAAAGACGGGCAAGCTGATCGCGGCTCCGAAGAGTGGACATGTGCAGAGGGCGCGCAAAATTTTCTGCCAGAAGAAGGCGCCGATGGCGAAGGCGACTCCGGTGCCGAAGGGGCCGTTTGTATCGGGCATTTTGCCGCGTGGCGTCGAGCGCGGGAAGATGATCGAGATGAAGCTGACGGGCGCGAACCTGCCTGCGTTCCTTTCGGTGAAAGGCGAGGATGCGCGCGTGCGGGTCTTCGCGGGGACGCCGGAAAAGGACGCGGTGCCGCTCGTGATTTCCACGCCGGCAAATCTCCCGCGCGGCGGCTACGCGATCATCGCGAGCGGCGCGGACGGGAAGGAAATCGGACGCGCGACGCTGCGCATCGAGGACATCGGCGTGATCGAATTTCCCGCCGGTGCGGCGATGCGACATCTCACGTCGCTGCCCGTGAATGTGTTGGACACGATCGCGAAGGCGGGCGTGAGCGACCGGTATGAATTCGCCGCGAAGGCGGGGACGACCGTCATTTTTGACTGCCAGGCAAAGGCGCTCGGCTCGAAGGCGGACGCGGTGCTCAGCCTCGTGGACGCGGCGGGGCGCGTGCTGGCGACGAACAATAATTTCGACGGCGGCGGCGATCCGTTCATTGCGCACAAATTTGGCGCGGACGGGCGGTATGCGATCGTCGTGAGCGATTCGATGATGACCGGCAGCGCGGAGCATTTCTACAGCCTCACGATCGGCGCGCTGCCGTTTGTCACCGGTGTGTTTCCGCTCAGCGTGCCCGCAAATGCGGAGACCAAAGTGGAACTGGTCGGCTACAATCTTCCCGCCGATGCGGCGGCGCGGACGATGACGGTGAAGGCGGGCGCGAGCGGGACGGTGCCGGTGAAACTCGACGCGCAAAAATTCCGCAGCCGCGCCCCGGCCGCGCTCGCGGTGAGCGAAGTGCCGAGTTTTGTCGCCGCGGGATGCGACACGGTGAAGGGCGCGCAGAAGCTGGATGTTCCATTTTCCGTGAACGGTCGTTTTCTCCGCGAGGGCGTGGCGGACCATTTCCGTTTCACCGCAAAGAAGGGCGTGATGTATGCCATCGAGACGGAGGCGGCTCGCCGCGGCTCGCCGGTGGACACGAAGATCGCGGTGCTGTGGCCGGACGGGCGTCCCGTCGAGCGGCTGCTGATGCAGGCGGTGCGCGACAGTGCGGTGACGTTCCGTGCGATTGATTCCATGGTCGCGGATGTGCGCGTGGAGAACTGGCGCGAGATGGAGCTGAACGAACTGATGTGGATGCAGGGCGAGGTCGCGAAAATTTTCCGGATGCCCGAGGGGCCGGACAGCGGGTTTGCCTTTTACGCGAACGCGGGCAGGCGCCTCGCGTACTTTGACACGACGGCGACGGCGCACGCGGTGGATGAGCCGTGCTACATCGTGGAGCCGCATCCGCCGGGCACGAAGCTCGTGGCGAACGGGCTGCCGGTCTTCACTCTGCACTATGAAAATGACGACGCGGGCACGCGCGACGCGGGGAGCGATTCGCGGCTGCTCTTCACCGCGCCGGAGGACGGCGACTTCATCGTACGCGTGCGCGACAGCCGCGGCGGCGCGGGCGAGCGCTTCATTTACCGGCTCATCGTGCGCGAGGCGCAGCCGGATTTTGCGGTGAAATTTTCCGAGGCGAGCGCAGTGGTGAATGTCGGCAGCGGCGCGGCGTTCACGCTGACGGCGGATCGGAAGGATGGATTCGACGGTGACATCGTTTGCGAAATCACGGACGTGCCGCCGGGCTGGCATGTGACGACGCCGCTCGTGATTCAGGCGGGGCATTTGCAGGCGAAGGGGACGGTCTCTGCGCTGCCGATTGCGGCGAAGTGGACGCCTGCGAAAATTTCCGCGACGGCGGAAATTGATGGAAAGAAAGTCGCGCATCCCGCAGGTGAAATCGCGGGCGTGAAGGCGGAGGGCGAGGCTCCGGCGGTGGTGTCGTTGCAGCCGGCGGGTGCGGATCACCATGCGCCGGTTTTTGAACGCGATGCGAAGGCGGTGCCGCGCGAGATCACGATCGCTCCAAGCGAAACGATCTCCGCGTGGGTCGTGCTGAAGCGCGGGAGTGCGAAGGGTGCGCTGCGCTTCGATGTGGAAAATCTCCCGCACGGCGTCGTGGTGGACAATCTGGGGTTGAACGGCATCACGCTGCTCGAAGGACAGGACGCCGGTGAGATTTTTCTGAAGGCCGCGTCGTGGGTGCCGGAGACGGACCGGCTCGCATTTGTCGTGTGCCGGGACGTGGGCAAGCAGGCGTCGCTGCCGGTGCTGCTGCATGTGCGGCGAAAGGGACTCGCGGCGGACGTGAATGCGAAGCCGTGAGAATGGATTGAGAAAGTGTTTGCCGACAGGGCAAGGGATTGCTTTCCTCCGCACCCTCTTAAGCCAAATCTCCTAACCGCAATCATCAAAGCATGGGTTCCATCAAGAAGCGCCGTAAGTCCAAAATCAACCGGCACAAACGCAAAAAGCGGATGAAGCTGAACCGCCACAAGAAGCGTTTGCGGTACAAGAGCTAGGGGCTACGGTCCGCCTCATGAGCTGGA
>JBBSEI010000104.1:0-14338 GCA_038239865.1 Chthoniobacterales bacterium
GTATCACGGGCACTTCAAGTGCAACCTGCGGCGCATCGCGGATTACCCGAACCTGCAAGGCTACCTGCGCGATCTCGACCAGCAGCCCGGCATCGCGGCGACGGTGAACATCGAGCACATCAAGCGCCACTACTACTTCACCCACGACGACATCAACCCGACGCGCATCGTCCCGCTCGGCCCGCTGCTCGACTTCACGAGTCCGCCGGGGAGGGAGCATTTGTCGGGAGGGTGAAAATGCAGGCCGGCGGATTTTTTCGACGGTGTCCGAATGTGGGCGGAAAGGGTGTTTGTCGCGCCACCTTTCCGGTCGCGGTGTTGCCGCTCGCCAACGTCGGCAGGATCGTCATGGTGCGGGCCGCAAAATTTTCCCGATGTCCAGCACCGCTGATCAATTCAATGGAAAGAGCGTGCTGATCACCGGCGGGCTCGGCTTCATCGGCTCGAATCTCGCGCGCCGGCTCGTCGCGGGCGGGGCAAAGGTGCTGCTCGTGGACAGTCTGGTGCCGGAGTACGGCGGCAATCTTTTCAACATCGCGGACATCGCGGATCGCGCCGATCTCGTGAAGGTGAACATCTCCGACGTGCGCGATCGCTACAGCCTCAAGTACCTCGTGCAGGGCCAGGATTTCATCTTCAACCTCGCCGGGCAGACGAGCCACCTCGACTCGATGGAGGATCCGGAAACCGATCTCGCGATCAACTGCGCCGCGCAGCTTTCCATCCTCGAGACGTGCCGCAAGCATTGCCCGCACGTGAAGCTCGTCTTCGCGAGCACGCGGCAGATTTACGGCAAGCCGAACCGCCTGCCCGTGGACGAGGATCACCCGCTGAATCCCGTGGACGTGAACGGCATCAACAAGATGGCCGCGGAATTTTACCACACGCTTTACAGCAACGTGCATGGCCTGCGCGCGTGCGTGCTGCGGCTCACAAATACCATCGGCCCGCGGATGCGCGTGCGCGATGCGCGGCAGACATTTGTCGGCGTGTGGATCCGGCAGTTGCTCGAAGAGCGGCCCATCGAGGTTTGGGAAGGGCAGCAGTTGCGCGACTTCACCTACGTCGAGGATGTCGTGGATGCGATGCTCGCCGCGGCGCTTTCCGAGGAGGGAAATGGAAAGGTCTTCAACCTCGGCGGACCGCCGCCGATCAGCCTGCGCGATCTCGCCGCGATGATGATCGAGCTGAACGGCGCGGGCACTTTCAACGTGCGGACCTTTCCCGCGGAGCGGAAGAAGATCGACATCGGCGACTACTACAGCGACTGGCGGCGCATCCGCGCCACGCTCGGCTGGGAGCCGCGCACACCGCTGCGCGACGCCCTCGCGCGCACGCTGGAATTCTACCGCGCGAACCTCCAACACTATGTCTGAGAGACCGCGAACAACGTCAGACCTATCCGAAAATAGCCCAGCGCTTCAGCGCTGGGTATCGTGTGCCAAAAATCAACAAGTCCCGGAGGGACGGCAGAATTCGACGACCCAGCGGTGCTCTTCGTTCGTCGCGCCGGGACTTTTTTCCATTCCACACACAGTCCCAGCACTGAAGCGCTGGGCTATTTTCGGAGGCGCCGCTTCAGGCGGAATGAAAAATGTCTGACCTGCGACAGAAGATGCCCGAGTTTCCATTCCAGCCCATCGCGGAGTATCGCGCGTACAAGGATGTGATTGATGCTGCGATGCTGCGCGTGTGCGAGACCGGAAATTACATCCTCGGTCCGGAGACCGCGGAGTTTGAAAAGGAATTCGCCACGTGGATCGCCGGAGAAAACACTGCCCACGCAGTCGGAGTGGCGAATGGAACGGACGCGCTCGTGCTCGCGATGCGCGCGCTCGGCATCGGCGCGGGCGACACCGTACTCACCGTCTCGCATACCGCGGTCGCGACGGTCGCCGCCGTCGAACTCACCGGCGCGGAGCCGCTGCTTGTGGACATTGAGCCCGCGACGTTCACGCTCGATCCGCAGAAGCTCGATGCCACGATCCGCGCAAATCCGCAGCGGAAATTCAAGGCCGTCATCCCCGTGCATCTTTATGGGCAGGCCGCGGACATGCCGGCCATCATGGAAATCGCGCGGCAGCACGGGCTGCTCGTGATCGAGGATTGCGCGCAAGCGCACGGCGCGGCACTCGGCGGCAGGACGACGGGCACATTTGGCGACGCGGCGACGTTCAGCTTTTACCCGACGAAAAACCTCGGTGCCATCGGCGACGGCGGTGCTGTTGTCACACAGGATGCCGTGCTCGCAGCGCGCGTCCGCGAGCTGCGGCAGTACGGTTGGAAGTCGCGCTACATCAGCGACACCCCGGGCATGAACAGCCGGCTCGACGAACTGCAGGCGGCGATCCTCCGCGCAAAGCTCCCGCACCTCCGCGCCGACAACCAGCGCCGCCGCGACCTCGCCTCGCTTTACGCACAGCACATTCGCAATCCCGCCGTCACTCTGCCGCCGCTGCGCACGGGTGCCGAGCATGTGTTTCACCAATTCGTCGTACGCACGCCACTGCGCGACGCGCTGATGGCTGCGCTGAAATCTCACGGCGTGCCGACGGCAGTTCACTACCCGCAGCCCGTCCACACGCAGCCTGCGTATCGGGACCGCATCGCGCACGGCGCTGGCGGACTCGGCGAGAGCGAGCGCGCGTGCCGCGAAGTGCTCAGCCTCCCGATGCATCCGCAGCTCAGCGACGAAGCCGTGATTTTCGCAGCGCAAAAAATCTCGGAGTGGCAGCCATGAATCCCGCGCTGACCATCGTCGTTCCGCTCTACAATTCCGCCGCGACGCTGGAACGGCTCATCGCCGAACTCTCCGCGTTGCGCGTGGACGGCGGGCACGAACTCGTGCTCGTGAACGACGGCAGCCGCGACCACACCGACGAAGTCTGCGAGCGCCTGATGCGCACGGCGTCGCTCCCGATCAAGCTCGTGAAACTCTCGCGCAATTTCGGCGAGCACCACGCGGTGATGGCCGGCCTTCACCACGCGTCCGGCGATTTCATCGTCACGATGGACGACGATTTGCAAAACCCGCCCTCGGAAGTGCTCAAGCTCGTGAATCACGCGCGCGAGGGAAAACACGAGGTCGTGTACAGCTATTACGACGACAAAAAGCACGCGGGCTGGCGCAATTTCGGAAGCTGGCTGACGAACCGCGTCGCCGACTTCCTCCTCGACAAACCGAAGGGCCTCTACCTTTCGAGCTTCCGATGCATGAGCGCTTTCGTGGCGCGCGAAATCTGCCGCTACGACGGACCGTTCGCGTACGTGGACGGCCTCATCCTGCAGGTCACACAGAGCATCGGCCGTGTGCTCGTCGAGCACGCCTCGCGCGAGGATGGCCGCAGTGGCTACACACTGCGCAAACTCGTGAAGCTGTGGCTGAACATGTTCGTGAATTTTTCGGTCATCCCGCTGCACCTCGCGACGATGCTCGGCTTCGCCATGGCCGCGCTCGGTTTCATCTACACGATCGCGGTGATTTGGGAGCGGCTCACGCACGGCACGCCGCTCGGCTGGAGTTCGCTGATGGCCGCGCTCACGATTTTTTCCGGCACGCAGTTGCTCGTGCTCGGCATGGCCGGCGAATACATCGGCAGGCTCTACCTCACGGCGAACAAGCGCCCGCAATTCATCGTGAAAGAGGTCGTCCGCAGCGGCTCAGCCCCGGACGCGAAGCCGTAATCATTTCCGCCGCGCTTCGCCGCCGGTTCTAGCCGAGTCGCGCGTGGAGACGGTCGCGAAGGAGTTCCTGAAGCGGCTCGTTGGTAAGACGCTCGGTGACTTCATTCAGGAATCCGAAGACGACGAGGCGCTGCGCCTCGCGGAGCGGGATGCCGCGCGAGAGGAGGTAAAAGAGCTCCTCGGCATCCACCTGACCGGTCGTCGCGCCGTGCGAGCAGCGCACGTCGTCGGCTTCGATCTCGAGGCCGGGCGCGCTGTTGGATTCGGCTTCATCGGTGAGCAGAAGGTTGCGGACTTTCTGATACGCGTCCGTCTTATGCGCGCCGGGGTCCACGCGGATCAGGCCGGTGAAAATCGAGCGCGACTGATCGTTGAGCGCATTCTTGTAGAGCAGATCGCTGGCGGTATTCGGCGCCTCGTGGATTTGCAACGTGCGCTGATCCACAATCTGCGAGCCTTCCACGGAAGTGATGCTGAGCATGTCGCTGCGTCCGCCGGGACCGCGGAGATGGCTCGCGGCTTCGCTGCGGACGTAGCGCCCGCCGAGATTCAGCACGAGCGCGAGCGCGCTGGCGTCGCGGGCGACGACGGTGTTGTTGATGCGGAAGGCGAGTGTCTGCCGGTTCAACTGCTGCACCGCGACGTAGGTGACCTTTGCGCCGTCGCCGACGATGAAGTCATTCGCACCGCACGAAAGTCCGGGGCCTTCGCCAGCCGACTGGAAATAGTCCACTACGGTGACTTTGCTCATCGGCTCCGCGATGATGAGCGTGTGCGGGAAGATCGCCCCGCCTTCGCCCTGCTCCCAGTGGAAGCACTCGATCGGCAGTTCGATTTCCACGCCGCGCGGGACGTAAAGGAAGGTGCCGTTGCGCACCTGCGATTCGTGGAGCGCGGCGAATTTTTCCGAACCGAGGATCGCGCCCTCTCGCATGAAATGTTTCTCGATGAGTTCGCGCTGCTCGGCGATGGCCTGCGCCAGCGGCATCCACAGCACGCCCTTCGCGCGCAACGCGTCGCCGTGGAATTCCTGCGTGAGCAGATGATCGTTCGCAAAGACCATGCGGCCCGCGGTCTCGGCGAGTCCCGTCGAGCGCGCGAGAAGCGCGGCGCGATCGGATTCCGAGACAGCCGGCGCGCTCTGAAAGGTCGAAAGGTCGAGCGCCTTGATGTCGGAGAAACGCCACTCCTCGTCGGTGCGCGCGGGCATCGGAAGTTGTGTGAATTTTTCCCAAGCAGCCTGCTGGCGCTCGCGGAAGTAAGTAGGGTGGGTGTGGAAATCCGGACCGCTGGTCATCACAAAATCTCTGGCGTTCGTCGCGCTTGTGGCGGGGCTGGTGGGTGCTTCGAGGACTGCACTCATCAGCCGACGCTCCCTTCCATCTCGAGATCGATCAGCCGCTTCAGCTCCACGCTGTACTCCATCGGGAACTGGCGGACGAGGTCGTTCACGAAACCATTCACCGAGAGGCTCATCGCCTGCGCCTTCGTGAGGCCGCGCTGCTGCATGTAGAAGATCTGCTCGGCGGAAATCTGCGAGACGCTGGCCTCGTGCTGGCAGGCGTTGCCCGTGCCGCGCACGCTGATCGCGGGATACGTGTCCGTGCGCGATGTCGGGTTGATGAGCAGCGCATCGCACTCGGTGTTGTTCTTGCAGCCCTTGAGGTGCTTCGGAATGTGGACGAGCCCGCGATACGTGGAGCGGCCTTTGCCGAGGCTGATGCTCTTGCTGACGATGTTCGACGTCGTCTCATCCGCGGCGTGGATCATCTTCGCGCCGGTGTCCTGATGCTGGCCGTCGCCGGCGAGCGCGATGGAAATGACTTCGCCGCGCGCCTTGCGACCCTTCAGCACGACGCCGGGATATTTCATCGTGAGGCGCGAGCCGATGTTGCAGTCAATCCACTTCACCTCGGCCTCCTCGTGCGCAATGGCGCGCTTGGTCACGAGGTTGAAGACGTTCGCGGACCAGTTTTGCACGGTGATGTATTGCAGCTTCGCGCCTTTCATGGCGACGAGCTCGACGACCGCGGAGTGGAGCGTGGCGGTCTCAAATTTCGGCGCAGTGCAGCCTTCCATGTACATCACCTCGGAGCCTTCGTCGGCGATGATGAGCGTGCGCTCGAACTGCCCGAAATTTTCCGCGTTGATGCGGAAATACGCCTGCAGCGGGTGCTTCACTTTCACGCCCTTCGGCACGTAGATGAATGAGCCGCCGCTGAAGACCGCCGCGTTGAGCGCGCTGAATTTGTTGTCGCCCGTCGGGATCACTTTCCCGAACCACTTGCGGAAAATCTCCGGGTGTTCCTTCAGTCCCTCGGTGCTGCCGACGAAGATCACGCCCTCGTCGCCAAGCGCCTTCTTCATGTTGGAATACACGGCCTCGGAGTCGAACTGCGCCTCGACGCCCGCGAGGAATTTCCGCTCCTGCTCCGGGATGCCGAGCCGCTCGAACGTGCGCTTCTCGGCGTCCGTGACATCATCCCATGAGCGCTTCGGCGTCTGGCCGTTCGCGAGGTAGTAGCGGATTTTTTGGAAGATGATGTTCTCCAAATCCTTCGACGCCCAGTGCGTGGGCATGGGCTTGGAAAAAAACACGTCGAGCGCCTTGTGGCGGAACTCGCGGATCCAGTCCGGCTCATTTTTTACGTCGGAGATGTAATCAATCGTCGCGTGCGAGAGACCCGTGCCCGCGTCAAACTTGTGCTGCTCGGGATAGGAAAAATTTCCCGCCGTACGATCGATGTCGAGTTGCGCTGCCTGGTCGGCGATTGGTTCGAGTAGTTCTGTGCTCATGCTGCCCTCCTGTGTTGTTAAAAATTAGGCCTTCGCGGCTTCGGCGACCTCGTCCTTGATCCAGTCGTAGCCCTTCGCCTCGAGTGTGAGCGCGAGTTCCTTGCCGCCCGTGTGCTCAATGCGACCGCCGACGAGCACATGCACGATGTCCGGCACGATGTAGTCGAGCAGTCGCTGATAGTGGGTGATCACGAGGAAGCCGCGCTCCGCACTGCGCATTGCGTTGACGCCGTTCGAGACGATCTTCAGCGCGTCAATGTCGAGGCCGCTGTCCGTCTCATCGAGGATCGCATATTTCGGCTCCAGCATGAGCATCTGCAAAATCTCGTTCCGCTTTTTCTCGCCGCCGGAGAAGCCTTCATTCACCGAGCGCGCGGTGAATTTCCGATCCATCTCCAGCATGTCCATCTTCTCGTAGAGATGCGCGTAGTAGTCCGTCGCCTCGAGTTCCTCGCCCTCGGGCAGTCGCGCCTGCAATGCCGCGCGGAGGAAGTTTGCATTCGAGACGCCGGGGATTTCCATTGGGTATTGGAACGCGAGGAAAATGCCCGCACGCGAACGCTCATCGGGTGCCATCGTGAGGATGTTCACGCCGTCGAGCAGTACTTCGCCCTCGGTCACTTCGTAGTCGGGATGGCCGCCGAGCACCTTGCTCAACGTGCTTTTTCCGGAACCGTTCGGTCCCATGACGGCGTGGACTTTGCCCTTCTCGACGATCAGGTCGAGACCGCGCAGGATTTCAGTGCCGGTCGAGGCGACGCGGGCGTGCAGGTTTTTGATTTCGAGGCTCATTGGTTGAAAGAATCGGATTAGTTGCGCTTCGCGGCCTTTGTTTTTGGCGCGCATTTCTGGCACACGCCGCGGAAGGAAACTTCGTGGCGCAAAATGGTGAGGCTTTTCGGAAATTCCCACACGTCCTCCGGATGCCGACGGCTGCGCAGCGGGATGTCCGAGACTCCGCCGCAGCTCTGGCAGAAAAAGTGCGCGTGCTCGTCGAGATTCGGGCAGTAGCGGGCGGGGCCGCGCTCATCGGTCACCGTCTTCGCGAGGCCGCAATCGGCGAGCGTCTCGAGACAATTGTATACCGTCGCGAGCGAGATCGAGGGCACCTTGTCGCGCACGCGCGTGAAGACCTCGACCGCCGTGGGATGATCGCGCTTGCCCATGAGCACATCGTACACGGCACGCCGCTGATCCGTCATCCGCAGGCCGTGACCGTGGATTTTTGCATCGGGCGAAGGGGAATGGGGGACTGGCTTGCTCATCTCGAATCACGGAAGCACCCGGGCTTAATCATATCAAGAACAATTCTTATTTAGGTTACCGTCCGAGATCGCGGAAGGAGAAAGTCGCGGGTTTCGCCCTTTGCAGAGGGGCGATTTCCATTATGATGCGAATCATTTCTCACCATGAAAAGACTCCTGCTTCTGCTGCTCGTCCTGGTCGCCAGTTTTTTTGCGCTGAAGAAGTGGAGTCCGGGAACGCTGCAAAAAATCACCGCCGTCCTCTCGCATCCGGGCCGCGAGCCGGAGGTCCAGGAGGCACCTCCCACACTCCCGCCGCCAGAGCCCGCGCCCGCGCCGAAGCCAGTCCCAGCGAACCTGCTCGCCTCGCCTGCCACCGACCCCTCGACTGAGCCCGCGCCCGCGCCCCGCCTCGTCGCCGTGGACCGCGCCGCGCAGGTCGTGGCCCTTTGCTATCACCGCGTGGAAGGCCAGGCCGGCGGCACGCTGAGCATCACGCCGGAGCTTTTTGAGCAGCACATGCAGCGGCTGCGCGATCACGGGATCCAGGCGATTTCCATGCAGGATTTTCTCGCGTGGCGCCGGAATGAAAAGACGATCCCGGCGCGCAGCGCGATCATCACGCTCGATGACGGCTACCTCTCGGCGTTCGAAGTCGCGCGCCCGATTTTGAAAAAGTTCAACTACCCGTGGACCTACTTCATTTACACCAAGTTCATCGGCTCCGGCGGCAAGAGCGTCTCGTGGGAACAGCTCGCCACGCTGCGCGATGAGGGCGTGGAAATCGGCTGCCACACCATCTCGCACCAGAGCCTCCGCGAGACGCGCGGAAAATCTCCCGAGGCGTACGACGCATGGCTGCGCGAGGAAATCATCGGCTCGAAACAACTCATCGAAAAACGGCTCGGCGTCCGCTGCGCGGTGTTCGCCTACCCCGAGGGACGCTACAATGCGAAGGTGCTCGAAGTCGTGAAGGCCGGCGGCTTCGAGGCAGCGTTCACCGTGTACGGCCAGCGCATCACGCATGGCGCGCACGCGGATCGCATTGGCCGGTATGCCTGGTACGCGAAGCGCCCGCAGGATCTGGAGCAGGCGCTGAATTTCAACGGCCCGCTGAGCGTCTCCGAGGAGGAGCCCGCCGCCGCGCGGGAAATCGCCGCCGCCATGCTCCTCACGCAGCCGCCGAATGGCGACAGCATCGCCGAGACCGAGCCGTTGCTGAAAGCGAACCTCAGTGCGCTCGGCGCATTCGACGAGAAGACGCTCACGATGCGCCTCAGCGGCGTGGGGCTCGTGCAGTTTAAGTTCGACGCGGAAAATAAGGTCATCGAAGCCCGCCCGAAGCAGCCGCTGAAGCCGGGCGAATACACCGTGGTCGTCTCCGCAAAGGCCGGGGACAAAAAGATGGAGACGCAGTGGAGTTTCAAAGTCGTCCCCGCCACCGGGCTGAACGCGACCATCATCGGCCGCTGACCGCGCACGCAGGGAGAATGAATCCCGCGCAAAGGCGCAGAGACGCAAAGCACCTCGGCGGCGTATCGTCCGCTTTGCGCCTTCGCGGTTTTGCGTGACAAACTTTCTTGCCTGCTTCTATGGCGCGAGACGCTCGATTTTCCACGCGCCGCCGTCCGTCCGCGTGTAGCGCAGGCGATCGTGCAGGCGGCTGCGACGCCCCTGCCAAAATTCCACCGTCGCCGGCCGCACCACGTAGCCGCCCCAGTATTCCGGCGCAGGCGGATCGTCGCCGAAGCGCGCCTTCGCCTCCTCGAATGATCTCTCCAGCGCCGCGCGATCCGCGAGCACATCGCTCTGCCGCGAAGCCCACGCGCCGAGCCGGCTCGCGAGCGGCCGCTTCGGAAAATACGCCTCCGTCTCCGCGCGCGGCACCTTCTCCACGCGGCCCGTCACGTTCACCTGCCGCTCGAGTTCACCCCAGCGAAACGTGAGCGCGCAGCGCGGCTCCTGCGCGAGATGGCGGCCCTTCGCGCCCTCGTAGTTCGTGTAAAATGAAAAGCCGCGCGCATCGCAGCCCTTCAGCAGCACCGTGCGCGACCACGGCTGGCCGCCTGCATCCACGGTCGCCAGCGTCATCGCATTCGGCTCGAGGAGTTGCTGCGCGACCGCCTCCTCGATCCACTTTTGAAATTGCCGCAGCGGATCCGGATCCAAGTCCCGTTCGAGCAGTCCGCGCTGCCCGTATTCCTCGCGGAGATTGGCGATGTCAAAGTTGCTGGCCATGCGCGCACCTTCTCCGTTTGCAGCGCGCCGCGCAACACGCGGGTGCGTGCTCAGCGCGGCTTCGGCAGCGTGATGTGCGGCTCGCGCAGGTAGAGCGGTTCCAGATCGCCTTCGACAAAAATGCCGCGGCCTTCCGCAGCGAGGCGCGCGAGCGTGATCGCGCGCGGGAGCGCGACCGCCGCGTGCGGCACGAGCGCCAGCGGCTCCGCCGAGAGCACCGGCCAGTCGGCCAGCGCCGCGACACGCGCGACCAGCCCTGCGGCATCCACGAGCAGCGGGCCTTCGGTGCAGAGGCCGCGCTCCACTTTCGTAAAATAGAACGTCTCGCGCCGCGCATCGCCGATCGCGAGATGGTGATCCTTTTCGCACTCCCACGCCGCGACGCTCGGGATGCCGACGAGCCTTGCACCATCCGCCATCGCGAGTCCCATCGCCGTCGCGATCGCGATCCGCACGCCGGCGTAACTGCCGGGACCGAGGCCAACCGCGATGCAGTCGAACCGGTCCACGAGCTCGCGCGCCCGCTGGATCAGCGGCACGAGCGTGCAGCCGTGATTGCGATCCGCGAGGCACGATTCATCGAGCAGCACGTGTCCGCCGTCGAGCAGCGCGACGCTGCCTTGCGACGTGGAAGTGTCGATCGCGAGCACTCTCATGCGCGGGGCGCCTCCTCGCATTCCTCGATGAAACGCACATCGCCTTCTCCGGCGCGCAGCCGGAACCAGTGCGTGTCCGACGGCAGCAGCGCAGGAAATTTTCCCGCCCACTCGATCACGACGACGCCATCCGCGCCGAGGTAGTCATCGAGCCCGACGCGCAGCGTCTCGTCTTCGCTCTCGAGCCGGTAAAAATCGAAATGGAACAGCGGCAGCCGCCCGCCGGTGTATTCGTGGACGAGCATGAAAGTCGGGCTCGTCACGTCGCACGCGCAGCCGAGCCCGGCGGCGATGCCTTTCACGAAGTGCGTCTTCCCCGCGCCGAGATCGCCCTCGAGCGCGAGCACCTCGCCCGCGCGCAGCGACGCGGCGAGCGCGCGGCCGTGCGCGAATGTTTCGGCGGGACTATGCGAAGTGATCGAAGCCACGGGTGGATGGTTTTCGTTTATCTCGCGCGACGGCCCGCGTGAGCGAGCCGATTCGCGTGAGCGGCAGCTCGGGAAAATGGGCGTGCCATTTCGCGGCGAGGCGCTCAGCGTCATTCGACCGCACGGCGAAGAGCAGCTCGAAATCCTCCCCGTCGCCGAGCGCCTGCACGAGCGTGCAGTCGCGCGTGCGCGGGATTTTTTCCTCGGAAATCTCGAAGCCGCAGCCGCTCGCCTTCGCGAGCCGCGGGAGATCGGCGGCGACGCCGTCGCTGATGTCCATCATCGCGCGGATGCGGAAATTTTCCGTGAGCCAGCGCGCCTCCGCGAGGCGCGGGATGAAATCGAGATGCCTGCCCGCGCGCGAGCCGCCGAGCCGGCCCGTGACGAACAACGTGTCCCCCGCCCTGCCGCCGCGGCGCACCACGCAGCGCGCGCGTTCGACTTCGCCCGTGAGCGCGACGCTGATGAATGCCGGCCCCGGCGAGCGCGCCGTCTCCCCGCCGACGATGCTCACGCCGAAGCGCCGCGCCGCCTTGCGCAATCCCGCGTAAATTCCGCGCAGCCACGCCATCTCCACCTCGCGCGCGACGGCGATCGTGATGAGCGCGTGCCGCGGCGTGCCGCCCATCGCGGCGATGTCGCTCACCGCGCGGCACAGCGCCTTCCACCCGACGCGCGCAGGATTTTCCTCCGGCAAAAAATGCACGCCCTCGATCACGCAGTCCGTTTTCAAAAGCTGCCACACGCGATCACGCGGGCCGCCGATCACCGCGCAGTCGTCGCCCGCGCCGTGGCGCACGTCGGCGCCGAGCGGCAGTCCGCGCGTGATCGCCGCCACCACGGCATCCTCGCCGAGCGCCGCGATTTTCATGGCATCATCCCGTGATTCGTCGCCCACCACATGGCGTAGAGCGACGTCGCATTGAACCACGCGTGCATGAAAATCGAGACGAGGATCGAGCCCGACCATTCGTAGGCGAGCGTGAGCCCGAGCGCGAGGATCGTGAGGCCGGGCAGCCCGAGCGCGTTGTTATGCACCGCGCCGAAGAGCAGCGAAATCCCGAGCGCCGCGGGCAGCGGACCGGCGACGCGCTTCAGCACGGCGTAGAAATATCCGCGGAAAAGAAGCTCCTCGGTGATCGGCGCGATCACGACGGCGGCGACGAGCACCTGCCACAGGATCTCGCTCTTCCCGGTCTTCGCCGCCTGCTGGTACACCTTCACGAGTTCCTGCGGCTCCGCGTGACCGTCGAGGAATTCATACGCGATCGTCGTCACGAGCATGAAGAGCGGGAGCAGCAGCAGCACGAGCCCGGCGGCGATCCCGATCGCGCGGAAAAGGCCGACGCGCTTCAGCCCAAAGATCACCGGCAGGCTGATGCCGCGCGCGATGAGAAACGCGAGTATGGCGGCAACCGGCAGCGCGAACTGCAGCGCGCCGTAAATGATCTGCATCCCCGTGACTCCGCCCGGAGCGCCGGATGGATCCGGCGGCTTCGGTGGCGGCGGCATCACCCACTGCATCGCGACGAGCAGGACCAGCAGCGCCACGAGCGTGCCGGTGACGAGCACATCCGGCAGCCCGAAAAGATCGCTCCGCACCAAACCGCCGCGCGAATCCACGCGGCGCAGCATTTTCCGATACACGAAAATGCCGGCGAAAAGCAGGGCGAGCGCGACGGCGTTGAGCAGGACGACTTGGTCCGTCGGCAGTTGGATTTCCTTCGTGAGTGCGGCGACCAGCACGGCTTGTGAGTGGGCGTTACGGCGCGAGGATTTCCGGCAGCAGGTAGAGCCGGCCGGGCTGCAGGTGCAGCGAGGACTGCGGGCCGAGATTGATCTCCACGCGCTTCGATTCATCGGCTTTGCCGGAAAGATGGAGGAGCCGGCTGAACGTCTCGATCGCGCGGTATTCGACGACCGTGGCTCCGACTGCGCCGCCGAGTTCCATCGCCTTTTTCACCGCGTCGTCGAGGTCGCCGAGCTGATCGATCAGCTTCGCCTCAAGCGCGTCCTTGCCGGAGAGCACGCGGCCGTCGGCGACGCCGTTGCGCAGCGTGTCCTTGGGGATTTTCCGCTCGGCGGCGACGATGCCGACGAACTTCCCGTACGTCTGCATCACGAGCGCCTGCACGTATTCGCGCTCCTCGGGCGTGCTCGGGCGCGAGCCGCTGAGCATGTCCTTCATCTTGCCGCTTTTGAACGTCACCATTTGCAGCCCGATTTTTCCGAAGAGGTCCGCGTAGTTCAGCGTCTGCATGATCACGCCGATGCTGCCGGTGAAAGTCGTGTCGCGCGCGATGATGTGGCTGCCGCCGAGCGCCGCGTAGTAGCCGCCGCTCGCGGCCATCGCGCCCATGCTCACGACGATCGGCTTCCGGTCGCGCGCCTTGCGGATGATGTTGTAAATGTCGTCGCTGGCCGTGACTTCGCCGCCGGGCGAATCGATCGCCAGGACGATCGCGCGCACTTCCTTGTCCTCCAGCGCCTGCTTGAATTCCTGCCGCACGTCATCCGGCGAGACGCCCGTGCTGAAGCCCATGTCGCCGCTCGAAATCAGTCCCCCGAGCCGGATGATCGCGATCTTCGCCTTCACGGTCGGCGTGCCTTCGGCGTAAATTTTTTCGCGGAAATTGCGCGGCCCGCCCGAGGCGACGCCGAAGAATTCGCCGACGAGGAACAGCAAATTAAAGAGCAGGCTGAGGCACAGCAGCACGACGATGAAGACGCCGAGACAGCCAAAACGTTTTTCCGATGCGGGCATTTCGCGAGAGTGCGGACGCGCGCGGATTTACGCAAGTCCCCCGCATCGGGGAGGGGAGATTTGCACCGCGAAAAACGCGAAAGGCGCGAAGGGGAAGGGAAAGCACACGCGGGCCATCGGTGCTCGCGGCTCGACTTTTTCCTCAGCACCGGGCCACATCGCTTTTTCGATGAAAGCACTTTTTCTGACGAACGAATTTCCCCCGACGATCTACGGCGGCGCGGGCGTGCATGTGGAATATCTCTCGCGCGAACTCGCGAAACTCATGTCGCTGGAAGTCCGCTGCTACGGAAAGGCCCACCGCGAACACCGGCTCGATCTCCCCACGCTGAAGGCCACCGGCTACGGCTGCGACACCTCCGGCTACACCGCGCCGAAGCCGCTGCATTCCGTCTTCGCCGCCGTGCAACGCGGAGTGGATTGGAACACGACGAACATTGATGCCGACCTCGTCCACGTGCACACATGGTATGCGCATTTCGGCGGCATCCTCGCGAAGCTGAACTACGGCATCCCGCTCGTCCTCAC
>JBBSEI010000105.1:0-14322 GCA_038239865.1 Chthoniobacterales bacterium
CAAGAAGATGGAGGAAGTCGAAATCATCGGCATCCGCGACACGCAGAAGACGACCGTCACCGACATCGAAATGTTCCGCAAGCTCCTCGACGAGGCGCGCGCCGGCGACAACGTGGGCGTCCTGCTCCGCGGCATCAAGAAGACCGACGTCGAGCGCGGCCAGGTGCTGGCCAAGCCCGGTTCGGTGAAGCCGCACAAGAAGTTCAAGGCCGAGATCTACGTCCTCTCGAAGGACGAGGGTGGCCGTCACACGCCGTTCTTCTCGAACTACCGCCCGCAATTCTATTTCCGCACCACGGATGTGACCGGCTCGGTCACGCTGCCCGCTGGCGTCGAAATGGTCATGCCCGGCGACAACGTGAGCATCGAAGTCGAACTCAGTTGCCCCGTGGCGATGGAGAAGACGATGCGCTTCGCCATCCGCGAAGGCGGCAAGACCGTCGGCGCCGGCCGCGTCACCGACATCATCGCCTAAAACGAAACCATTTGCCGATTCACGCGCGAGGTGGAGTATGAAACTCCACCTCGCGTTTGCGGCTAGAGATACGGGAGTAACTCAATTGGTAGAGTAGCGGTCTCCAAAACCGCCTGTTGGGGGTTCGAGTCCCTCCTCCCGTGCCACCTGACAGCCAAAGCCCATGTTCGCAAAAACCACCAATTTCATCCGCGAGGTAAAGACCGAGCTCCAAAAGGCGACGTGGCCTTGGGACCCGAAGGAAAAAGCCTTCGGGGCCAAGTATAAGGAACTCATTGATTCGACGATCGTGGTCATCATCGCGATGCTCCTGCTGGCGGCATTTGTGACGGTTTTCGACTTCGCGCTGATGTGGACCAGCCGGCTCCTTTTCTAATTTTACGAACATGACCGAAGAGCAAAAACGCAAGCAGTGGTACGTGGTGCACGTACTTTCCGGACAGGAAAAGAAGGTGCACGACAACCTCGTCAAGCGTGTGAAGACCGAGGAGATGGCCGATTACGTCTTCGAGGTTCTGCTGCCCACGGAGCGTGTCTCCGAGGTGAAGCGCGGCAAGAAGACCGAGACGACGCGGAAATTTTTCCCCGGCTACATCGTCATGAACATGTGGCTGATCGACGAGAACAAGCAACTCGTGGACAAGACGTGGTATTTCATCAAGGAAACCACCGGCGTGCTCGGCTTCGCCGGCACGAAGGATCGTCCGATCCCGATGATGCAAAAGGAAGTGGACGCCATGCTCGCACAGGTCCGCGCCAGCGAGGAAAAGGCACGCCCGAAGGTCGAGTTCATCGTCGGCGAGATCGTGAAGGTCGCGGACGGGCCGTTCCAAAACCAGACCGGCGTCGTCGAGGAAATCGATCCCGAGCGCGGCAAGCTGCGCGTGAGCGTGAGCATCTTCGGACGCGAGACCCCCGTGGACCTCGAATACTGGCAGGTCGAACGCAACGCATAACTTTCTCCACGCACTGATCACCAAATCCGGGCGCTGAAGCCTCCTCTCACGCCCACCAAAACAAAGACTCACCATGGCAAAAGAAATCGTCGGTTCCATCAAACTCCAAATCCCCGCCGGAGCGGCCAATCCCGCGCCGCCGGTCGGCCCCGCGCTCGGCCAGCAGGGCGTGAACATCATGGCCTTCTGCAAGGAGTTCAACGCGCGCACCGCCAAGCAGTCGGGCGACATCCTCCCGGTCGTCATCACCGTTTACAAGGACAAGAGCTTCACCTTCATCACCAAGCAGCCGCCGGCCAGCTCGATGATCAAAAAGGCGCTGAATCTCGCGAGCGGATCGAAAGAGCCGAACAAGGTCAAAGTCGGCAAGCTCACGAAGAAGCAGGTCGAGGAAATCGCCAAGCGCAAGATGCCCGATCTGAACGCCCGCAACATGCCAGCCGCGATGAAGATCATCGCCGGCACTGCCCGCCAGATGGGCGTGGACGTCGAGGCGTAAAACAAACGCGGAAGGCGGAGCGCGGGAAGACGCGCGAACCGACGACGCAAAAAAATTCAGAAACGGGGCGGGCGAAAGCTTGCCCCGTTTCATTTTTTTGCGGCGCAATGTCCCGGACGCGCACAGGGCCGATCGGATCCGTAGGCGCGCTCGGGCGAGCGCGGACGTGGGCTTCCCGTGCATCCACATGAAGCCGGCGGGTGAAAATCCGATCCCGCTCCGGGCTGCCACGCCCCTTGTCGGATGGCGCTCCGCAATTCAACATTGAGCACATGCGCGTCGCATTTTTTCTCCCGCTTCTGCTCCTGCTCGCAGGCGATGGGTTCTGCGCGGAAGACGCGACGCCGCGCCCGCTGATGAAGGACTTCATTGGGCTCAATGTCCACACGGTGAAGTTCAAACCGGAGCTCTACGCACCGGTCACGCGCGTGCTGCGGAACTATCATCCGATCCGATGGGACTTCGGCGACGACACCTCCGCGGCGACGACCTTCCCGTTCGCGGCAAACCGTGTGAATTGGGCGCAACTTTACGGAAGCTGGAAGATCGCCGGCTACCGCACGCACGCGTCGCTGATGTTTGACGACCTCGCGCCTGCTGCGTGGAAAAATATGGAGCGCGACGCGAATGCGTACGGCCGCGCGTTTGCGAAAGCCTTCGGCCCGTCCGCGAAAGACGCGCTGCTCGAAGCCGTCGAGATCGGCAACGAGCCCGGCAAGTACGACGACACGACTTATCGCAAACTTTTCGAGGCAATGGCGCGCGGAGTTCGCGACGGCGATCCGAAGCTGCGCATCGCCACCTGCGCGGCCAATCTCGGGCCGAGCGGACGCTACTCGAAAAGCGTGGACTGTCTCGCGGGCCTCGATGCGCTGTGGGACATCCTCAATATCCACTGCTACGCGGAGGCCGAACCATGGCCGACTTGGCGGCGCAGCTACCCGGAAGATCCGGCGACGAAATTCGTCGAGAACATCGGCCACGTTTTAAAATGGCGCGCCGAACACGCGCCGACGAAGGAACTCTGGGTGACGGAATTCGGCTACGACGCCTCGACGAAGCCGCCGCCCGCGACGGGTGATTTTGCCAAATGGCAGGGCAGCACCGAGCAGCAGCAGGCGATGTGGTCGGTGCGGTCCTTTCTCCTGCTCGCACGGCTCGGCGTGGATCGCGCGCACCTCTATTTTTTCAACGACAGCGACGAGCCGCACGTCCACGGCAGCAGCGGCCTCACGCGAAATTTTGCACCCAAACCCGCCTTTCACGCGCTCGCGTGGCTGCAGCGATCGCTCGGCGAATATCGCTTTGCGCGAGTCGAGCGCGAGGAGGCCGAGTGCTACGCGTATGAATTCATCCACGGCTCGCAGCCGGCGAAGCGCGCATGGGTCGTGTGGCGGCCGGCGGGCGAGGCGGGCGCGGTGAGGCTCTTTCACGATCCGCTGCGCGTGGTGCGGGCAGAGCGGATGCCGCTCGTGGCGGGTGATGCCGAGACGGTCGCGGTTCGTCAGGAAATCGAAGGCTACCTCGCGCTCGAAGCCGCGGAGCGCCCGGTGATCATCTGGCTGGAAAAACCGTGACCGCGTCTCACGGCGACTCCGCTTCCACGGCGACCGCCTTGCGCGCGACATTCGCGACGTAGCGCAGCACGAGCACGGCGGCGGCGACGCCCACGCCGAGGAACACATATTCGAGCGGATGATGCGGCCGCCCTTTTCCGACGAGCGACGAGAGGCTGCCTTGCGCCGTCGATCCCATCCACACGAAGAGGCTGTTCGCCGGAATGATCGCCGCGCACGTCGCCGCAAGGTAGGGCCAAAAGCGCACGGGCGTGAGGCCGTAGCAATAATTCGCAAGGCCAAACGGGATCGGCACGAAGCGCAGCAGGGCGACAATTTTCCAACCTTCGCGCGCGACGGCGCTGTTGATCATGCGGAACTTTTCGTTCGTCCCCAGCCAGCGAGTCACGGCGGTGCGGGCGAGGTGGCGGGTGATGAGGAAATTGATGCTCGCGCCGAGCGCACAGCCGAGCATGAGGCCGAGCCAGCCCTGCGTGAATCCGAAGAAAAACCCGAAGGCCATGCCGAGCGGCGCGACAGGAACCATGAGCATCTGCGCGAGGACGAAGATGCCCGCGAACGCAAAGATGCCGAGGCCGTGCAGGTCGCGGATGCTCTGCTGCAGGTGTTCGAGAAATTGGACGAGGTGTTCGAGCATGTGGGGCGAGAGTGAAGTGGCGAGTGGCGAGTGCGCAGCGGCGATCGCCAGAGCTGCGCTACGTGCCGGGAAGCGCGATGCCTTTCACGCGGCGGTAGAGCGCGACGGCGTAGCTGTCCGTCATCCCGCTCACGAAATCGAGCAGCCGCATGAGCCGCAGATACGGGCCGACCTCGCGCGCGGCGCGGACGCACTCGGCGGGGAGCTGGCTCGCGAGCTTGCGGCTGCGATTCGACGCGCTGTCGCCCTTCGCCGCGAGATCGTTCACGGCGCTCATGAAGACATCAAGCAACCCACCGAGCACCTCGTAGCCCGCGATCTCGATCTGCACGCCGCGATCCGTCGCGTAGATCGTCTTGCGGCTGTGCCGCTGGATCGCCGCGAGCGCTTCGGCGGCGGGGATGGCATCCGTGAGCGGCGTGTCGAATTTCCCGGCGAGCAGATCGCCCTCGTGATCGAGGAAAAGCGCGGTGCATTGCGTGAGGCATTCGCCAATGGCCATCGCGCGCAGCATTTCGATCGCGGCTTTTTCCGAGGTCATGCCGTCGAGATTTTTCGGACGCCTCGTGGGGGGAAGGATGGCGAGGAAGGCATCGCGCACCTCCGCGTAGCTGAGATGCCCGAGCCGCGCGCCGTCCTCGAAATCCACGAGCCGGTAGCAAATGTCGTCCGCGGCCTCGACGAGGAAGGCGAGCGGGTGCCGCGCCCAGCATTCCGGGGCGCGCTGGATGAGGCCGCAGTGCTGCGCGACTTCGGCGAAGTGCTCGCGCTCACTTTGAAAATAACCGAATTTTTTCAAACTCGCGCCCGCATGCGGCACTGCGCCGAAAAGCGACGCGTGCGGATATTTCGTGAACGCGCCGAGCATCGCGCACGTCAGTTGCAGGCCGCCGGGGTTGTCCGGCATTTGGAGGCGCGTGAGGATGCGGAAGCCCTGCGCGTTGCCCTCGTAGCGCTCGATGTCCGCGACTTCCGTCTCGCTCAATCCGCTGCGTGCGGCGCGCGTGTGCGGGCTGTCACTGCAAAACCAATGCTGGATCGCGTCCTCGCCGCTGTGGCCGAAGGGCGGATTCCCGAGATCGTGGCCGAGCGCCGCGGCGTGGACGATCGCGCCGAAATCCGACTCGTGCAGACCTTCGCCGCGGAGCCCGTGGCGATCGCAAATCTCCGCGCCGACGCGCGTGCCGAGCGAGCGCCCGACGCTGGCGACCTCCAGCGAGTGCGTGAGGCGCGTGCGCGCAAAATCATTTTCCGCGAGCGGGAAGACCTGCGTCTTGTCCTGCAGCCGGCGAAACGCGGAGGAGAAAATGATGCGGTCGCTGTCGCGCTGAAAGCCGGAGCGCGCGGGTTCGCGATGGCTGGGTTTCGAGCGGCCGATCCGATCGGCGGAGAGGAGTTGCAGCCAGTTCACGGGGAGAAAATGGCGATGCGCGAGCTGAATTTGGAGGCCATGAAACTAGGAAAAAAATACCAGCCAGCCGGAGGTCGGGGGCGCGCGGGCAATTTCATTGCTTCATGGCTTCCAAATGATCCTCCGTGAAAACACTCCCGCGCTACTTCGCCGCGGGTGGGGGCGGCGGATCGTACGGCAGCACGACCGGCGGCGGTGGCGGTGCGGCGCTCCGTTTTTCCACAAACCAGCAGACGCCGACGGCGAGCGCGACGGTGAGGATCGCGGCGCTGAATTTCCAGAGGCGATCCGGGGCCGGTTGCACGGGCTGCGCCGGGCTAGGCATCCACGAGGTTGCCGATGCGTTCGGCCATCTCGAAATCCATTTCAGTGATGCCACCCTTGCTGTGCGTCGAGAGGACGATGCGCACTTTCGCGTAGCGAATGTCGATGTCCGGATGGTGATCCAACTCCTCGGCGAGTTCCGCGACGCCATTCACGAAATCAACCGAACCCGCAAAATCGTCGAACTCGAAGGTGCGTTCGAGTGCGTTTTTTTCGAGGTCCCACTCGGGGAGATCCTTGAGGGCTGCTTTGATTTGCTTGGAGTCGAGAAGTTGTGACATGGCAGGCGTAATGTGGAGCGGGGAATACCACGGCTCACCGGGTTGGCAACGGGATTCTGCGCGGCGCGCGCTCGTTTAGTTGTGCGGCGGATTCACTTCGCGCACGGCGGCGCCGTTCGTGTCGCTGAGCAGCAGGATCGCGAGCTTCTCCACGTGGCTGAGTTCCGTCGGCTTGAGCATCTGGTAGTCGAGGCCGTTCGCGGGCGCGGCTTCGTGCGGGAGCGGGGCGGGCTGCGCATTCTCGGGCACGTTCAGGCTCGCGTAGTCGAAGCGTCCGCGCAGATCGGTGTAGCCGTCCTTGAAAAATCGCACGGTGCCGTCCTTCAGCCGCGCGTACACCTTCACATACGCCTTCGCGACCGGCTTGCCGCTGACGCTGTCGCGCGCCTCGATGCGTCCGTAGTTTTCCGTGAGCGTGAGCTTGAGCGTGTTCGCGTGATAGGCCTGCGCCTTGCGCTGTCCGGCTCCGACGATTTCCACGAGCACGTTGGCTTTTGCAAATTCACCCGGCAGCGGAATGTCGAGCGCGTCCTTGCCCGGCGGCAGCACCTGTTTCGCGCTTTGCGTCGGTTTGATGATGCTGAAGCGGCTCGCATCCTGGCTCACGAACGGATTGCTGCTGAACGAAAACTCCGGGTCCATGAGGTAGTAGTTGATCGTGACCTCGCCGAGATTTTTCCAAGTGAGCGCGATGCTCTTGTTCTCGACCTTCAGATCAAAGGTCGGCTCGGTCGCCGCGAGTTCCGCCTGCTGTTTCTCGCGGTCCGGCTTGTCGTCGTTTTTGTCAGCACCAAGTTTGGTGCCGTTCCCCGCCGCCTTGCCTTCGGCTTCGTCGAGTTGCGAAACGACCTCCGCGAAAAGTGTCCGCCATCGCGCGATCGGATGACCCGCGTAGTTCGCCGCGATGCCGCGCGCGTCGGCCACGTGGTCCTCGTAGAAGTCCGCGTAGCATTTGAAGTAGTCGTGCTGGATGCGCGTCGGCAGTGCGGCGGCGTCGAGCGCATGAAACCGGGCGAGCGCCTCCTCGATACGATCCTGCAGGAAGAGGTGATACGTCACGCTCATGCTGTCCATCGCGTCGAGCTGCGGCTTGTGCGCGAGGATTTCGAGCAGCGCGTGGTATTGCGCCAGCACGTCGGGATTCGCGATGCGGCGCTCGCTGCCGAGCCGGTGCGCGCGCTGGTTCACGAGCGGGCTGTATTCGAGATGCTCGTACGCGCGGCGCTCGATCGGGTCGATCGTGATGAGCTTCGATGCGAGGAAAGGTCCGCAGTCCGCGAGGAAATCATCGCGATGCTTCAGCCATTCGCGCAGCGCGGCGGTGTCGTTGTGGACGACCGCGTAGCTGTAGATCACGTCCTGCCACACATGCCGCTGCTGCATCACGCCGAGCAGCTTTTTGAAAAAGTCGCCGCTCTGCCGCACGCGCCAGGCGATGCGCTCGAGATTCAGCGATTCGACATTATTTTGTGCGATGAACTCAAACACCTCCGCGTCGCTCCCGTACTGCGAGACGTAGTCCCACGACGCCTTGTCGAATTGCGTGAGCTTCGCGACGACGTTGAATGCAAACGCCTTCGCCGCAGCCGCGCTCGTGCCCGCGACGGCGACATTCACCGGGTAGTGCGGGAACTTCGCGCCGTCCTTCGCCGTCGCCGGGAAGTAGAAGAAATACTCGAAGGTCTTCGTCGTGTACGGCTCCAGTCGCAGGCGGCGCGAATCGGTCGCCTTGCTCCCAAGCACCGGCAGCGCGCCCTGCGGGATTTGCAGCAGCACCTCCGCCTTCACGGGCGAACTCGTCGGATTCGTCACCACGACATTCGCGCCGTACACCGCGCCGGTGAGGAATTCACCGGTCACATATTTCTCGAACTTCTCATTGCCCTCCTGCCGGTAGCGGTCGCTCTGGCGGAAGATGCTTTGCGACACGAGGAGCTGGCCCTGATCCGGCTTCGCGGGCGCGGCCTGCTTGATTTCCTTGTGATAGACGATCGCCGCTCCGCCCGCGGTAAAATGGAACTGTCCGCCATCCGCCTTCGTCGTGTGCTTCGGCGCGTCGAACGGCAAATCCAGCACCGCGAGCGCGAGCATCATCTCGGTGAAATTGCGGTGCGCCTCCGCGACATTCGCGGAGACAAACGCGCCCTTCGAGCCGCCCGCGATCCACGCCGCGTAGTCGCGCCAGAAGGCATTCACCGTCACGAGTTCCGCGGTCTGTTCCTCGATCGGCAGGCGGTAATAATTGTTCTCCGCCCATTCCATCGTCGCACCGATCTGGCGGTAGTACGCGCGCACCAGACCGCGCGCAGCCTTCGCGGAGTCGCCACCGTAAAATGCGAGTTCCTGCGGGGCTGCGGGTGCGTCTGTCTTTGCGTAAAGATCAACAACATTCCCAGCCAACCGCAGCACCTTCGCCCGCTCCTCAAGACCGAGCGCAGTGGCGGCGGCGGCGAGCGCCTCTGGTTCCTTGCGCTTGAAGGCGTAGCTTCTCAAGTCCTTGTCCGCCAGTTTCGCCGTGGCATCCGTCCCAAGCATCACGCTCCGCGGTGCCGATAATGGGGCGGCTGGGGTGGGCATTTCGGCACTCGCCGGCGCGAGCGCGCCGCCGGATGGATCCGCAGCGTGTCCATTTCTTGCCGGCGCATCGAGGCGATCGATCTGCTTCTCCCTCTCGCGTTTGAACTCCCCGAGTTGTCCTTCGTCCGCCTGCAGCGCGCGTCCGCGCAGTGCAGTCTCGAACAGCCGATCCTGCTCGTCCGGATTCGGCGGCAGCATCTCCCATTGCTCTCGGAGATGCCGCGCCGTGTTCGCCGCCTCGCCAGCGATGCGTTGCGCGAGCAGCGCGCGTTCGACGACATTCAGCCGCCCGTACGCCCAAGGCTCGCGGTAGCCCGCGAGGTCGTTGCCGAGGAGGAAGTCGTCCATAAACGTGCGATCCTTTTTGTTCGCGAGATACGGCTGGATCACCTTGTCAAAAAACGCGCGGTCCTTTTTCACGAGGAAGAAATTCAGTTCGTGGCAGGCGAACTCGCTGTATTTCGCGCGCTTCTCGTCGTCCTTGAGCTTCGGCCATTCGAGCACCCACGCAAACTTCGCGAGGTTCGCGTCGCCGTTCAGCGTCTTCAGCAGCGAGTAGATGCCGCCGAGCGTGTCGTAGCTTTCAAATTCACTCGTGAGGATGTCCGCGAGCGTGAGCGTCTTCCCGGGCTCCACGACGGTGACCTCCTTCTTCTGCGTGAACGCCTTTGCCGGATCGAGATTCCGAATCAGCCGCAGGTCGGTGAATTTCGTCGGCACCTCGGGCAGCGCAAAGGAGCGCCATTCGGCGTTCGCGAGATCCTCCGCGTAGATCTGCACATGCTGGCGGTCGCCGAGAATCTTCCGATCAATGCGCACCGTGCCGTCCTTGTCCGGCAGGAAATTGTAGATCGCAGGCGCGGACGCCGCGAGGAAATCGAGGTTCGATTCCGCCGCCGCGCCACCCGGACCCTGCTTCTTCGCCTGCGCGGGTTCGTTCATGGCGCGGCGGAGATTCGCGGCTTTTTCGCCTTTCGTCGCACCGGCGATCTCGCCGGCGTGCTGGGCGATTTCCTCGAGCGAAGTCGCGCGTTTGTCCCACGGATTCAGCAGGAGGCCCGGACGCGAGAGCATGTTGCCGGGGAAAAGTTTCTGGTAGCGGCGATCGAGGATGTAGCGGTACTCGTCGCCGATCTCGCGGCCGGCCGCGTACAAATTGGGCAGATGCGCCGGGGCTCCCGACGCCGCTCCGAAGCGGACGAAATTTCCGAAGTCGCCGAAGATGCCGCGCCCCGGCTCGAAGCGCGAAGCTGCGACATGCACCCGCGTGAAAGGCGAGGTGTTCGCGAGCTTCACCGTGATCGCATCCGGCGCGGCGATGATGCCGGTGATGTGCAGCGGCGCCTCCGCCTTGGCCTGCAGATTCCGCGCCGGCCCGAGATACCAGCCGCTGCTCGGCTTGCCGCCGCTGACCTTGATCGCGATGTCGCGCTTTTCCTCGTGAAGTCGCAGCGAATAGTCGCCCGGCGCGAGACCCTCGATGACGAGGAAGCCGTCCGCGATTTTCATCTGTCCGCCATGGTCCGCGACGAACGTGCCCGCGCTCACTCCGAGCAGCGACACCTCGCGCTGGAGCCAGTCCTTCGGCAGGAAATTCCAGCGCGCGAGCGCGTCGCTGAAGCGCGGCGGAAGCGGCACGCGCACGGGCTGCCCGGTGCCCGTGTGGATCACCGCGGGCCACGTGCGCTCGAAGTCTTCGAGCGTCCACGAGCTTTGCCGGCCATTCGGAATTTGCGCCGTGAAGCTCGCGATGCCGCTCAGCGCCCCGAGGTCCACGCGGCCCTTGTCGTCCGTGCGCAGCGCGACGTGCTGCGTGCGTGCGAATTCGCGGTGCTTGAACGTGAACACCACCTGCTGATCCGCAAGCGGTTCGCCGTTCCGGCCGAGCATTTCAAAGGTGAAGCTGTCCCCGAATTTCGAGAGATGCCCGTCGTTCGTCGCGTCGGTCTTTTCGATGCCATTCAGCGTCCAGTGATGGCTCGCCGCGACGTCGCGCTTTTTTCCGCCCTCACTGAGGACGTCCACTTTTCCCGTGAGCGTGACATCGAGCCGCGCGAGGCGCTCGGGCACGCTGATGTCGTGCGTGAGCACGCCGCCCGCGGTGAGCTTCAGGTCCTTGAATTCGCGCGTCGTGGAAATGCCATCGTGCGTGACGGAGGTCACGGTGAGTTTCGGCTCGGTGAGCAGCGCGGGATCGAGGTGAGCCTCGCCGAGCAAGAGCGCGACGCGCACGGCCAGTGTCGCCTCGCGCCGCGCGAGGAGTTGCTCGCGTACGATGTGAAATTGCGCGTCGAGCACGTACGCCTCTGCGTGATGCTCGAACTGCGCGAGCGTCGCGAACGTGCCCTCGGCGTCCGCGAGCACGACCTGCTTCATGCCGGGCTGCGCGGTGAACGGAACCACGATGCGCCCGAGTTTTTCGTCGCGCGCAAATTTGCGTCCGTCGAGCCACGCCACCGCGTCCTTCACCGGCGCGCCATTTTCATCGAGCACCGTGAGCAGATCGCCGCTCGGTCCCGTGCTCTGCAGCACCTGCCACTGCCCGGTGCGCACGAGCGCCCGGCTGCTGCGCCCGCCCCCGATGAACTCCACGATCCACGCGCCGCGCTTGCCGCGCAGCGCGGGGAATTTGAACGTCTGCCGCGTGCGCTTGAATGGCCCGCCGTCGAAGGTGTGCGTCTGCTCGCTGTTCGCGACGAGGCCGTCGAGATTCACGTCGGTGTTGAGCTGGCGGTGCTGCGCGAGGAAGAAATTCAGCGCGTTCACCTCGTAGATTTTCACGATGAGCTTCGGCGTGTTTTTTACCACCACTTCAAACTGCACCTCGTCGCCCGGCTGCCCCTCGCTCGCGGGTTTGAAGACCGGCGCGTTCGTCGCGGGGAATTCGATGTCCACGCGATCCTTCAGCCGCTGAAATTCCGCAGGCGTGAGCAGCGAGGCCCACTGCTCGGGATTGCCCTGGCCGCTCGTGATGAGCGCCTCGGCGAGGATCGGCTTCAGCCAGTTGCTGCGCACGTATTCCGTGAAGGGCTCCAGCATTGCGAGGCCGATGCGCCCGGGATTTGCCGCGGCGATCTGGCTGACGAGGTGCAGGAAATATTCGCGCACGAGCGGCTCGTCGTCGCCGATGGGGCGGTTGGTGAGCAGCGGCTCCGCGAGGTCTGCGTTCACGTCGGCGGTGGGGACGCGGTCGGAAAGTTTTTCCAGCCACTTCGGGTTCACGTAGTGCGCCTGCCGCGGCAATTTCAAATACTCGATCAGCCGCGCCTGATCGTAGATGCCCTTCTTCCGATCGTGATCGAGACGGCGGAAAAGGATGTGCGCCTTCTCCGTGTTGAACGCCGATGGCAGCGTCTTCGCATACGCCCACACACGATCCAGCCACGCCTCGCGCTCGGCGTCGTTGAACTCGATATCGACATCCGCCGACGGCGCGAGCTTGCGCATTTTGGCAAAGACGAACGGGCGGTAGCCTTCGAGCGCCAGCTTCGGCGTGAGCTTCACGAGCGCATCGAGCTGGTCCGGCAGCAGCGCGCGGTGGATCGGAAATTCGCCGAAGCCGCGGGACTCTTTCGAGTTCAAATCCGCCGCGATCAGTTCCACGAGACCCGGCACATCCGGTCGTTTCAGCCGCCCGAGCACCGCGCGCCGCTGCGCCGCATCGAGCGGCGTCTTGCTGCGCACCAGCGCCTCCAGCGCCTCCTCGGAAAATGCGCCCATGCCGCGATCGTGCGCGAGCGAGTCGCGCTCGAAAATCTCCCGCGCTACCCGCTTCGCATCGAGCACGCTCGGCAGGTCCGGCTTTTTGTCGCGCACCTCCTGCTGATGATCGAATTGCAAGCCGAGCCGCTCGCGCAGAAAGGCGAGCGTCTTCTGCGGAGTCGCATCGTACGTCAGCATCGCCTCGCGGTTCTCGATGATCTGCCGCCGGTCGGAATCCGGAAAGCGCTTTTTCCACTGCGCAAGAATGTCCGCCAGCTTCGCCGCATCGCGCCCATTTTGAAAATGGAGCGCGTGGAAAAAATAGTAGTCCTCGGTGCCGGGAACGAGTTCGCCGAGGACATTTGCGCGATCCGGCGCGAGCGCGAATTTCTCGATGAAGCCGATCTCATTCTCCGCCCACGAACAAACGGGCAGGACGAGTGAGGTGAAGAGGGCGAAGGCCGCGGGGAACGAAGTGCGAGTGCTCATGGGATGACGGGGTTGATGTGAATCGTGTTGCCCCGCGTCGCACGAAGCAATGCCGCGGAACGCCGCCACCATGCCGCGCGATGCCCGCGCGGTTGTCACCGTTTTGTCAAAGCGGTGTGAGTTCTTTGCGAGGCGGTCCGTGCGATTCGAAAGCGCGCGGCCCCAGCGCTTCTCGATGTCCCTCACGAGTTCCCGCGCGAGGAGGGTGCCTGGATGCGCGGGAAGCGTGCGTTTGACGGGCTGGCCATCGTGCGGTTCAATCAAGGGAATGAGCATCACCATCGAACTGCCGCCGGATGTGGAGAAGCGTCTTGCGGCGCTGCCTGATCTCGACCAGCGCGTGGCGGATTTTCTGCGCGGGCAGGCGGAACTCGAGCAATGGCGCGAGCGGCGCTACAGCGCGAAGGTGCGGGAGATCGTGAGCGAGAGTCTCGCGGAAGCGGAGGAGGCAAAGGCGCGCGGCGTTTCGCGCGAGGAATCTTTCCGTGAGTTTTTCGAGGTGTACGACCGCATCACCGCCGCGCTCTGATGCCGGCGCCGAGGACGGTTCTCGATACGAATGTGGTGCTGGCGGCGGAGCGCAGCCGCGAGCCGGCGAGTCCAAACCGCGAAATCATGGCGCGCTGGCGGCTGGGTGAATTCACGCTGCTCTACTCGGCGGATATTGCGCTGGAATACGCGGAGAAGCTGGAGGCGCACGGCATCCCTGAGGCGGATTTGAGGAAGTTCCTGCGCGCGTTGGGCATTCTCGGCGAGAAGGTCGAAATCCGATTTTACCACCTGCGCAGCTACCCGGTGGATGCGGACGACGTTTGTTTCGTGCTTTGCGCGCTGAACGGAAAGGCGACGCACATTGTGACCTACGACGGGCATCTGCTCGAATTCCCGCAGCACGACAAAGTGAAGGCATGCGTGCCGCTGGAATTTCTGCGCGAACTGCGTGCGGCGCGGGTGGTTTGATCGCGGGTTGGAAAACGCGCGCCGCTTTTTTTGCGTGCCAGCGTCGGGCGTTTGCAAAAGGGTGAACACCGTTTTTCAAGAACAACAACAATGACCGAGCCCGCCATCACCAAGGAAATCATCGCAAAGCACGGCCTCACCGACGAGGAGTATGCCCGTATCCAGGGCATCCTCGGGCGCGATCCGAATATCACGGAGCTGGGCGTGTTCTCGGTGATGTGGAGCGAGCACTGCTCTTACAAAAACACGAAGCGCGAGTTGCGGAAATTCCCGACGACGGGGCCGCTCGTGCTGGTGAAGGCGGGCGAGGAAAATGCGGGCGTCATTGACATCGGCGACGGGTGGGCGGTGGCGTTCAAGATGGAGTCGCACAATCACCCGAGCGCCATCGAGCCGTTCCAGGGCGCGGCGACGGGCGTGGGCGGGATCATCCG
>JBBSEI010000106.1:0-14282 GCA_038239865.1 Chthoniobacterales bacterium
AATGCGCCCGTCTGCCGCAGGCCCTCCGCGCGCAGCATCGCGCCGAGCCCGGCGAGCAGGCCCGCGCCGATCGCGACGGGGTAACTGCGCGGGCCGAGGTTCACTTCGATGCGGCAGCTTTCAGTCATTCGCGTTTCGATGCCGCATTTCCCCCGCATCCGCAAGCCGCGCGCGCCGCGCGATCACCTCAGCCGTTCCCAGCGCCACGAAAACAAGCTCCGGCGCACCGCGGGATACAGCCGATCGAAGTCCGCACTGCGCGCGGCCGTCGTGATGCGAATCTCGGCGTCCGGCGCGAAAACGAAGAGCACGCGCTTGCGATAGCGCGTTCCGCCGCTCGTGTATGCGACCGTCGTCGCGAAAGTGGGGCACGCGGCGATCGCGCCGGGATTTGGTTCGTCGGGCTCGAGCGCGATGTCCGTGCATTCCTTCGGCACGGATGCCTTCAGCCACACGCGGCAGCGCTCCGCCGCCGCCGCATCGAGCGTGCGTGCGCCTTCCACTTTCTCCGCCTCGATCGTGAGATCCGCGAGGGAAACTCCCGGCGCATGAAACCGCAAAAAGCGCTCGCCCTCCTCGGCCTTCCACGCGGCCGGCGGGCAGTACACCACGCGCGACGCGCCGTCCTTCAGCACGATCTCCGTCGTCGCAAATCCGTCCTCATTCACCGTCGTGATGAACTCCGGCTTGAACTCCAGCGCGCGCAGCGCAGGCCATGCGAGCACCGCGAAGAGCAGGCCCGCGAGCAGCACTTTCACGTTGCGATTTCGAGCATTCATACGGTCGCTGAAGATCAGTAGCGCACCCAGCGTCCGCGCGAATACGTCGTCGATTGCAGCGTGCCCGGGGGCGGCTTCAGGAGAAAATTGTCGTCAAAAAACCACCGCCGCGTGGGCGGGCTGTACACGTTGCTCGCGCCCCAGCTTCCGTTCGCCTCCTTGCTCGTGAAAAGGCACACCATCGAGCCGTAGTAAGTGAGGCAGTTTCCGCTCCAGCTTTCCAGGAAGCGCGGGAAGTTTTCCGCGCCGCCGCTGTATGCGCCGTCGCCGTAATTATTCGTCGGCACGTTGCCGGAAAAAATCCCGGTGTTGATCGTGGTGTTGCTCGCCACGCGGGAACTCACGCTCGCCGTCGAGTTCGCGTCATTCCAGTTGTTCGAGAGAATGTTCACCGCGTCGCCCAGCACCGCGCATGATTTGCGCGTGTAGCCGGGTGCCGTCGGATCGCTGAACGCCGAAAGCGGGCTCGTTGGGTTCGCGGTGTTCGAGACGACTCCACCGCTCGGCCCGCCGCTGTTGTAGTCACCCTGGATGTAAACGGGATTTTGCGAAGCCACCGTCACGTCATCCGGCAGGATTGCGCCATTGCGCAGGCGCACTGCTTTTTCCGCCTGTGCCGCGGTGCCGTTTACCGTGGACGTTCCGCCATTCGGATCCGCGCTCACGTCGGCGATGTAAATCACCTTGTTGTACGTGTTCACGGACTGACTCGTGAGATTCCCGCCCGAGGGGGGCGACAGCGCGTTGAATTGCGAGACGACGTTGGAAAGCTGCGACATGTCGAAGCTCGTGAGATGCACGTCGTTCGCCTCGCGATTGTCCCGGATGATCTCTCCGGGGCTCACCGCTGCGTTCACGGCATTCAGTAAATTCACCACCGACGATCCGCCCGCCGCGGTGAGTTCCACTCCGCGGCCATTGTAAACGCGCAGCCGCAGCGGGTCGGCCGCGGCGCGGCTCGTATCGAGGAGGATTTTCAATCCCGCCTGATTGAAAAATCGCAGCCCGGCGATCTCCGGCGGATCCGGGAAACCGCTGGCCGGGCGCTCGATCAATTCGCGGAATCCGTCGTTGTTCGGGTTCGTGTCGGTCGTGTCAAAGACGGCCGTGGGATCGATGCCCAGCGGCTCCATGCGATCGACTTTGTTCAACTGCGAACTTTTCCCCGAAGGGTAACTTGGCGCGACCGTCATCGTCGTCCGTGAGTCGCCCGGTGCCACGCCCTCGGAATACGACGAGCCGAAGGAAACATTGCGACTGAAGCTCAGATTCGAGCCGCTGGTACTCGCGTACAGATCGGAATTCGTGTGCACGAGCCCGGTGACCTGCATGTCCGGTCCCGGATGAATTTCCAGCGCGCCCTCGTAAAAAATCGCCGACTGAAAAATCGGCGCGTCCGCCTTTTGAAAACGCCGGCTCACGGTCACGCTGTCCGTCCCGCCGATCACGGGCACACTCGCAGTCGCCTTCGCGAGATACGTGTAGGCGCGCGACATCCAGCCGGGCCGGCCTGCGACCGGGATCAGGCTGACCACCGGCGGGCCGCCCCCCACGGGCACGCCCGCCGCATCGAGCGGCTCGATGGAGTAAGCCGCGAGGGAATATCCCGCAAAATCCGGATACGCCGGGCTGCTCGAAGGACCGGGGGCATTGGCCACGCCGCTCATCGCCGTGAGGTCGGCGGGCGTCGGCAGTCCCTGGTTGCCCTGGATCGCGGCGCGGCCTGCGGCGCACCACTTCGCATACATCACCTCGAGCGCGCCATCGGCCACACTCTCGGCCCCCGCCCGCTGCCGCGAGCGGTACGAGTTTCGCGCCACATTGGATGAAAGTGAAAGCGCCGTGCCAACCGCGACGCCGACGACGATCACGATCGCCATCGCCGTGATGATCACACTGCCGCGCTCTGAGCTGCGGCACTTGGAAAGGGAGTTTTTCATAGCCCGAGGGAACGCGTGTAAATCCGCACCGGTGCTGCCGGGGAACCGATAGTGAAACTTTTCATGAAAATGCTTTTGATCCGGTTCGAGTGCGTCGCGTCCTCGACCGTGAGATTGATCGCCACGCCGCGGTCCCCGAGCGCCATCGCGAAAGGCTGCGGCGTCGCCGCCATGTTTGCCGTCACGATGGAAAAATTTGCGGGATCGCTGAATGCCGCGCCGTCCGCGGCCACGCTCATCGCGCGCGGATAAAACCGAAGCTCCGGGACGCCCGACCCGGGCGTGACCACGACATACGCCACATCATTCACCACATGCGCCATCGTGTTTGCCGCGATGAACGGACCCGTGCTCACCATCGGTGTCGCAAAACTACCGAGGCTGTCCGCCAGCGTGATCGTGATCATCGCCGCCGGCGCATCGACCGCGGCCACCCTTGCAAACAAATCCTGAGGCACGCCGTTCACCGGCACGGATGGGATCGCGAGGAGCTGCCCGACCCTCGGCATCTGCGCGCTCGCGGCGGTCTTCACCGCGACCGTCGCCGAGTCCGCGGTCCTCGCCGTGGGGATCTGAAAGGGCCCGCCGGAATACATCCGGAAGCGAAGTCCCGCGGCATTCACCGGAGCCGATCCGGTGAGCGTGATCACCGCGCCATCGGCGTCCGTGAGCGCCGGGACTTCGATGGAAGAATGCACATCGCGCGCGAGCCGATCCATCGTGAGGTATGCGAGTTGGTTGGAGCGGTTCGCCGAGTGGCCGCTGAGAAAAAGTGTCGTTGCTGACTGCAAAAACACGAACGCCGTGCCGCCTGCGATCACGATGCAGGCCGCGGCGATCGCCATTTCCACGAGCGTGAAGCCGCGGCGAAATCTGGAAAAGCGGGGCAGCATCATTCTAGTCGGGCGAACGCGCGGTGGACATCGAGAGCGAGTAAATTTTCCCGTTGTACGGATAAGACACCGTGACTTTCACCTCGCGGATGTTCAGCGCGGCATCGGTCAGCAGCACGTTCGTGGTCATCGTTCCGTTGATGGCCGGCGGGCCGGGATTCACCGTCACGCCCGTGCTCGTGGTCCCCGCGGTCAGCACGGCCGGCGCGGCACTCACCGGGAACGGCACGCAGAGGGCCTCGTCGATTTTGTTTTGGAGCAGCGTTTTCGCCCCGGTGAAATTGCGGTTCACCGTCGCGAGACGGTTCGCCGCGCCGAGCGCCCACAGCGCGGTCGCGGAGGTCAGCGTGATGATGCCGATGCCCACGATCACCTCCGTCAAAGCGACGCCCAGCCGCGTCTTCCGCCTGCGCAGGGCAGGACACTTCCGGTCAACGTGCCGGACCCGTGCCGCTCCCGGAGGCGCAACCGCGTTCATTGTTTGGGCAAACATACACTTGCACGAATAAGCACCCGGCGTGCCGTCGTTCCGGTTTGCGCTGGCCGCGCGCCGCGGGCTACTCCTCCGCCATGCCGAATCTCGTCGCCGATCTGACCGCGCTGCTCGACCCGTCGGCCGTCCTCCATTCGCGCGAACACCTGATCGCGTACGGCTACGACGGCACCGCCGCCCTCACCGGCGTGCCCGCGGTCGTGGTGATGGTGCGGACGGCGGAGGAAGTGGCTGCCGTCGTAAAATACGCCGCCGCGAATCGCATCGCCATCGTCGGTCGCGGCAGCGGCACGGGCCTCAGCGGCGGCAGCGTGCCGTCGAATGGTTGCATCGTCCTTTGCACCGCGCAGATGGATCGAGTGCTCGAACTCGACGAAAAAAATCTCACGATCCTCGTCGAAGCCGGAGTCATCACGCAGCAGGTCACCGACCTTGCCGACAGCGCCGGCCTCCTCTACCCGCCCGATCCGGGCTCGATGAAAATTTCCACCATCGGCGGCAACGTCGCCGAAAACAGCGGCGGCTTGCGCGGGCTGAAATACGGCATCACGCGCGACTACGTGATGGGCATGGAGGTCGTGCTCGCCGACGGCACCGTCGTGTGGCTCGGCAACAAATGCGTGAAGGACGTCGCCGGCTATTCGATGAAGGACATTTTCATCGGCAGCGAAGGCACGCTCGGCATCATCACCAAAGTGCTGCTCAAGCTCGTGCCGAAGCCCGCCGCGAAAAAAACGATGCTCGCGACTTTCGCGCGCATGGACAGCGCGAGCGACACCGTCTCCGCGATCATCGCCGCGAAGATCATCCCCTGCACGCTCGAGTTCCTCGACAAAATCACGATCCAGTGCGTCGAGGATTTCGCAAAAATCGGCCTGCCGCTCGACGCCGAAGCAATCCTGCTCATGGAGACTGACGGCCATCCCGCCGCCGTCGAGGATCAGGCCGCGCAGATGGTGGAGATCGCAAAATGCTGCGGCGCCACGAGCGTGCAAATCGCGCAGACCGCCGAGGAATCCGTCCGCCTCACGAGCGCGCGCCGGTCAGCGTTCAGCGCCCTCGCGCGCATGTCGCCGACGACGATTTTGGAAGACGCCACCGTCCCGCGCAGCGAACTCTCGAAAATGGTCCGCTACATCCAGGAAGTCGGCACGCGGCACCATCTGAAGATCGGCACCTTCGGCCACATGGGCGATGGCAACCTGCACCCGACCTTCCTCACCGACGAAAAAAACGAGGCCGAGATGGCGCGCGTCGAACTCGCGATGCAGGAAATCTTCGACTTTGCCGTGAGCCTCGGCGGGACGATCACCGGCGAGCACGGCGTCGGCCTCGCGAAGAAACCGTTCCTCCGCCGCGCCATCGGCAACGCGAGCTTCGACCTGATGAAGCTGCTCAAGCGTACGCTCGACCCGCTCGGCATTTTGAATCCGGGGAAGATTTTCGACTGAGCCGCTGCGCGAACAGAACGAAATTTGCACGCCACTTTCATGCACCCCCACGCCACGGAAACCCCGCTCCCGCCCTCGCCCGGCGCGAAGCCGTTTTATTTGAAGGAACTCGATTTTGGCGTGCTCTCGCAGTGCATCCATTGCGGGCTGTGCCTGCCGACATGTCCGACTTACGACGCGACGAAACTCGAAAAGCACAGCCCGCGCGGGCGCATCCAGCTCATGCGGAATGTCGCCGAGGGGCGGCTGGATCTCACCGAGGATTTTGGCCACGAGATGTATTTCTGCCTCGGCTGCCTCGCGTGCGAGACCGCGTGCCCCGCGGGCGTGGACTACGCGCAGATGTTTGAGGAAGCGCGCGCGGACATCGAGCGCGCGGGCATCCTGAACACGGAAAAGCGGAACTGGATCCGGAGCATCATGCTGCGCGGAGTCTTCACGCGACCGTGGCTGCTGCGGCTCATCGGACGCGTGCTGCGCATCTATCAGGCGAGCGGAATGGAGGCGCTTGTGCGCAAGTCCGGCCTGCTCCGGCTGCTGCCGAAAAATCTCCGCGAACTCGAACCACTCACGCCGCGCGTGGAGCGCGATTTTTCCGACGCGCTGATCTGCGAAATCGAAACGCCAGCGGCAGGCGCGCGCCAGCGCGTGGGCATGCTCACCGGCTGCGTGCAGGACCTCACGTATGCGAGCGTGAACCGCGACACCGTGGACGTGCTGCTCGCAAATGGCTGCGAGGTCGTGACGCCGCGGATGCAGCACTGCTGCGGCTCGCTGCACGGGCACAACGGCGAAGTGGACACCGCGCGCGACATGGCGCGACGGAACATCGACGCCATGGAACGCAGCGCGGGATCGCTCGACGACCTCGACGCGATCATCTCCAACGCCGGCGGCTGCGGCTCGCATCTGAAGCACTACGATCGCCTTCTCCACAACGACCTGCGCTACGCTGCACGCGCCGTGAAGTGGAGCGCGAAAGTGAAGGACGTGCATGAATTTCTCGCCGCCATCGGCCTCGTGAAGCCGGCGGGCGGCGGCGCGGCGCAGATGGTGACGTATCACGAAAGCTGCCATCTTTGCCACGGACAGAAAGTCACGGAGCAGCCGCGCGAGCTTTTGAAAATGATCCCCGGCCTGAAGCTCGTCGAGCTGCCCGAGTCCTCGTGGTGCTGCGGCAGTGCGGGCGTGTACAACATCACGCAGCCCGAGATGTCCGCGAAGCTGCTCGATCGCAAAATGGCGAACATTGCGAAGACCGGTGGAAAGTGCGTCGCGAGCGGAAATCCCGGCTGCAGCGTGCAGCTCGAAGCCGGCGTGCGGGCGAGCGGCGCGGACATCGAAATCGCGCACCCCATCACGCTGCTCGCGCGGGCGTATCGCGCAGGCGAGGCTACTTCAGCAATTTGAAGAGCGTGGCGAGAACGGCGATTTGTCCGAGCCAGAAAATGAACATCCAACGCACCGTCTCCGATTTCCCTTCCGCGATCGTGACCTTCAGTTCTTCCCGCAATTTGCTGAGGTCTTGTTTCAACAAGCCGATGTCTTCTTTTGTCGCCAGAACCTTCGACTGCTCGACGGTATTGTTTTCCAAGGCTTGCTCAATCGCCCTCGTGATTGCACGCGCCTGCTTGTCCTCGATCTTGGCCTCCTCGAGGATTTCGTAGATTTTGAGCGTGCTGACCATCCGCCGAAACTAGCCTCGAACATTCACCCGTCAAGATGAGCGACCAACGCGACCTTTTCACCACGCCGGACGCGGCTCCACCGCAGCCGCGCATCCTCAGCGTGAGCGAGGTGACGAAGGCGGTGCGCGGCGTGATCGAGAGCGCATTCGACGAAGTGTGGATCGAGGGCGAAGTGTCGAACTTCCGGCAGCAGGCGAGCGGGCACCAGTACTTCACGCTGAAGGACGCGGGCGCGCAGCTCGCTTGCGTGCTTTTCGCGCGCGGCGGCGCGTGGCGCAAAACGGTGCCGCTCCAGGATGGGATGCTCGTGCAGGCGCGCGGGAAGCTCACGGTGTACGAGGCGCGCGGGCAGTATCAGCTCAACGTCAGCCTCATGCAGGCGGCGGGCGCGGGGCTGCTGCAGGCAAAATTCGAGGCGCTGAAGCGCAAGCTCGCGGCGGAGGGATTGTTCGACGCGGAGCGGAAGCGCGCGCTGCCGCAATTCCCGCGCGCCGTCGGCATCGTGACTTCGCCGACCGGCGCGGCGTTGCGCGACATGCTGAATGTCCTCACGCGGCGCGCACCGTGGCTGCGCGTGATCGTGAGCCCCGCGCGCGTGCAGGGCGCCGGCGCGGCGGCGGAAATTGCGCGAGCGCTCGACGATCTGAACCGCCTCGCCGCGCACGGCATCGCGCCGGTGGATGTGATCGTGCTCGCGCGCGGCGGCGGCAGCATCGAGGACCTGTGGGAATTTAACGACGAGCCGCTCGCACGCGCGATCGCCGCATCCGCGTTGCCGGTCGTCTCCGCGATCGGGCATGAGATCGATTTCACCATCGCCGACTTCGTCGCCGACTTGCGCGCACCGACGCCGAGCGCGGCGGCGGAACTGATCGTGCCGGACACCGCGGAACTCCTCCGCATGCTCGCAAGCCGCGCTGCATTTCTTCACCGCCGCGCTTCTGCCGCGGTCGAGAGTCTGCGGCTGCATCTCGCTGGGCTCTTGCGCAGTGCGCTCTTCCGTGAGCCGGCGCGGCAGATCGAGCAGGCGGCTCAGCGCGTGGATCTCGCGGATCAATCGCTGCGCCGCGCCGTGGATTCGCGGCTCGCGGAATTTTCCCAGCGGCTCGATGCCCTCGGTTCGCGCGTGCGGCAGCACCGGCCGGACCAAGTTCTCGCGCTGCACCGGCAGACCATCGGGAGCATCGCCGTCGCGCTGGCGGAGCGTTTTCAGCGTCGGCTGCAGCACAAAAAAGATCGGGTGGTGCGCAGCGGCGACATGCTGCGGCTGCTCTCGCCGGAGCACACGATCGGCCGCGGCTACACGATCACGACGACGGCGGAGGGAAAAGTCGTGCGCTCGACTGCGGATGTGGCACCCGGCAGTGAGCTGCACACGCGGGTGCGGGACGGGAAAGTGATCTCGGTCGTGAGTGCGAATGCGGCGGACCGGGCAGGCGCGAAGAAGAAGCGGACGCCGCAGACACCCTGAGCCGCGGCATTACCGTGCGCCCCTGCTCTCGTCGTCGGCTACGAGAGTTTCAATGCAATCACCGCGAGCGGCGGGAGCGTGAGTGTGACGGATTGCTGGCGTCCGCCCCACGGCATCGGCTCGGAATGCACGCCGCCGAAATTTCCCGCGTTGCTGCCGCCGTACTGCTCGCTGTCGGTGTTCAGGATTTCCTGCCAGAAGCCGGGCGCGGGCACGCCGATGCGGTAGCCGTGGCGGAGCACGGGCGTCGCATTCATCACGAAAACGATCGCCGTGCCGTGGCGCGCGCGGCGCAGGAAGGCGAGCACGCAGTTGTCCGCGTCGTGGAGTTCGAGCCACTCGAAACTTTCCCACGTGTCATCGTGGTCAAAGAGCGCGGGCTCGTTTTTGTAGAGGTAGTTCAGGTGCCGCACGAGTTCGCGCAGGCCGCGGTGGAGCGGGAATTCCAGCACCCACCAGTCGAGCGCGCGCTCGTGACTCCACTCGGCGCGCTGGCCCCATTCGCCGCCCATGAAGAGCAGTTTCTTGCCGGGATGCGCGTACATCCACGCGTAGAGCAGCCGCACATTCGCGAATTGCTGCCACTCGTCGCCCGGCATTTTGTTCACGATCGCGCCTTTGCCATGCACGACTTCATCGTGGCTGAGTACGAGGATGAAGTGCTCGTGAAAGGCGTACACGAGCGAGAAGGTCGCCTCGCCGTGATGAAAGCGCCGGTAGATCGGATCGAGCGCCATGTAGGACAGCGTGTCGTTCATCCAGCCCATGTTCCATTTGAAGCCGTAGCCGAGGCCGCCGAGGAAAGTGGGCCGCGACACGCCGGGCCACGCGGTGCTTTCCTCGGCGATGTTCATCACGCCGGGATGCCGCGCGTAGCAGACTTCGTTGCACTGCTTGATGAAATGGATCGCGTCGAGATTTTCGCGGCCCCCGTGGATGTTCGGCACCCACTGGCCGTGCTCGCGCGAGTAATCGAGGTAGAGCATCGAGGCGACGGCGTCCACGCGCAGGCCGTCGATGTGATATTCCTCGTACCAAAACAGCGCGTTCGCGATCAGGAAATTGCGCACCTCATTGCGGCCGTAGTTAAAAATAAGCGTGCCCCAATCCTGATGCTCGCCCTGCCGCGGATCCGCGTGTTCGAAGAGTGCCGTGCCGTCGAAGCGCGCGAGCCCGTGCGCGTCCTTCGGAAAATGCCCCGGCACCCAGTCGAGGATCACGCCGATGCCGCGCTCGTGGCAGCGGTTCACAAAATCGCGGAACTCATCCGGATTTCCGTAGCGGCTCGTCGGCGCGAAGTAGCCCGTGACCTGGTAGCCCCACGATCCCTCGAACGGATACTCCGCCACGCCCATCAGCTCGATGTGCGTGTAGCCCATTTCCACGACGTAATCCACGAGCTGCTCCGCGAGTTCGTGCCACGTCAGGAAGGCATTGCCGTCCTTGCGCCGCCACGAGCCGGGATGCACTTCGTAGATCGCCACCGGCTCGCGGTGCCACTCACGCTGCGCGCGCTTTTCCATCCACGTCGCGTCGCGCCACGGGAATTTGTCGAGCTTCCACACGAGTGCCGCGGTCTGCGTGCCGTGCTGTGCGAAGAAGGCGAACGGGTCCGTTTTCACATGCAGGAATCCCTGCGCGTCGAAGATCTCGAATTTGTAGTGCGCCTTTTCCCCGACGCCGGGGACGAACAGCTCCCACACGCCACTCGGGATGAGCTTCCGCATCGGCAGGATGCGGCCATCCCACTGGTTCCAGTCGCCGACGATGGAGACGCGCTGTGCATTCGGCGCCCACACGCGGAAGACCGTGCCCTCGACTCCATCGTGGTGCTCGATGTGCGCGCCGAGTTTTTTCCACAGCTCCCAATGCGAGCCCTGCGCGAAAAGGTGCAGATCCAGTTCACCGAGCAGCACGCCAAAGGAGTATGGATCGCGTTGCTCCCACACCTTTCCCTCGTGCGAAGTGCCCCGCAGCAAGTACGGGCAGCGGGCGGAAAGCCCGGTGAGCGCCGCTTCGAAAAATCCCTCCGGGGTGAGCCGTTCGGCCGTCCACGCGCGGCCTTTGCCGGCCGCTTCGACCACCTCGAGTTTTGCGATGTCGGGCCGGAAGACTCGCACGACCAGACCGGCTTTGGTCTCGTGCATGCCGAGGATGGAAAATGGATCGCCATGCCCGGCCCGCGCGAGGGCGTCGATTGCCTCTTGTTGAATGGAAGTCACGCCTGCCTTCGTATTCCTGCGCGACGCTCCGCGCAAGCACCGTGCGCCGCGGCGCGCGGTGCTACACTTTCAGCAGCACCTTCGCCGTCACGCCGCCATCCGCGCGGTTCGCGAGATCGAGCGCGCCGCCATGCAGCTCCACCACTTTCCGGCTCACCGTGAGCCCGAGGCCCGTGCCCTGGCCGGTCGCCTTCGTGGTGAAAAATGGATCAAAAATGCTGTCGATTTTTCCGACGGAAATTCCGCTGCCCGTATCCTCAAATTCCACGATCACTCCGACGCGCCGCACGCCGGAATGCGCGAGCGATCGGTTGCCCTTGTTTTGCGTCACGCCCGGCCCCGCGAGATGCGTGAGGCCGACGCGGATCGTGAGCACGCCGCCGTGCGGCATCGCGTCCACCGCATTCTCGATCAGGCAGGAAAAGACGCGCTGGATCTTCGCCTCATCGATCCGCGCCGAGGGCATCCCGGTGGCAAAATGTCGGTCCACGCGGATCTGCGCCGCGGCCATGACTTGCGCGTACGGCTTCAGCGCGGCGTCGATGACGGCGGCAACCTGCGCCGGCTGGAGCTGGAGATCGCCCGCTTCGGAGAACGCCGTCATCTCGTTGATGATGTTATCCGCGCGCCGCACCGCATCGCTCATTTCCCGAGCCACGATGGCCGCGCTTTCATCCGCGAGCGGCTGGTTGGAAAAAAAGTCCACGCCCATTTTCAAAATCGCGAGCGGATTTTTCACCTCGTGCGCCACGCCGATCGCGAGCCGCGCGACGGACTGCGCCTTTTCCGCGTCGATGAGCCGCTTCTGCGCGGCCTTGAGTTCCGCGTGCGTGCGCTCGAGTTCCGTGAGCTTGCGCTCGAGCATCGCCTGGCTGCGGGCGAGATCGGAGTTCGCGGCCTTGAGCCGGTTCCGCTCCTGCTCGAGTGAAGTCTCGGCCACCATGAGCGGCGTGATGTCGCGCGACATCCCGCACGAGCCGATCACCTCGCCGTCCGCACCGCGCAGCGGGAGTTTCGTCGTGAGCGTCCAGCCGGTGTTGCCGTCGGGCAGGATTTTCTTCTCCACTTTGCCAAAGATCGCCTCGCCCGTCTGCACCACCCGCTGCTCGTCCTCATACATCTGCTGCGCGTCGGCGTGCGGGAAAAAATCAAAGTCGATTTTGCCCACCGCCTCGTCCGTGTCCTTGAGGTGAAAGAGGCGCGCCATCGCGGCATTCACGCAGATGAAACGGCTCTCGCGATCCTTGAAATAAATCCGGTCCGGGATGTTCTCCATGAGGAACCGGAAAAGATTCCGCTCCTGATCCTCGGTTTCAGATTTCATGGGTGGGTGTGCCTGGCGATTCGGCGTCATGGGGGCACTCGAAATCCTCCCACGCGCCGGGGAGTGGATCAAGGAAAGCTTCCCGCGGACGCGCCCGGCGACGCGAGCAAAGCGGCGAGGTGCCCGCGGAAAATGGCCGCCCCACTGCACTCCCGCAGCACGCGCTGCCGCTCGCGAAAAGCGGGCGACGCGGCGAGCGTCTCCGCGATCAGCGCCGCCACATCCGCCGCGACGGCGTCCGCCGGAAAAAGGATGGCCGTCTCGCGCAGCCGATCGCGCAGCGGCTCGATGTCGCTGCAAAAAACCGGCAGCCGGTGCAGCGCCGCTTCGAGCAGCGGAAGGCCAAACCCTTCGCTACGGCTCGGAAAAAACAGCGCATCCGCGAGGCGGTAGAGGTCCGCGAGTTCGGGGTCGCCGACGGCAAAATGATCGCCGGCGAAAATCACGCAGCCGCCCGCATCGCGCTCCGCGCGCAGCCTCTCGCCGAGCGCGCGCAACGCCGCGTTGTGCGGATCCTCCGCCGCGGTGATGAGTACCGTCGCGGGCACGCCGCGCCGCGCGAATCCGCGTCCGACCGCCACGCTCAACTCGACATTTTTCCGCGGCACGAGCCGCGTCGGGTGCAGCAGCACGATGCGCCCGCCGAGCAGATCGTGCTCTTTTGCAAACGCCGCCATTTTTTCCGAAAGCCCGAGCACGCGCGCGGGATCCACTCCGTTCGGAATCACCGTGCAGCGGTCCGCGCGCTCGCCGGTGACCTCCGCAAACTGCCGCGCGCGGAGCGGCGAAACGGCGACGTATGCACAGCGCGGGTGCGCGCGGGAAAAGATCGGCGCGGTGCCGGGATAGTCGGGATTGCACGCCGCGACATCATGCACCCACGCGACGAAGCGCACGCCCGGCAGCTCATCCATCACGCGCCACAGCGCCTCCGTGAGCCCGGCGTGAAACGGCATCGTGAGCACATTGTGCAGGAAGACGATGTCCTGCTTCGCGAGCGCCGTGCGCAGCGCTGCGATCTGCGCGTCCGCGGAATTTTCCTCCGGCAGGCGCACCGTGTCCGCGCCGCCACCGCGCAGCGCGAGCACCGTCACGCAATGCCCATTTTCGGCGAAAAGCCGCGCGTGCTCCTGCATCACGCGCTCCACTCCGCCGACGACCGGCGCGGCGGTGAAATGGACGAGTGCGACATTCATGGCGCGGGCGATGCTTTGGGTGCGGGCATGAGAATCATCTCGATCATCGTCGTCCTCGCCATCGTCTATCTCGTGTACGGGCGCAGCGGCGAGAAACAATCCCCGCAATCGCTACAGTCCCACCTCGCCGAGGCGCAGCGCGAAGCCGCCGCCGTCCAGCCCGCCGCCCCGCAGGCTCCGGCCGCGCAGCCGAGTGGTCCGCTCCGCGCGCCGATCGATCGCACGCGGCAGGTGCTCGGCCTCGTGAAGCAGCGCAACGGCGAATAGCTGCGCTGCCGAAAAACGAAAAGGGCGGTGCCCGGGATGGACACCGCCCTTCGTAAAACCAGCCCGCGTTACTTGAGCGCCGCGAGTTGCTTTGCGAGCACGCTCTTGTGGCGGTCCGCCTTGTTCTTGTGGATGCGGCCGGTCTTCGCCGCCTTGTCCAGCGCGGAGGCAGCCTTCGGCAGCAAGGCGAGCGCCTCGGCCTTTTTCCCCGCGGTCACGGCGGCGCGGATCAGGCGGAGCTGCGTCTTCACCACGGTGGAGACGCGCTTGTTGGCATCGGTGCGGCGCCCCGTCTGGCGGGCGCGTTTGGCTGCGGATTTGGTATTGGCCATATAATTGTGGTCTGCTTTTGGAAAAGGGGTGCAGAGCGTAGCGGTGGGGCGCCCGGTGTCAAGTGGCCTGTCGCGACGGCAGTGTCCTAGTGCCGCGTCAGCCCTCAAATGATGGGTAGAGCTTGCGGAGTTTGGTGCGAGCGGTGGCGGGGGTGAACTGCCAGCGGATGGAACGCGTGTTCAGATTGCGATCGCGCTCCCACGCGGCGAGTTCGCGGGCAAGGGC
>JBBSEI010000107.1:0-13822 GCA_038239865.1 Chthoniobacterales bacterium
AAGTCGCGCGCCTACGTCGAGAAATGCCTCGCGGAGACGGCGTGAAGCGTGCGGCGCGGCGTTGAGAAAGCGCGTCAGCCGTCAGCCGGGCAATGACTCGCGCAGCTTCCTCGGCAGCGACGCGACGACGAGGGCATACGAGTGGTCCGTGAGTTCGCGCACCAGCTTCGTCGGCAGTTTGCCGGGCAGGGTCAGCGTGTTCCAGTGGCGCTTGTTCATGTGGTAGCCGGACACGATGTCCTCATGCCGGTCCCGCAATTCCACGGCGCGTTTCGGGTCGCACTTCAGATTCACCCGGTGCGGCAGCTCATCCGGCACGGCGAGGGCGAACATCTTCCCGCCCACCTTGTAGACCAGCACCTCGGGGCCGAACGGCGTGCTTCCCTCCACGCCGGGCAGCGACTGGCAATACTCACAAAAGTCCGCGAGGGTCATGGCAATGCCGTGGAGTGTGGCGCGCTCATTCGGGTAGAAAAGGAAAAGATCTGCGCAGTCCCGGAGGGACGCCGGAAATTAGCCGGGGGTCGGGCGAGCCACGCGAGCGACCACCCCCGGAACCCGCCTCACAAAATCCATGCGCCCCGGATGGGGCGCGGGAAAATCTTCCTGTGCGGCTGCACGCGACCCTAGCCACGCCTGCGCACACCTGCTACAGCCGCCCGGAATGTCCAGCCTCGCCTCCATCCATACCTACCGCTCCGAGGTGGACAAGATCATCCGCTTCGGCGGCAGCACGAAGGAAACCACGGTCCGGCGGGCGGTTTATAATCTCATCAATGCCTACGCGCGGCCACGCGACCTCCTGCTTTGCGAGGAACTCGACTACTTCAATCCGCGGCGCAGGAAAACCGTCCGGCCCGATGGCACGCTGAAGAACATCCTCCGCCTCGACTACGGCTTTTGGGAGAGCAAGGACACCGGCGACGATCTCACCGAGGAGATCGCGAAGAAATTCGACAAGGGCTACCCGGACTCGAACATCCTTTTCGAGGACTCGCAGACCGCCATCCTCTATCAGGACGGCCAGCGCCGCCTCATCGCACCTTTTGCCAAGGACGGGGCCCTCGACGAACTGCTCACCGCCTTCGTCAGCTTCGAGCATCCCGAGGTGCGCGAGTTCAAGGAAGCCGTCGAGCGCTTCAAGCAGGACATCCCGAATATCGTCACCACCCTGCGCGGCATGATCGTTCAGCAGGGTAGGGCGAACGCCCCCTTCCGCGTCCGGCGCGACACCTTCCTCGAGCTCTGCCGCACCGCCATCAATCCCGCCGTCACCCCCGACGACGTGGACGAGATGCTCATCCAGCACATCCTCACCGAGGAAATCTTCCTCTCCATCTTCAGCGACACGCAGATGCTGGAGGAAAACAGCATCGCCCGCGAATTGCGCGAGGTGGAAAAGACCTTCTTCACCGGCCAGACGAAGCGCGACACCCTCGGCCAGATCAAGCACTACTACGAGTGCATCAAGGCCCACGCGACCAGCATCGTCGTCATATTCCGCTTGGTTTTCGAAAGTTTGAAAACCAAAACACGAACCGCCTGCGGCAGCTTGCTCGGCCCAACCAAGCTGCCATCCTAAGCTCTCACTGCTTTAATGCCATGTCCCGCACCGCCCAAATACCCAAACTCTCCATTAGTAACCTCGGCCCTATCAAACATGCCGATGTTTCTTTCGGCGATCTAACCATATTCGTCGGCCCGCAGGCCTCTGGTAAAAGCGTGATGCTGCAAATGCTGAAGCTGGTGGTGGATTACCGAGTGGTGGCCGCGACGTTGCGCAAGCAAGGTTTGGACTGGAGCGGGGATGGCACCACGCTCTTGGAGCTATTTCTCGGCGAAGGAATGGGGAACCTCTGGCGGGGTGACACAAAGATGGAGTGGAACGGCGTGGAGAAAACGCTCGCATCGTTTTTACCCGGTGCGGTGAGATCCGACTCGGTTCCGAAACTCTTTTACATTCCCGCTCATCGCGTACTCACGCTCAGGAACGGGTGGCCACGGCACTTTGGCGATTATGCGCCCGGTGACCCCTATGTAGTGCAAGATTTTAGCGAGCAACTTCGCCTTCTCATGGGGGCTGGGCTCGGAAGTGGGGAAAACATTTTTCCGCAAGTGGGACGACTGACGGATGCCACTCGCACGCTTCTCAAGAGGGGCATCTTCGGCGACTTCGACTTAAAGGTTGATAAGAGCGGCGCGCAGAAGCGGCTCGTGCTTCAACGAAAGGGCGAGAAGCCACTCCCATTCATGGCGTGGTCCGCCGGACAGCGAGAATTCAGTCCACTCCTGCTAGGTCTCTATTACTTGATGCCTTCCGCGGGTTCGCCTCGTCGAGCAGGACTCGACTGGCTCGTTTTGGAGGAGCCAGAAATGGGACTCCATCCGCGAGCTATCACTGCGGTGCTCTTTCTCGTTTTGGAACTCATGCAGCGAGGCTATCGCGTGTGTGTTTCGACGCACTCACCCCACGTTCTGGACATGGTGTGGGCATTGCAGGTCTTCATCAGTGAAGGCGCACCGCCAGAGACACTGCTGAAGCTTTTCGACGTGGGCGCGAGCCCGAAGAACAAGGAAATCGCCGCTGACATCCTCAGAAAAAAGTTAAAAGTCTATTACTTCGACCGCGAAGGCAGCGATGTGGTGGACATCTCGCAACTTGACGCCGACTCCGAACAACGCGCGGAGCGGACATGGGGTGGAATGACGGAGTTCAGCGCCCGAGCCTCAGACGTCGTCGCGGACTTTATCGCGAGCAAGAAACAGAGCTAACGATGGCGAAGAAGGGGCAGTTTCAACGTTCCGTGGAGGCGACACCAGTGGTGGCGCACGCTTTTTGCGCGGGTATTCAAGCGTTGGAAGACCGCGACAAAAAATTGCTCGAAGACAAGGATCTCGCGACCGGCAGCCTAGCTTTGGACAAGACATTACAAGAGGCGGAACTTTTCCCGAACGACAACCGCTGGGACTATGCAATCGGCTTGAGCGCACCGAAGACTACGGAGCGGGTCTTGTGGCTGGAACCGCATCATGCTGGCAGTGGGCAGGCAGAGAAGGTCATCAAGAAGCTGCAATGGTTGAATAGTTGGCTGCGGCAGAAAGCGCCGGAGATGGAGAAGCTCAGAAAGGATTTCGTATTTGTCTGGCTGGTAACGAGCAAAGAAAATCCGAACGATCGCCAACGTCGCACCCTCTTAGCGCGAAGGCACGGACTGCGGCGCGTGAACGGACGTTTGAGGCTTTCTGAAGTGTGATCGAGATTCCATGAATTCTCACATTCCCTCCACGACGCGGAGGGCGAGCGGCACGACAACCTCACCGACTGGGGCCTGCGGCAGTTCCGGGAGCACTACGGCGATGCCAAGCTCACCAAGCGCGACATTTTCCACTACACCTACGCCGTGCTGCATCACCCGGCCTACCGCGCGAGCTACGAGATCAACCTCAGGCGCGAATTCCCCCGGCTGCCGTTTTACGGGGACTTCCGCCAATGGGCCAAATGGGGCCGGGCGCTCATGGAACTGCATCTCGACTACGAGCAGGCCGCGCCCTTTGCCCTCCAGCGTCACGACCGCAAGGAAGCCGTGAGCCAGCAAGCCGACCTGCTGCTCGATGAACGCGTGAAGCCGAAGCGCGGCCTCGACCTTGGGGACTTTGGAAGCGATAGACCCGCCCTCAAGCCCAAGCTCAAGGCCGACCAAGCCGCCGGCACCATCGAGGTGGATGCAGTCACCACGCTGAGCGGCATCCCGCCCGAGGCGTGGGCCTACCAGCTCGGCAACCGCAGCGCCCTCGAATGGGTGCTCGACCAATGGAAGGAACACAAAATCAGCGACCCGACGGTGGCGGAGAAGTTCAACACCTACCGCTTCGCCGACCACAAGGAGAAAGTGATCGCCCTGCTCCTGCGCGTCTGCACGGTGAGCGTGGAGACGATGAGGATCGTGCGGGAGATGCCGGCGGCGGTGTGATTTCCCGCGCCCCATCCGGGGCGCATGGATTTTGCGGCGGGATCCGGGGGTGGTCGCTCGCGTGGCTCGCTCGACCTTCGGCTAATTTCCGGGCGTCCCTCCAGGACTCGCCGTTGCTTCGGCGGCCATTGCTTCGACGGCTCCTCACGCACGATGCAGCCTGGAAGGTGGCCCGAGCTCGGCGCGCAGGTGATTTTCCAAGCCGGAGCGGCGCTGCAGGCGGAATGCAGAATACGGCAGGGCTGCCGTAGGAGGCGGGCGGCGTATGTGCCAGCATCGCGGCATGAAGACCCCCTTCGCCCGCGCCATGCGGATGAACATTTACCGGCTGCGCGCGGGTGTCGCGGCGAAGGCGGGTGTTAAGAATCGCCCGTCATGATAGTTGATTACCGTCATGCTGAAATTCGCCTCCGTTCTCATTGCGCTGCTGCTCGCGCCGCTAGCCGCGTTCTGTGCCGGTGCGGAGACTGAGACGATCCGCTGTGAACTGGCGGTGATCGGCGGCGGCAGCGGCGGATTTGGCGCGGCGCTGGCGGCGGCTCGGCTCGGTATGGATGTGGTGCTCGTCGAGCGCAGCGATCGTCTCGGCGGAAATTCGGTGCGGGGTGGCGTGAACATCTGGGAGCCGGGGCTCGGCGGCACGGGGTTTCCGTTCGAGATTTACCGGCGGTTGAAACATGAGCCAGGGCTCGGGCGCGAGCCGAATACGGCGGGGATCTACTCGATGGGCCGGCACATGGGCACCTTCGATGCGAAGCGCGAGGCATATCCCTTTCCTGGCGGCGAGACGGTGATCGATCCGGCGCGCACGTATCTCGACTCGCTGCAGCGGCATGGTCTCGCGCATTCGCAACTGCACGGGGTGGTGTTCGAGCCGGATGCGATGGCGGAGACGATGCTCGCGATGCTGGAGGAGACGGGGCATTGCCGCGTGCTGTTCCGGACGGAGTTCAAGCGCGTCGCGATGAGTGCGGGCCGCGTTCAAAATGTCACGGTGCAGAAAGTCCGTTTCGCCGATGGCAAGTCGGTCGTCGAAAGCCGGAAGCTGGTCGCCGATTTCTTTGTGGATGCGACGGGCGACGGGCTCGTGTGCGAGGACGCGGGCTGCACGATGATGACCGGGCAGGAGTCGCGCGCGCAATTTGACGAACCCGGCGCACCCGACGCACCGACGCCGCGCGTGAACGGCGTGAGCCTGCTGTATCGCGTGACGCCCGTGGCGACGCCCGCCGTGGAGCCGCTGGCCGAGGGCATCGCGGCGGAATGCTGGTGGGCGAAGAGATTCCCTGTCGCGCAGATCAACCACTACCCGAACGGCGACCTGAATGTGAACATGCTGCCGACGATGGAAGGCGCTGAGTTCATGAAGCTCGGCTGGGTGGACGCGCGCACGGAATGCGAACGCCGCGTGCGCGCGCACTGGCACGACATTCAGACACATTGCGCGGAGTTTCGCGGCTTCCGGCTCGACTCGATCGCGCCTGTGCTCGGCGTGCGCGAGACGCGGCGCGTCACCGGCGAATACGTGCTCACGCAAAACGATCTCGATGCGGGCATCAGCGGGCAGAGGCACGCCGACATCATCTGCCTCGCGGATCATCCGTGCGACACGCATGGCGGGCACAACAAGGGCATCAAGCCGCTGCGTGAGCCGTATGGCGTGCCGTTTCGCTGCCTCATTCCGAAGGGCACGCGCAACCTGCTCATCACCTGCCGCGCCGCGAGCCTCAGCTCCATCGCCGCGTCGAGTTGCCGTCTCTCGCGCACGATGATGCAGCTCGGCCAGGCTGCGGGCACGGCCGTCGCACTCGCGAAAGAATTGGAAGTGGAAGTGCCCGACATTCCCGCCGAGCGCCTGCGTGCGTCTTTGCGCGAGCAGCACGTCCAGCTTGAGCATCCGATGCCCGGCGAGTTGCGGTCGTATTTGAAAAAGGAACAGCCGTGAGACATCCGATCACCATCGTCACCGCCGCGGTGCTCGCCCTGCTGGTCGCGCTCGTGCAGGCGGAACCACTCGTCACCGGCTTCGATCGCTTCCACGCGGCGAAGCCTTCGGCGGAAGGCGGGCGCGTGCTCTTCAATGAACTCGGCTGCGCAAATTGCCACGGTGGCGAGACGGCGCTCCCCGCGCGCCGCGGCCCGGAACTCACCGGCGTGACGCAGCGCGTGAATGCGGACTGGCTGCGAAAATTTCTCTCATCGCCCACGGCTGCGCACGAGGGCACGGCGATGCCGCAGCTTTTGCAAAAGGAGGACGTGGAGCCGGTCGTAAATTATCTCGCGACGCTGAAGCCGAAGACGACCGTGAAGCCGAAGGTGCTGCGCCATGTGAACACCGCGCTGGGCAAGGAGCTCTTTCACAAGATTGGCTGCGTCGCGTGCCACGCGCCGGGGAAGGATTTTACACCGCCGGACGGAGCGCCGAAGGCTGAGGAGTTCACGCATCGCTCGGTGGCGTTTCCGAATCTCGCGGAGAAGGATGTCCTGTCGTCGCTCGCAGAGTTCATCCGCGACCCGCTGGAGGCGCGCGTGGATGGCCGCATGCCGCGCATCGCGATGGACGAGCAGGACTCTGTGGACATCGCGGGCTGGCTGCTGAATTACGAGGGCAGCGACGGCCAAGTCGCGCCGAAGATTCCGGCGCTCACCGCGGACAAGACGCTCGCGGATCGCGGACGCACGATCGTCGCGGCGCAGCGCTGCGCGGCGTGCCATGAGTTGCCGAAGGATGTGACTGCGAAGCCGGTGCCGCTGACGAAGACGGACGGCGGCTGCCTCGCCGAAGCCGTTGCGCAAGGAGTGCCGCGCTATGCGCTGTCCGCCCCGCAGCGCGATTCGCTCGTAATTTTCCTCAAGCAACGCAATGAGCCCGCGACGCCCCAGCAGGTCGCGGCGCTCACGCTCGAATCGCTGAATTGTCTCGCGTGCCACGACCGCGATGGACTCGGCGGGCCGGATGCGGCGCGGAAGGCGTATTTCCAAGGCGACCACAATCTCGGCGACACGGGCCGCTATCCGCCGCCGCTCACGGGCGTCGGGCGCAAGCTGCAACCCGAGTGGCTCGCGAAGGTGCTCACGGGCGAGTTCCGCGTGCGGCCGTATTTGCAGGCGAAGATGCCTGTTTACGGCACTGCGACTGCGACGCTCGGCGAGCTGCTCGCGAAGGCGGATGCGAAAAAGGAAACGCTGCTGCCCGGCGGCGACGACACGGCGGGGCGCAAGCTCATGGGCACGCTCGGTGGTCTCGGTTGCATCACGTGCCATCGCTGGGGCGACAAGCCTTCGCTCGGCGTCCAGGGGCTCGACCTCAGCAACCTCGGCCAGCGCATCCAGCCCGGCTGGCTCGCGGAATATCTCGTGAATCCCGCAGCGTATCGCGCGGCTACTCTCATGCCTTCGTTCTGGCCCGGCGGCACTGCGGCAAATCGCGACATCCTCGGCGGCGATACCGCGAAGCAGATCGCGTCCATCTACTCGTTTGCGAAAAGCGCGAACGGTGAGCCGGAGGGATTCCCGGTGACGGCGAATGGTGCGTTCGAGCTCATCCCGAAAGATCGCCCGATCGTGCAGCGGACTTTCATGGAAGGCGTCGGGACGCACGCGATCCTCGTTGGTTTTCCGAGCGGCGTGAGTCTTGCCTACGATGGAAAAAATGCGCGGCCTGCGCTCGCGTGGAAGGGAAAATTTTTCGACGCCTACAACACGTGGTTCTCGCGCTTCGCGCCATTCGAGAAGCCGCTGGGCGAGGCCGTCGTGAAATGGCCCGTGCCCTCGGCGAGCACGAGCGATGTGCGTTTCGACGGCTACCGTCTCGACGCGCAGGGCGTTCCGTCATTCCTGCTCAGCGTCGGCGGCGTGCGTGTGGAGGAGCGAATTGTCGGAACCGAAAATGGTCTGCGCCGCACGATCTCCGCGGATGCCGCAGTGCTGAAAAATTTCCCCGTCGCACATCCCGAAGGCTTGACCGTCACCGAAGAATCCGCCGCGTCGGGCAAACGCAGCTTCAACTATTCGTGGAAATGAAACCGCTTTCGAAATTCCTGATGACAAAACTCGCCGAAGGACGCGTAGCGTCCGCCACAACAGTAGCCGTGGGTGACGAGTCTTCGAGGAACCCACGGATCATCGCAAATGCGGATGCGCTGCGTAGCTGCGGAACAAAGCATGCGGCTAGCGAACTTGTGACGCCGCTAGGCGGCTTTGTCGTTTTACCACTCGATCCGTGGGTTCCTCGCTGTGCTCGTCACCTACGGCTATTGTTGTTTTGGCGCTACGCGTCACGATGCATGTCCTTCGCGATCTTCGCGGTTTCAATTGCATCGCTGTTTTTCGCGACTGCTGCGCTCGCGATGGACGCGCCTTACGAAATCACCGACATCCTCACGGCGAATTCGCCGTCGGCCTCTCGCAGCACGGACTGGAAACCGGGCGAAGGGATCGCGCTCGAGGTGAGCGGCATGGACTGGACCACCGATGGCAAACTCGCGGTGGCGATTCGCAAGGGCGAGGTGTGGACGCTCGATGGCGTGCTCAGCGATCGCGCGGACAAGGTGGGCTACAAGCTGTTCGCATCTGGCCTGCATGAACCGCTCGGGCTTTTGCGCGATGGTGACTCGCTGCTCGTCACGCAGCGCACGGAAATGACGCGGCTGCGCGACACGAATGGGGATGGCGTCGCGGACGAGTATCTCACCGCCGGGCGCGGCTGGAATGTTTCCGGTGCGTATCACGGCTACGCCTACGGGCCGAAGCGCGACGGGCGCGGGGATCTCTGGGTCACGCTGAACGTGGACATGGGCGACCACTCGAACAACAAGACTGGCTGGCGCGGCTGGGGCGGCATCATCACGCCGGGCGGCGATTTCAAGCCAATGGTCGCCGGCATGCGTTCGCCGTGCGGGCTCGGCGCGAACGCCGCGGGCGACATGTTCTGCGTGGACCAGCAGGGCACGTGGATCCCGAGCACGCCGATTTACCATTTGCGCGAAGGCGCATTTTTTCTGAACCCCGAGGGAATCGGCTCGCAAGACCTCCCCGGCTCGCCGCTGAAGCTCTCCGCGAAGGTGCCGGAAAAGGTGCCGTATCCCGACGCCGTTCGCGCGCTGCCGGAGATGCGCCCGCCCGCCGTGTGGCTGCCCTACAACAAAATGGGCCGCAGCGGCACCGACCTCGCCGTCGTCCCCGCGGGCGGAAAGTTCGGGCCGTTCGACGGGCAGTTCATGGTCGCGGAATTCACCGATGCGAAGGTGAGCCGCGTCTTCCTCGAAAAAGTGGACGGCGAATATCAGGGCGCCGCGTTTCCGTTTCTCGCGGGCTTCGCGTCGGGCATCGTGCGGCTGCTGTTCGCCGAGGACGGCAGCCTGTTCGTCGGCATGACGAGCCGCGGCTGGTCCTCGCTCGGCACGAAATCCTACGGCCTCCAGCGCGTGCGGTGGAAAGGCACGGTGCCGTTCGCCATCCGCGAGATGCGCGCGCAGCCCGACGGCTTCGAACTGGTCTTCACCACGCCCGTGGACGCCGCGACCGCGGGCAATCCCGCGTCCTACTCGATGAAGAGCTTCACGTATTTCTACTCCGGCGCCTACGGCAGCGATGAGATTGACGTGAAGCCCGCGCCGATCACCGCCGCGACCGTCAGCGCCGACGGCCTGAGTGTGCGATTGAAAGTGGAAGGCCGCCGCGAACTCTACGTCCACGAACTCCACGCCGACGGCATCCGCTCCGCGACCGGCGTGAAGCTCGACCACGCCGACGCCTACTACACGCTGAACCGGATTCCGAAGAACTGAGTGGGAGGTAAAATGAGCAGTGCAAAGCGCGCCTCTGTGCTCTAGCCTCCCGCCATGGATCGCATCACGATCAATCCCAACCAATGCGGCGGACGCCCGTGCATCCGCGGAATGCGCATCCGCGTGAATGACGTGCTCGACATGCTCGCCGATGGTGCGACGCAGGAGGAAATCCTCGCTGATTTCCCCGATCTCGAAGCCGGGGATATCCGCGCTTGCCCGCTGGCTGGGTGAAAAGGGATTCGCCGCGACGGCGGTGCGTGAACTCGGACTGCGCGATTCCGACGACGGGGAGCATCTGGAATTTCGCAACCGCCGGTGACTGGACGGTGGTGACAAAGGACGAGGATTTCGTCGAACGCTGCGTCGCATCGTCCGATGCACCGAGCGTCGTCTGGCTCCGCATCGGCAACTGCACGAACCGCGTGCTCTTCGCATGGATCGAGCCGCTGCTGCCCGGCATCGTCGAGCGCCTCAACGCAGGCACCCGGCTTGTCGAAGTCCGGCGCGAACGGAAAAGCACATGGGAAACGCCCTGAGAAAAATTCGCTCATGAAAACCTCGGATGCCTATCTGTCCTTTGTGCAGTGGAGCCCGGCGGAACGCGCCTACGTGGCCTATTGCCCGAATCTCTTTCCGGCAGGCGGCGTCTGCCACGGTGCGAATGCAGTGGAAGCATTCAAGCACCTCCAAGAGATCGTGGAGGACACCATTGCCACGGCAAAATCCAAACGCCTGAAGCTGCCTCCGCCCCGCACGCGCCCCATGCGCGAAGTTGAAGTGGTGATGTGAAGCCGGCGCCGTTGCTGCATCCGCGGACTGGACGCCGCGGCAGTTGGAAAATTGGGCCTTGACTAACTCAGGTAACCTGACTTACTCAGGTTACTGATGCACCGAGACGCGCCAAAGAAATCGAAAAAGACGTTCCCGTTGGAAATCGAGGACGACCTTCACAAGGCTCTCAAGGTAAAAGCCATCGAGGAGGACAAGACGCTGCATTCCCTCATCATCGAAACCCTCTCTGCTCGGCTGCAAGAAGAACCTGCCACGTACGGAGTCAACAAAGGGAAAGGAGCAAAAAAATGAAGGCTCATTTTGCACACGGTTCGCAAGCATGGTCCTTACAACGTTTCGAGGAAGAACCGGTGCAGATCATTTCGGGAGACGTCCGTTCGAAGCTCTTGGAAATTCCGGATGAAACCTTCCACACATGTATCACTTCGCCTCCGTACTGGGGAATGAGGGATTACGGGCACGACGGACAGATCGGTGCGGAGGACGACTTGCAGGACTACGTGAAGAGCCTTGTTTCGTGTTTTCGGGAAGTTCGTCGAGTCTTGCGATCGGACGGAACGTTCTGGCTCAATATTGCAAACACCTACACCTCGGGTGGCCGTGCTTGGCGTGACAAAGACGCCAAGAACAAAGGCCGCGCGATGTCATACCGACCGGACACTCCGGAAGGGCTGAAACCGAAGGATCTGATCGGAGTTGCATGGATGGTCGCGATGGCATTGCAACTCGATGGTTGGTATCTCCGCTCGGACATCATCTGGCATAAACCCAACTGCCAGCCGGAGTCCGTCAAGGATCGCGTGACGGTCTCTCACGAATACCTCTTCATGTTCTCAAAGAGTGAGAGCTATTACTTCGATCAAGAGGCTATCAAAGAAAGCACGGCAGACGGACGGATGAAGAAAAATAAGAGAACGGTGTGGGCCATCAACACAGAACCGTGCAAGGAAGCGCATTTTGCGGTCTTTCCCCGTGCCTTGGTTCGTCCTTGCATCCTCGCCGGATCGCCAAGAGGAGGAATGGTGCTCGACCCATTTTTCGGGAGCGGCACTGTCGGTGTGGTCTCCATCGAAACAGACAGGCGATGTGTGGGGATTGAGGCAAAACCAGAGTATGTGCGGATTGCTGAAGACCGCATCATGGGAGCCAATCGCCCGCTTTTCACAGAGTGTCTTTAGGTAACTCGAACTGCCAAGTCGCGTGGACCGTGCAGAGTGATTTCTGGAGTCCCTTCACTTGCAGCTTTCGTTCACCCCCGCCGTCAAAATAGAGGCTGAAGAGTAATTCTCCATTCTCCTCAACGTAGCAATAGCCGGGCTTTGGGATTTGCGTGCTTTGCATCATCATCTCAAGACGGGCTGCGGAAGCTTTCAGCAAGAGTGGCTTTGGAATCTCCACGAGTTCGTAAAGAAAAATGGGGTCGCCTTTCTTCAGCGTTCGAAGAATTAGAATTCGATTTATTCCATTCAGTGCGGTCAAGAACTGTTGGCGCAAGCCAATTAGGTCTTTCGGGTTTGAACCCCATGCGCCTCCGCCAAGCTCCATGAATTTGGAGATGTGGATTGTGCTTTCACGAATCGCTTTGGCGGCCTCGGTTTTCAGCGAGAATTTTTCTGTGGCAATCTCGATATCAAATCCTCTTTGGCCGCGCGGAGCGAGGCTGGCGACTACTCCGGCCTCGATCAAAACGCGTTCAAGCGCGTATTCAAATTTGTCCTTGGAGAACGGCTCTCGGGACAAGCAGTGGTGCATTCTGAGAACATCACCAAAATCCTCCAGCATACCCGGAGTGATCAGCTTTGAAGCCGCAGACAGGTGAAAGTCTTTGAGTGGAGCAAATGCGCCGACCATTTTGTCAATGAGCTGGAGCCGATAGTTGCTCAGGGTCGGAATCGCCGCGATCAACCGTCGTATTCGTTCGTCTCTGGTCATGCGTGTTCCTTGAATCAAAGATGCTACCCGATTTTCTCCGCGCCGAAATACGGGCGCAGGGGGGCGGGGAGGGCGATGGTGCCGTCGGGTTGCTGGTGGTTTTCGAGGAGGGCGACGTAGAGGCGGGCGAGGGCGGTGCCGGAGCCGTTGAGCGTGTGGCAGAATTGGTTTTTGCCGTTCTCGTCCTTGAAGCGCAGGGCCATCCGGCGGGCCTGGTAGTCGCCGAAATTTGAGCAGCTCGACACTTCGAGGTAGGCGCCCTGGCCGGGAGCCCAGACTTCGATGTCGTAGGTCTTCGTGCTGCCGAAGCCGAGGTCGCCGGTGCAGAGTTCGATGATGCGGTAGTGGAGGCCGAGGGCTTGCAGGATTTTCTCGGCGTCGGCGGTGAGCAGCTCGAGTTCGGCCATGCTCTGCGAGGGGTGGCAGATTTTCACGAGCTCGACTTTGTCGAACTGGTGCATGCGGATGAGGCCGCGCGTGCCGAGGCCCGCGGCACCGGCTTCGCGGCGGAAGCACGGGGTGTAGGCGGTGTATCGGATCGGGAGCTGCTCCATTTTCAAAATCTCCTCGCGGTGGAGATTCGTGACGGGGACCTCGGCGGTGGGGACGAGGTAGAGGCCGTCCTCGGGGCAGTGGTAGAGCTGGTCGGCGAATTTCGGGAGCTGCGTGGTGCCGATGAGGGCGTCGGCGTTCACGAGGAGCGGCGGGGCGATTTCGGTGTAGCCGCCACCGTGCGTCTGCGTGTGCGGGCGCGTGTGCGTGTCGAGGAGGAAATTGACGAGCGCGCGCTCGAGCCGTGCGCCGGGGCCGGTGTAGCAGGTGAAGGCGGGGCCGGCGATTTTCGTGGCGCGGTCGAAGTCGAAGAGGCCGTGCTTTGCGCCGAGTTCGAGGTGCGAGAGGGGTTGGAAAGTGAACGCGGGCTTTTCGCCCCACGCGCGGAGTTCAGGGTTCGCGGCGGCGTCGGTGCCGACGGGGCATTGCTCGTGCGGGACGTTCGGGATGCCGAGCAAAAGATCGCGCTGCTCGGTGTCGAGCGCGGTGGTCTCCTCGTTGAGGCGCTTCATGTCCTCGCCGAAGCCGCGCACCTGCGCCTCGATCTCGCTCGTGTCCTCGCCAGCTTTCTTTTTCGCGCCGACCTCTTTGCTGATGCGGTTTCGATCCGCTTGCAGTTGCTGGAGCTTTGTCTCGGCCTGGCGGCGCTGGGTGTCGCAGCGGAGGACGGCGTCAATTTGCGCGGGCCACTCGCTGCCGCGCGCGGCGAGGCGGGCTTTGATTTCGTCGGGCGTTTTGCGGATGAGCGCGATGTCGAGCATGGGGCGCGGAGGCTATGCGCCG
>JBBSEI010000108.1:0-13816 GCA_038239865.1 Chthoniobacterales bacterium
CAAGCCGGAGCATCGCGAGTTCATCGCGGAATTCTGGGGCATCCCGGAACCGGAACTGCCGAAGCAGGGACTGACGGCGTGCGAGATCATTGACGCGATCGAGCGTGGGGAGATCAAAGGACTGCTCTCGATCAGCTTCAATCCGCTCGTCTCGATTCCCGACTCGAACCGCACGCGCGCCGCGCTGGAGAAGCTCGAATTTTTCGGCGTCATTGATTTTTTTCTCAGCGAGACCGCGCGCTACGCCGATGTCGTGCTCGCCGGATCGTTGCAGGAGGAGGACGAGGGAACGGTGACGACCGGCGAGGGCCGCTGCGTGCGGCTGCGGAACTCCGTGAAGCCCGCCGGCGACGCGCGCGTGGACTGGTGGATCATCTGCGAGCTGGCGAAGCGGCTCGGGAAGGAGAAGTTTTTCAGCTACAAAAATGCGGGCGAGATTTTCACCGAGCTGACGGCGGCGTCGAAGGGCGGGCCGATTGATTACAGCGGGATGACCTACGAAAAGATCGAGCAGAACATGGGCATCTTCTGGCCGTGCCCCGCGCCGGATCATCCGGGCACGCCACGCTTGTTCGAGGGCGGGAAGTTTCATCATCCCGACGGTCGCGCAAAATTCCACGCCTACGACTACCACCCGCCCGCCGAGGATGTGGACGCGGAGTATCCAATCTTTTTCACGAGCGGTCGCGTGGTGTCGCAATATCTCAGCGGCACGCAGACACGGCGCATCGGCGCGCTGGTGGATCAATACCCCGAGCCGCTCTGCGAGATGCACCCGTTGCTCGCCGCGAAGTTTGGCATCGAGGACCGTGACATGGTGAAGGTCACGACGCGGCGCGGTGAGATGACGCTGCCCGCGCAAGTAGTGAAGACCATCCGGCCCGACACGGTGTTCATCCCATATCACTGGGGCGGAAAAAAGGCGGCGAATCAGCTCACCAACCGCGCACTCGATCCAATCTCGAAGATTCCCGAATACAAAGTCTGCGCGTGCAAGATCGAGAAGTTCGCTGACGCACCGGATCCAAAGAGCAACCCCGCTGGCGGGAGTCGGCAGCCACTCCCTTCTCAGAAAGCATGAAGACGGACCTCGAATTCTTTCTCGACCCGTCGCGCTGCATCGGCTGTCAGGCGTGCGTGCAGGCGTGCGGCGAGTGCGACACGCACCGCGGCGTGCCGATGATTCACCTCGACTACGTACATCGCTCCACGGGCGTGCAGACCGCGCCGGTTGTGTGCATGCACTGCGAAGACCCGACGTGCGCGCGCGTGTGTCCTGCGGATGCGATCAAGCAGGACGACGACGGCATCGTCCACAGTGCTGCCAAGCCGCGCTGCGTCGCGTGTTCGAATTGCGTCCTCGCGTGCCCCTTCGGTGTGCCGAAGATGAAGGTGGAACTCGACCTGATGATGAAGTGCGACATGTGCTACGACCGCACGAGCGTCGGGAAAAAGCCGATGTGCGCCACCGTCTGCCCGAGCGGCGCGCTTTACTACGGCACGCGCGAATACATCGAGCAGTTCCGCCGCGAGACAGCAGTGAATGAGTTCCGCTTTGGCCGCGAGACCGTCCGCACGAAAGTGAACATGATGACTGCACCGCAGGCGAAGGCGCTGCCGTTCGACATCCTAGATTTTCTGCCGTGGGAAGGACAGGACTTCGATCCGCTCTCGCTCACGCGCGCCGGTGCGCCGGACGTCGCGGGCACGGCGATTTGGGACGAGCTTTCGCAACCATCCACGAACGCCGCAACACCGTGCGGCAACCACTGCAAATGCCATGACCCAGCGAACGTTTGATCCAGCGAGTCTTGTCGAATTCTCCGAGGCGAAGGCGACGGTGAAGGAGATCGTGATCACCGAGCACTCGAGCATCGCCGTGTGGGGTGTGCGACCGGGGCAGGAAGTGCCTGCGCACCTTCATCCCGACGGTCAGGACACCTGGGTGATGCTCCGCGGCGCGCTCACGTACTACCTCGGCAACGGCGAACGAAAGACGATCCGCGCCGGTGAATTCGCCGTGGCCGATCATCACGAGGTGCATGGCGCGATCAACGAAGGCACCGAGGACGCCGTCTTCCTCTCGATCTGCTCGGCCCCGAAAATCGGATACGAAAAGGCGAACCCATGAGCGACGCCGGAACCCCGGAATGGAAATCCAGCTTCCCCGTCCGCCAGACCGACGAGCACGCTGTCTCGCGGCGGCAGTTGTGCAAGGCGGCGTGCGGCGCGGCTCTCGCCGTCGGCGGCGGCTGGTTGCTGAAGGACAAAATCTTCCCGCAGTTGAAAGCGACGAAGCCGATGCTCGTCGCGCGCGTGGATGAAGTGCCGATTGGCGGCAGCAAGCTGTTCGCGTATCCGAGCGAGCATGATCCCGCGATCCTCGTGCGACTCGGCGAAAATGAATTCGCGGCATTCAGCCAGAGCTGCACGCACCTCATGTGCCCGGTGAATTACCAGCACGAGCAGCGGCAGTTTTTCTGCCCGTGCCACGAGGGATTTTTCAGCGCGGAGGATGGCCGCGTGCTCGCCGGTCCGCCGCCGCGCGCGCTGCCGCGCTATCCGGTGGAAATCCGTCACGGCGAAGTCTGGATCGCGCCGGCGAGCGCGTAGCGCACCAGGAAAAGTGCTGCGCGTTCTCCCTTCGGCCGAGCGTCGCATAGCATCCCCCACCGCCGTCGCGGCGCGGCGCATTTTCCGCGGGCAATCGCACCGCCGGGAGGAAAGAAATCTCTCGCCCTCTCCTGCGCGCCTTCCTCACTGTCGCGCACTTCATGTTCAAATTTCTCCTGCAAGGACTGGCACTCGCCCGGCCGTACCGTGGCCGCCTCATCGTCGGCATGCTCGCCGGCTTCCTCGCAGGCATCGCCAATCCGCTGCTCATCGTGAGCGTGCGGCTCGCGATCAATACCATTTTTCCGAGCACCGGTGCCGACGCCGCATCGGGCATGCTTTCCGCCGGCGCGATGCCGTCCTTCCTTCGCAATATCGTCGAGTTTGGGAACAATCTCTTCCACCAGTCCGGCGGCTCCACGCCGAAGGCGCTGCTCGTCGTGATCATCCTCATGATTCCGTTTTCCATGTTCCTCCGGGCCGGGCTCGGCTACGTGAACGTGTATCTCATGAACTGGGTCTCCATGCGCGTCGTCATGGATCTGCGGGTGAAAATGTTCCGCCATGTTCTCAGCCTCGGCTCCAGCTTCTTCTCGCGATCCAGCACCGGCACGCTCATGTCGCAGCTCCAGGCCGCGGATAGCATCCAGCACGCGCTGGGGAATTCCTGGGTCACGATCATCCGCGAACCCATCACCGTCGTGAGCCTCATCGCGGTGCTCCTCTGGCGGCATCCGCATCTCACTTTGCTCTCCGTCACCGTGCTCCCATTCACCCTGCTGCCGTACGTGATGTATGCGCGCCGCGTGCGAAAATCCACGCGCGTACTGATGACGCAGATCAGCGAGCAGGGGAAACTGGTCCACGAATCGCTCAGCGGCTACCGCATCCTCAAGGCGTACAACCTCGAGAAAAAAGCGACCGACGAATTTGAATCCACCTCGCGGCTCATGGCGAACCACCAGATGCGCATCGTCCGCGCCGCCGAACTGCCGAGCGGCATGATGGAGATCCTCGGCTCCATCGGCGTCGCCGCGTTCTTCATCTACATCGCGTTTTTCTCTCCGGTGAAAATGCAGCCCGGCGACCTCATGGAGTTTGTCGGCAGCATTTTCCTCCTCTACCAGCCGATGAAGGCGCTCATCCGGCTGCATAATCAGCTCGAACAGGCGCGGCAAATTTCCGGCATGGTCTTCGGGCTGCTCGACACGAAGAACGAAATCGTCGAGCCCGAAAAGCCGCAGCCGCTGCACGCCGCGGGGGCCGATGTGGAATTTGATCACATCAATTTCGGCTACGGCGAAAAGACGGTGCTGCACGACTTCGATCTCAAGGTGAAGGCTGGCCGGCTCGTCGCCCTCGTCGGCAGCAGCGGCGCGGGCAAGACGACCGTCACGAATCTCCTCCTCCGCTTTCACGATCCGCTGACGGGGCGCATCACGATCGGCGGACTGGACATCCGCGACGTCCACACGCGCGACCTGCGCAGCCAGATCGCCGTCGTCACGCAGGAGACCGTGCTCTTCAACGACACCATCTTCAACAACATCGCCCTCGGCCGCCCCGGCGCGACACGCGACGAAGTGATCGAAGCCGCGAAGCACGCGCACGCCCACGATTTCATCACCGAAAAACCTGACGGCTACGACGCCGCCATCGGCGAAAAAGGCGCGATGCTCTCCGGCGGCCAGCGCCAGCGCATCGCCATCGCCCGCGCCATCGTGAAGAACGCGCCCATCCTCGTTCTCGACGAAGCGACGAGTTCGCTCGACGCCGAATCCGAGCGCGCCGTGCAAGCCGCGCTCGAAGAACTGATGGTCGGCCGCACGACGATCTGCATCGCGCACCGACTCTCGACGATTCAGCGCGCGGACCAGATCATCGTCATGGAGCAGGGCCGCATCGTCGAGACCGGCACGCATGCGGAACTCCTGCAAAAAGCGGGAGTGTATCGCCGCCTCTACGATCTGAATTTTCCGCAGTAAAATGGAGCGCGGGCGTCCCGCCGGCTTTTCGCGGGAAAGCCGCCACCCAAATCACCAATGCTCGAGAAAGCAGACCGGTGTGCATTGGGTAGGGTAGGCGTCCCGCCTGCCGTGTCGCGCGTCCCGCGTGACACCCGGCGGACGCCCACTTGCGTTCAGTATGCAAGCGGTGTTGGGATGTGTTCCGCGGGACGCGAAACACGGCAGGCGGGACGCCCACGCTACCCGAGACATGCCCTCCCGCTTCGGCCACAAAGTGGATTTGGACGGCATCACTTTCACCGCCCCAGCAGCGCCGCGAATGCCTCCAGATACTGCCGCGCCACGTCTTCCGTGCGGAAGCCTCCGCGGATCGCCGCCACTCCCGCCGCACCGAGTCGCTCGCGCAGCGCGCCGTCCGTCAGCACGGCCACGAGCGCATCGCGCCAGCCGCCGGCTTTCACCACGATCCCCGCGCCCGTGTCCGCGATCCATGCGCGATTGATCCCCACGTCGCTCGCGATGACCGGCACGCCGCAGCGCATGGATTGCAGCGCCTTGTACGCGCACTTGCCGCGGCTGTGCTCGTTGTCCGCCAGCGGCATGATGCCGACATCGCACCCGGCGATCTCCGCGTACTCCGTCTGCTCCGACCACGGCACAAATCGGAAGTGGCGAAATTTTGCAAACGCCGGCGGCGCATTGCAGATCACGACCAGTTCAAACGGCACCCGCGCGTGCGCCTCGACGAGCGCCCGCTCGATCGCGACGAGGTAGGGAAGATTGATCGCCGTGCCGACCCAGCCCACGCGAAGCATGGCGCGCTCATGCAGCGGTGAGTTCCCCCGCTTCGGAGCGTCCGCCTCCGGCGCGGGCACGGCGGAAGGGGCCACGATTGTCCGTGTCTCCGGACTCGTCGTTTGCACGCGATTTTCGAGGATTGGGTTCCCGCAAATCGCGAGGTCCACGCGCTTCATGAAGTTTGCGAAACGGCGCTGCAACTTCTTGCTCGGCTTCGCATCGCCCTCGCGATTTCGCAGCCACACCGAGTCGTCGAAATCGAACACGACCTTCGCAAACCGCCAGCGCAGCATCACCGCCTCCAGCAGACTCGGCAGCCTTTTCTGCACGACCAAAATGTCCGCACCGCGCAACCGTGGCGCGACGCGCAGCCATTCGCGGATCGAGTTTGGATACACTTCCACGGCGGTCTGAAAATTCGCCGCGTGGAAAAACGGCAGCAGGTTCAGGATGCGCACCCGCGTGCTCGGCGCGGTGTGGCCCTGGATCAGGAATGCGATCTTTGCACTGCTCATGATCCGATCACGGCTGCGGGAAATTCGCGCAGGATCGCGCGCGCCGCGGCCTCCGCCTGTGCGACGCTCACGCGGAGAATCGGATTTTCCGCGGCCACCATTTCCGCCGACCACTCATCCATTTCGCCGAGACCCGCGAGCACGCGATGCACGACCTGCCATGGCCTCCACTGCACGACGGAACTCAGCCCGAAAATCCCGACGGTCGGGCACTGACACGCAGCGGCCAAGTGCATCGCCGCCGTGTCCACGCCCGCGAAGACGCGTGCGGAAAAAAGCAGTTCCGCCAACTGCGCCCAGCCGAGCGTGCCGCGCGTGCTGAATGCTTCCGGCCCGATGCCCGTCGCGATGCGATCGCCGAGCGCGATCTCCTCCGCCGCCGGGCCGACGCTGACGACAATCGTCGCGCCGCAATCTCTCAGCGCGCGGCCCAGTGCGATCCAGCGATCCTCGGGCCAAAATTTCTCCGCCATCCGCGTCGCGGGATGAAACACGACGCAGCCGCCCTCGGCGTTTTTTGACGCGCGCTCCGAGGCCCACGACTGCGCGGCACGCTCGCGCGCGAAACACAGCGGGCCCGGCGCATCGCCGATTTGCAGCGCATGCGCCACGGTGAAAAAATCCTTTTCCACGCGATGCCGGTAGCGCCACTCGAAGTGCGAGACGCTCTTGAACACGAGCTTCCACGCGCGCGGCAGTTTGATCAGCGATTCGTTCGTGCTGTGGATTTTTGCCCGCGCGAGCGAGCACACCCAGCGCCCGCGATCACCGTCGCTCAGCTCAAAGGCGCAGTCGAATTTCTTCCGCCGCAACTCGGCGATCGTCCGCGCCTCCTCGATCCAGTTCAGCGCGGAACGCCGGCTTCCCTCGGCCGCGGCGGCGGTGAGCAGGCGGTCGATCGCCGGGCAACCCGCGAGGATTTCCTCGGTCCCCTTGCGCACGACCACGACGATCTCCGCATCCGGATACCGCGCGCGGATCGCGCAGATCGTCGGCGTCATCAGCAGTGCGTCGCCGATGTGCTTGAGCTTGGTGAGGAGGATTCGCATCGCGCGGAAAAATGGCGGCGGTCAGAGCGGATAGGGAAGCAGCTTCGTGCCGCCGATGTCCACGTCGAGCAGCCACACGCGGCGGTCGGCGAAATAGTCGAGCAGGCGGCGGTTGTGCTCCGCGTCCATCTCGCGCGCCCAGACGATTTGCTGGCCGTCGATGTCAGCGCTGTTTCGCGTCCAGTCGCGGTAGCCGAAGGTCGGCGTGTTCGCGACCTTTGGCGCGTAGCGGATCACGATGAGATGCTTCCCGCCGTCGCGGTGAAGCTGATCGATGATCTGCTGCCGCTGCGCCCACCAGCCGTCGGGAAACTGCGCGGCGACATCCCGCCCGGTCGCGAGCACCGACACGGCGCACAGGATCACCGATCCGCGCGCGAGGAAAAGGCCCACGAGTTTTCCCCGCCAGCGCCACATTCGCAGGTGCCTCATGCACTGCACGGACGAAAAAAAGAAAAGGCCAAACACCGGCGCGGCGTAGTGGAAGAACGTCCAGTTTACGAGTAGCAGCGCGGCGAAAAACACGAGCGTGAGCGCGAGCGCGAAACGCATCCACCCGTCGCGCCGGAGCGCCCACGGCAGCGCGACGAGCGAGAGTGCGAGGAACCACGCCCGCATTTCGCCGCGGATGAGCCGCCACGTGCGCTCGAGGAGCCCGGTCGCGAGGCCCGCGGGTGTGCGCTGTTTTTCATAGCCGCGATATTCCCAGCCGGTGTGGAAATCGCGCATGTCCGCGTGGCGGTACGCGGGCAGCGACGGCGCGCTCTGCCAGATGAAAATCGGCGCGGCCATGTACTGCACGACGTGGACCTGATACGGCATGCGCAGCGGATCGCCGGTGACGCGCGAGTTGTAAAATCCCAGCCACGCCGCGGCGACGCCCAGCAGCACGGCGCACGGCAAAACGACGCGCACGACGAGATTGCGCGGTGCGATCTTTTTCCGAAACGCCGCGACGAGCAGCACCGTGCCGAGGAGCAAAGTGAGGACGCCGCCTTCGTACGGGCGCGTGTAGAGCAGCACCGCGATGCCCGCCGCCATCAGCAGCGCATCGCGGATGCGCGGCGCGTTCATCACGCGGCGGAAGCCGCCGATCGTGAGCGCGCCGCCGGTGAGCGCGAGACAGCCGCCCCAGTAACGCTGGCTCCACATGAGCACTTCCGGATGCACCGCAGCGAGCAATCCGCCGAGCAGCGCCCATCGCGCGGGAAGCCACGCCATGAGCATCCAGGTGATCGCCGCGCACGCGAGCGCCGCGGCGAGCCAGACGCCGACGACGGGATGCGCGATCACTTTTCCGAGCGCGAGGACGAGGCCCTGGCCGGGCGGATATTTCGAGGCGTAAGTCGGCTGCTGCAGGACGTGAAATGTCTCGAAATGCTCCCACAGCGCGTGTGGCGGATTCGCGAGGCGGCCGTGCGTGAAGGTGTCCGCGGCGAGCAGGTAGCTGAACTCGTCGTCCACCTTCGGCAGCGGCACGCCGATGATCGCCGTCATCGCCGCGACGAGGAGAAATGCGGTGAGCCCGGCGAGAAAGATCGCGAGAGCGCGATGCTGCGCGAGCGCGGCGAGTGCGCGCTCGAAAGGCCGCAGGATCCGCAGCCCGCGGTGCGGCGCGAAGAAGGCGAACGCGAGGAGCAGCAGGATGCCGATGCCGTAAAAAATAATCTCCGGCCCGCTGCGGCCGAGACCGACGGCGAGCGGGAGAATTGGAAAAGGCATCATGCTTCTGTGGATGAAACGGAGAGCGTGGTCAGTTGGAAAAGATGTCGAGACAGCTTTGCGGCGCTCGCAGGAGAACGTGTGCCGGAGGGCGTGTCTCGGGTAGCGCGGGCGTCCCGCCTGCCGTGCTGCGCACCCTGCGCGGCACCCGGCGGACGTCCGTGTGCATCCGATCTTCCCTCGGCGTCCGGGTGCATTCCGCGGGACGCGAAATGCGGCGGGCGGGACGCCCACCCTACCCGATGCACGCCGCTCACTACAGGCGCGTGACGGTCTCGTGGAGATTCAAGATCGCGCGGGCGACGGCGGTGTAGGCGGCGAGATCAGCGGGCGGGATTTTCCCCGGTGCGGGCGCGTGGCCGACTTTGAGGATCTCGCCGGCGGCGTCTGCATTTTGCGCGAGCGCGGTGCGCTGTTTTTCGAGCAGCGCGCGCAGCGTTTCGATCTCCGCGGGCTGCGCGGCGCGGCCGGTGGCTTCGCGCCATGCCCAGGCGATGCGCGCCTCGGGCGTCGTGCCGCCTTCCTGCAAAATCCTTGCGGCGAAGGCGCGCGCGGCCTCGACGAATTGCGGGTCGTTCAGCAGCACGAGCGCCTGCTGCGGGATGTTCGAGCGCACGCGATCGGCGGCGCACTCCTCGCGCGTCGGCGCGTCGAACGCGAGCATCGCGGGATGCACGTAGCTGCGCTGCCACCACGTGTAGAGACCGCGCCGCCACTGGTTTTCGCCCGCGTCGTCGTCCCATTTTCGCACGGGGAAATTCAGGTTTTCCCAGTACCCGTCGGGCTGATACGGCTTCACGCTCGGGCCGCCGATTTTGCGGACGAGGAGGCCGGCGATGCTCAGCGCGTTGTCGCGGACGAACTCCGCATCGAGCCGCCATCGGCTCTGCCGCGCGAGGTCGCGGTTGTCGGGATCGCGCGCGAGCAGTTCCTTCGGCACGATGCTCGATTGCCGGTACTCGCCGCTCGCGACCATCAGCCGCACGAGGTGCTTCACGTCCCAGCCGGACTCCATGAATTCCACGGCGAGCCAGTCGAGTAACGGCTGATTCGGCGGCACCTCGCCCTGCGTGCCGAGGTCTTCGAGCGTCTTCGCGAGACCGATGCCGTGGAATTGTTTCCACAGCCGGTTCACGAAGGCGCGCGCGGTGAGCGGATTTGCGGGATTCACCAGCCACTGCGCGAGATCGAGGCGGGGAAGGCGCGCGCCGTCGGCGGGCTTCTGCAGCGGCGCGGGCTGATGCGCGGTGGAAAGATAAACGGGCGTCGCGGGCAGGACGGTCGCGCCCTTGTCGTTCATCCAGTCGCCGCGGGGCAAAATCCGCACGGTGCGAAACTCGGGCGCGGTGCTCACGCTCGTGAGCGTCTTCGGCAGCGGATCGGAGATTTTTTTCCGCTCAGCCTCGGTGGCATCGAGCGCCTGGCGCGCGGCGGCGAGGAGCGGATGATTTTTCTGCGCGTAATCGGCGATCGCCTGCGCCTGCTTCGCTTTGCGCTTTGCCTTTTCGATCGCGAGGGCCGCGGCGATGTCCTTCGGGATGCCATGGTCCTTCGGCTTCGCGGCGATGCGCTCGCGGAGGTCCGCTTCCCACGCGGGCAAGTCCGCGTCGATCGTCTTCACGCGAGCGGCGAGATCGGCACGCATTTTTGCCAGCGCAGCGTCGAGGGCGGCGAGCTTGGCGAGGGTCGCATCGTCGGCGATGAGCATGCCCTCTTCGCGGCGGCCGATGGCACCTTCTTTGATATCGGCAAAAAATGCGCCGAGCGAATAGAAGTCGCGCGTGGTGAAGGGATCGAATTTGTGGTCGTGGCACTCGGCGCACATGAAGGTCTGCGCGAGCCAGGTCGTGCCGATGCTCTTCACGCGATCGGTCACGGATTTCGCCTCGTACTGTTTCGCCTGCGCGCCGCCTTCCTCGGTGGTGAGGGTGAGCCGGTTGTAGCCGCTCGCGATTTTCTGCTCCTGCGTCGCGCCGGGCAGCAGGTCGCCGGCGATCTGCTCGATGGTGAATCGATCGAAGCGCTTGTTCGCGTTGAACGCGCGGATCACGTAGTCGCGGTACGGCCACACGTTGCGCGGATTGTCCGAGTGGTAGCCGGCCGTGTCGGCAAAACGCACGAGGTCGAGCCACCACACGGCCATGCGTTCGCCGAAGTGCTCGGACGCGAGGAGGCGGGTGATCAGATTTTCGACGGCGCGGTCGCGGGGCGTGGACGAGGGGGCGAGGGGGCGAGTGGGCGAGGGGGAAAGGGCGGCGGCTTTCTCTCTCTCGCCCCCTCTCCCGCTCTCCCTCTCTTCTCCCGCCGCCCCGGCGCACTCACGCTCGAAGCGCGCCACCTCCACCTGCGTCGGCGGCAGTCCGGTGAGGTCGAGATGCAGGCGGCGGCAGAGCGTCGCGGCGTCGGCAGGTGGCGAGTGCTGCACGCCCTGCGCCCGCTGACGTGCGAGCACGAAGGCATCGATTTCATTCCGGGAAAATCCCGGCTCATTTTCCGCGGGCACGAGCGGGCGCACCGGCGCGAGATAGGCCCAGTGCGGCTGGTATTCGGCGCCCTGCTCGATCCATCGGCGGATGATTTCACGGTCGCGCGCGGAAAGTTGGCGGTGCTCGTCCTTCGGCGGCATCACGTCGTCCTCGTCTTTCGTGGTGATACGCTTCCACACTTCGCTCTCCGCGGGCTTGCCAGGCACGACGGGGAAAATGTCGTCGATCTTCGCGACCGCCGCCTCACGCACGTCGAGCCGCAGTTCCGCCTTGCGCGTGTTTTTGTCGAAGCCGTGGCACTTGAAACACGTGTCCGCGAGGATGGGGCGGACGTCGCGATTGTAGCCGATTTTTTCCGGGAGCGGCCGATCCGCCGCGAGTGCGGATGAAAACAACAGCGGAAGAAGGAAGGCGCTTTTCACGGCGCAACCCTTCCTGATGCCGCCGGGGAACGCAAGATGGCGGTCGCCGCGTCGGCACCGCGCTCGCTGGAGCATTCGGCGTGTCCGGGATTCACCGCAGAGGGCGGCGGCGAGCCAAGAAACAGTTGCCGGAAGCGGATTGCTGCGTAGCTTCCGCGCCCCCATGCGATTTTTCCCTTCCCTTCTCGCTCTCACCCTCGTGTTCGTCGGCCGCGTGGACGGTCAAAACCCGGATCCGATCACGGTCAACGGTGCCATTTCCGACAGAAACATCGTGCAGGCCGTGCGGACGCCCGCCGTGGATCTGCGGAATGTTTTCGCAGTGCCGAGCATCATCGGTCCCGTCGTGCAGTTCACCACGGCGGGCGTGGGGAGTTTCAATGTCGAGATGAACACGGGCGTGGCCCCGAACACGGTCACGAATTTTCTGGCCTACGTAAACTCGAACCGGCTCGCGAACACGCTGGTTCACCGTGCGAACACGACTTATCGCATCATCCAGGGCGGCGGTTACATTCCGAACAGCACGGGGACGACTTTCACGAACTATAACACGGTCGCGAAAGACCCGGCGCTCGCCATGGAAGCCGGCGACACGCTCACGCACACCCGCGGCACCATCGCGATGGCCCGCACGTCGGCCTCACTGAACACGGCGACCAGCGAATGGTTCATCAATACGGCGGATAACTCCGGCCCTTTCAACTGGGCACCGGCGAGTGCGGGAGCTTCGAATAGTTATGCCGTCTTTGGTCGCGTGACCGGCACGGGCATGAGTGTCGTGGATACGATCGCGGGCTATCCGATCCTCGGCGGGACGATTTTGGTGACCAGCAGTTCCACAAGCAGCGCACTGATTACCGTGGATGCGGCGACGCTGCCCTCGAATTTCGGCCCCGGCTGGGGACTGCTCGGCGCGCAAGTGCAGAATGTCAGCGGGAATTTCGTCACGCTGACCCGCAATGCCGACACGGCCATCTCCGCTCCGACCACGGTTCGCTTCAGTTTGTTTGGGGCTCCGTTTGATGAGCTGCCTGTTTTCCACAACCTGAGTTCGTGGGGCAACGGCTCGCTCAATCTCTCCGAACTGATCAAGATGACCGGCGTCTCGACGGTGCCGATTTTCCCCGCGGCAGCGGGCGACAAATCCGTGGTCACTTTCTCCGCTACGAGTTCGGATCCCAGTCTCGTCAGCGCCATCGTCCTCGGAAGCAATCTGCATGTCGCCGCGGCGAAAAATGTGACCGGCTCGGCCGTGATCACCGTGACCGCCACGGATACGAATGGGAACTCGCGCCAGACGGCGTTCAACGTGAACGTGACGCGCCAGGTGCGTGATTTTAACAATGACGGAAAGGTGGATTTCGTCTTCCAAAACAATGCCGGCCAGATCGCCGCGTGGTTCCTCAACAACAGCGGGGCCACCATCGGCACGAGCACGCTCTACGCGGCGGGGCTCGGCGATTGGAGAGTCATGGCGACGGCGGATATGAATGGCGATGGCATCGCGGATTTCATCTTTCAGAATAACGCCGGTCAAATCGCCGTGTGGTACCTGAACGCCAGTGGCACGCAGACGTCCTCGGCCATCATTTATCCCGGCGGGCTCGGTGACTGGAGAATCGCGGCCACCGCGGACATCAACGGCGATGGCAACACGGATCTCATTTTCCAGAATACCATCGGGCAGATCGCGGTGTGGTTTATGAATGGCGCGGGCGCGACGACGAGCACGGCGTATCTGTACGGCGGCGGATTGGGCGACTGGCGGGTGAAATGCACCGCGGACATGAATGGGGACGGCATCGCGGATCTCGTCTTCCAGAACAACATCGGACAGGTGGCAGTGTGGACGCTCAGTCCGACGGGAGCCATCTCGGCCTCGACGATTTTCTATGGCAGCGGACTGGGCGACTGGAGGGTGGTGGGTGCCGCGGACATCAATGGCGACGGGATCGCGGATTTGCTTTTCCAGAATTACGCCGGCCAGATCGCTGCGTGGTATCTGAATGCCAGTGGGACCACGACCGGCATTGCGACGCTGAATGCGTACGGCCTGGGCGATTGGCGCCTGCGCTGAGCGCGGGGGACTGCCCCGCAGAATCCTAGCAGCCTGTCGGACTTGATGGCCGACGAGGGGGGGTGTGGTGCGGCGGGTGGAAAAAGCTGGATCCGAGCGGGAGTCTGGCGCGGATGTCCTCGCGCCCCGACCGTTTGCGGAGGTCTGTTTTGCGCGGCTAATGA
>JBBSEI010000109.1:0-13743 GCA_038239865.1 Chthoniobacterales bacterium
GAGGTGATGAAGAGCGTCCACGTCGCGCTCGAATGCGGGCTGAACTTCATTGATACGTCGCCATTCTACGGACGCGGCATGAGCGAGGTGCTGCTCGGCGTGGCGTTGAAGGGCCTGCCGCGCGAGAGCTACACACTTTGCACGAAGCTCGGGCGCTACGACCTACCGCATTTCGATTTCTCCGCGAAGCGCGTGGCCGAGAGCGTGGACGTATCGCTGCACCGGCTCGGCACGGACCACCTCGACATCGTGCTGTGCCACGACATCGAGTTCGTGCCGATGCAGCAGATCGTGGATGAGACGATCCCGGCGCTGAAAAAGATCCGGCAGTCGGGCAAGGTGCGCTTCATCGGCTTCAGCGGCTACCCGATGAAAATTTTCAAATTCATCTGCGACCAGACGGACGTGGACTGCGTGCTGAGCTACAACCAGTACACGCTGCAAAACACGCGCTTCGCCGACGAAGCCGTGCCGTATTTGCAAAGCAAGGGCGTCGGCGCGATGAACGCGGGTCCCTTCTCCGCGCGGCTGCTCACGAATGCTCCCCTGCCCGCGTGGCTGAAGGAACCCGAGAGCGTGAAGGCCGCCGCGCGCGAAGCCGCCGCGCTCTGCGCGAAACGAGGGAGCGACATCGCGAAGATCGCGCTGCAATTTTCGATCGCGAATCCGGACATCACGACGACGGTGAGCGGCAGCGCGAATCCGGTAAATATCCGCAACTGGGCGAAGTGGGCCGCCGAGCCGCTCGATGCCGAACTGCTCGCGGACGTGCAGGCCATTTTCGCGCCGGTGAAAAATCTCGGGCACAACGAAGGGCTGCCGGAGAACAACTGACGCGCCGAGCGAGGCTGAATTGAGCGTTGAATGTTGAGCGTTTGACGTTGATCCCGCCGAAGCCGCATTCCGCTTCACGACGCGGTTGGAGAATCCGATCGATCCGCTGCGCGGTGCTCAACGCCAAACTTTTGACGTCCAACGTCCAACTTCAAACGAGAGCACCACCGCACGCCTCGTGTCATTGACAGCCCTGCGCTCACTGATAGTTTCGCCGTCCTTTTTCCATGAAACGAGCCATCGCCAGTGATCGCGCACCCAAAGCCGTCGGGCCCTATTCGCAGGGCGTGGCGTTTGGCGATCTGCTCTTTTGCGCGGGGCAAATTCCGCTCGATCCGGATTCCGGCGAGATCGTGGGCGAGGAGGTGAGCGCACAAACCGAGCGGGTGATCGAGAACATCAAGGCCGTGCTCGCGGTGAATTCGATGACGCTGAGCGATGTGGTGAAGACGACGGTCTTCCTCACGGCGATGAACGACTTCACGGCGATGAATGAAGCGTATGCCCGGCACTTTGCGCCGCCGTATCCGGCGCGCTCGACGGTCGCTGTGCTCGGGCTGCCGCGCGGGGCAAAGGTGGAGATCGAAGTGACCGCAGCAAAATCCGCGATGAGCGGCGCCAAGGAATGAGCGACGACGAAATCCTCGCACTTTTCCGCCAGACGAATGCCCTGCTCGAAGGCCACTTCGTGCTGCGCTCCGGGCTGCACAGCCGGCAATTCTTCCAGTGCGCGCTGCTGCTGAAGGAGACGCCCGTCGCGGTTCGCATCTGCGCGGCGCTCGCGGAGAAAGTGCGCGGCGTCGGCGCGGAGATGGTGATCTCGCCGGCGATGGGTGGCATCATCGTCGGCCATGAAATCGCGCGCGCCCTTTCGCTGCCGCACATTTTCGCGGAGAAGGAGGAGGGCCTGCTCGTGCTGCGGCGCGGATTTGAGATTCGGCCCGGACAAAAATTCATCGTCGCCGAAGACGTCGTCACGCGCGGCGGACGCGTGCAGGAGACGATCGACATCGTGCGCGCACGGGGCGGCGTGGTCGTGGCGATCGCGGCGATCATGGATCGCTCCGGCGGCAACCTCCCGGATTTCGGCGCACCGTTTTTTTCCCTCGTGAAGCTGAACGTCGAGACCTTCGAGCCCGACAAACTCCCACCCGATCTCGCGGCCACGAAGGCCACCAAACCCGGCAGCAAATAGCACTGCCAACCCGCTCGCTTTTCCCATCATGAATCCCGTCACCTGGATCCTCAAAAAATTCTTCGGTTCCAAAAATGCGCGCATGGTCAAGGCGCTGAAGCCGGTCGTCGCGCGCATCAGTCAACTCGAACAGGAATTCCGCGCACTGAGCGACGATGCGCTGCGCGCGAAGGTCGCGAAGTGGAAGGAAGACCTGCGGCCGCTCGACTGGGCGGCGCAGCAAAAATACCTCGACGACATTTTGCCCGAGGCCTTCGCCGCGGTAAAAAATGCGGCGTGGCGGCTGACCGAGCGGAAGAATCAGTTCACCGTCTGCGAGCAGCCGATGACTTGGGCGATGGTGCATTTCGACACGCAGCTCATCGGCGGCTATTGCCTGCACAAGGGCGTCGTCGCGGAGATGGCGACGGGCGAAGGCAAGACGCTCGTCGCGACGCTGCCGCTCTTTTTAAACGGCCTCACGGGACGCGGCTCGCACCTCGTGACGACGAACGATTACCTCGCCCGGCGCGACGCGGAGTGGATGGGGCAACTCTACCAGTTCCTCGGCCTCACCGTCGGCATCATTCAGCACGACCAGTCGCCCGATTTGCGCCGCGAGCAGTACGCGGCGGACATTTGCTACGGGATGAATTCGGAGTTCGGCTTCGACTACCTCCGCGACAATGGCATGGCCACGAGCAAGGAGCAGCAGGTGCAGCGCGGGCATTGGTTTGCCATCGTGGACGAGGTGGACTCGATCCTAATCGATGAAGCGCGCGTGCCGCTGATCATCAGCGGGCCGGTGACGGTCTCGACGCACCAGTTCGACAAATACAAACCGCTCGTCGAGGAGATCGTGAAAAAGCAGGCGATGCTCTGCAACCGTCTCGCGGCGGATGCCACGAAACTTTTCGACGAGGCTGCGGCGGACGCGGCGGCGAACATTTCCGCGAAAGTGAAGGGCTCCGAATTTACGAAGATGGAGGAGGCCGCGCGGATGATGGTGAAAGTGAAATGGGGGCAGCCGCTGAACAAGGGCTTCCTGCGCGCGATGGAGGATCCCGAACGGCGCAAGGCCATCGAAAAGATGGAGCTGTCGTTTTACGCCGACGTGCGGAAGGAGGAAATGTGGAAGCTCAAGGAGGAGCTTTTTTTCAATATCGATCAGCGCGCGCATGAGGCGGACCTCACCGAGCAGGGCCGCGAATTCATGAGCCCGGGCGATCCGAATGCATTCATGCTGCCGGATCTGCCGACGCAGTTTGCGGAAATCGACGGCAGCGAGACGCTGAGCGAGCAGGAAAAAATCGCGACGAAGGCGAAGGCGCAGGAGGAGATGAATGTGCAGAGCGAGCGCATCCACAACATCTCGCAGCTCCTGCGTGCGTACTGCCTTTACGAAAAGGACGTCCACTACATCGTCGCCGAGGGCAAGGTGGTCATCGTGGACGAAAACACCGGGCGCACCATGCCGGGCCGGCGCTGGAGCGACGGATTGCATCAGGCGGTCGAGGCGAAAGAGGGCGTGCAGATTGACAAGGAGACGCAGACGCTCGCGACGATCACGGTGCAGAATTATTTCCGCCTGTACAAAAAACTCGCAGGCATGACCGGCACCGCGGAGACGGAGGCGAACGAATTCCACGACATCTACAAGCTCGATGTCGCCGTCATCCCGACGAATCGTCCGTGCATCCGCAAGGACGGGAACGACCTTATTTTCAAAACGCGCCGCGAGAAGTACAACTCGGTCGTGAAGGAGATCGGCGAGGCGCATGCGAAGGGCCAGCCGGTGCTCGTCGGCACGGCGAGCGTCGAGGCGTCCGAGCTTGTCTCGCGCATGTTGCAGCGTGCGAAAATCCCGCACACGGTTCTCAACGCGCGGCACAATCAGCAGGAGGCGGAAATCATCGCGCGCGCCGGCCAGTTCGGCGCGGTCACGATTTCCACGAACATGGCGGGACGCGGCACGGACATCAAACTCGCGAGCGGCGTCGCGGAAGTCGGCGGACTCTACGTGCTCGCGACCGAGCGGCACGAGTCGCGCCGCATTGATCGCCAGCTCCGCGGACGTGGCGCGCGCCAGGGTGATCCCGGCTATTCGCGTTTCTACGTGAGCTTCGAGGATGATCTCATGCGCAACTTCGGCGCGGCCGAGCGCATGACGAAGCTCATGGAGCGTTTCGGCATGCAGGAGGGCGAGGCGCTGGAACACTCGTGGCTGAACAAGTCCGTCGAGACCGCGCAGAAGCGCGTCGAGCAGCGCAATTATCTGATCCGCAAACGCACGCTCGAATTTGACGACGTGATGAACAAGCAGCGCGAGGTGATCTACGGCTGGCGCAACGAGGCCATCAACACCGACGACCCGCGCGGCCTGCTCTACGACGCGATCGACGATCGCATTCCCGAGAAAATGGCTGAGTTTTTCCCGAGCGGCGACATGCCGCGCACGGAAGAACTGCTGGCGTGGGCCAATATCACTTTCCCGATCTCCGTGGACAAGGCGGCCCTCGAGGGCAAGACCGAGGAGGAGGTCGCCGCGCATCTTTCCGAGCGCGTGAAAAAGGCGTACGAACTCAAGTCGCAGCACGAGGTGCCGGAGCAGCTCAAAGGCCTCGAACGCTACATCACGCTCGGCGCGATCGACCGGCTTTGGCAGGAGCATCTCTACGGCATGGATGGCCTGCGCGAGGGCGTCTATCTCCGCGCATACGGGCAAAAGGATCCGCTCATCGAATACAAGCAGGAGGCCTACAAGATGTTCGAGGCGCTCATGGGAGGCATCAAGGACGAGGTGCTGAGCAATCTCTTCCGCAGCACGTCGAACATCATGGCCTTCGAGCGGTTCCTCGCGGACCTGCCGCAGTTCCTCTCAGCGCCGGACGAGAGCAGCATCGTCGCGGGCACTGCCGAGCCGCAGCCGCAGCCGGATGCGGAACCGGAAGTGCAGATGAACCTCCCCGTGCGCCGCGAAGCACCGAAGGTCGGCCGCAACGATCCGTGCCCGTGCGGTAGCGGGAGAAAATTCAAGGACTGCTGCGGGAAAGCGTAGCGCGCGCGGGACGGCGACATTTCTGATCGCCGTCCGGGCGATCAGGAACGGCCCGGCTCGTTCCGCCGGCGGCTGCGTTAAAACAGCTCCGTGATCGGCTTTGTCCCGAAATCCACCAGCGGGAACGGCCGGCCTTGCGGGCCGGGGAGATGGCCTTCGATGTCGAGGCCGAGGCCGTGGAAAATGGTCGCGACGATTTCCTTCGGCTCGACGGGACGCTCCGTCGGGAAGCCGCCGATCTCGTCGCTCTTGCCGATGGCGCGTCCGCCTTTCACTCCGCCGCCGGCGAAATAGACGCTCCAGCACTGCGGCCAGTGATCGCGTCCGCCGGCGGGATTCACCTTCGGCGTGCGGCCAAATTCCGCGAGGCACGCGACCATCGTGGTGTCGAGCATCCCGCGCTGATGCAGATCCTCGATGAGCGCGCTGTAGCCTTGGTCGTACATCGGCGCGACGATTTCCTTCATGCCGGCGATGCTCGTGAAGGGCTTCGAGCCGTGGATGTCCCAAGTGATTTCGTTGAAGACGGTGATGAACGTGTTCAGCGTGATGAAGCGCACGCCGCGCTCGACGAGCCGCCGCGCGAGCAGGCAGCACTGGCCGAAGCGGTTCATGCCATATCGCTCGCGCACTTGCGTCGGCTCCTTGCTCAAGTCGAACGCCTCGCGCGCCAGCGGCGAAGTCATCAGCCGGTACGCCGCCTCGAAGTTCGCGTTCATGAGCTGCGCGTCGGGCGATGCGTCGAAATTCCGCACCGCGCTCTCGATCACTTCACGCAGCTTGCGGCGGCGATCGAGACGCGCCTCGCCGATTTCCGTCGGCGGCAGCAGATCGGGCACACGGAAATCCGGCTTCGACGGATCGGCGTTCAGCACAAAGGGATCGTGGCTTTTGCCGAGGAAGCCCGCGTCCTGCCCGTGCGGCATGTTGCCGCCGGTCGGCCCCATCGGCTCGGGGAGGATGACGTGCGCAGGCAGTTCATTCGTGCGGCCCTTGAGAAATTCATACACGCAGCCCGCGTGCGGCGTATTGATGCCGCCTGTAAAAAGCCGACCCGTCTGCATCATCTGATGCCCCGTGTCATGCACTGCCGCCGCCGTGTGATGCACGCTGCGCACGATGCTGAACTTGTCCGCAATGGCCGCGTGTTTCGGAAAAATCTCGGTGATCTGGAAGTCGCCCTTCGTCGAAATCGGCTTGAACGGCCCGCGCACTTCCCGCGGCGCATCGGGCTTCGGATCCCAGCAGTCGAGCTGCGAGGGCGCGCCGAGATTGAAGATGAGGATGCACGCCTTTTCCTTCGCGGCAGACTTCGCCGCGGTCGGCTCCGCCAGCGCGAGATCCGCGAGAGAAAATCCGAGCGCACCGAGCGTCCCGATTTGCAAAAAGTCGCGCCGCGAAACGCCGTCGCAAGTGGTGATGGAGCCGGGACCGGTGATTTTTAGCATGGCTGGGAAAAGTGGAAGTCACATTGGATAACCCGCTCATCCGTTTTCGCCAAGGCGCTCTTTGCTGATCCGGAACGCGGAGGTTGAGTCAAACCATTGAGTCTCGCCCGTCCATTTGCGAGGGTGGAACGCGCGCCCCGCCGCGCGTTTCCGGGTGCTCGGACTGCGCTGGTTCACCGGTTTCCGCCGTTCGCGAGAGGCGTGCGCGGAGCGCCCGCTCGACCGGCTTTCTCAAGTCCCCCGCACGGAAGTGCGCTTGCGCGAAGTCCGCCGAACGGGACAATGAAAGCGCATGAGCCACGGCACCACGAACGACGCAGCACCGATCCGATGACAGGCACGCTCGCCAAGTACGCGAAGGTCTTCAACGTCGGGGCGCAGAACACTTTCGTCTATCGGTGGAATTTCGTGCTGCGCTCGGTCTTCGGCATCGTGCCGCTCATCGGGACGATCTTCCTGTGGCGCGCGATGTATGGCACCGCGGGCGGCGCGCAGCTCGCGGGCTACACTTTCAGCCAGCTCATCCTCTATTTCGCGATGACGATTTTCGTGGAGAATCTTGTGACGCCCACCGAGGACGAGTGGCAGATCGCGGGCGAAATTCGCGACGGAAAGATGAGCTTCCTGCTGCTGAAGCCGGTGAACTACATGGCGTATCGCTTCACGCTCTACGCGAGCTACCGGCTGCTCTACACTGCGGTGCTGCTGCCCGGAGTTGCGCTGATTTTTTTCTTCCTCCGCGCGCACATCACCCTGCCCGCGCACGGACTCACATGGGTGGCCTTTGCGGCGAGCACGGCGATGGCGGCGCTCATCCAGTTCTTCATCGCGTATTCGATCGCGATGCTCGCGTTCTGGATTCTGGAAATCTCCACCGTCGTGTTCATGGTGTTCTCCGTGGAATATTTTCTGAGCGGACAAATCTTCCCCCTCGACATGCTGCCGCCGTGGCTCGCGGGCTTTGTGAAATGGAGTCCGTTTCCGTACGAGATTTATTTCCCGGTGCAGATCTTCATGGAGCGCATCACCGGCGCGAAAATGGCGGCAGGGCTCGCGATTCAGGCCTTCTGGGCAGTCGCGATGTGGCTGCTCGCCGTCGGCCTGTGGCGGCGCGGCATCCGGCGATACCAGGCGGTGGGAAATTGAGCGCGCACATGAAAATGATTTTGAAACGCAGAGACGCAGAGACGCGGAGGAGGAGGCTGCAGTCGGGCAATCCGTCCTGTTTTCTCTGCGTCTCCGCGACTCTGCGTTTCATTTTGATTTCCCGCCGGACACTCTGAGCATTGATGAACCGCTACCTTTCCATCTTCCGGCTCACCGCGCGGAACTCGCTCATCCGCGAGATGAACTTTAAGCTGAACTTTCTGCTGTGGATGCTGGTCGAGCTGCTGTGGTTTGCCGGGCAGCTTGCATTCATCGAGGTGCTCTACGGCCAGGTGAATGACATCGCGGGCTGGACGAAGTGGCAGGTCGTCGCGCTCGTCGGCGTGCACCAGATCATCTCGCAGCTTTTCCAGGCGTTTTTTTACATCAACCTCGCGAACCTCCCTGAACTCGTCCGCACCGGGCGGCTGGATCTCATGCTCACGCTGCCGATGGACACGCAGTTTGCCGTGAGCACGCGGCAGGTGAGCTTCGACTGCGTCGTGAATTCATTCGTCGGCGTGGGGATTGTCACGTTCGCGCTGGTGAAGCTCGGCACGATGCCCAGTGCGTCGCAGTTCGCGCTTTTCGCCCTCGCGATTCCGTTCGGCGTGGCGGTGCATTACGCGGTGATGTTCGGGCTGTCGTGCATCAGTTTTTGGTTCATCCGCGCGCAAAGTTTCATCCACGGATATTTCAATCTCTTCCACATCGGCCGCTACCCGGAGTCGGTCTTCCGCGGCGTGTTCCGTTTCATTTTCACATGGCTCATGCCGATCATCCTCGTCTCGAATGTGCCGGCAAAAATCCTCACGCGACCGCTGGAGTCGCCGCTCGCCAGCCTCGGCACGCTCGCGCTCGCGACGGTGATTGTGCTTGGTCTCACGCGTGCCGTGTGGAGAGTCGGCCTGCGGCAGTACGGCAGCGCGAGTTCTTAGATCGCCCACCCGTTTTTCCGTGGTGCGGAGTTCGCCTCAGCGCAGTGAAAATGTTCCCATTTCCCCCTTGCGTGGGCGAGGTGAAGTCCGTATCTATCCCGCCCTTTTCCCAACCGGACACACCTTTTTACCATGCCGAAATCGCAGCCAAAGAAAGCCGCCAAGAAGCCCGCCCCCAAGGCGAAGGCTGCCAAACCCGCGCCCAAGCCCAAGCCGGTGAAAGCCCCAAAAGCCAAAGTCACGAAAGCCGTAAAGGCCGTAAAGGCCATGAAGGCCGTGAAGGCCGTGAAGGCCGTTGAGGTGCCTGTTCAGTCGCACCTGAGGCCGACCCCGCAGAAGCCGGTGAAGCTCACGCCTTTTATGAAACTCCAAAAGGAGCGTCTCATGGCCCTGCGTGATACCATTCTCGACTCGATGGCCGGTGTCGCGAAGGACACGCTCCGCTCGCGCCCTGAGGGCAGCGAGGCCAGCGCCTTCGGAATGCACCAGGCCGACGCGGGCAGCGACGCGTATGACAAGGACTTCGCCCTCAGCCTCCTTTCGCAGGAGCAGGACGCGCTTTACGAAATCGAGGAAGCGGTGAAGCGCGTTGACAACGGGACCTACGGCGTCTGCGAAATGAGCGGCAAACCGATTTCCCATCTGCGCCTCGAGGCACTCCCATTTGCGCGGTTCACAGTCGAATGCCAGGCGGAACTCGAGAAGAACAAGCGCTTTCAACGTTCGCGCGTCCCCGTCACCTCCCTCTTCGGTCTCACTGAAGACGGCGGCGAATCCGATGGCGATTCCGACGAACCCGAAGAAACACCAGTAAAACCAACGGAAGACTAAAATAACATGGCACGCGACTTTATCATTCTCGAATGCACGGAGGCAAAAGCGGAGGGCAAACCCGTCTCACGCTACATCTCCAAGCGAAACAAGAAGAGCCTCAACACCCCGAACCGGCTCGAGAAAAAGAAATACAACCCGAATCTCAAGCGCCGCACTCTGCACCGCGAAATCAAGTAACATGAGCCAGCCTAAAACACCTCAACGCCGCACGAATTTCCGCAAGGCGAACCGCTGCATGCCGCGCCGTCGCGTGGACGTCGCGCTCGACGCCATCGACTGGAAAAATCCTGAACTTCTGAAGCGCTACGTCACCGAAGCCGGCAAGATCATGCCGCGTCGCGCGACCGGCGTTCCTGCGAGGTTCCACCGCAAAATCAACAATGCGATCAAGCGCGCGCGCCAGGCATTGCTGATGCACTGAGGCGCGGCTTCACCCACACCCACACCAAAAACATCCATGAAAAACATCATCGTCATCATCGCCGCGGTCCTCGCGGTCGGAATCAGCGGCTGCGCGCACAAGCACGCCTCGGCTTGCAGGGACGGAAAGTCCTGCTGCGCGAAAAAGAAGTAGCCGCGGCAATCAATCCAAACAATGGGGCGCACTGGAAACGGTGCGCCCCATTTTGTTTTTTTGGAGAGCAGACCAATGTGGTGCCGACGACCCCTCGGATTCGCGCTCAAGCGTTGAAAGTAAAAGTGTAGCCGAGTTCCGAGTTCCAAGTTCTGCCCGCCGCAGGCGTGTTGCGAATTTCGATGCGCCCTCGGACATGGCGAAGGCCCTGCGCGGACCCGGGCTTGGAACTCTGAATTTGGAACTTGAAACTCAGAATCCTCGCAGCGGCTACGACATTTCTTAAACCGCTCGAGCCGACGAATTGCATCGGCACGGCAGATTTTTCCGCTGCGCAACGGGCGAATCCGTCCGACTCCGCGGATCGACAAGTCGTCGGCGCTACATTTTCAGCGCTGCGCGATGTCGGCCACGGGTTTCCGCGCGGGTTCGCGTAACTGCGTGAGGATCGGCGTGGGGAAGATTCCGAAGACGATGATCAGGACACCGAGCGCGGTGATCGCGATGCGCGTGAGCGGCGCGATTTCGATGGGCGTGGAGTCCGTCGGCTCCTGCCAGTACATCGCGGCGATCACTTTCAAATAATAGTAGAAGCCAGCGGCGACGGCGACGATGCCGAGGCTGATGAGCAGCCAGTGGCCGGTCGCGACGGCGGTCTTGAAGACGAGGAATTTTCCGAGAAAGCCGACGGTGAGGGGGATGCCGGCAAGGCTCGCGATGGCGAGAGTCATCGCACCGGCGAGCAGCGGGCTGCGTTTGCCGAGGCCGTTGAAATGGCGGATTTCATCGCCGCGGCTGTGGCGCGCGACGACGATGAGGATGAGGAAACTCAGCAGCGTCATCAGCAGATAGCCCGCGAGGTAAAAACTGATCGCCTGCTTTGCCGCAGCAGGATCGCCCGCGAGGCTCGCGCACGCGATGAGCAGATAGCCGGCGTGCGCGATGCTGGAATATGCGAAGAGGCGTTTGAGATTTTCCTGCGGGAGCGCGGTGATGTTGCCGTAGATCAAAGTCGCGGCGGCGAGGAGCACGAGGACGGTGGTGACTTTTCCGCCGAGGGCGGGAACGGCGAGGAAGACCTCGAGCACGCGGACGAGAACGACGAAGCCTGCGGCCTTGCTGCCGACGCTGAGGAACGCGGTGACGGGCGTCGGCGCGCCCTGATAGACATCCGGCACCCAGAGTTGGAACGGCGCGGCGGCGACCTTGAAGCCGAGCCCGACGAGGACGAGCACGATGCCGAAGAGCAACGCGGATTCGTTGCCGATGAGATGGCCGAGGTGCTCGGTGCCGGCGATGCTCGGCACGGAGAAGCCGCGGATGAGTTCGGTTTTCACGAGGAAAAGATTCGTCTGCCCCGTGATGCCGAAAATCCACGTGATGCCGTACACGAGGAAGCCGGTGCTCAGCGCACCGAGGATGAGGTATTTCGCGCCTGCCTCAAGGCACAGCGTGTTCCGCCGCATATAGGCGACGAGCGCGTAGAAGCCGATGGTGACGAGTTCCAGCGAGACGAAGATGAGGATAAAATCCACCGCCGACGCCATGAACATCAGCCCCGCGCAGATGAAGACCGGCAGGCAGTAAAACTCGCCGGTCCCCCGCCCTTCCTCCGCACCCGGAATGAAGCGCGTGAGGACGTGACGGTACTCGAGCGCCATGATGAGAAAGGCAATCGTGGTCACGAGCGCGATGCGTTTGAAAAAGAGCGCGGTCGCATCCACCGAATACATCGTCCAATAGCTGCCCGCCTCAATGTGCTCCGGAGCGGCCTTCGTGAAAAACGAAAAGCCGACGATCGCGGCGAGGACGCCAATCGCATACCTCGCCATGTGGGAGCGATCCGCGCGGCGGCTGAAGGCCTCAGCGAGCAGCATGAGCACGCCGAGCAGGAGCACGGAAATTTCAAGCGCGATGGCTGGGAAGATTTGTTGCATGGCCTATTTCGCGATGAGCGCCTCCACGCTCGGCTGGATGAAACTGAGGTACGAGCGCGGCCAGACTCCGCCGATGAGGAGCGCGGCGAGGAGGACGAGGAGCGGCCAGCGGAGCATCGGCGCGGCGTCTGCGATCACGTTTGTCCCGGTGCCTGCGCCCATGAACATCTGGCGGTAGGCACGGAGCATGTACACCGCGCTGATGACCACGCCCCACAGTCCGCAGATGACCGCGATCTGAATCGCGCTGAAGCTGAGCGCACCGGGCATCGGCGCGCTGCCGAACGCGCCGAAGAACACCATGAGGTCGCCGGCGAAATTGGCGAAGCCGGGCAGTCCGATGCTCGCGAAAGCCGCCATGCCGAACGCGTAGCCGAGGAAGGGCGCGGTCTTGGCGATGCCGCCGAAATCGATGAACGCGGTCGTCGGAGAATTTTGCCGCAAGTAGCCGCAGACGGCGAAAAGTGCGGCGATGCTAAGGCCGTGGCCGAGCATGAGCAGCGCGGCACCGGAGAGGCCCACGGCATTCCCCGCGGCGATGCCGAGGAAAATGTAGCCCATGTGCATGACGGACGAGTAGCCGAGCATCGTGTCGAGACGCTTCTGCGCGATGGTGACGAGGCCGATGTAGAGGATGTTCAGCACGAGCAGAACGAGGAGGACGTGCGACCACTCGCGCGCGCCCTCGGGGAGCAGTGGCACGGCGACGCGCAGCAGGCCGTAGAGGCCGAATTTTTTCAGCACGCCCGCGTGCAGCATCGCGGCGGGAGTGGGCGCGCTCGCGTACGCGGACGGCGCCCACGAGTGAAAGGGCACGAGCGAAATGAGGATGCCGAAACCGACGAGCAGCCAGCCGTAGATGCCGCCCTGCGCCGCTGCGGGAATGAGCGCGCGGTTTTTCAGCATGAGCACCATGTCGAACGTGCGCGCGCCCACGGGATCCGCGAGGTAGAGCTGCGCGCGCCCGACGAGCAGGATGATGCTGCCGAGGGCGAGGTACACCGTGTTGCGCCACGCGGCGGCGTGGCGCTGGCCGTGCCCCCAGATGCCGATGAGCAAAAAGGTGGGGATGAGCGCGAGTTCGTGGAAGGCGTAGAAAAAGAAGAGGTCGAACGATGCGAATGCGCCCGCTGCGCCGGCGTCAATCAGCAGGACGCAGGCGAAAAAAAGGCCCTCTCGTTTTTCGATGCGCGGCGAGGCGTGGACTGCGGCGACGGTGACGAGCGCCGTCAGCAAAAGCATGACGAGGCTGAGGCCGTCCGCGCCGAGCTTGAGGCTGAGGCCCCACTCCGAGGCGACATTCCAAGTGCTCTGGAATTGCAGGCCACCCGCGTCGCGATGGTAGCCGAGCACCGCGAAGAGCGTGAGCGCGAGTTGCGCCCACGATGCGAGCAGCGCGCTCCGGCGTGCGGGCGCGCCGAACATGATCGCGAGGGCGTTCACGATCGGCAGCAGGAGGATCAGCGAGAGAACGGTCATTTAAAAACGAGAAAGTAGATCAGCGTCACGACTCCGAGCCCGAAGATGAACGCGTAGGCCTGCACGTTGCCGACTTGGAAAAGGCGCAGCGCGTAGCCGAGGCCCACCGTCGCGATGCCCGCGGCGCGGACGATGCCGGAGACCACGGCATCCACGCCCGCGGCGATGAAGGCGAGCACGTCCTGCGTGCCGGCGACGATCGCGCCGTAGATTTCATCGAGGTAGAATTTGTTGCGGAAGAGCGGGAGCGAGAGCGGCTCTTTTTCCACGCCGTGGTAGAGCACCCAGCCGACGGCGGTGCCGGCGACGAAGGCGAGGATC
>JBBSEI010000110.1:0-13724 GCA_038239865.1 Chthoniobacterales bacterium
GCGCATCGCAACGAAGAAGTCGTGAGCGCGCGCCTCGTCCGCAAAATACGTGACCGCTTGCAGCAGCGTTTCGGGAAGTTCTTCCGTGTTCATGCGCGGAGTTTGGCGCAGTTTGGATTATGCGTCAAGTAAATAAATACCCAAAATAGGCCGATCCACCAGTGTCGCTTCGGGTTTGGCAATTATCGTGAGCAGCCATGTGCGAGCATCTTTTGCGTGCGCCACATCCTGCAGTTCCGTCATGATCTCTGAGGCGGCGGCTTCGGGCAGTCGTGCGATCAAAAAGTCGAGCTGGACTTGCGGAACTTAATCTTCGTCACCGATTGCTGGGAGGATGATCAGCGAGGTGCTAAGGGCGATGAGCAAGTTCCTCATAATTCTGGATTGCGTGTCTCCGGTGCGTTGGAAACGACATCACCAAAACCGTCATTATTGGGATACCGCCGCATCCACTCATCGAACTCAGCCTGATCGAGTGCGGCGGCGCGGATCGTGAAAAAAACTGACTTCCAAAATTGACCGTGGCCGCATTTTGATCGAGCGGCGGCGGGGATGAGTCGGCTGAATTTGTCACTTTTTTCGTGCTCCGGACATCGGTGACTGCGGCCCACATCGGTGAACATCCGCAGCTTAGAATTTTCGCTTTTTCGCATGATGAGATTTGTGATCGGCGGCGCGAACGGTGAGCCTCGCGACCTTTTAGGATCGGAAAAAATTGGAAAATTTTTTCTGTGGAGTCCCGCCGAGGATGGAAAACGTGGCGCGGATCACGTTCACGAATGCAGCAGCGGACGTGTGGAAACAGCGCTGAACATCGGCGCATGTATTCCCACGAGTGTCCCTAAAATAACCGATTTTGAGTCCTCTTTTTTGTAACTACCTCTGGTGGAGAAAGAGAGCGGGTAGAGGGAATCGAACCCTCATGGCCAGTTTGGAAGACTGGCACTTTACCATTAAGCTATACCCGCTTTGGCTGCGTGAGCGCGGAATGTGATCGCTCCGCGGCGGCGACTCAAGTGCGATTTCTCGCGCGGGCGGCGCAAAGCCCGCGCGGGCGGCGCGGAGGAAACGCCCGGCGCGGCGGCGGAGATTACTTTTGCGCGGGGAGCATGCCCGTCTGGCGCGCGTAGTCGAAGACGCCGCCGGCATCGATGACCGGGCGTACTTCACCGAGGGGCTTGAGCGGGTAGCTCGCGCCGTTCACGGTGAGTGTGTCGGTGTCGAGGTCGAGCGTGGCGATGTCGCCGGTCTTGATTTTTTCGCAGAGGCGTTCGGCGGCGTCGTACGGGTAGAGTTCGCCGGTGGCGACGCAGTTGCGGAAAAAGATGCGCGCGAAGGACTCGGCGATCACGGCCTCGCAGCCGGCGGCACCGAGGGCGATCGGCGCGTGTTCGCGCGAACTGCCGCAGCCGAAATTTTTGCCGCCGATGACGATTTTATACGGCGTCTTCGTCGCGCCGGCGGGGAAGAATTTTTCCGGATACTGGTCGTCGGGCAGGCCGATGAGGGCGAAAGTGCCGAGCTTTTCGTATTCGTCGGGCTTGGTGGGCACGAGCGTGAGGTATTGCGCGGGGATGATCTGGTCCGTGTCGATGTTGTCGCGGACGACGAAGACGGGACTGGTGATGGTATGGGCCATGTGCGGGGGCGTAGGAAAGCGCACGAAGGTGGGAAGGGAAACGGAAATTTCGCGGCTCGTGCGAAGAAGGGTGCAAACACAAGCGGTGGCGGCGAATGGGCGGAAGGTCGGACGGGCGTGGCGCAGCCCTTGGCCTGCGGCTTCATCGCACTACTTGAGGATGCATTCCGCCGTGCGCGCGGTCGCACCCTGATGCGGCACGAGCGCGGCGCGCGTGCGTGTGCCGATCGCGTTGCGCGCGGTTTCATCGGCGAGCAGTGCGCGGATCGCGCCGGGCAGATCGGAGGCGGCGGCGATTTGCACGGCGGCGTCGTCTCGCAAAAGGCGCGCGACGAGCGGGGCGAAATTTTCCATGTGCGGACCGAAGATGACGGGCAGGCCGAGGGCGGCGGGCTCGCCGGCATTTTGTCCGCCGATTTCGGAAATGCCGGGCAGGCTTTTGCCGACGAAGACGACCGTCGCGAGCGCGTACCAGGCGCGGAGTTCGCCCGTGGTGTCCACGAGCAGCACGTCGGCTTCGCGCCCTCCCGCGGAGGGAGCGCCGGCGGAGATTTTGCTGCGCAAAATGACGCGCAGACCGGCGCGCGTGAGTTCATCGGCGATGGCGGCGGCGCGCTCGACGTGGCGCGGGACGAGGATGAGTCGCAGCGCGGGAAAATCGGCGCGCAGGTCTTTCAGCGCGTCGGCGAGCGCCCGCTCCTCCGGAGCCCACGTGCTGCCGCCGACGAGGATCGGGCCGGAAAATCCGAGGGGTCCGAGGAGTGCGCGGAACTCCGCTTCGCGCGCGTCGCCATTCGCGATGGCGTTGTCGAATTTCACGCTGCCCGTATGCCGGATGCGCTCGCGTGCGACGCCGATGGAAGCGAAGCGCGCGACGTCCTCCGCCTCCGGCACGCAGACGATGTCGAAGAAATCCCACACGGCACGCGCGACTTTTTCGAAGCGCCGCCAGCGCCGCTCGCTGCGCGGCGAAAGTCGCGCGCCGGCGAGGACGATGCGGATGCCCGCGGCGCGCGCGGCGGCGAGGAGATTTGGCCAGATGCCGCCCTCGGTGAGCACGAGCACGCGCGGACGGATGGCGAAGATCGCGGCGCGCGCGGCGAAGGTGAAATCGATCGGATTGTAGAGCGGCACGAGCCAGTCGAGCGCGGCGGTTTCGCGGAGCAGCAGTTCGTAGCCGGTGCTCGTGGTGACGGAGAGGACCACGCGCGCCGCCGGATCACGGGCGCGGAGCGTGCGTGCGATTTTCAGCGCGACGAGCGTCTCGCCGACGCTGATCGAGCAGATCCACACCGGGGCCGGGCGCGAGGAAAGACGCGCGCGAATTTCCGGCGCGTAGCGCCCGAAACGCTGGCCGAGGCCGAGTTGATAGCCTGTGGGTTTGGGTTGCGCGGCGCGGCCACTTTCGCGGCGCCGCAGGCGCAGTGCGTAAAATGGAAGCGCCGCGAGAAACGCGAACGGAAAAAGGAGGCGGTAGAGCAGGAGCGCCATCGGCGGAGGGCGAATGACGAATCGCGGCGGGCGAGGCAATGACGAATCAGCGCAGCGCTCGCTCGATGGCGAGCGCGAGCGCCTGCGCCACGCGCGGCAGCCGCGAGACGAAGCGCGCGAACGGCGCGATGTGCGACGGGTGGCGGAGCAGGTGCAGCACGAGCGCGACAGGTCGCGCGCGCTGACCGTGCGTGTCGAACCACGCATCGAACGGCACGGGGAGAAATTCCTCCGCGGAGTCGCTCACGGCGCGCACGGAGGTGAGCGGGACGCGCGCACGCGCGCACGCGGCAGCGATGATGTCCGACTCCATGTCCACGATGCGCGCGCCGGTTTGCCGGAAGGTCGCGATTTTTTCCGCGGGCGTTTCGATTGGGGTGGCTTGGGAGAAAATGAGCGTCGTCGGAAAATCCGCGGTGAGTGTGTCGCCGGCGCGCAATGCGGGATCGAGTCCGCCGGCGAAGCCTGCGCTGATCACGCGGCGAGGTTTTTCGTGCGTGAGCAATTCACGCATCGCGCGCTCCGCCGACGCGGGGCCGATGCCGGTGTGGACCACGATGATCGCGATTTTTCCGATGCTCCCGCGCCACGCCGCGAGCGTGCCGCATTTTCCTTTTTGGATGCCGGTGAGTGTTTTCCGAAAGGCGCCACTTTCCTCGGGACGCGCGAAAATCACGGCGATGGGCGCGGCGGCGGAGGATGTGGGATCGCTGGACAACGCGGCGATCTTCCCGCGACGGCGGGCGCGGACTCAAGACTCATTTCCGCGCCGGTGTCGCGCGGAGGAAATGCGATCCGTCTCCACGTTTCAAAAAACTTCGCGAGCCTGTTCTGCGCCGAGCTTGGCGAAAATGGCGATTTTTCCGCGGTTTTCGTTGGCGGGATTGCGAGGGCTTTCGTAACCTTTCGGGCTGTTCCCACCCAGAATTATGAAAGCTCAAATTGTCCCCCGAGCCGGAAGGCTCATGCATGGAGCCGGAAGGCTCATCCTCGCCGCGACCGCGCTGCTGATCCTCGGAGCCACTGCGCCCGTCGCGCTGGCGCAAGCGCCGGGCGGGAAGCCGGTGGTGTCGCCGGACTCGCTGGAGTACGAGGCAGCGGAGCGGCTTTTCAACGCGGGAAAATTCAAGGAGGCGGCGGAGGCGTTCGAGGCGTTTTTTGCCAAATACAAAATGCTCTCACCGCGCTCGCTGGATGCAAAATTCCGCCTCGCGGTGGCGCGCGTGCAGGAGGGACTGTACGACGATGCGATCCGGCATCTGCGGGAGCTGATCGCGAATCCGAAAATAGACGTGGCGGCGCGGGAGATGGCGCAGCTCCTGGTGGCAAAATCGCTCACGCTCAAGGCGTCCAAGATGCCTGGCGAAACCGCTCCGCAGAAGGATGCGCAGAAGAAAATTTTCGCCGAGGGCATCAAGGAATACGATGCGTTCATCGCCGCGTTTCCGAAGAGCCGCGACATGGATGGCGCGCAGTTTTTGCGGGCGACGCTGCTGCTGCAATCGGAGAATTACGAAGAGGCACTGAAGGGCTTTGCCGTCGTGGCGCGCATCGGCACGAGCCCGTACGCGTGGGAGTCGCTGATGTGGATCGGGAAGACGTATTTCATCCAGGCGAATGCGCTGCTGCAGGCGAAAGGCGGCAAGGAGCCGTCGCCCGAGGAGGTGAAAAAGGCGATGGGGCTTTTTGACAACGCGGAGCCGTCGCTCACGCAGGCGTATCAAAAAAGCGGCGACGTGGCGCTGATGAATGAGGCGGTCTTTTTCGTCGGCCAGATGCAGCTCACGCGCAGCCAGCACGCGGTGACGAATCCCGACGACGAGGCGCAAAAGGCGAAGCAGACGGAATTGCTGAAGGCTTCACTGGAGGCGTTCCGCGCGGTGCGCAGCGTGGAGGAGGTGGTGGAGGCGCAGACCGCGAAAATCACCGCGCTCGAACAGCAGATCGCGCTGCTGCCGAGAGGGACGGCGGAATTTTTGCCGATGAAGAATCGGATCGAGAGCCTGATCAACTACGAGGACGAGAAGCGGGAAAAGTACAAGAGTGGGCAGGATCAATATCTCGCCGCGCGGCTTTCAATCGCGCGGATTTTTCTCTTCCTCCACAAGACCGACGAGGCGCGCACGCTGATGCGGCATCTGCTCTCGCAGAAGGAACTTTTTGCCAAGGACAAGGATGCGCGGGCGACGGGCGCGGCGCTGATGTGCCTCACCTATGCCGAGCAGAAAAATGTCGCGAAGGCGCTGGAGGCGTATCAGGAATTTCGCGCCGGTTTCAAAGGCAATGCGAACGGCGACAATCTCGCGCTGCTGGTGGCGAATTTGCTCGTGGAAAAGGGCGACGCCGATCAGGCGGAGAAGGTCGTGGCCGAGGGCCAGGAGGACTACAAGGACTGGCGCTTCACCACGGAGGCGATGCAGATTCTCACGGCGACGGCGCTGAAAAAGAACGACTACAAGAAGGCGCTCGACCTTTGCACCAAGCTGCTCGCGAGCAATCTGAAGCCGGAGATCGAAGTGCAGACTCTGTTGGTGAAAGGCAGCGTGCAGCAGGCGCAGGCGCGGGAGGCGCAGGATGTGGCGCTGGCGGACGCGGCGCTCGCGACTTTCAAGACGCTGCGCGACAAATTCCCGAACAGTCCGCAGGCGGAGGAGGCGTGGTTCATTTCCTGCCAAATCCTCGGCGGACGCGATCCGGCGAAGGCGGTGACGGAACTGCAGGCGTTCCTCGCGAAATTTGCGGCGGCCGGCGGGAAGAGCGAGGCGACGAAGACGAACGTGCCGGTGGCGCAGTATCTCCTCGGCGCCGCGTTCGCGACGGTGAACCAGCGCGACAAGGCGGTGGAGGCGTGGAAAAAAGTGTACGAGAAATATCCCGACAGCGATCCGGCGCCGGGCGCGTATTTCAAGGTGTTCGACGTGGAAAATGAGAAGAAGGATTACGTCGCGGCGCTGAAGCTGATGGAGGACTTCGTGGCGAAATATCCGAAGCACGAGAACGTGTACTTCGCGTACAATAACATCGCGGAGTTCCTTTTTTCCGGCGCGCTCGACAGCAAGAAGGGCGCGCCGGGCGGGCAGTCTTCGCTGCAGAATCTGGAGGCGGGCGTGAAGAAGCTGTTCGACTATGTGGACTACGAAACGGCGAACAAGCTGGAGCGAAAACGCGGCGACGGCGCGCTGATCAAGATCGCCGATCGCTGGCTGAAGGAACTCGCAAAGCTGCCGCCTTTCCTCACGCTCAACGAGGCGCAGAAGCAGACTTGGCAAAAGGGCGTGGATGGAGTGAGCGCCGCGGTGGAGCGGATGCTGAAGGACTATCCGGCGAGCGAGCGACTCGCCGAGGCCCTCGAGCGGCTCGTGACGGTGGAAAATGTGAAGCGGAAGGCGCAGCAGACGAATGCGGCGAAGGTGGAGGCGACCTTCAAAAAACTGACGGAGGACTACGGCAAGACGCCGCTCGTGAAGGCGAAGCTCGATGTCGCGCTCGCGTCCTTCCTCGCGGAGAATGACCCGAAGCGCGCGTTCGGCGTGATGGATGAGGCGTTCCGCACCGTGCCGCAGTCGGTGAAAGTGAAGGATGCGGATGGCACGGAGCGCAGCGCGGCGACGTTCACGCCGTCGGATTTCGATCGGTATCTCGCGGGGCTTTTCGACGCGAAGCGGAACGACGACATCACGAAAAACATCGCGCGCATCCGGCAGGAATATCCGCTCGACGAAAAGGAGGACATGACGCGGGTCCCGCACAATACCCTCGATGCCCAGGCGGTCGCACTTTTCTGGGAAGCGAAGCTGCTGCAGGAGCAGGGCAAGGCCGCGGAGGCGGGGGCAAAATTCGCGGCGCTGAAGTCGAAATTCCCCAAATCCACGAAGGCGCTCGAGGCGGATTACGGTGTGATTCTCGGCGAGTTTGAGCAGACGGGGCAGCCGAAGGACGACTACATCCAGCGGCTCTCAAAAGTCGTGAACACGCAGACGGGAAAGAGCTTCGAGTTGCAGGCGAAGGCGCTTTTTCTCGTCGGGAGAATCCAGGAAGCGAAGAAGGATTTCGATGGCGCGATCGAAACGTATGAAAAAATCCAGGTGCGCTACGCCAGTGCGCCGAAGGTGGCCGCGGCCGGACTTTGGAAAGCCGCCGAACTCGCGGAAAAACAGGCGAAGTCGGAGCCCGGATATCCGGTGAAAACCAAGCAGGAAAAACGCGCCGCCGCCGAGGCGCGCGCCGCGGAACTGAAGGCCGCAAAGGCCGCGGAAATACCCGCCGACGCCAAACCGGCGGACAACAAGTCCGCCGAAGACAAACCGGCCGAACCGAAAAAAGCGGGAGTGCCGCCAGCGCAAAATCCCATGGCGAAAACCGCGGCGAAAACGCCTGCGAATCCCGCAGCGAAAACGCCCGCGAATCCCGCGGCGAAAGCGGCAGCGAAGCCGCCCGCGAATCCTCCGGCGAAGCCTGCGCCGGCTGCGGTGCCGCAGAAATAGCTTGGCAGTGGAGAGCGGATGCGGAAAACACCCGCCGCCCCGACGCTCCGGCACCGATCTCCTCCCACTTTCCATGTCCCGCATTTTCCCTCTGATCTCCGCACTCGGCGCGGCGCTATTTTTGTCCGCATGCGGAGGCGAGAAGACGGAGGCGGAAAAAGCCGACGAAGAGCGCTCGGTCCTCCGCGAGGAAAAGCGGAAGAAGGCGATCGAGGTGTACAAGATGATCACGAAGGAATATCCCGACGATCCAAAGGCCGCCGAGGCGAAGCAAAAGGCCGCGGCGCTCGAAGCTGCTGCTCCAAAAAAGTAGATGGCTCGCGAAAGCGGAGTCGCGCGTTCGGCGCGTGCGCAGGAAATTTGCGGCGTGCTCGCGCGCACGTATCCCACGGCGCATTGTGAACTGGATTACACCACGCCGCTCGAACTGCTGATCGCCACGATCCTCAGCGCGCAATGCACGGACAAACGGGTGAACATCGTGACGAAGGAACTTTTCCGCGTGTGCAAAAGTGCGGCCGACTTTGTCGCGCTGCCGCAGGATCAGCTTGAGGAGATCGTCCGCACGACGGGATTTTTCCGTGCCAAGGCGAAGAACGTGAAGGCGTGCTGTGCGGCGATCGTCGAGCGGCATGGCGGCGAGGTGCCGCGCACGATGGATGAACTCACGGCGCTCGCGGGCGTCGGGCGCAAGACGGCAAACGTGGTGCTCGGAAATGCGTTCGCGATCAACGTGGGCGTCGTCGTGGACACGCACGTGCAGCGGCTCAGCGGGAGACTCGCCCTCACGCGCGAGAGCACGCCGGAGAAAATCGAATTTGAACTGATGAAGCTGATCCCGAGCGAGCAGTGGGCGCTCTTCAGTCACTGGCTGATCTGGCATGGCCGCCGACGCTGCGCCGCGCGCAAGCCGGACTGCGGGCATTGCGAACTCGCGGACCTGTGCCCGCGCGTGGGTGTGACGCTGAAAGCCTAGACTGTCCTTCAGTCGCGGACGCCGGAGGCGTCATGGAAATTAGCCAGTGGCGCAAGCCACCGGAACGTCGCAAAAAACGCCATGCGCCCCGGCAGGAGCGCTGGAACATAGCACCGCACATTTTTCCGCCGCGCCCTCCGGGGCGGATGTCTTGCGTGGCGTGATCCGGTGGCTTGCGCCACTGGCTAATTTCCATTGTCCTTCCGGGACTTATCTCGGCGTTAGTTGCCAGGAGAAATCCCGCTCCGATGCGTCAGACTTTCCACGGACCGCGGTACTCGCGGGTGAGCCACTCGGCCTTGCCGGTGCCGCCGGCGAAATCGAGCTTCGCGGGATCCCACTGGATTTTCTGGCCGTGACGGTAGGCGAGGTTCACGAGGTGGCACGTCGTCACGCTGCGCGCGCCGATTTCCACATCCGCGATCGGGCGCTTCCGCGAGCGCACGCATTCCATGAAGTTGTCCTTGTGGCCGGTCGTCGCCTCGAGCTTCACCTTCGCGCTCGCGAGATATTCCTTCTCGACGAGATCGAGCTGCTGACTGAGCGGCGGCTTGCTTTCGTTCGTGCTGTAGTTCGCGATTTCCTTGTCGCCGATTTTCAAAATGAAGCGTCCGCGGTTCACGAAAATGAATCCATTTTCGCCGTGGAAGGTGACGCCATTCTCCGAGATGTGATCCACCTCGACGCCGCTCGCATATTTGAGCTTCGCGCCTTTTTGCGCGTCCTTCTCGGCCGGCGGCGTGATTTCCACCGGGCCGCGCCCGTCTTCGCCGAGGCCCCACTGGCAGATGTCAAAATGATGCGCGCCCCAGTCCGTCACCATGCCGCCGCCGTACTCCCAGTACTTGCGCCAGTTTGGGAAATGATTGTGCACGCCGCGCGGCGAGAGCTCGCTGTGATACGGCCGCATCGGCGCGGGCCCGAGCCAGCGATCCCAGTCGAGCCCGGGCTCCATCGCTTCCTCCGGCAAATCGCACGGCTTGCCCGGACCGCCGACGCCGACGGACGCGTGGTAGATTTTCCCGACGATGTTGTTCTGCGCCAGTTCGCACGCGATGCGGAACTCCCGCGAGCTGCGCTGCTGCGAGCCGGTCTGGAAGACGCGACTCGTGTCGCGGATCGCCTTCACGAGCGTCCACGCCTCGTGGATCGTCTCGGTCATCGGCTTCTCGGCGTAGATGTCCTTGCCGGCCTTCGCCGCCGCGATGTCGATGAGCGCGTGCCAGTGATCCGGCGTCGCCACGCACACGAGATCGATGTCCTTCCGCGCGAGCAGGTCCTCGAAATTCGTGAACGCCGCGCAGCCCTTGTAGTCCGTGCCGCTCGCTTTTGAGTAGTGCGTCTCGGCCGTCTTCTTCGCATTTTCGCGGCGCGTCGTATCCACGTCGCACACCGCGACGACCTGCGTGTCCGCGCGCTTCAGCCAGTCGCCGAGGTGGGTGGTATTCTGCTTGCCGTTGCCGATGAGGCCGATGGAAAGTTTGTCGTTGGGCTTCACGTCCGCGGACCAGATGCGGCCCGGCAGAAACATCGGCGCGACGCCGGCTGCGAGGGTGGTGCGAAGGAAGGAACGGCGGGAAGTGCGCGGAAGGTTCATGGTCGTGGGATTGGTGAGAGGAGTATCCGCAGGTCGTCGCATCGTTGGCAAAAAAGAAATCCCGCCGCGCGAGCCGCGAACCATCGCGCAGCTTTTCCGCGCAACGGGCAGTTCGCGGGCGCCCCGGGACAATGCTGCGCGATTTTCCTCCGCGCCGCCGCGTCCCGGCATTTATAAGATCTGCCTCGCCCGCTTCGCCGCTAAGAAACCCGGCGCCGTGCGCTTTGCAAAACCACCTTCTCACATGAGCACCACCGTCCCCACACAATACCGTTTTTCATTCGGCCCCTGGAACATCAGCGAAGGCGCGGATCCTTTTGGCGGCGAGACGCGCAAGGCGTTTCCGCACGAGGAGAAATTCGCGCTGTATCGTCCGCTCGGCTTTGAGGGCGTGCAGTTTCACGACGACGATGTGGTGCCGGGAATGGACGCACTTTCGCCCGCGCAGATCGCGAAGAAGGCTGCCGCTGTGAAGGCGATGCTGGCGAACCAGGGCCTCACGCCGGAGTTCGTCGCGCCGCGGCTGTGGTTTGCGGAACAGACCACGGATGGCGCATACACATCGAACAGCGCGAGCGACCGCGCCTACGCGTGGGATCGCACGAAGAAGTGCATCGACATCGCGAAGGCGATTGACTGCAAGGCGATCGTGCTGTGGCTCGCGCGGGAGGGCAGCTACGTGCGCGAGGCGAAGGACGCACGGCTCGCGTATCAGCGGATCTTGGAAACGATCAACGCGATTCTCGACTACGACTCGGGCGTCGAAATCTGGATCGAGCCGAAGCCGAATGAGCCGACCGACCAGGCCTACGTGCCGACCATCGGCCACGCGATCGCGCTGTCGTTTGCATCGAAGGATCACAGTCGCGTGAAGGGCCTCATCGAGAGCGCGCACGCGCTGCTCGCGGGGCTCGACCCGAGCGACGAGATGGCCTTCGCCCTCGCGCACGACAAGCTCGGCAGCGTCCATCTCAACGATCAGAACGGGCTGAAATACGATCAGGACAAAAACTTCGGCGGGGCAAATCTGCGCGTCGGGTTCAACCAGGTCCGCGTGCTCGAGGAAGCCGGCTATGGATCGCGCGGCGAATTCATCGGGCTCGATGTGAAAGCCATGCGCACGCAGCGAGGCTGCCCCGTGACGGATCATCTCAAAAACAGCCGTGAACTTTTCCTGCACCTCGTGGAAAAAGTCCGCACGCTCGATGCGAATCTCGTGCAGCAATTCCGCGACGCGCGAGACTACGAGGCGCTCGAACTTTACATCCTGAAGCACCTCATGGGTCTGAAGTGACCTCTGCTAAACCAACCATCCAACTCGCATGAGCACACAAAAACCCAAAGTCCTCGTCATCGTCGGCGACGCCACGGAGACTGTGGACACGCTGTATCCATTTTACCGACTCATCGAGGGCGGCTACCAGCCCGTCGTCGCCGCGCCGGAGAAACGCAAATACCAGATGGTGCTCCACGAGGTGAGGCCCGGCTGGACGATCACGAAGGAATGGGAGGGCTACACGATTGATGCGGACATCGCGTTCAAGGACATCAAGCCGGAAGAATACGCGGGCATCTTTTTCAGCGGCGGCCGCGCGCCGGAATACATCCGCGAGGATGAGGACCTGCTGCGCATCACGCGGTGGTTTTGGGAAAACAAGAAGCCGATGGCGAGCGTGTGCCACGGTGTCGAGATTCCCGCGCGCGCAGGCATCGTGAAGGGGCTGCGCATGGCGACGGTGGCGAAGTGCAAGTTCGACCTCGAAGCGTGCGGCGGCATCTACGTGAACGAGTCGTGCGTGATCGATCAGCACATGGTGAGCGGCCGCACTTTTCACGACAGCGGCCACTACGTCGGGCCGTGGATTGCGATGCTCGATGCCGCGTGCGGAAAATAAATCCCATGAAGACGTTCATACTTTTGCTGGCCCTTGCGGTCACGGCTAGCGCCCAGCTTGATTACCAAGCTATTGCTGTCAAAAACTACCCCGACCTCGGTAAGGCTGGATCGAAGATGCACACGGATTTTCTCCGTGCGATTGCCGACGCTAAAGAATACACACCAGCGGTTCTCAAACGCGCTGACTGGCCGCTGGTGTTGGCCCGGCGGGTTGCGCCGGTTGCTCAACCGTTCGCTGGGCTTGGCCTGACAGAAGCACAAATTCGGAATCTTTACGGCACTCCGGACGACCGGCCTCTTTTAAAAATTGTCCCGCCCTCAACGAAAACGCTCAGCTTCGACAAAATGGATTATTCGGCGCTCTTCCGTTTTTGGAATGGGAAATGTGTTTCCGTGCATTTTTTTCGACAGGAAAAACATAAGTTTTCGGAACAGGACATCGAAGACGCCCGCAAAGCCAACCAAGGAAAGTTCACATGGGAATCATCTGGTGGTGGCGGCGTCTGGAAGCGCAGCGACGGAGGTGTCGGTCTTTTTACCGACACAACGATGTGGGCAATTGATGGAACCTTTAACGCCGAAGCTAAAAAACTTGGGGAAGCTTCTCGGTGAACAACGCAAAAAAACTCCCACATATGATTCCCCGCCGAAAATTCCTCCAGACTCTCGCCGTCGCCGTTGTCGCGCCCGCGTTCGCCGCACCCGAGCCATTCAAACTGCGCTACATCCTTTCCTCCGCGCTCTACGGCGAGATGCCGCTCGATGTGATTTTGCCCGAAGTCGCGAAGACCGGCTGCGAGGCGATTGATATTTGGTGCAAGGTGCATGGCAACCAGCGCGAGCAAATCACCGAGATGGGCGACGAGGCATTCGCGGCGCTTTTGAAAAAACACGGGACGAAACTCGGCGTGAGCACGCGGTATCCACTCGGGCCATTCGGCGTGCAGGAGGAGATGGCGTGGGTGAAGAAGCTCGGCGGGAAGATCATCGTGACGGGGAGCAAGGGACCGAAGGATCCCGAGGGCGAGACGGCGAAGGACGCGGTGAAGAAATTCCTCGAGGAAATGAAACCGCACGTCGCGGAGGCGGAAGAACTCGGCATCACGATCGCGATCGAGAACCACGTCGGGCAGGCCGTGTATCATCCGGACTCACTGCGCTACTTCGCGGAGTTCAACCGCTCGGGGAATCTCGGCCTCGCCTTTGCGCCGCATCATCTGCACCGCTGGGCGGATCAAATCCCCAAGCTCCTCCGCGACCTCGGCGCGCGGAACCTGCCGTTCGTGTATTTCCAGGAGCACTCCGAGGGCATGATGAAAAAGACGAGCAAGGAGATCGAGATGCAGCAGCTCCCCGGTCTCGGCACGCTCGACTACCGGCCCATCGTGAAGGCGCTGCGCGACATCGGCCACACGGGCTACGTGGAGATTTTCATGCACCCGACGCCGCGCGGCATCCCGATTTTGCCGACCGCTCCGGAAATCACCGCAGCGATCAATAAGTCGCGCGCCTACGTCGAGAAATGCCTCGCGGAGACGGCGTGAAGCGTGCGGCGCGGCGTTGAGAAAGCGCGTCAGCCGTCAGCCGGGCAATGACTCGCGCAGCTTCCTCGGCAGCGACGCGACGACGAGGGCATACGA
>JBBSEI010000111.1:0-13247 GCA_038239865.1 Chthoniobacterales bacterium
AGCCCCACCATCATCTGCGCCAGCACTGCCGGCCTGGCCGTTGGCATGGGCGTCTCTGGCGTCACCTCGAATCCGCCGGGCCCTGTCGTCCTGGCGATCACGGATGCGACGCATTTCACGGTCAACTCTACCGTCACCGCAGTTGCCACCACGATTACCGCATCGGGCTGCGGGCTAGAATTTAGCAACGGCAACACAACCTATACCGACTCGATGGCGACGACGACTAATGCCATCAGCGCGACCGCCCCCAGCGCAGGCAATGTCGAGTTCTATGTGCGCACCGCTGATCTGGTGTCGAACAACGGCTGGACTTTCCAAATCTCACCCGATGGCGGCACGACATGGAACACGCGCCTGTTTGAGAACTACACGGCCAATACCATCGCACTCACGAGTTGCACGCTCAATGCGACCGCCACCGTCACTTGCGCCAGCACCACGGGACTTGCTGTCGGCATGGTCGTGCAAGGCAACCAAGTCACGCTCGCGAGTTGCGGCACCACCAACGCGAGCACCACCGTGACCTGTGCGAGCACCACGGGCCTGGCGGTTGGCATGTTCGTGACTGGCAACGGCATCGCGAACAACACCCGCGTGACCGCCCTCACCGCGAACACCAACTTCACGCTCAGTGCCGCTGCGACCGCCACCGGCAGTGTCACCGTCCTGGCCAATTACTTCAATGCGAACACTGCGGTAAGTTCCATCACTAATGCCACGACATTCGTCGTGAACAACGCCGCCTTCTATTCGGGCGGCGGACTCGCGCTGAATGCCACGACGATCAACCACGCCTTCGCGCTGAAGCACTACGACCTCGTCGCCGCCGATATGTCGGCGAACATGAAGATGCGCTTCCAGTGGAGCGGCTACAGCCCCGTCGCTCCGATACGCCCGCCGACCTGCGACATTGACGACATCATCGTGACACTTACCACTGGCAGCGCGCCGGTGACGGTCGCGATGCTTGATGACGGCCTGCACGGCGACGGCGCGGCGGGCAACGGTGTTTACGGTGTGCAAATCCCCGCGCAGACCGCGGGCACCACCGTCAGCTATACGATCACCGCGACCGATAGTAATGCCAGCTCCACGACGAGCAGCAGCGCCTCCTACACGGTGGCGACTGCAGCGCCGGTGCTGGCCATCACGCCGGCGACCACCCTGTCTTCCGCAGGCGCGGCGGGCAGTGGATCGTTTTCGCCATCGAGCATCCCTTACACACTTGCGAACAACGGCACCGGCACGATGAGCTGGACTGCGACTAAGTCCGCGAACTGGCTCACGCTCTCCAGCGCGAGCGGCACACTCGCGGCTGGAGCCAATATGACAGTGACGGCTTCCATCAATACGACGAATGCCAACAGTCTCTCGGCGGCGACTTACAGCGACACTATTACATTCACGAACAGCACCAACGGCACTGGCAATGCGACGCATGCCGTGAGCTTGCTTGTCACCAATGGCGTGCCGACGGCCCTGTCGCCGCCGGCTATTGCCACGTTGCCGACATACAGCGCCGGCACGTCGAGGACCATCGCGTGGCCCGCAGTGGTGAATGCGACAAGTTACACATTGCAGATATCGTCCAGCGCAAACTTTGCGACGAACCTCCTCTCGTCGCAGACTGGCGCCAGTCCTACCGGCGGTTTCACCAACCTTGTCGATGGCGTCACTTATTACTATCGCGTCCTCGCGACGAATAGCATCGGCTCCTCGTCGTATAGCAATACCGTGTCATCCACCCAGGACACCGTGCCGCCGGTCGTGGCGATCACTTCACCGGCGAGCGCGGTTTCGACGGCCGTGAATACCATCACCGTGGCCGGCACCAGTTCTGATACGCTGTCCGGCGTCAGCGGTGTGAAGGTGAACAACGTCGCTGCCACGAGCAGCAACAACTTCGCGACATGGATTGCGACGGTGCCGCTCGGCTTCGGCACGAATGCGATCACCGCCACTGCGTTCGACGGCGCGGGCAATCTGGCGACCAGTGCGGCGGTTGCCGTCACCCTCACCACAGCGCAGACTTACAATCCGCTGAACGTTCCGGACATCATCACGGGCACCACCTTCAACCTGGCATTGAATCAGACGACGAAGCAGTTCCGCAGCGGCAATGCCAGCACGACCTATGGTTACAATGGGGCGCTTTTCTGGGGGCCGACTTTGATCATGAATCAAGGAGATGTGGCGCAAATGAATGTGACCAACAACCTCATTGATACGACCACGGTGCATTGGCATGGCCTCCACATCCCCGCGATCATGGATGGCGGTCCGCACCAAACCGTTCCTGCCGGGACCACCTGGTCGCCCAGCTTCACAGTCAAAAACAACGCGGCCACCTACTGGTATCATCCGCATCTTCATACCACGACCCAGCAACAATTGACCCTCGGCGCGGGTGGCTTCATCATCGTCAAAGACCCGCAGGAAGCAGCGCTCGCGCTTCCCAGAACCTATGGCGTGGACGACTTTCCATTGGCCGTCACGAGCCGCCGCTTCCTGACCAGGAACATCCTTGCCTACGACCACGCTCTTGATAACTACGGCGACTATGTATTGCTCAATGGAACTATAACTCCGCAGGTGAGCCTGCCGAAGCAATACGTGCGGCTGAGAATTCTCAACGCCGAGGTGGAGCGCGGATACAATCTTGGCTTCAGCGACAACAGAACCTTCTATGTGATCGGCAATGACCAAGGCTTGCTCAATGCGCCCGTGGCAGTGACCCGGTTGTTCCTGATGGAGGGCGAGCGAGTCGAGATCATGGTGAATCTTGGCTCCGACACCGTCGGGACTTCCATTGATCTGAAAGCTTACAACTCCGGCCAAGTTTTCGGCTTCCCCGGTCAGGAGGGAAATCCCGTCACGCCCAGCGGCAACTCCGGACCGATCAACGGCTGCCTGCTGAATAACACGGACTTTAATATCCTGCACATCAACGTGGCCGCGACGACCTCCACTCCGATCACCGCCCTGCCGGCGACGCTGGCCAGCAACACCTATTGGACCAATGCCGATGTCACAAACACCCGCACGATCAACCTCACAGGTGGCGGCGGCGGCGGAAAGTTCACGTTCAACAACGTGACCTACGCCTCGACGGTGTTCAATCAAACGATCAACCTGAACGCCATCAAGCAGTGGAACATCTCAAACACGGCGGCAAGCGGCGGCAACATCTTCGGTCACTCCATTCATATTCACGACATTAAGTTCAAAGTCATCGCGCGAAGCGGGGGCCAGGTGACAGACACCCAGGGCGGCGTGTCCTCTTCGACACTCGGCCTCGCCGCCAAGTATGAATCAGGCTGGAAGGACACCGTCTATGTGCCGAAGGGCGAGTCCGTGAGCGTCATCGCCAAGTATGATGATTTCGCCAGCAACACCAACCCGTTCATGTATCACTGCCACTTCCTCCAGCACGAGGATAATGGCATGATGGGGCAGTTCGTCGTGGTCAACAGTGCGGTGGAAGACCTCGCCGTCGCGAGCTTCACCCGCATGGGAACTAGCAACCTGATCTCGCTTCAGTTCAAAGCCACGGTGGGCACGACCTACAATCTGCAATACTCACCGAACATGACGGCGAGCAGTTGGATCACCGTCGGCTCTGTGACCAGTGATGGAACCTCAGCCACCTTCACCGAGACGGATGCCACGCGGCTAAGCCAAGCCAGAGGGTTTTACCGCGTAACCATCCCCGTCATTCCTTAGCAACACTCAGCGTGCTTTCGCAGACCTTACGTGTCGTTTGCATGATCTGTGCATGATCGCGCACTGGTGATCGGACGATGCGCTGGAGCGTCTGGCGAGGAGATCCGACGGTGCTGTTGCGGAATGGGCGGCGTTGAGCGCGGTCACTTTCCGTTGGCTCCGCTCCGGAAGTCAGTGGGCGTCACGCTCGTCACGGCGCGGAAGGCGCGGGTGAAGGCGCTGTGGTCGGTGAAGCCGCATTCGTGGGCGATTTCGGAGATGGTGCGCTCGGTCTCGCGGAGGAGACGGGAGGCGGCGGCGATGCGGGTTTTGGCGATGAGCTGCGTCGGGGTGATGCCGAAGATGCGCTTGATGATGCGGGCGAATCTCGCGGCGGGGAGGCCCGCGATGCGTGCGAGCATGGAGGGCGTGAGCGGGTCGGCGAAGGCGGTCTCGAGGCGGCGCAGCGCGGCGGCGATCTCCGGCGGGATTTCTTTCGCGGGCATCGGGGAGCGCACGTCTTTTGACATGCCGATGATGCCGATGACGGTGCCGGTGGCGTCGCGCACGGGGAGCTTCGTAGTGAGGCACCAGACGGGTTGGTGCGGCACATACCAGTGGAGTTCGAGGCGCTCGATGACGGGCCGGCCGGTGCGCAGCACGGCGGCATCCTGCTCGGCGGGAATGCGTCCGAAATCGCCGGGGCACACGTCGTTCGGACGACGCCCCAGCATTTGCGATTTGCTGCGCAGACCGTGGCGCTCGACGAGCGAGTCGTTCACGACGACGTAGCGGCCCGCGGAGTCCTTGATGAAAAAGGCGATGTCGGGTGTGTGATCGAAGAGCTGTTCCAGCAGGCGCATGTCCACGCCGGAGGTGGCGGCGCGAAGGGCGGCGGCTGTGCTGAGTTTCATGCGGGCGGGCGTTTTCGGGTCAAGACGGACGATGGCTGGCGGGTAGTGTTGCGAGCGAGTCTTAGTCCGCCAAGCTCCGTGTCCTTCCCATGAAAATCACCCGCATCCTCGCCTATCGCGTCGAACTCCCGCTCGTCGAAACCGCCTACAAGTGGAGCGGTGGAAAATCCGTCACCGTCTTCGACAGCACCATCGTGCGCGTGGAGACGGACGCGGGTATCACGGGCCACGGCGAGGTATGTCCGCTCGGGCCGTTCTATCTTCCCGCGTATGCGGAGGGCGTGCGCGCGGGATTGCGCGAGCTGGGGCCGCATCTCATCGGCGAAGACCCGCGCCAGCTCACGAAGCTCAACCGCACGATGGACGCCGCGCTCAAAGGCCACCCCTATGTGAAGAGCGGCGTGGACATCGCGTGCTGGGACATCCTCGGCCAATCGTGCGGGATGCCGGTGTGCGAACTGCTCGGCGGGCGGTATGGCGAAGACGTGCAGCTTTACCGCGCCATCTCGCAAGAGTCGCCGGAGGAGATGGCGGCAAAGGTCGCGGGCTATCGCGCGGAGGGTTATCGGCGCTTCCAACTCAAGGTCGGCGGCGACCCCGACACGGACATCGCGCGCATTTTCGCCGTCTCGGAAAAGCTCCAGCCCGGCGACCGGCTCGTGGCCGATGCCAACACCGGATGGGTGCAACACGAAGCCGTGCGCGTGGCGAAAGCGGTGCGCGATGTGGATGTGTATATCGAGCAGCCGTGCCTCACTTATGAGGAGTGCCTCGCCGTGCGTCGGCAGACGCCGCACCCCTTCGTGCTCGATGAAAACATCGACGACCTCGGCATCCTGCTGCGCGCGAAGTCCGACCTCGCGATGGACGTGGTGAACTTGAAGATCAGCAAGCTCGGCGGGCTCACAAAAATCCGCCAGGCACGCGACCTCTGCGTCTCGTTGGGCATCGCGATGACACTCGAAGATTCGTGGGGCGGCGACATCACGACCGCCGCCATCGCGCACCTCGCACAGAGCACGCCGGCGGAGTTCCTTTTCACCACGACGGACTTCAACAGCTACGTCACCGTCTCCACCGCCAACGGCGCACCGCAGCGCGTGAATGGACGCATGGCCGCGTCAAAAGCACCCGGCCTCGGCATCACGCCGAAGATGGACGTGCTCGGAAAAGCCGTGGTCAAAATCTGCTGACCGCCACTCAAACAAACATCATCACACCCGAACATGAAACCACACTGGACCGGCGTCTTCCCCGCCATCACCACACAAATGCGCAAAGACGGCGCGCTCGACCTCGACGCCACCGCCGCGCACGCCGAGGCGCTCATCAAATCCGGCGTCCGCGGAATGATCTTCCTCGGGTCGCTCGGGGAGAACCAGGCGATGAGCGGCGAAGAAAAGCGCAGCGTCATCTCGGCAATGATCGGGGCCGTGAATGGACGCGTCCCCGTGCTCAGCGGCGTGGCCGAGACGAGCACGGCAGAGGCCGTGCGTTACACCTGCGACATGGAGAAGCTGGGCGCCGACGGCGTGATGGTGTTGCCCGCCATGCTCTACAAGGGCGACCCGCGCGAGACGCTTACCCATTTTCGCACCGTCGCCAAAAGCACCGGCCTGCCCATCATGGTCTATAACAACCCCATCAGCTACGCGAACGACCTGACGCCGGAGCTATTCGCCGAACTCGCATCCGAGAAAAATTGCGTCGCGCTCAAGGAAAGCTCCGGCGACGTCCGGCGCATCACGGACCTGCGCAACACCGTGGGTGATCGCTACGCCATCTTCACCGGCGTGGATGACCTCGCGCTCGAAGCATCCATCCTCGGCATTGACGGCTGGGTGGCGGGCACGGGCATCGCCTTCCCGGCGGAGAATCAGTATTTCTGGGAGCTGACCCGGCGCGGCGAGTGGGACAAAGCCCGGGAGATTTACCGCTGGTTCACCCCGCTGCTGCATCTCGATGTGAGCACGAAATTCGTGCAATACATCAAGCTCGCCGTGCAGGAGTGCGGCCTCGGCAGCGAGTGGGTGCGCGCCCCGCGCCTGACCCTCCTTGGGGACGAACGCGCGTGTGTGCTGAAGATCATTCGCGCGGGCATCGCGAACCGTCCGAAGCTGCCTGCGCGCCAATGAAACTTATCGGATCGTGTGGACCACGGAGCGCGAGCGACATCGTGTGCACCGGGGCGGAAATTTTTGCGGATGCAAAGCGCAGCGCACCCCGCACCCGGAGGCCAACGATGAAACGAATTTGTCCTGAATTCGCACTATGAAGCCCACGCCCATCTCATTCCTCGCGCTCGCGTTCGCGGCGCGGTTGTCAGCGCAGACAATCCTCGTGCAGCCTTACGTGCAGCCGGGCAACGGATCGTCGCTCACAGGCGCGGATGTGAAAACGCTGGTCTGGCTCACGGATCAGACGCCGGGCGATTTCACCGTGGAGTTCGGCGGAAAAGGGCAGCCGGCGCGGACTGCACCGCCCGAGCGCGTGCAACTCGATTTCGCTCCGGCGAAACCGAAACCGCAGGCGAAGCCGGCGACGGAAAAGAAGGAGCCGGATGAATCCGCGGCTGTGATCCCCGAGGTCCCTCAGCACTATTTCAAATACACCGCGACACTCGCGGACCTGCCGTTCGACAGCACGATCAGCTATCGCGTGAAGCTCGGGGCGAAGGTCATCCGCGAGGCTTCGTTTCCGACGCGTGCGACCGCATCGAAGCCGATCCGTTTCGTGATGGTCGGCGATCTGGCGAACGGCAAACCGCAGCAGAACGCCGTCGCTTTTCAAATCAGCCGCGCGCAGCCGCAGTTCCTCGTGGTGCTCGGCGACATCGTCTATCCCACCGGCCGCGTGAGCCAGTATATGCACCATTTCTGGAGCACGTATGACCAGCCGCAGACAGCGGGTGCCACCACGGGCGCGCCGCTCATGGCGTCCGTGCCGTTCTACGCCGTGCTCGGCAATCACGACGTGGATACGCACAATCTCGTCGAGACTCCCGACGCGCTCGGCGCGTATCATTTTTTCAACGCGCCGCTGAATGGTCCGGGTGAAGGCGTCTGGAACACGCCGATCGGAAAAAGCCCGGAGGCGGCGGCATTCCGCGCGGCAGTCGGTCCGGCTTTCCCGGCGCTCGGGGCGTATTCATTCGACAACGGCTCCGGGCATTTTCTCGTCCTCGACAACAGCGGTTACGCGAATCTGGACGATCCGAAAATGCGCGCGTGGATCGAGCGCGACCTGCGCGGCAGCAAGGCGCCGTGGAAATTCGTCTGCGTGCATGCGCCGCTTTTCCACAGCGCGCGCGAGCATTACTCCGAGCAGAAAATGCGGCTCCTCGCGCCGTTGTTTGAGAGTTGCGGCGTGGACATCGTGTTCGCGGGGCACGTTCACAACTACCAGCGCAGCGTGCCGCTCCGCTTCACACCGGCGTCGCCGAAGCGTCTGCCGGGCGGCTACGTGAACGGCGAGTTCAAGCTCGACACTGCGTTCGACGGCGCGGGCAACACGAAGGCGAACGGCATCATCCACATCGTCACCGGCGGCGGCGGCGGCACGCTCTACAAGGGCGACCTGCAAAAGAACGCCGCGTATTTTCAGGAGAAGAATCCGGGAAACTGGGTGCCGTTCACGGCGAAGTTTGTTGCCGACCGGCATTCGTTTTCCCTCATCAATCTCACGCCGGAACGCCTGCAATTCCGCGCGCTCGACGCAAACGGTGGGGAGATTGATCGCTTCACGCTCACGAAGTCCGGACCATGACCACGGCGACGAATTCCAATTCCAGCGGCACGCCGGGCAGACGATGGACGTGTGGTTTCTCGGCGCAGCGTTGGCAATCTGCTCGCAGGCAGGTTCACCGGTGATGAGATCGCGGCGATGCCTGCTCGATTTCATCAGTTTGTTTGCACCGCGGGGAGCGCGGGTCCGCCGTATCTCGGACGCACCGCGCGCTGGCAGAATCTCATCTGCGCCACGGGCCACGCGATGATGGGCCTGAGCCTCGCCCCGGCGACGGGTCGTATTGTCGAAGAACTCGTTTCCGACAGCGAACCCGGCATCCCGCTCACGCTCCTCTCACCCGACCGATACTGACCCCATGAACACGCACAGCCTCCTCTGCATTTTCGCTGTCGCCTCCACCGCCATCGCCGCCGACTGGCCCGCATACAAGCGCGATGCCGCACGTTCATCGGTGACGACGGAGACCGTGAAGCTGCCGCTCGTGCAGTCGTGGACTTGGCAGGGCCAGCCGCCGCGACCGGCGTGGGGCGAGCCGGGGCGCTCGCTGAATCCGCTCGATTTCGATTACGCGGCGCAGCCGGTTGTCGCGGGCGGCACCGTCTTTCTTGCGTCGTCGGCGGATGACACGGTGCGTGCATTTGACGCGGCGAGCGGCGCGCTGCGCTGGCAATTCACGACGGGCGGGCCGGTGCGATTTGCTCCGCAGATCGAAAATGGGCGCTGCTATTTCGCGGGCGATGACGGCGTGGCGCGCTGCCTTGATGCAGCGACGGGAGCGCAGTTGTGGGCGCGGCACCTCGGCGTGGATGGCAGCCAGGTGATCGCCAATGGCCGCATCGCCTCGCGCTGGCCGTGCCGCAGTGGCGTGCTCGTGCGGGGCGGCATCGTGTATGTCACGGCGGGCATGTGGCCGAGCGAAGGCGTTTACATTTTCGCCCTCGACGCGGCGACCGGCGCAGAGCGCTGGTGCAACGACACGAGCTGCTACGATTACATCGAGTATCCGCATGTGCCGTCGGCGTCGTTTGGCGGACCGGCACCGCAGGGCGCGCTGCTCGCGACGGACGACACGCTGCTCGTGCCGACGGGGCGCGGCGTGCCCGCGGCTTACGATTTGCAAACGGGCCGTCTCGTTCACTACACGGCGGGCTCCGAGGTCGGGCACAAGGGCGGCACGTGGGCGACGGTTTTCGGCAGCACGGTGTTCGTCACCGCAGTCGGCTGGCAGCCGGATGTGCCGCCGCGTCTCGGCGAAAGTCCGGATCATTTTGCAGACAGCCTCGCCGCGTTTCACGCACGGACGGGCAAGGAGGAATGGCCGCTCACCGCCGCGATGAAGTCCGCCGCGCCGGAGTGGCAGGAGCAGCGCTGGCGCGGACAGATCGCCGCGGGCCTGCTCGGGCGCACGCGCGCGATATTCACGAGTGACCGCGTGTTCGCATTTGGAAATGGCAAGGGCGACGCGTGGGATGTGAACGGCAATTCCGTGAAGCTGCGGTGGAGCAAGCCGCGCCCGCGCGTTCATGCCGAGGTGCTCACGGCAAACGCGATTTTTCTCGGCGAGGAAAACCGCGTCGTCGCGCTCGACCCGGCGACTGGCAACGAGTTGTGGCAGGCGCCGACGGATGGCCAGGTGCGCGGTCTCGCAGTTTCCGACGGGCGCATCTTCGCGAGCACGCATCGCGGCGCGCTGCACGTTTTTGGCGCTGGTGTTGCGCGCCCGGTGACGCCGACACCGTTCGCTGCAACACCGGCATTGCCTGCATCGCTCGCGCCCGCTTTGGAAAAGATCACCAATCCTCGCGGCTTCGCATTCGTGCTTGGAGGGCGCGATGCGACACTCGCGCAGGCGCTCGCGGCGCGGACGCAATTTCAAATCATCACGGTGCTCGCGGATGCACGCACAGTGCAGACCGAGCGAGCGAGGCTAGTCTCACAGACATCGCTCTATGGCACGCGCATCCACGTCCTCGCGGCGGAGGGGCTGAAGCTGCCGTCCTTTGCAGGGAGTCTCGTCATCACGGTCGGCGATGCGGCGGGCATCGCGCCGGGCGAATGGTATCGCGTGCTGCGTCCCTGCGGCGGCGTACTCTGCTCGGCGGATGGCACGCTCACTCCACCGCCCGGAGTGCTGCCCGGCGAGTCGCAGGGCCGGCTCATCGTGCGGGGAAAATTGCCCGGCGCATTTGACGCGGATGGGAAGGTGGAGGCCGATGAGCGAGTGAAGTGGCCGCTGGAATTCGCGTGGTATGGCGAGCCAAACGGGCAGTTGCAGAAGGCCCGGCACCAGCGCCCGCGCACTCCGCTCGCCGCAAATGGGCGGCTCTTTGTCTTCGGCGAAAACACCGTCACCGCGCTCGATGCCTACAGCGGCGCGGAACTCTGGCGGCGCAGGCTCGATGCCACAGCGGGCATGGACGCCCCCGCCCGCGCGGACGACACCTCGTTTTCCATCGCCGCCGGCAGCGGAGTCGTGCGCTTCGATGCCGCGACTGGCCGACTGCTCGACGTCTTCTCGGACAAGACGTGGACCGTGCCCGTGCTCGATGCGACGAAGCCGCTGCACATTGACGGCGCGATGCGTTCCGGCGCCTCGTGCGCGATGGACATCGAGAGCACCACCGACACGCTGCGCCTCCTCCTCGCTTCGAAGAACAAAGACGCGCAGCGCGACGATGCGTGGGAACTCGCGTTCGACTTCCGCCCCACCGCACAGCGCGTGAACGCGCCGGGGCCCGGCACGTTCCAGCTCGTCGTGAACATCGCCGATGCCACGCTCCGCGAGCTTCCGACTTTTCCGCGTCCCGCTCCGCGTCTCGAAAGACTCAGCGACGGACGCATCGCGCTCACCTTTGCGTGGAAGGACATCGAGCGGATCGCCGGCTGGCGGCCCACGGATTTTGCACTCGCTGCGGACTGCAAGCTTTGGAACGCGAAGCTCGATCTCACGCTCTGGAACAGTCCGCTCGCGACAGGACGCGGCAGGGGATTCAACGATGCCGAGGCGGTGATCGTCGTCTCGAAAAGTCCCGCGAAAACCGCAGGCGGCACATTTTCTCCATACCTGCCCGTGCCGCTGCGCCCGCTCGCGCAGGCACCGGTGAAGCTCGAAAAGAACAAGCTCGCCGGGCTGCCGCTCCTCTCGCTGCGCAGGCCGAATGCGGACCTCAGCGACTTCGGTGCAGCGGCGGCGAGCGAGTCGAAGGACGCCGCGCTCACGCGCCTGCCGCGCGCGAAGGGCTTTGAGTTGCCGATGCGCAGCGAACCGTTCACCGGCGCGTCGAACACGCGCGACTACACGCCGAGCTACGGCTGCAGCGGAGTCATCAGCTCGGCCTCGATGGATTTTTTGCGCAGCGGCTGCATCGGCATGTATGACCGCGCGGACGACTCCGGGATGCGCAACATCAGCGGCATCCGCAGCGGCTGCGGGCAGACGATCGTGCCCGCGCTCGGCATGTTGCTCTACGCCGAGGGCACGGGAAATTGCCTCTGCACTTACAACTTCGCGACCTCGTTCGGCATGGCACCCGCGGGCGCGCGGCGCAACGAGGACTGGGCGCTCTTCGAGGAGTCGCAGATGAGCGCGGGCACGCTGCAACGCATCGCATTCAATCTCGGTGCGCCCGGCGATCGCCGCGATGCGGATGGCACGCTCTGGCTCGCGCTGCCGCGTCCGGGACTGGCGTTGAAAATGGGCACGGCAGTCGCGGTGCCCGCGCGCTTCGACGCGGCCGCGGGCCTCGGCCCCGTGCGCATCAACACCGACCGCCGCCCGGTCGCCGGCACGGACAAGCCGTGGCTCTACGGCTCGAACATCCGCGGCCTGCAGCGGTTCCATCTCGATCTGCAATACTACAAGCCCGGCGGCCTCTGCCTCAGCGTCGGCGCGACTGCGCCCGTAATTGATGGCGACCTGCGCGACGCGTGCTGGGACGGCTTCGGCGGCACGCCTGCGGGGAAGGATGCGATCATCCAGGTCCGCCACGACGCGAAAAATCTCTACATCGCCAGCGCACCCGTGGCCGGCGCAAAGCCCGCGCCATTTGCCATCGCCATCGGCGACGCGAAAATGCGGACGCTGATCGCGATCACCGTCACAGGCGGGAAGCTCGACACGAAGCGACTCGATGTTCCCGCGTTCGATCGCAAGGCCGCCGTCAGCACGCTGCCGACCCTCGCCGCCACCGCTTGCGAATTGCCCGGTGTCAGGGGCGCGACGGGCAAGGGCGCGACCGAACTCTCAATCCCGTGGCGTGCGCTCGAAGCGCTCGGTCTGGATCGTGGACGCTGCACGTTTCGGCGAATCCAATCGCGTTCTTCGGACGCAAGGCGAACGACGTGACGCGCAACTTCAGCCACACGTCTTTCGTCATCAAGACGGTCGCCAATCCACCCGGCCCCGCGCGCTACACCGTGCGGCTGCACTTCTGCGAACTCGATGGCGCCGCGCCCGGTGAGCGCGCGTTCGACGTGCTGCTGAACGGCAAGCCTGCGCTCGCCGGTCTCGACATCGCGCGCGAAGCCGGACCGATGAAAGCGCTCGTGAAGGAATTCCGCGGCATCACCTGCGCCGCGAGTCTCGACGTCGAGCTGCGCGGAAAGGCGAACGCGTCCGAGAAGAGTGCGCCGCTGCTCTCGGCGATCGAGGTCATCCGTGAATAGTCACACGTCATCACTCGCAGCCGCATCACGGCACACTTTGAACATCCTCCGCACCATGAAACCAACACACAGACTCGCCGCGCTCCTCATTCCCATCCTCGCGCTCCTTGCAGCGTGCGGTGCCGTGTTTGCGGCGAAGGAGGAAGGCTGGAATCCCGACACCAAGTTTCCGCCGCTCACGCCAACGGAGGCGATCAAGACCATCGAAGTGCCGAA
>JBBSEI010000112.1:0-13055 GCA_038239865.1 Chthoniobacterales bacterium
GGTGGAGGCGCTGCCGCGGATTCTGGACTGGCTGGAGGCGCGCGGCGATCAAGTCGTGCCGATCGGCGAACTGCTGAACATCCCGCGGGACGATCTGATGCCGCTGGTGAGTGCGAGCAGCGAGTGGGGTTTCTGGCGGTTTGTCACGAGCGCCGCATTTCCGATGGGTCGCAGCGCGGCGGAATTTTTCTGGGCCTTCATGATCTTCGCGACGGTGATCACGGTGGCGCGCACGCTGCTCGTGGTGTGGCTCGCGAGCCGCCATCATTCGCGGATCTCCGCGGTGCCGGACCCTGCGCTCGCCGCGAGTGCGCGCGGAGTGAGCGTGCTCATCGCGGCGTTCAACGAGGGGCGCGTGATCGAGAAGACGCTGCGCGCCGTGCTGGATTCCGATTATCCGGGCGAGATGGAATTCATCGTGGTGGATGACGGCTCGACGGACGACACGGCGGAGGCGGTGGAGCGGTTCATGAAGAACGAGCCGCGCATCCGTCTCGTGCGGCAGGCGAATGCGGGAAAATCTGCCGCGCTCGGCAACGCGATCGCGCACGCGAACCACGGCGTGCTCGTCTTCCTCGATGCGGACACGCACTTTGAACGCCAGACGATCCGCGCGCTGGTGGACCGGCTGGATGATCCGAAAGTGGCGGCCGTCTCGGGTCACGCGCGCGTGGGCAACCGGCTGAACTTCGTGACGCACTGCCAGTGCCTCGAATACGTGTGCGGCTTCAATCTCGATCGGCGCGCGTACAGCGAATGGAACTGCATCACCGTCATCCCCGGCGCGGTGAGCGCGATTCGCCGGAGTGCGCTGGAGGCGGCGGGCGGCTTCAGCCACGACACGCTGGCGGAGGATACGGACCTCACGCTCACTTTTCACCGCCTCGGCTACCGCCTCGACTACGCGCCGGAGGCGATCGCGTGGACGGAGGCGCCGGAGACGTGGGGCGGGCTGGCGAAGCAGCGTTTCCGCTGGTGCTTCGGCACGATGCAGTGCCTGTGGAAGCATCGCGACATGACTTTCAATCCCCGCTACCGCGCGCTCGGCTGGTTCAGCCTGCCGGGCATTTGGTTCTTCCAGGTCCTCCTCGTCGCGCTCGTGCCGCTGGTGGATCTGGTGCTCGTGTTTTCGATTGTCACGGGAAGTGCGATGGGCATCTGGCATTACTTCGCGGTCTTCCTCGCGCTCGATCTCGTGCTCGCGGCGGTCGCATGCTGGATGGAGGAGGAGCCGCTGGTGCGGGCGCTTTTGATCGTGCCGATGCGCTTCGTGTACCGCTGGCTGCTCGCGTGGGTGGTGTGGAAATCGGTGATCCGCATCATGAAGGGCGCGCTCGTCGGCTGGGGAAAATTGGACCGCACCGCGACGGTCGGATCGACGCCGTGAAACTTGCGCCCATGCGAACGATCCCGATGGGTATTTGTGCCGCGTTCGCCGTGTTGGCCGTGCTCGCATTCGCGGGCTGCGACCGCGCGTCCACGCCGCAGCCGCCGAGCACCGCCGAGATCGTCCTCCGCGCGCAGCAGTCGCGGATCGCCGTGCCGGAGCACGGGATCTACACGGGCGCGTATGCGGATTTTGGCGATCGTGAGGACGATGTGACGCTGGAGAAAATCGAGGCCTTCGAGACGATGGTCGGCAAGCATCAGGCCATCCTCGCGTCGTCGTCGTACTGGGGGGAGCAGAGTTTTCCGACGGCGAATCTGAAAATCATCGCACGGCACAATGCGATTCCGCTCGTGTTTTGGTCGCCGTGGGACCGGCCTTACAAGGAGGGCGGCCCGCCGGACAAATACTCGCTGCTCCGCATCATTGCGGGCGAGCACGATGCGTACATCGACCGTTGGGCGGACGGTGCGAAGGAGCACGCCGCGCCGATCCTGGTTTCATTTTGCAATGAGATGAACGGCGGGTGGTTTCCGTGGCGCGGGGAAAATTACGGCGGTGGAAAGATGATCCCCGGCAAAGATCCGGAAGCATACGAAGGGCCGGAGGTTTTCAAAAAGGCATGGCGGCACGTAGTCGATCGGGTGCGCGCACGCGGCGCGGACAATGTGCGGTGGGTTTTTCACACGATGGATTTTTCCATGCCGAACGACGTGTGGAATCTCGCCGCGGAGTACTACCCCGGCGCGGACTACGTGGACTGGATGGGCTTCAGCCTCTACGGCAATCAATTCGTGAGCGATCACGAGTGGGCGCCGTTTTTCGATCTGATTGACTGGCCATACAAGGAACTGACCCTGCTCGATCCGACGAAGCCCATCATGCTTTGCGAATGGGGCGTCGGTGAATTTCCGAAGGTCGGCGACAAGGGCGCGTGGATTCGTGACGGCTTCCGCATCATGGCGGATGAGACGAAATTTCCGCGACTGAAGGCGGCCGTGTTCTGGCATGAGCGCTGGCAAAACAGCGCGGATGAAGTGGACGAATCCACGAAGGAAAATGCGGGGACGTACAGCGATCTTCGCGTGAATTCCTCGCCCGGCGCACTCGAGGCGTACCGCAAGGGCGTCGCCTCGCCGTTCTTCCTCGACGAGCCGCAGTGGACGCCGCGCACGCGGTGAGCGCGCGCCTTCGCAGGGAGCGTCTTGCGGAAAATCCGCTACGGCACCTCGGCGAGCGCGCGCTCGATCAGCGCGGTGATCTCCGACAGCTTGTACGGCTTCGTCAGCGTTTCGATCACGCCGAGCGCCTTCAGGTGTTTTTCGCGCTCGGTCATGATTTCACCGGTGACGGCTGCGACGCGGAGGTCGGCGGTCGCAGGATCCGCCCGCAGCGCACGGAGCACCTCCTCGCCATTCATGTCCGGGAGATTGAGATCGAGAAGGATCAGCGCGGGGCGATGCTGACGGGCAAATTCGATGCCGATGCTGCCCTGCAGCGCCGAGAACAATTGGATGTCCTTGCGCGGGCTGAGGAATCTTTCCAGCAGGTAGTAATTGGCAGCGTCGTCCTCGATGTAGAGCAGCTTCCGCGGGGCTGCGGCGGCAACAGCCGGCACGGCGTCGCCGTGGCTCGGCGCATCGGTCGCGGGTGGCGGGAGCTCGTGCAAATTCTCCGCCGCGGGCAGTTCCGCCCAAAAGGTGCTCCCAACGCCGACGGTGCTGGAAACTCCCATGCGCCCGCCGAGGCCCGTGATCAGCCGCTGGCAGAGCGCGAGGCCGAGGCCGGTGCCGCCTTCGGTGCCGCCTTCGCGAGTGCCGAGCCGCTCGAATGGCACGAAGAGGCGCCCGAGTTTTTCCTGAGCGATCCCGAAGCCGGTGTCCGTCACGCTGATGCGCCATGCGGCTGCGCTGATGCGGGACACGGCGAGCGTGATGCTGCCGTCGTCGTGGTTAAATTTAACCGCATTGGAGAGCAGATTCAGCAGGACTTGACGGAGGCGCTCACGGTCGGAGGAGATAAACGGCGCTTCCCCGGCGGTGTCGGCGAGCTGGACTTTGATTCCGCGCTTCGAGCCGGTGACGGTGGAAAATGAAATCGTCTCCCGCAGCAGCTCGATCACGTCCACAGACTCGATGTTGAAATGGACGCGACCCGCATCGAGTCGCGCGATGTCGAGGACCTCGTTGATCAGGTCGAGCAGATTCCGCCCGGCGCGGGAGATGTGCTGGATGCTTTCGCCCTGGTTTCCGGTGTGCTCTTCGATCTCGAGCAATTGCGTGAACCCGAGGATCGCATTGAGCGGCGTGCGCAGCTCGTGACTCATGCGGGAGAGAAATTCGCTCTTGGCGCGGTTCGCGGCCTCCGCTTCCGCGCGTGCGCGGCGGATGCTGTCCTCGGCCTCATGCCGATCGATCGCGGCGGTGAGCACGTTGGCGATGGACTGCACAAAGCTCACATCGTCCCGGGAGAATTCCCGCGGTTGGAGTGAAAAGGATGCGAACACGCCGAGCTGCCGATCTCCCGCGGTGATGCAGGCGACGATGCCGCTGCGCACGCCCGACACCCGCGAGGCCTCCGAGTATTCGAAGCGCGTTTCCTTTTGCATATCGGTCGAGACGACCGCCTCGCCCATCTGCACCGCGTAGCCGCTCATCGAGCGCGTGCCGCCGGGAACCGGAAAACGCTGCGGCCCATTCGTCGGCCACCCGACCTCCGCGAGCGGCCGGAACGTATCCGCCGCGTCATCGTAGTGCAGCACCGACGTGGAATCGCACGGCAGCATTTCGCGCACGGTTTTCGCGGCATCGAGCATCAGTTCACCGAGCGACTGCCCGGCGAGCGCGCTCTGGCCGAGCCGGGAGACGGCTTCATGCCGCAGCGCACTGTTGCGCAGTTCGAGGTTCACGCGCCCGAGTTCGCTCGTGCGCTCGGACACACGCGCCTCGAGCCGTTCGTTGGCATTTTGGATCGCGCGCTCGGCCATGCGCTCTTTCGTTACGTCCTTGAGGAATCCGACCATCCGTCCGAGCTGCCCCTGCCGATCGAGGAAGAAGCAGCCCTGCGCATTCACGATGGTTTCTCCGCCGCCCTTGCGGGAGGCGCGGAACGTGTGCTCGAAAGCATCGCGCGTCATCGCCGCGATCTCGAGCCGCACATCGAAGGACGCCAGATCCTCCGCGTGGATCATCCGCCGCAGTCGGTCCATGCCGCCGCTCATCTCGTCCGTGCTGTAGCCGAGCAGCTTTTCAAAATCCCCGCCGTATGTGATCTCGCCCGACAGCGTGTCCCAGTCGAAAACGACCTGGCCGCTTGCGCGGATCGCCGCGTTGTACCGGTTCGCCCATTCGATGCGTTCCAGCTCGCGCTCCTTGTGCTCGGAGATGTCGCGGCAGATGCTCGAGATGAATTCCACTTCCCCATCCGCGCCGACGTGGGACAGCACGACTTGCAGCACCGGATATTCGCGACCGGCGGCGGAGAGCATCGCCGCCTCGCCCGACCACGATCCCTCGGATTGCGCCGTGGGCAGACCTTCCTGCACGAGGATCTCGTACGCCCACTCGGGATGCAGGTCGCGCAAAGTATGCTCCGTGATCGCCGCGTCCGCCGTGAGGTCGAGAAGGCGTCGGCCCGCCGCATTCAAATAGAGCAGAAGCCCGGCGCGATCGGCCATGGCGACCACGTCGGTCGTCGTTTCAAAAATCCGCGCAAAACGCGCATGCGGATCGTCGGCGAGGCGCTCGGACACGGCGGGTGCGATGGGACTGGCGGTGGGCATGGGCTATTCGGGCAGTGGGCGCCCCTTCGTCTCCGGAGCTAGCCAGATGAGTGCCATTCCGAAGAGATAAATCAACGCGATGGCCGCGCCCGCCTTTGGGTAGCTGCCTCCGAAAAACCCCATCAGCGCCGCCATCTGCCAGACGCCCGCCGCAGCGAGGATGCGCCCGAAATTAAAAGCCAGCCCCTGCCCGGTGGCGCGCGCGCGCGTGGGGAAAAGCTCGGGCAAGTAGAGCGGCAGCCAGCCGTAAAATGACGCGGTGAAACAGCCCACGATCGCCGTCACGAGCATGAAGAGCCAGTCGAACTGATGCACGCCGAGGAAGAGCCATTCGCACGCTCCGAGCGAGGCGAGGCACAGCAGAAAATACGTGACCCTCCGGCCGAGAATCCCGCCGACGATCGGCGCAAGCAGCGAGCCCACGACCGCGCCGCCGGCGGAGCAAAGCTGGATTTTTGCCTTCAGCGTGTCGTCGGTTTTGCCAGTCGCCTTCACCATCTGATCCGCCCACAGCGGGATCCACTGCACGATGCCCCACGAGACGAGCAGCGCCACGCTGGCAAACGCGATCCCGAGGAGCGTCCGCTTGCGGTACTGCGGCGAGAAAATCTCGCGCAGCGGCGAGCTCGCGCCCTTTTTCACGCTCGCGATCCAGCGCTCGGATTCCGGGATGAAGAGCCGGATCAGAAACGTGAGCGCCGCCGGCAGCGCGCCGACGAGCATCACCCAGCGCCAGGAGTTGTCCGTGATTTTCCACTGCAGCGCGATCACGGCGATGACCGCGTAGCCGAGATTCGCCGATGCGCCGATCGCGCCCGCGAGGATCGGGCGGCGCTTTTCCGGCCAGCATTCCATCACCAGCGCCACGCCGAGCGACCACTCGCCGCCCATCCCGAGCGCCGCGAGAAAACGCAGCCCGGCGAGCTGCGTCGGGTCTTTTGCAAAATAGCAGATCCCCGTGAACCCCGAATAGAAAAGGATGCTCCACGTCATCGCCTTCACGCGCCCGATGCGATCGCCGAGCCACCCAAACACGAGCCCGCCCGCCGCCGCGCCGAGGAGAAAAAATGCGGTGATCACGCCCATCCAGCTCTGCACAAAGGCACCCGCTGCCGGGCTTCCCGCGATGATTCCGGCGTGCTCACCCATCTGCCGCAGCGCCGGTCCCGCCACGAGCGGGAAGATGCCCATCTCCATCCCGTCAAACATCCACCCGAGAAAGGCGGCGAGCAGCGTGAGTCTGGGGCGCGAGCGTGGGGCGGTCATGGGCAAAGGGGAGTGAATGAAGCCCGAATGAATGACGATCGCGGCGCAATACAGAAGCATCAAATCACGCTGCGGCTGCGTTTCGATTCGCGGGAAAACTGAGCGGGGCTACAGTCCCGCTCACGCATGGACGCCTTTGAGGAAAATCTCCGCGACTGGCTCGCCGCTGATCTCGCGGATATCGCGGGCACCTTCATGCCGTTTGGAAAATACGGTCCGCAACATTATCCGCCGCACGGCGTGCCGCTGTTCGACCTCCCGCTCGAATACCTCTGCTGGTTTGAAAAGAAGGGCTGGCCGCAGGGGCGCATCGGTGAACTGCTGCGCGCATTGCATCAGCTCAAAACCGACGGCTGCGACGAAGTGTTCGACCGTTTCCGGAAGGCGAGGGGAGGCCGCACCTCACTCCGCGAGCGGTGACGCAGCACGCGCGAACGGCGACTTCCAAATTGGCACATCCTCCTTCATCCGATCGATGAGCGCGCCGCAAAACGCCAGCGCCTGCCCGCGGTGCTCCGCCTCCACGCGGACGAACAGCGATGCCTCGCCGACCGGCACCTCGCCCAGTCGGTGGAACACGAGCACCGACTGGATCGGATGCAGCGCCGAAAGTTCCGCAATGATGCGGTCAAACTCGCGCCGCGCCATCGGCTCGTACGCCTCGTAGGAAAGCCCGGAGATTTTGCCGCCGTCCTCGATCTCGCGGACGATGCCGTGAAATTCCACGACGGCACCAACCTCGCGCGAGGCGAGTTTTTTCTCCGGCACGACGATCGGCCCGGCTGCAAAAATGACTTCACTTTCCATGGCTAGCCTCCGCTCACCGGCGGCAGCACCGCGACCTCTTGCGCGAGCGGGCCCACGGCGTCATCCCACGACAGGTATTCGCAATTCACCGCGACGCGCGCACTGCCCGGATCGAATCCGGGAGCGATGCGCCCGATGATCTCCCGCGGAGTCTCGTGCGGCGCGCATTCCACGAGCATGTCCCGCCAGCCGAGCCGGTCGGCTGCTTGGGCAAAGGCGAGGAGCTTCACGGAGATCATGCCGCGCAGTGTATCGGGTGCGCTGCGTTTGAAAATGCCTGGCTGCGAATTTCGATTCGCCCACCGCTCCGGCAGGCGGCACAAAGCTGCCACCCATGCTCACCATTTCCGAAGCCCGCGCACTCATCGCCGAGCAAGTCCACCTCATCGCACCCGAACGCGTGCCGCTCGCCGCCGCGCGCGGACGCGTGCTGCGCGAGGGGCTCGTGGCGGGGGAGGACATCCCTGCATTCGACCGCTCCGCGATGGACGGCTATGCCGTGAATGGCGAGGGCACGGGACCGTTTCCGATTGTCGCGGACATCCCCGCCGGATGCATTTCCGCGCGCGTGCTCGCCGTCGGCGAAAGTGCGCGTGTCTTCACCGGCTCGGCGCTGCCCGCAGGCACGACGCACGTGGTTGTCCAGGAGCTCGCGCGCCGCGACGGCGACTCCGTCTCATTTTCGAAACGCGATGCCGCGACGAATATCCGGCGCCGCGGCGAGGACGCGCGCGAAGGCTCGGTGCTCATCGAGCGCGGGGCGCGCCTCGGGCCAACGGAGCTTTCGCTCTTCGCCCAGAACGGCAACACCAGCCCGCTCGTCTCGCAGCGCCCGCGCATTTTGCACGTCGCCACCGGCAGTGAAATCGTGCCGCCGGATTTCGCGCCGCAGCCGGGACAAATCCGCGACAGCAACTCCATCCTCGTCGCCGCGCTCGCCGCGGAATCCGGTGCGGAAGTGATCGCGCAGCAGCGCACCGGCGACGATTTTGCGGCGCTGCTCGATGCGGTGAAATCCGTGCCGGTGGAAAAGTGGGACGTGCTGCTGCTCTCCGGCGGCGCGAGTGTCGGCGACCACGATCTCGGACTGAAGGCGCTGGAGGCGCTTGGCTTCACCGCGCACTTTCAGCAATTGAATTTGCGCCCCGGCAAGCCGCTCATTTTCGCCACGCGGGATCGCCAGATCGCCTTCGTCATCCCCGGCAACCCGCTGTCCCACGTCATCTGCTGGCATGTCGTCATCCGCGCTGCGCTCGACATGCTCACGAATGGCAGCGCGGAATTCTGCCTCGTGTCCGCGCCACTGGGCGGAGCACTCCCGCTGCGCGGTCATCCGCGCGAGACCTGGTGGCCTGCACGGATGTCGTGCGAGGGCGACGCGCCCGTTTTTCTCCCGCTGAAATGGCAAAGCTCCGGCGATCTCACGGGCCTCGTGGGCTTCGATGCGCTCATCCGCGTGCCCTCGGACAGCCCGCAGATCGAGCCCGGCGAAAATGTCTCCGCCCGCCTCATCCGGTGCTCCGTCGCGTAGCCGTGCTCGCTTTTTCAAAGACGCGCGCCGATTTTTCCCGCCATGCCGAAAAAAACTTTCAGCCACCTCGATGCCGCCGGTGCCGCGCGCATGGTGGACGTGGGCGCGAAGCCCGTGCAACGCCGCACCGCGAGCGCGGAGGGATTCGTGCATTGCGCCGCCGCGACGATCCGCGCGCTGAAAAAGCAGGCGCTGCCCAAGGGCGATGTGCTCGCCGTCGCGAAGATCGCTGCGATCCTGGCGGCGAAGCGCTGCGACGAACTGATCCCGCTCTGCCACTCGCTGCCGCTCGATTCGGTGGATGTGAATTTTGAAGTGCTCGCCAATGCGGTGCGCATCGAGGCCACGGCGCGCACGACGGCAAAGACTGGCGTGGAGATGGAGGCGCTCACCGCGGTGAGTGTCGCCGCGCTCACGATCTACGACATGTGCAAGGCCGTGGACAAAGCAATGAGCATCGGCGAAATCCGCGTGACCGCGAAGGTGAAGGAATGAAGTTTGCACGGATCACGCTCAGCGACCGCGCGAGCGCGGGCATCTACGAGGACCGCAGCGGCCCGGCCATCGAGCAGTTTTTTGCGGAGCACGTGGCCGATGAAATCGAATGGCAGTGCGTGCTCATTCCCGACGAGCGCGCGGAGATCGAGTCGGCGCTGCGCCGCATGTGCGATGAGGAGAGGTGCGCGCTCGTCGTGACGACGGGCGGCACCGGCCCTTCGCCGCGCGACGTGACTCCCGAGGCGACGCGCGCAGTGCTGGAGCGCGAGATGCCCGGCTTCGGCGAAATCATGCGCGTGCAGTCCTTCGCAAAAGTGCCGACGAGCATTCTGAGCTGCTCGACCGCGGGCACGCGCGGCAGCTCGCTGATCCTGAACCTTCCCGGCAACCCGCGCGCCATCGGCGAATGCCTGCCGCTCGTGCTCCCGGCGATCATCGAATGCCTCGATCACCTCGGCCATCCGCGGCTGAAGCTGCGCGTGACCGCTTGAAGTTTCGCCCGCGATAAGGAGCGGTCGCGAGAAAGAGGAATGGCGTGCTTGGGTAGGGTGGGCGTCCCGCCTGCCGTGCTGCGCGTCACGCGCAGCACCCGGCGGACGTCTCCCGGTGTGGCCACGCATAAAGACGTCCGAATGTGTTCCGCGGCACGCGAAACACGGCAGGCGGGACGCCCACCCTACCCGAGACCCGCCGTCCGGCTTGCGATGCATCTCACCCGCCCACGCGCGACATCTCGATCTTTGGCGTAATTGCACTGACCGACGATCGGATTTCCGAATACCGATCAGCGCGCTCCTTCCACACCGCGCTGATTTTTTCGACAAGCGACTCATCGCTTGCGCCGCTCCGCAGGAAGTCACGCAACTCAGTGCCGTGATTTGCAAAGAGACAGGTGAACAGCGTGCCCTCCGCGGTGAGCCGTGCGCGTGTGCAGTCGCCGCAAAATGGTTTTGTGACGGACGCGATTACACCGATCTCGCCGCCGTTCGACGTGACGAAGCGCAGCGCCGTTTCGCCGGGATAATTGCGCGCGACCGGCGTGAGCGGCATCGCCTCGCTGATGCGCGCGATGATTTCCGTGGCGGGCACGACGTCTGTCATCCGCCAGCCGTTCGTGTTGCCGACATCCATGTATTCGATGAAGCGCACGATGAAATCCGGCCCGGCAAAACGCTTCGCCATCGCGGCGACTTCACCGTCATTCACGCCGCGCTTCACGACCATGTTCAGCTTGATCGGCGAGAAGCCCGCGGCGCGCGCCGCTTCGATTCCCGTGAGCACGCGGTGCAGCGGGAAGTTCATGTCGTTCATCGCGGCGAAAGTTTTTTCGTCGAGCGAATCGAGGCTTACGGTGAGTCGCCGGAGTCCAGCGTTGCGCAGGGCCGTGGCTTTTTCCACGAGCAGTGAGCCGTTCGTCGTCAGCGTGAGATCGCGCAGGCCGCCAATTTTCGCGAGCGGCTCGACGAGGCGCTCGATGTCGCGGCGCAGCAGGGGCTCGCCGCCGGTGAGCCGGATTTTCTCCACGCCGAGAGCGACGAAGATGCGGCTGATGCGCGCGAGTTCCTCGAAGGTGAGGATGTGATCCTTCGGCAGAAAATCGTAGCCGCGTCCGAAAATTTCCTTCGGCATGCAGTAGCCGCAGCGGAAATTGCACCGGTCGGTGACGGACAGGCGCAGGTCGCGGAGCGGGCGTTGGAGGGTGTCGAGCACTGCGCGGAGTGTAGGGTGAGTTTCGGAATTCGCCACACATCGCAGGCGCGCTCGGGAGCGCGCGGACGCCGGGCTTCCGCCCGCGCCTACACAAAAAGTTTCCGGATCACCTCGCCCTTGTCCGTGATCGGCACCGGGCGCTCGTCGGCCATCAGGTTCTTCGCGGGATTGATCCCCATCGTTGCCAAAATCGTCGCGAAGAGATCCGGCACGCTCACGGGTTCCTCGACGATGTTCATCGCGAGATCGTCCGTCGTGCCGACGAACTGTCCCGTGCGGAGACCGCCGCCTGCGAGGACGGATGTGAAGCACTTGCCGTAGTGCCCGCGTCCGCCGCCCGCGTCGAAGGCGGCGGGACGTCCGAACTCGGTCGCGATCACGATCAGCGTCTTGTCGAGCAGGTGCTGATTTTTCAAATCGGTGATCAGCGCGGCCACGCCGCTGTCGAGGCGCTGGATGAGTCCGTGCTGCTGCTTCTGCGCGGCGTTGTGCGTGTCCCAGCCTGCGCCGTTCACGAAGTTCAGATTGAAGCCGACTTCCACGAAGCGAACGCCGCGCTGGATGAGCCGTCGCGCGAGCATGCAGCGCTGGCCGAATTCATCGCCATACGTCTGCCGGATCGATCCCGGCTCGCTCGCGAGATCGAATGCCTTCATGAAATCGCCGCCTTGCAATTTGAAGACTTCGCCGATCGCGTCGTCGTAGTCGCGCACGAGCTTGTCGCCGGGATTGCGGTTCACGAAATCGCTGCGCAATGAGGAGAGCAGCGACTCGCGGCGCGTCTGCCTTTCATCGGTGATGCCCCGCATGCGCGTGAGTCCGGCGGGGCCGGCTGCGGTGTCCGTGAGATAGACGTAGCCCGCCTTGGGCCCGAGGAAGCCGGGTCCGCGCGTGGCGCTCGGATAGCCGATGAGCACGTAGGGCGGCACGCCCTCGTCCGCCGCTTTCCGCTGATGCGCGATGATGCTGCCGATGCTCGGATACGTGACGCTGCCGCTCACGGGACGGCCCGTGTGCATACGGTTCACGGCGGCGGCGTGCTCGTCGATGACGGTGTGATTCACCGAGCGCACGGGCACGAGATGGCCGGCCATTTTCGCGAGCCGCGGCAGGTGTTCGCAAAAGCGCACGCCGGGAATCGCCGTCTCGATCGTGTCGTAGTAGCAGCCGGGTTTCTTCGCGCCGTCGCCCTTCGTGGTCTTCGCGTCGAACGTGTCGAGATGCGACATGCCGCCGCCGAGCCAGACGAAAATGCAGTGCTCCGCTTTTCCGAGCGGCGTCGGAGCGAGCGCCGCCTTTTTTTCCTCGGCAAAAGTGCGTGCGCCGAGTGCTGCGGCACTCGCAGCGAGAGTCGAGCGTGTGATGAAATCGCGACGTGTGAGGTTCATGTAGTTCACGGGATGTAGGTGAATTCCGGCGAGAGCATGAGCGCCCACACGGCGTCCTCCATGCGTTCGCGCCAGTCGCTCGCGAGCTGCGGCGAGGGCGCGGGGCCGGCCTTCACGATGCGCTCGACATCGAGCACGGCGGTGCTGGCGTCGGGGTTGAGGTGGTTCGCCCACGAGACGCCTTTGGAAAATGGCGCGCGCGGCGGAGCAGGCGGCGCACCGGTGCGGCGCTTCGCAAAATCCGGCGAGAGGATGGCGGAAAATTTTGCGGTTTCCTCGGAAGTCGGCCGGCGCGAGAGCAGGCGCAGGAACATGCGTTCCACGAGGTGAGCGACGGGCTGCTCCTCCATCGCAAGTGCAGTGAATGCGTGCTCATCACTGAGGCGCGTGAGGCGGTTCGCGATCGTGCTGTTGGCGATGGTCGCGGGCTGCAGGACGTTTGCATCGTGGTCGCGCGTGCTGCGCGGCTCGGGGCGGCTTTCGCGCCAGCCGAATGCGGTGAGCACGTCGGCGATCACCTGCGCGCGCGGCTTGGCGAGCGCGGGACGATCGCGCTCGTTGCTCAGCGAGGTGAAGTGCCACGCGCGGCGCGGCGTGCCGAGGTTGTTGTGGTCCTTCGGCGACTGGCGGCCTTCCGGGTCGAACGTCATCTGCTCGGTGTCGAGCGGCAGGCCGGTGACGGCGAAA
>JBBSEI010000113.1:0-12962 GCA_038239865.1 Chthoniobacterales bacterium
CCACCGCCTTGCGCCAGCTTTCCGGTACTGCGCCGCGCACAAAAATCCCCCACGCGGAAACCCACCCCCCAGACACCACCCCCCCGAGGGAAACCCCACGGCGTGCCTCGGGTCGGGTGGGCGTCCCGCCCACCCTACCCGAGGCAGATCGTTCGCACTTCGCGTCGTGTGCTTTCATTCTTCGTGCAAAGCCTCCGCGATTTCCTCCCGGCACGCCAGCCGCGCGGGCCACCATGCGGCGGCGAGCGCGGCGGCGAGGATCCACACCGGCGTCCACGCGAGTGCCATCCACGGCACATCGAGGTGGATCGTCCAGCCGAAGAACGCCGGATTCACGACCCACGTGAGCACCATCGCGAGCGGCACGCCCGCCTCCACGCCGAGCAGCGCTGCGAGCAGCCCGAGCAATCCCGCCTCCGCCAGCACCAGTCCGCTCACCCAGCGCGGCGTCGCACCGAGCGCGCGCAGCAGCGCGAGTTCGCGGCGGCGCTCGGTCACCATCGTCGTCATCGTGAGAAAGACGCCCGCAATCGCGACGATCATCGCCACGGTGCGCAGCACGTGTGTCACTGCGAAGGTCTGATCGAATACGCGCAGGATCCGTTCGCGCAGCGCGCGCGTCGTGCTCAGCCCGAATTGCCCCGAGTCCGCAAACGCCGTGCGGAATGCCTCCTCGAACGCCGCGACATCCGTGCCGGGTCGCAAGTACACCGCCGCCGACATCACGCGATCGTCGTCCCAATGTTTCCGAAAAAGCACGCTGCTCATCACCACCGCACCCTGATCGCGGCTGTAGTCCGCGTACACGCCGGCGACCTCCACCTCGATCGCACCGCGCGGCGTCTCCAGTCGCAGCCGGTCGCCGGCTTTCACGCGGAATTTCCGCGCGAACGGCTCCGTCACCACGACCGCCTCGCCCGCGAATACGCGCGCCATCGCCGCGCGATGATCGCCTTGCACGAAGGTGAGGTTGCCGCGGTATTTTCCATCCAGCACCACGAGCGACGCGATGCCGCCGTTCACCGTCACATTCATGTCGCGAAACGTATCCGCACCCGCGACCTCGGGCCGCGCGCGCAGCCAGTCCACCACGGGTTGCGGGAGGAATGAGGTCATCCCCAGCGTTTCGTTCGCCGCCGGGGTGACGAAAAGATCCGCGATGATTCCCTTCCCGATCCACGCATCGAGCGACTGGCGGAACGAGTGCGTCATCACCACCAGCGCCACGTACATCGCCACCGCCGCCGCGAGCGCCGCGACGGTGATCGCATTGCGCCGCAGGCCGCGCGTGAGCCGCCGCGCGGCGAGAATCATGATTCCCTCCGTGCTGCTCGTGACTCCGCCGGATGATGCGGAAAGCCTCAGCCACAGCCGCGAAATTTGCGCCGCGCCAGTGAGTGTCATCGGCGCGCAAAGCGACGCGCCCACGAGGACAAACAGCGCCGCACCGTACGAAAGCCACGCCGGTCCCGCCGCCAGCGAGCGCCACGCGCACAGCGCGGCAACACCGAATGCCGCGAGCGCCCACAGCCCCCAGCCACGCGTGAGTTCGCTCTCGCGCCGATTTTCCACCCCGCGCCGCAGAGCCTCGACCGGCTCCACGCGCGACGCATCCGCCGCCGGACCCCACGCGCCGATGAGCGCGGATGCGACCCCAAAAAGCGCGGCCACCGCGAACTGCCGCCAGTCGAGCCACAGCCGATCCACATTCACGAGCGCGTAAAGTGAGGTCACCGTCTGCGTCACCGCGCCGGTGAGTTTTTGCGCGAGCAGCACGCCAGCCGCCGCACCGAGCAGCACGCCGGGCACCGCGTAGAGCAGCGCTTCGCCGAGGAAAATCGCGCGCACGCGCCATGCCGGGAGACCGATCGCGCGCATCACGCCGATCTGCGTGCGGCGGCGCGCGACCGAGGTCCACACGGTGTTGTGAATGAGGAATACGCCGACGAGCAGCGAGACCATGCTGAGCGCAGAGAGATTGAGCTGGAATGCCGCGATCATTTTCCCCAACTGCTCGCTCCGCTGCCGCGGCGGGCCGACGGTGAGCCCCGGCGCGATCCGCTGCAACTGCTCCGCCGCCTCGGAAATTTTCAGCGGATCATCGAGCAGCACTTGCAGCGAAGTCACGCGGCCCGGACGTTCGAGAAGCTCCTGCGCCCAGCCGATGTCCATCACGGCGAAACGCGAATCCGTCACCGGCACATCGCCCGCGTCGAGGATCGCGAGCACCTTCAGCGTCGTGGCGCGCGTGTTCACGACGGCACGAAGCACCGAGCCTTCATGCAGTCCGCGCCGCGTGGCAAATTCCCTCGTGACCGCGATGCCGCCCGGCGTGCCCATCCACTTTTCGATGCTGAATTTACCCGGATCCGCGCGCAGGTCGAATGTCCGGAACCTCCCGCCGCTGATCACGTCCACGCCGGTGAGCCGCAGGTATTCGCCCGGCCAGTCCGGCAGCGACGCGATCGCCTCGATCACGCCCGTCACCGCCGAGACACCGGGCTGGTGCTCCACTTTCGGCCACAGCGTCTCGTCCATGTCACCGCGGATTTCGAGATGCGCCTTCCCCGCGACGAGATCCACCGCGCCCGTGAATGCCCGCGTCGCGCTTTCATTCGCGATGCGGATGGCGAGATACACCGCGATGCCGAGCGCGATGCTCAGCACATTGAAAAGCGCGAGCATCCGATGCCGCCGCACGTAGCGGGCGACATTCCACCAGAAGATGCGGATGAAAGGCGGCATCGCATCTTCGTAGCCGACTACGGGAGGAGGCGGGCACTTCTTTTTGCAAAAAACGCAGCCTCGCAAAACTCCGTCGCGGTGATACGCTCGCGCAGAATGAAGACGCTGAATCCCAAGGCCGAATACGTCGTGAAAAACGGGAAGACCACCGCGGTGATTCTGCCCATCGCGGAATACGAGGGGCTGTTGGAAGACTTGCAGGATCTCGCGGTGCTCGCGCGCCGCAAGGATGAGCCACTCATCCCGCTTGCAGAAGTGAAACGCAGGCTGAAACAGAATGGCGCAGTACGCGGTTAGCTTCCGCCGCTCGGCGGAAAAGGATCTGCATCGACTGGACGTCACGGTGCAGCGCCGCGTGATGAAAGCCGTGGAGACTCTCGCAGACACGCCGCGCCCTTCCGGCTGCAAGAAGCTGCACGGTTCCGACGACTCCTACCGCATTCGGGTTGGCGACTATCGAGTCATCTATTCGGTGGACGACCGCATCCTCATCGTGGCGATCGAGCGCATCCGCCACCGGCGCGAAGTCTATCGGTGACGGAAAGGTTCGCCCATCTTCTCCCGTCGCTGGTCACGGGTGAGATGGCGGGGTGTATGAAATTTCGGCCACTGGAGTGGACGGCTGTGTGGCCACGAATGTTGCCAATTCCGCCCGCATCCCGCATCGTCCGCCGCTCCATGCCGAAGCCGTTCTTCATCACCACCGCCATCGACTACACCAATGGCGCACCGCACATCGGCCACGCGTACGAAAAGGTGCTCGCCGACGTGCTCGCGCGCTATCATCGGCTGAAAGGAGAAGAAGTTTTTTACCTCACCGGCGTGGATCAGCACGGGCAGAAGGTGCAGCAGAGTGCGGAAAAAGCGGGCCTCGAGCCGCAGCATTACGTCGATGAGATCACTGCTAAATTTTCAGCACTTTGGGAAAAGCTGGATGTGAAATACGACGCCTGGGCCGCCACCACCGACCCGCTCCACAAGGAATGCGTGCGCGCGAATTTGCAGAAGCTATGGGACGAAAAGGATCCCGCGACCGGCGGGAGCCGCTGGATTTACAAAAAGACGCAGCGCGGATTTTACAGTGTGCGGCAGGAGCAGTTCCTCACCGACAAGGAGCGCGGCGCCGATGGCGAATTCGGCCCCGAGTGGCAGCCGGTCGAGGAGCGCGAGGAGGAGAATTTCTACTTCCGCCTCACGCAGGATCCGGCCACCGGCCTGCCCGGCTTCGACCCGAAGCAGTGGCTGCTCGATTTCATTGACGCCCGACATCCGCGCAAGGAGAGACAGGATTCTCAGGATTCAAATGATTCACAGGATTCCAGCGGGCAAAATCCCGTTCATCCTGCAAATCCTGCAAATCCTGTCCAAAAACTGTCCTTGTTCGTCGTCCCGGAGTTCCGCGCATCGGAGTTGCGCAACGCCGTGGCCAAGCTTGAGGGCGATCTCTGCATCTCGCGCCCCGCTTCGCGGCTGAAGTGGGGCATCCCGTTCCCGGAAAGTTTCGGCGCGGGCTTCGTCACCTACGTCTGGTTCGACGCGCTCGTGAACTACATCAGCTACGCCCCCGGCCATGATCCGAACTACGGCGAGCGAACCGCCAAGCAGCGAAGCGGCGAAGAAAGCGAGGCAGATTCATCCCTTCGCTCCTTCGCTCCTTCGCGGTTCAATGACTTCTGGCCGCCGCTGCACGTCATCGGCAAGGACATCATGATTCCCGCGCACGGCGTCTATTGGCCCGTGATGCTGAAGGCGCTCGGTTTTTCCGACGAAGAAATGCCCACGCTGCTCGTCCACGGCTGGTGGAACATCGCCGGTGCCAAGATGAGCAAGAGCCTCGGCAACATCGTGGACCCGGACATCCTGGCCGACAAATACGGCCCCGAAGCGCTGCGCTACTATCTCATGAGCGACATCGCCACGGGCAAGGATGCGGATTTCTCCGAGGAAAGGCTCGTCGGTGCTTACAACACAGCGCTGGCAAACAACATCGGCAATCTGCTCAACCGCACGCTGAGCATGGCTGGCAAATATCGCGGAGGCGTTCTGAAGCGAGACGCAGCGAACGATGATCCTGCCACTGAGAGCATCACTGACGAATCGCCGAGCGATAGCGCAGGAAATGCGCGTCGCCTCGAAGACCTGAAAAAACTAATGGCGATTGGACTCGGGATGGGCACCGCCAATCTCGCGCTGACTCAATCCACAGAGCGTTGGAAGAATGCGGACCCATCCGGGGCAATGGTTGAAGTCAGCCGACTCTCATCGGCATGCAATGATTTCATCGAGATTTCCGCTCCTTGGAAGCTGGCGAAGGATCCTCTGAGAGCCGATCACCTCGACGCCGTCCTCTACACCCTAGCCGAATCCCTCCGCATCATCGCTATCCTGATCTCCCCGGTGCTGCCGTTTGCGGCGCACGGGATTTTTGATCAGCTCAATTGGAAGATGGACGAAGGCGGGCCGGATGCGGGCAGCGACACAAAAAACAGGCGCTTCCGCCTCAGCGAAGCGACTTGGGGCGGGCTGCCGGACGGGCACCTCCTCGGCAAACCCATCCCGCTCTTCCCGCGCATCGAGACTGCGCCCGCAGCGGCGGAGAAATAAACGCGGAGACGCAGAGGCGCAGAGACAAGTGTGTGGTGCGGATTTGCGCAACAGCCCGGAGGCTGATCGAAATTCGCCGGTGGTGAAGCGCGCGCAGCGAGCGAGAACCACCGGCTCGCGTGGATGAAGAAGCCGCGGCCCCAACGGCGGCGGCGGAGCAAAAGGACCATTCCGATTTTCATCTCCCGTGAATGGCAAGGCCATGCACCCCATCGAGCCCCAGTGCGTGGACGATGATGCGCTGCACCGCCGACACACCGCGCGCATCCGCCCTCAGTGCAGGTAGGTGAATTCCTTCACATTGAAGAGCACGTGCGCGAAGTCCGCCCACGCGCTCTCTTTCGCGAGGAGACCCGCGCCGTAGAGCGCGCGCTGCTCGGTGAGGAAAGTGCACGCATCCGCGATTTCATCGGGCGTCGGCGGACGGCTGAAGGCGGCGAGATACATCTGCCGCACGCGCTGCGTCTCGTCGGATTCCTCGGGCAGCCGCTTGGACCACAGCTTCGCCTGCTCCACGACGAAGGGATCGTTCATGAGGATGAGCGCCTGCGCGGGGACGTTCGAGACGTTGCGCCGGCCCATCGTCATGAATGGAATCGGCGTGTCGAAGGCGAGCATCATGGGCTGGAGGAAATTGCGGCGTACCGCGGTGTAGATGCTGCGGCGTCCGTCGCCGTCGAGCGGGCCACTGCGGCTCGGCTTGCCCCGGCCATCCATGAATGCGCTGAGGAACACCGGCACGGGCGGGCCGCCGAGCTTCGGATCGAGCCGGCCGGAGATGGCGAGCATCGCGTCGCGGATGGCTTCGCCTTCGAGGCGGCGGAGGTTCGCGCGATGCAGCAGGAGGTTTTCCGGATCAGCCTGCTCGGCGGCGGCGTCCGCGGGCTGGCTGGACATCTCGTAGGTGCGCGAGAGGACGATTTCGCGGATGAGTTTCTTCACCGACCAGCCCTGCTCCTTCATGAAACGCGCGGCGAGGTGGTCGAGCAGTTCGCGATGCGAGGGCGGCTGGCCGAGCACGCCGAGATTGTCCACCGACTGCACGATGCCGCGTCCGAAAAGATGATGCCATACGCGGTTCACGATGACGCGGGACGTGAGCGGATTTGCGGGATCGGTGATGCGTTGCGCGAGATCGAGACGTCCGCTGCCGTTCTTGATTTCGGGCTGCGCGGCACCGGCGATGGCTTCGAGGAAATGTCGCGGCACTTGCGCGCCCGGCACCTTCGACTGCCCGCGCACGAGGAGGAATTCATTCACGCCGCTGCCCTCGAACATCGCGGGTGCGGTCTGCGACTGCGGACGAATCTTCGCGGTGAGTTCCGCCTGCTGCGCGAGCAGCGGCTGTGCGGCGTCGGCGAGCTGGCGGCGCGCGGGGCTGCCAGCGGGTGCGAAGAGATCGAGCTTCCGCACGAGCCAGTCGGCGAGCGCTGCGTTGTCGCCGATTTTGTCGGTGCGAATTTTTTCACACACCTCCGCAAGTACGCGCTGTGTGACCTCGGCAAGCGTCACGGGGGAGACGATCTTCACATCGTGCATCGCGGTGAGCAGGCGCGCGCTTGCGTCGCCAGGGAGCGGCGGTTTTTCCGTAGATTGCACGACCATCGCGATGGCGCAGTCGCCGTCGTCCGCGGGCGAAAACTCCACATGCAGCCGGTGGCCGTCGTAGCTCTTGAGCGGATGCTCGATCCACTGCCAGCGGTCGCCGTCGGCCTTCCATTCCTTGAAGAGCGCCTTGTGCAGCGGGCCGTGGACGAGCGTGTGCGAATTGACTGCTGCGTATGCGCGGCCTGCGCCCTTCACGAGATACCACAGCCGTTCGCCGGCGAGCGTGGTGTCCGGCGTGCGCAGCGTCTGCTCGGAGCGTTCCCATTCGCCGAGCTTGCCGTAGTCGTGCTCGGCATTTTTCACCGCGAGCGATTTCCAAACAGTATCGCGCACAGCGGCGGAGCGCGCAGCGATGCCGAGCAGCGGACGTTCGGCGCTGCTGCCAAAAAGCGGATCGCCCGCGCGCAGTGGATGCAGGCCAAAGCTGAATCCATCCTGCATCCACGGCGTCGCATCGGCGTGCGTGTAGTCGGCGACGATCTGCGCGGGCGAAAACTTGAGCGGCGCAGCCTCGCGCTTTTCCAAGTCCGCGAGCACCGGATCGAATGCCTTTGCGAACGCCTTCGTCTCGTCGGTCGTCGCGCCGGACGCGATTTTCGCGAATGCGTGCAGCGGATTCTGCCCGTCGGATTTTGCAAGCTTCAGCTCGGCGGCGAGGTGCTCGACGAATGCGGAGTCGTTCGCACCTTCGTCGGGCGGCGGCGTGGCGTTCGGGACTCGCAGCACGGTGCGCGCGACCATGAGCGCGTCGGCCAATCGCGCGATGCCCGGCTCGATCGCATCAGCCACATTTTTCAAAAGTGCCGCCCGTGTGGAGGTGCGCACGCGGTCGAGTTGCTGCGCGATCTGGCGGTGCGGCTCCAGCGTCTCGAAGCGCGCCTGCCGGTAGCCGCTGCTGATGAGGAAGCCCTGCATCGCGTAGTAGTCGCGCTGCGAGATGGCGTCGAATTTGTGGTCGTGACAGCGCGCGCAGCCGATGGTCACACCGAGGAACGTCTTGCCCATCACGTCGAGGCGGTTGTCCATGCGGTCGGCCTCGTCCTGCCGGATGTCCACGGGCGAATGCACCTCCTCGCCGAGGAACCAGAAGCCCGTGGCGAGGATGGCCTCGTTCGCGCCGGTCTGCGGATGGATGCGTGGCGGGAGCAGGTCGCCGGCGATGTGCTCGGCGGCGAACCGGTCGTAGGGCACGTCGCTGTTCAGCGCGCGGATGACGTAGTCGCGATACTGCCAGGCGTTGGGAATGTCCGGATCGAACTCATGCCCGCGCGTCTCGGCATAGCGCACGAGGTCGAGCCAGTGCCGCGCCCAGCGTTCGCCGAAATGCGGCGAGGCGAGCAGCGCGTCCACGACCTTTGCGAAGGCCTCGGGCGACGTGTCGCTCACGAACGCCTCGACCTGCTCGGGCGTCGGCGGCAGGCCGGCGATGTCGAAGCTCGCGCGACGAATGAGCGTGCGGCGATCCGCCGCGGGCGCGGGCTTCAGCCCTTTCTCCTCCAGTTTCGCGAGGATGAAATGGTCGGCGTCAGTGCGCGGCCAGTCTTTCAAAGTGGCATCCTTCACCGCGGGCGGCGGCGCATTCAGCAGCGGCTGCCAGCACCAGTGCTCCTGCTTGCGCTTTTGCAGATCAAAAACTTTTTTCGTCGCGACCTTCGCACCTGCTTCCTGCGGCCACAGCGCGCCCGCCTTCACCCACGCCTCGAAGTCCGCGATCTGCGCAGGCGCGAGCGACTTCTTCGGCGGCATCTGCATGTCGGTGTTCTTCCAGCGGACGGCCTCGATGAGCAGGCTCTTGTCCGGATCGCCGGGCGTGATCGCCGGGCCGGTGTCGCCGCCCTTCAGCAGCGCCTCGCGGCTGTCGAGCATCAGCCCGCCCTTGAGCTTTTCCGAAGTCGAGCTGTGGCACTTGTAGCACTGTTCCGAGAGCACCGGACGGATGCGCTTTTCAAAAAACTCCACGCTCTCCGCCGGCTCCGCCGCGACGGAAATGCCGCGCGCAAAAAGCGCGATCGCGCCGCAGAAAATTCCCGTTGTGTGCAGTCCGCGGCTCATTCGAGCGGAGCGATTGGCAAAAGCGGAAGCTGCTGCCGCGCGCGATTCCAATCGTCGCGGAGTTCTTCGAGGTGAATCATGCGTCATTGGTTCACGAGATTGTGGGCGGTTTTCGGAAGATGTCCTTGGTGAATGGCTCCGGTCTCGACCTCAATCAGAGCTTCGTGTTCGCCATAGATTGCATGGAAGTGCGTCGGAGGATGGTCGCGGTAGTAAAATCGGACGATGATGCCGTAGAAACGGCTGACCTCAGGCATGGAGTGTCTGGGCTGCCGGTTTGCGAGTGATCTCGTAGTATGCGGCATCCGGGCAAATCTCGATTTCCTCGGACCACGCAATCTGCCCCAACTGCCCGATGTGAACCGTCCGAAAAAACGCCTCATCTGCCAGCGGGGCAAAAACTCCGCGGCCAACGTCGCCGGAAAGATCAATCACGCCCTCGGTGCCGGATGCATACACGACGCGAATGCGAAACCCCGGCAGCGCTTCGACTTTGGTGGGCCTGTTCATGGGAAAAAGATGCCCGGTGCGTTCCCCAGTGCAAGCGACGAACGGCCAAGGGTTCCATCGCGCTTGAGGTCGGCGAGGAATGCTTCGCGCGAGATGACGGGCTCGTCGCGGCGCTCGGCTACGACGGCGAGATCTGCCAAGTCTTCAAGGAGCTTTTCGCGATCGATAGAACTACGGTCAGGCGTTTGCATGGGTGTGGTTCCAGCGCTGCGGCGCGTCACTCATGGCTGCGAAGCGTGGGCATACTCGGCCGTCTTGGTGCGGCTGTATGCCATGAGGATGTTTTCGACTGACAAGTCCTCGTCGAGCGACTCCCAATGAACACCAAGGCCGCGCCCGATGAGCTGCCACTGCTCGCGCTCCGCAGGCGGTGCCGCAAGAAGGCGCGGGAAGGAATTCAGAGGCACAGCGATGCTGCGCTCGTCCGAAAAGGTAACGGACATGGAATCGCCGGCAAAGGTCACGTGATGGATGCGAAGGTCATTCATGGCTCAGGTCTTCGAAGGCCTTATACCACGCCCGGAGGAATTCGTCGCGGTGTTGTTCTGTGATGTGAAGAATGTCGTTGGCCTCGTGTCGGCGGAAACCCTCGGTGAAAGCGAATTCAAGCGGATCGAGCCAGAGCTTCGCGGCGCAGTCATCGCGCTGAACGTGGATGTGCGGAGGCTCGAACCTGTCTGCCATGTAGAAGAAGAAGCGAAAACCGCGTTCGCGTAAAATCGTGGGCACGCCTTCATCGTAAGTTTCCTGGCCGGGATGGCAAGACGCGCGCGGACGACAGAAAAGGGGTTGCTTTGTGCGGTCTGGACGCCGGAGGCGTCACGGAAATTAGCCGGGGGTAAAGCGAGGAACGAGCGACACCCCCGGATCGGCATCCAATTTGCAACCGCCCCGGCGGGGCGGCGGAACCGCACCGATTGCGAACAATTCCGGCGCACCCTCCGGGGCGCTTTCACCGTTGTCGGCGATCCGGGGGTGTCGCTCGTATTACTCGCTTTACCCCCGGCTAATTTCCATTGTCCCTCCGGGACTCATCCCACACTGCCCCGCAGAGAGGTGCCGCCAATGTGCATCACCGACTGCTAACATCCTGTTGAACTAGCCTCACGCAAAGGTCGCAGAGGTCGCAAAGGGGAATTTCTGCAGAGAACTTTGCGCCCTTCGCTTCCTTTGCGTGAGGCATCTTCGGCTTTTTCAACAGGCTGCTAAAGGGTTCCATCGCGCTTGAGATCGGCGAGGAACACTTCGTGCGAGATGACGGTCTCGTCGCGGCGCTCGGCTATGACGGCGAGATCTTCCAAGTCTTCGAGCAGCTTCTCGTAATCGCCGATGGGCAGCACGACTGCCGTGCGGTCGCCGTGCTCGTCCGTGAGATATTGCAGGGTCTGGCTCATGGTCTGAAGGCTACGCCGCGCTCGCCTCAAAGTCGAGTGCGTGCATCTGGAGCGCCAACGGCGCAACCAATACCAGCCTGGGGCAACGCCCCAGGTGCCGGATGTGAAAATGACAAAGGGCTGAAAGCCCGCGCCATGATGCACGCGTCCCGGAATGGATCGGGCTTTCAGCCGTCGTTCTTTTTTGCGTCACGAATCCTGGGGCGTTGCCCCAGGCTGGTATGGAAGCGGGCCTTTGGCCCTTCTCGTGCCGCGCCGCCCGGAGCCCGGTCCGCCTGCGATGCACGCAGCGTGCAACACGAGGGAAAGAATGATGCCAGCGCGCGCGCATCAGCGTTCCTTCACCACTCGCTGATCTCGTTCCCGTCTCCGTCGCGGAAACGCCCGGTGATGATCGTGATGAAATCAACCACCGTCATCACTGCCACAGCGATGCCGGAAATCCACATGCCTGCCGCGGTCGCGTAGAAGATGAATCCCGTGAAACCACCAGGCGGCTCCTTTATCGAAAATCCGCCGATCAAGAGCATTAGGAGCAGCACCGCCGGGAACGCGAGAAACACCCAGCCGCGCCGCGTGCGCCCGGCGTAAAAGGCATGCGCGCCAAAGATCCCGAAGAAGAAGCAAAGCAGGAACGCGGGCAGTATTCGCTTCCCGCCGGCTTCCGCTCCGCGCCGGCGTGCCATGCGGCAGCGGGGGCAGTGCGCGCTCGGGCCGCTCATCATCTCCCCGCACTCCTCGCACCGCCGTGGAACAATGAACCGCACCTTGCAGTGCGGACACTTTCCCGACGTGCCCGCAAGCTCCGGTTCCGCGTCAATGGTTTGGTCGCACTCAGGACAGTCGAAGCGCAGATTGTGGAGGATCGCTTTCATGGCTTAGTGTTCCGTAGTGAGGATTAAGTTTGGGCATCGGACTGGCGAGGATTTTTTCGGTGACATTCGTCGGCCAGCGCTTTCATCCGCGCGGCGTGCGCGGCCTGCACCTCGGGACCCCGGCGTTCGCGCTCTTCGGCGATTTTTCGCTGCCGCTCGCGATGGGCGTCCATCGCGGCGTCCAGCCGCTTCTTTTCCGAATCGTCGGCCAGCCAGCGGTCGAGTTCCGCGCGTTCCTCGGCGCTCATCTGGTTGAGCACTCGGCGCATTTCCTGTTGCTGCGGAGTGAGCCGCACCCACTTCCGCCGCCGCCACGCCGCGACGATCGCCTCAAGGATTCTCACGGGCCGCATTTTGCGAGAAACGCTCGCATCTCCGGGCGGTTCAACCATTCTACCCCGCCGGGCAGATCGGTGATGTCGTTTTCGCGGCCCTGATAGCTCGTGAGTAGTCGCGTGAAAACCCACTTCCCAGACTTCCACTGGAAGATCATCTTGTGATCGTTCACGTTGTAAAAGCGGATCACTCCGACGATGGGATTTACGAGGGAGTCTGTCTTCTTCACGTCGTAGGAAATGTCGCTCAATCCATAAGTCTTGCCTTTGCCGTCTGAGGCTTGGCGCGGGAAAGCGACGACCAATTTTTCCATCGCCGCGGTCGGATCGTTTGCCTCCGCGCCCGGCTTGTGCAGCAATACGTCGCGATTCCAGATTGCATAGCAGAGGCCGGCGGCGACGAGGATCGTGAGGAAAGTTTTCATGAGTTGGCTTTCGTTGTTTTCCGATTCTACGGGAAGTGAATGACCGCTTTCACCGTTGTCGCGGATTTTCTCCGCCTGTCCGGTGAGCAGCCAGCCGCGATCATTTGTGGATTCATTTCATCGGCACACCTTCGAGCGGCGCACCGTTGGTGTCGAGGATTTGGAATTCGTGGATGCCGACCTTTTTCTCCCGCTCAAAGGTCCACACGACCTTCTTGTCGCGCGTGACTTCGAGCAGCTTCACCTTTTGGTCGCCCGCGCCGTAGCTTGTTATCACCGTGTTGCCGTTCGGCAGGCGCTGCGCGCCGCACGGGTCCTTCAGCAGCGGCTGGGGGAGGTCGGCGTTCGTGAGCTGCCAGACGATTTTTGCGGCGGCGTCCACCTCGACGACGGTGTTGCTGTGCGTGAGGTTCA
>JBBSEI010000114.1:0-12809 GCA_038239865.1 Chthoniobacterales bacterium
ATGGCTGCGCGAGCTGATCAAAATCGGCGCGCACTACGTGTGGTATCACACCTACCGCCCCGTCGGCCCGAAGATGAATCCCGCGCTCGCGCTGCGCCCCGAGCAGCTCGTGCGCGTGCGCCGCTTCGTCGTCGAGATGCGTGCGAAGATGCCCATCGCGATGATTGACGCCTACTACGACCACCGCGGCCAGGCGCTCTGCCCGATGAGCAACGGCATCTCGCATCACGTCAGCCCGCGCGGCGACATCGAGCCCTGCCCCATCATCCAGTTCGCCACGGAGAACATCCGCGACGAGCGCGGCATCTTCGCCACGATGCGCGATTCCGAATTCCTGAAGGACTTCCGCGACATCAGCGCCCAGCACACGCGCGGCTGCGTCGTCCTCGAGCGCCCCGACCTCGTGAAGCAGATCGTCGTGAAGCACGGCGCGCGCGACACCACGCTGCGCGGCACCGCGATGGCCGAACTCGAAGCCATGACCCCGCGCTTCTCGCAATGGCTCCCCGGCGAGGAAATCCCCGAGCAACACTGGATGTATCGCTGGGCAAAAAAATTCTGGTTCAACGATTTCGGCGCCTACAAAAATGTCGAACACGACGCGGAGGCGAAGGCGCGCACCCTCCGCGAACGTCTCGTCACCACCGGCCCTTAGCGGCTGCGGCATGGCGCGAAATTCTCGTGGGGATGGCTTGCCACGCCGCCGCGGATCGCGATAACGCGCCGATGCAAACGCTTCGCGCCTCGGCAAAATCCCTGCTCCTCGCCCTCGCGGCACTGCTCCCCGCCGCGCTCGCCACGCCCGCCCGCGCGGACATCCTCTACGTGACCCTGGGCACCAACAGCACCATCGCGAAGATCACCGGTGCCGGCGTCGGCTCGGTCTTTGCCAGCAGCGGTTTGAACGGCCCATTCGGCCTCGCCTATGACAGTGCGGCCAATCTCTACGCGGCAAACGCGACCGACGCCACGATTGAGAAGTTCACCACCGGCGTCGGCGGCTCGGTCTTTGCCAACACTGGATTGAATGCCCCACGCGGCCTGGCCTTTGACAGCGCGGGCAATCTCTACGCGGCAAACCAGGGCGCAGACACGATTGAGAACTTCACCTCCACTGGCGGCGTGCTCTCAAGTAGCGGCTCGGTCTTTGCCAGCAGCGCAAACGGAGCGCATTCGCCATACGGCCTGGCCTTTGACAGCGCGGGTAATCTCTACGTGTCAAACGTCACTTTTAACCAGATCGAGAAGTACACCTCCACCGGCGGTGTGCTCTCAAGTAGCGGCTCCATCTTTTCCAGCGGAGTGGCCGGCCCACGCGGCCTGGCCTTTGACAGCGCGGGCAATCTCTACGTGGCAAACGCCTCCGGCAACACGATTGGGAAGTTCACGTCCACCGGCGGCGTTCTCTCAAGCACCAGCTCGGTCTTTGCCAGCACCGGAGTGAATAACCCAGTCGGCCTGGCCTTCGACAGCGCGGGCAGTCTCTACTTGGCAAATGGGGGCAACAGCACGATCGAGAAATACACCTCTACCGGCGGTGTTCTCTCAAGTAGCGGCTCGGTCTTTGCCGATTCCAGCAACGGAGTGACCGGCCAGCCGGAGTTTCTCGCCTTCACCAATGACGCTGGCGTGCCGCTCCCGCTGGCGAACCAAGTCCCCGAGCCCGCGACCTGCGCGCTGTTTGGCTTCGGTGCAGTGCTCGTCGCCGCCCGCCGCCGCAGGCTATGACCGAAAGTCGGGAGGCCGGGGCGGAATTGTCCCGGAGGGACAACGGAAATTAGCCGGTGTTGAAGCGAGCGCAGCGAGCGGGAATCACCGGATCGTGCCGCCAAAAAAATCATGCGCCCCGGCACGGGTGCTCGGAATCGTGGCTCCCGGGATTTCCGCCGCCCCATCCGGGGCGGTTGTCGTTTGGGTGACGGTGATCCGGTGGTTTTCGCTTCGCTCGACCACCGGCTAATTTCCATGACGCCTCCGGCGTCGGAAAGCGCGAGTGCAGCGCGCGGAAGCCACCGGGTTGTATCGCCAAGACCATGCGCCGCAACCGTGCCCTCCCGACACCAGCAGGCTTGCCGTGAACGAACGGCGTGATAACCTTCCCGGATGAGCAAAATCTCTCTCGCAGATGTGCTCGACCTGAGCGTTGCGGAACGGATTCAACTCGCAGAGGACATCTGGGACACGATCCCGAAGGCATCCGAAGCTCCGAAGGTCACGGTTGCCCAGCGCGCGGAACTCGATCGCCGGCTGGAGGCGCACCGGAAAAATCCCGACGCCGGTTCATCGTGGGAGGAAGTGAAGGCCCGGATTCTCGGCCACCCGTGATTCGGCGCGTCATTTTCAAACCCGAGGCCGAGGCGGACATTGCCGAGGCATTTGATTGGTATGAGGAACGGGATGCGGGACTCGGTGCCGAGTTCATCCGGTGCGTCGAAAGTTGCGCACACGGAATCCAGCGTCATCCGGAGATGTATCCGCTGGTTCACAAAAATGTGAGGCAAGGCGTCCCGCGCAGATTTCCTTACTCGCTGTTCTATTTTGTGGAAGCCGACACCGATTTCGTCGAGTCGTTCTTTCATGCTTCGCGGGATCCCGGCGTCTGGCAGGAGCGGGTCTGAAACGGCTCGTGCATGCACCGTCGCGGTTTCGCGCGCGGCGCGAAAATGTTTCGTCCGCCCACGCTCTCGGTGCGTAGCTTTCCCCCATGTCCATCGCGACCAAGACCGGCGACGGCGGCACGACCGCCCTCATGTTTAACCGACGCATCTCCAAGACGGACATCCGCGTGGCGACGTATGGCGCGTGCGATGAGCTGAATGTCGCCATCGGAATGGCGCGCGCGTGGAACGAGGATGTGTTTGTCACGCAGCCGCTGGAGGAAATTCAGAAGGAACTCGTGACGCTGATGGGCGAGCTCGCGGTCGCGGAGGAGGACCGGGCGCGCTATGTGGAAAAAGGCTACAAGCTCGTCGAGCCCGCGATGGCGGAGCGGCTGACGGCGCTCGTGGATGACTTGGAAAAGAATCACAAGATCAGCTACAAGCACTGGGCGACGCCGGGCGCGACGAAGGGCAGTGTGATGCTCGACGGAATGCGGGTGGCGTGCCGGCGTGCCGAGCGCGCGGTGTGCGCGATGCGCGAGGCGGGCTTCCCGGTGAGCGACGCGATCGTGCATTATCTCAACCGCCTGTCCGATCTCGCGTGGCTCTACGCGCGCTTCGTGGAGACGAAGGCGGGCGTGGCGTAATCGCGAGCGGATGCCGCATTTTTTTGAAACGCAGAGACGCGGAGACGCAGAGGGGGAAACAGGGCGACCCCGATGAATCCGCATTTTTGATTCTGCGTCTCTGCGTTCGATCCGCCTTTGCTCCGACGCTCGGCACTTCAGTCCCCGAACGAAATCCCGATCGCGCGGCAGGTCGCGACCATCTGGCAGTCGGGCTGCACGGTCTTCAGGCGGCGCACGGCGCTGGCGATCGGCACGCTGAGCACCTGCGTGTTTTGATAGCTCACCATCTGGCCGTATCGCTCGCCGACGATCAGGTCCACGGCCTTCACGCCGAAGCTCGTGCCGAGGATGCGATCGAGCGTGGTCGGGTCGCCGCCGCGCTGCAGATGGCCGAGCACGCAGGTGCGGATTTCCTTCACGAGCCGGGGGCGGTTCAGGCGGCGGTCGAGTTCGTGCGCGACGCTTTCGCCGATGCCGCCGAGGCGGAATTCGCCGGGCTGCGTCGCGCGATACTGCTCGCGTCCGCCGGCCGGGCGCGCGCCTTCGGCGACGACGATGAGCGTGCTCGGGTGCCCCGCTTTTTCGCGGGCGTGCAGCGCGTCGGTGAGCCGGTCGTAGGTGAAGGGAATCTCGGGGATCAAAATCACATCGGCACCGCCGGCGAGCCCGCCGTGGAGCGCGATCCATCCGGCGTGGCGGCCCATGACTTCAATGATGATCACGCGCTTGTGCGCGCGCGCCGTCGTGTGCAGCCGATCGAGCGCGTCCGTCACGCAGGCCACGGCGCTGTCGAATCCGAACGACGACTCCGTGGCCTCCAGGTCGTTGTCGATCGTCTTCGGCACGCCGATGACATTGATGCCCGCCTCGAAAAGCTGGAGCGACGTGGCGAGCGAACCGTCGCCGCCGATGGTCACGAGCGCCCTGATGTGCAGACTCGCCAGCGTTTCCTTCGTGCACGCGATGACCGCGGGATCGAGCCGCGAGCGCCCGCCGGGGCCGGCCTTGCGCACGAAATGCCCGCGGCTCGTCGTGCCCAAAATCGTGCCGCCGCGCTGCATGATGCCCTCGGTGTTTTGCACCGTGAGTTCCATGTGATGCCCCGCTTCGAGCAGCCCCTCATAGCCATCGCGAAAGCCGATGACTTTCCATTTCAGCTTCGCCGCCGTGCACACGATGCCTCGCAGAACGGCATTCAGCCCAGGGCAGTCTCCGCCGCTCGTGAGGACGCCGATGGTATTGTTCATCGCGCAGCGGAGGGCCTCCAGCCTTTCAGCGGACGGCCGGCTTGCGCCCAGCGATCCATCAGATCCCAGCCGCGGGTGAGCAGTGATTTTGCCACGGCGAAACGCGACGGCGCGCCGAGCACCACGATGGTGAGCCGGCGCGGGACGATCACGTGTTCTTCGCCGACCTGCCGGCTGTCCGGCGGCTTCGCGGCGGAAATGACCACGCACGCTCCGGCCCGGCGAGTGGTGCCGGTCTTCACGCCATCGATGCCGTCCGCGCCGAGGAGTTCATTCGTGTTTTTCAGCAGGTATGCGGGCGACTCGCCGGTCGCTGTTTTCCACGAAATCTTGCGCTCCTTTTGCGACGTGTAAAAAGGGAAACCAGTCTGGTTCACCGCGTAGTTCGTGAGCAGCGCGACGTCGCCCGCGGTGGAATACGGCAGCTTTTTTTCGAGGTCGTCGAGGCCGTGCGGATTCAGGAATCGCGTACCCTTCATGCCGAGCTTGCGCGCGAGGGCATTCATCTGCGCGACGAAAAAATCCGACGCGGCGCGATTGCCCTGCGCGTTGCCGATCTTCCGCCCGACGTGGACGGCGAGCGTTTCCGCCGCTTCGTTGTCGCTCTGCAGGAGCGCCGCGTAAAGCGCGTCGCGCAGGCTGATCGTGTCGCCCGGCTGCAGGCCGATGCTGTTCGGGCTGTTCAGCGCGGAGACGGTCGCCGGCACGGTCGCGAGTTGGCTGAGATTTTCGCCCTGCGCCTTCGCCCAATCGAGCACGACCATCGCCATCGCGACTTTCGTGATGCTGCCGATCTGCAACTGCCGCGTCGCATTCGCGGAATCGAGCACGACGCCCGTCGTGGAATCCGCGATCACCCACGCCGCGACCGCCGCATTTCCCTCCTCCTCCGGCGCCGCGATGCGGACCTGTGCGCGTGCGGAGCGGGGATCGGCAAAAGCCGCGAGGAGTGCGAGGAGTGCGAGGAGCGTGCGTGCCATGGTGTGAAAATGTCCGTCACGATACCGCGCGCCGGAGGCGAGGCAAGGAGGCAGCGCGTGCAGCGCGGCGCTGCACCGGACCACGAAGTCCGCATGCCGATCGGACGAGAGCCCTCTCTGCCGGGACAGGCGAGGACGCCTGTGTTCCGGCCTTACTTCGCGAAGAAGGGATTGTTTTCCTGCTCTTCGCCGACGCTTGTGAGCGGGCCGTGGCCGGGGCAGATCACGGTGTTCGCGGGCAGCGTGAGGATTTGCTCGAGGTTGTTTTTCAGCGCATCCGGGTAGCTCACTCCGCCGCCGCCCATGCTGCCGGCAAAAATGGAATCCCCCACGACCGCGACCGGCCGCGCGAGGCCGGTGACGACGAACGTGATGCCGCCCGGCGAGTGGCCCCAAGTCGAGCGGCTCTCCACTTTCAAGCCACCGACCTGCCACGTCTGGCCGGGGGCAAAACTCGTCGCGCCCTCGAGCGGCTCCTTCTCGCCGGTCCACGCGGGCGCGCCGGTTTTTTCGCGCAGCCGATCGAGATCGAAAATGTGATCGCCGTGCGTGTGCGTGATGAAAATGAAGCGCGGCGTGAGCTTCTTCGCGGCGAGGGTTGCGAGAATGCCGCTCGCATCCGCACCGGTGTCGAAGACCGCCGCGTCGCGCGTGGCAGGATCCCACACGAGGTAGGCGTTCACCGTCATATCCTCGAAGACCGTATTAAATTGCTCAAGGCCTTCGAGCGTCACGTCGGCGGGCGTGTAACGCTTCTGCGCGAGCGCGGTGAGCGCACGGGCATTCACGCCGAGGACCGGCGCGATTTTCTCCGCGACCGCCGCGTTGAATTCGCCGCCGCGCAGCGACTCCACTTCCGCCGTGCCCACGCCCGCGCGCTGCGCGACGGTGGCGTCGTCGAGCTTCAGCCCTCGGATGGTTTTGCCGATGATGTCCGTGTACGTGTCTTCGAGAGGGATGCTCATGCGCGGAGTAAAAGGGAAGCCGCGGCGCAATGTCCAGAGCGCCGACGATTCAAACCATTTCCGATTGAAAGTTGAGCGTTGAACGTTGGCTGTTTGACGTTGCCCCCCCCAAAGGCGCCTCCTGAGTGAGGACGCGGGCCTGGGGACTGTTCGGCCGCTGCGCGGCGCTCAACGACTAACTTTCAACGTCAAACTTCTAACCCCAAAGAAGGAGCCGCGTCGCGCTACTTCGCTTTCGGTGCCGCCGGCTTCGGTGCGGTGAAAGGCGGATTGGTCCACGCTTCAGGCGTCACTTGCCGGACGTTCGGCGTCACGTCCGCCTTTGCCTCGCCGAGTGCGAAACGGATGCCGCCCGTGAGGATGTCCTGGAAAATCGGGTTCGCCCACACGTCGTCGCGATGGCCCATGCTCGTGTAAAAAACGCGCCCTTTCCCGTGCGCGCGCGCCCACGTCGCGGGGTACGGCGGACGCTGATAATCGCTGCCCTCCATCGTCCCCGTCTCCTGCACGAGCAGCACGTGGACATCGTCGGTGAAGTCCTTCAGCGAATACCACTCCTCGGTCATCTCGAAGCCGTCGGCATGCTTTTCCATGCCGGGAAATTTCGGATCCACGCAGCGCATTTTCGCGCTCTGCTGCTTGCCGTGCTTGATGAATTCGCCGCCGAGCATGAGCACATACGGGTCTGCGTCCTTGCCGTGGTTCGCGTAACGATCGGGGCCTTTCTTGTCCTCGTTCGCCGTGTGAAAAGTGTCCGCCGCGCTGTGGCTGCCGATGAAGCCGCCGCCGCCCGCCACGTAGTCGAGCAGCGCCTGTTTTCCCGCGGGGCTCATGCCCGGATTTTTGTCCGTGCCCGGCGCGGTGAGGTCGCCCGTGGTGTAGAAAAAGACCGCGCTGAACTGCTTCAGATAGTCGGGCGAAAACAGCGAGCCGTCCTTGGAAAACGTGAACTCCCAGCCGTTCTTTTCGCCGAGCGCCGCGAGGGATTTTTCCGCGAGCGAAGGCTGCCCCGTCTTGTAGCTGATCACCGAATGCTCGAAGCCGCTGGATTTGGAAAAGAAGAGAATCTTCGGCTTCGCCGCGGCGAATGCTGCGGAGTCGAGCGCAAGGACACCGAACGCCACGAGGGCGGCGGCACGGACGAAGGAACGGCGGGGTTGGAACATGCCTCGGAAATTGCAGGGATGATCGCCGGGTGTCGAGTCGTGAGGCGCCGGCTACGTGCGCGGCCAGGCTTCGTGCGCCACGATGAGATTCAGCGCGCGGCCAAGCAGCGTCTTTCCCGGCTCCATGCGATGCCACGGCGATGCGCCGCTCGGGTGCGGCAGCGGGATCACGTCGAACTCGTGACCATGCTGCGTGACGCGGAATTCTTTCCCGATCACGTCGGTCAGTTTTTCAAAGGGCATGAGCTGCAGAATCGCGAGCTTCCCGATCGGCAGGACGAGCGCGGGACGGAGGATTTCGATCTCCTCCGCGAGCCAGCGCGAGCACGTGGCGATCTCGCCGGGATCGGGCACGCGGTCGCCGCCGGCTTTCGTTTTTCCCGGAAAGCAGCGGCACACCGCGGCCATGTAAATGCGCGCGCGGAAGTCCGCCTCGCTCCAGCCGCACGCCGCGGTGAACCAGCCGTAAAGCGTGCGCCCCGCCGTCCACGCAAACGGACGGCCGAGCACGGGTTCCTTCACGCCCGGCGCCTGGCCGACGCTCATCACGCGCGACACCACCGCGCCGCCGCTCACGGCGGGACGGTGCATCTTCGGGCAGAGTGTGCATGCGCGGAGATTCCCGACGAGCGCATCGAGCCGCTTGACGGTGACGGGGGAATTGCAAATTGAGAATTGGGAATTGGGCATTGAAAATTTCAGAGCGCGCGCCGAACCCGAGCCAATTTGCAATTCACAATTTCCAATTCTCAATTTGCAATTTCCACCGCCGCCGGCAGCGCAGCCTGCCCGCGCAGAAATTCCCGCGCGCTCATGCGCTTTTTTCCCTCGAGCTGCACATCGGTCGCGACCACGCAGCCGTCGCCGGTGCCGATGAGCAGCCCCTCCTCGTTCACCCGCAAAACGCCCGGCGCGAGCGCGGGTTCCGCGAGCGGTTTTGCGGCGAAAATCTTCACCCGCCTGCCGCCGATCGCCGTCGTCGCGACGGGCCACGGATTCATCGCGCGCACTTTCCTTGCGACCGTTTCGCGGCCCGTGGAAAAATCGAGCTGCCCATGTTCGCGCGTGAGTTTGCCCGCGTGCGTCACGCCTTCCGCGGGCTGCGTCGTGCGCGTTGCGCGGCCTTTGCGCAAAAGTGCGATCGCATCCGCGAGCGCGAGCGGCGCGAGTTCCGCGAGGCGATCGTGCAGCGTGCCGCCGGTCTCGTCGGGCGCGATCGGGATTTCACGCATCAGCAGCACATCGCCGGTGTCGAGCCCCTCGTGCATGAACATCACCGTGATGCCCGTCCTTTCATCGCCCGCCTCGATCGCCGCCTGGATCGGTGCCGCACCGCGCCAGCGCGGGAGCAGCGAGGCGTGGAGATTCAGGCAGGCGACGCACACCGCATCGAGCACGTCCCTCGGCAAAATCTGCCCGTACGCCATCACCACGATCAGATCCGCATCGAGCGCCTGCACCGCGGCGACGGACTCCGGCGCGCGCATCCGCACCGGCTGGAGCACCGCGATGCCGCGCGCGAGCGCGAGCTGCTTGATGGCCGGCGCCTGCAATTCCTGATGCCGCCCGACCGGCTTGTCCGGCTGCGTGATCAGTGCGACCACCTCGATATTCTCCGCGCCGAGCAGCCAGCGGAAACTCGGGATCGCGATGTCCCCCGTGCCGATGAAAATGACGCGCATCGCGCTCACTGCGCGTCGCAAATCGCGCCGACGATTTCCTTCACCACGCTGATCGGCGCGGCGAGCGCATTGATGTTTTTCACCCGCTCCGGTCCGTAAAAATCGAGCAGCGGCTTGCTCTCCGCCTCATACGTCACGAGCCGGCGGCGGATCGTTTCCTCGTTCGCATCGTCGAAGCGATTCTCCTTCAGCGCGCGCTTGCGGATGCGCGAGATGAGCTGCTCGCGATCCGGGCATGAGAGGTGGAAGACGCGGCGCACATCGATCATGTCGCGCATGATTTCCGCCTGGCGCTCGTTGCGCGGCACGCCGTCGAGCACGAGCGCGTCGATGTCCGGCTTGAACGCATGGATGCCCACCAGATGCCCGATGTGCGCGCGCAGCAGCTCCATCGTGATCTCATCCGGCACGAGTTGCCCGCGGCACGAGTAGTCCACGAATTTCTGCCCGATGACCGTGCGCGTATCGAGCGCGCGGAAGACGTCGCCCATCGAGAGATGAAAAAAGCGTGGGATACTGCCGAGGATTTTGCCCTGGGTGCCCTTGCCGCTTCCGGGAGCGCCGAGCAGGAGGTAGGTGCGGTATTGCATGACGGAAAGCCGCGCATCTTCGGCACAAACCGGAATCCGGCAAGGGTGAAAGATGGCGGGACACAGAGGCTGCACGCTTGCCGTCCGCGGGTCATGCGTGCTATTTTTGCGGGAATGAGCACGCTCGCCGAAATCGAGGAAGCCGCCGAACTTCTGCCGCTTCAGCAAAAGGAAGAACTGGTCCAGTTCCTCTCGGAGCAACTCTGTCGCGAGCGCCGGGCGCATGCCGGCCAGCCCAGCGATCTTGCAAGATTCTCCGGCGCGATGCGACTGCCCGAGGATCCGCTCGCCTGGCAGCAGCAGTGCCGGTCTGAGTGGAAATGACCGGCCTGCTCGATACGAACGTCGCCCTTTATCTGCTCGGCGGACGGCTCGCCTCACCCCTCCCGACAGGCGACTTCGGCGTGTCGGTCATCACGGAAATGGAATTGCTCGCATGGCCATCGCTCACGGACGAAGAGACGGTGAAAGTTCGCGCCTTCCTCGACAACGTCACCCTTTGCGATCTGACAGCGCCCATCCGGACACGGGCTGTCGCGCTTCGCCGCGCGCACCGGCTGAAGCTGCCAGATGCGCTCATCTGCGCCACCGCGATGGAGCACCAGACCGAACTCTGGACGAACGACTCGCAGCGACCACGCATCACCGGCCTGCGCTGCCGCAACGTGGAACTCCTTCCACAATAGCAGGCGATTCTGAGATTCCAAAATCACGCTCGCGCCTTCGTCCCCGCGCCGCGCTTCGGTTTTCCGTATTTCACCGGGCGTTTCTTCGGCTCGAGCTTCGTGAGACCGGTGCCGGCTTTCAACTCGCCGATTTGGTCGCGCAGCAGCGCGGCTTTTTCGTATTCGAGGTTGCCGGAGGCGTGGAGCATTTCCTCCTCGAGTTCGCGCAAGGTTTCGCTGAGCGAGAAATTCCCGCCGGATTCGTTCACGACGGAGGATTCGATTTCGCGGCCTCTCAAAATCGTGTGCAGGCTTTCCTGCACGGCGCGCTTCACGCTCGTGGGCGTGATGCCGTGCTTCTCGTTGTATTCGATCTGCCGCGCGCGGCGGTACTCGGTGATGTCGAGCAGCGCCTGCATGGATTTCGTGACGACATCGGCGAAGAGATACACCTGCCCGTTCACATGCCGCGCGGCGCGTCCGGCGGTCTGGATGAGCGAAGTCTGTGAGCGCAGGTAGCCCTCCTTGTCGGCATCGAGGATGATGACGAGCGAGACTTCCGGCAGGTCGAGACCTTCGCGGAGAAGATTGATGCCGACCAAAATGTCGAACTCCGCGGCGCGCAGGGCGCGAAGAATTTCCACGCGCTCGATCGTATCGATGTCGCTGTGCAGGTAGCGCACGCGCAGGCCGGAATCGCGCAGGTAGTCGCTGAGATCCTCGGCGGTGCGCTTCGTGAGCGTGGTGATGAGCACGCGCTCGCCGAGTTCGGTGCGCACGCGGCAAAGCTCCATCGTCTCGTCGATCTGCGACTTGAGCGGGCGGATCGTGATTTTCGGATCGAGCAACCCGGTGGGCCGGATGATCTGCTCGACGACGAGCGCCTTGCCCGGCGTGTTCACGTCGAACTTGTCCACCGGCTCAATCGCGCCGCTGGGTCGCACGTCGGTGTTCGCGCTCACGACAAAATCGGGCACCTCGATCGCGCCGCCAAACTGCGTGCGGCTCACCGGCAGATACTTCGTGTTGCCGACGACGCTGTTGCGGATCTCGAACTCGCCCGGTGTCGCGCTGACGTAGATCGTCTGCCCCGCCATCTCCATGAACTCGGGGAATTTCAGCGGCCTGTTGTCCATCGCGCTCGGGAGGCGAAAGCCGTATTCGACCAGCGTGTTTTTTCGCACGCGGTCGCCCTCATACATGCCGCCGACTTGCGGGACGGTCGCGTGCGACTCATCAATCACGAGCAGGAAATCGCGCGGGAAAAAATCCATCAGCGTGTATGGCCGAGAGCCGGCGGGTCGTCCGCTGAGATGGCGCGAGTAGTTTTCTATCCCGCTGCAAAAACCCATCTCCTGCATCATCTCCAGATCGTATTCCGTGCGCTGCTTGATGCGCTGCGCTTCGAGCAGCCGCCCGTGCTTTTCAAAGAAGATCACCCGCTCGTGCATCTCCTCGCGAATCGTCACGAGCGCGGTGCGCAGACGATCGCTCGTCGTCACGAATTGCTTCGCGGGGAAAATCACGATCAGCGTGAGCTGTTCGCTCACATGCCCCGTGAGCGGGTCGAAGCGCGAGATGCGATCGATTTCATCGCCGAAGAACTCGATGCGCACCGCGATCTCATCATCGGCCGCGGGATGCACCTCGACGACATCGCCGCGCACACGGAAACGACCGCGCTCGAAGGCGATGTCATTCCGCTCGTAAAGCATGTCCACGAGTTTGCTGAGCACCATCTCGCGTCCGATTTTCTGGCCGACTTTCACGGTGAGCAGCATCGAGAGAAAATCCTCCGGCGACGCGAGGCCGTAGATGCACGACACGCTCGCGACCACGAGCACATCGCGCCGCGTGAGCAGCGAGGACGTGGTCGAGAGGCGCATGCGCTCGATCTCCTCGTTGATGGACGAGTCTTTCTCGATGTACGTGTCCGAGCGCGGGATGTAGGCCTCGGGCTGGTAGTAGTCGAAGTAGCTCACGAAATACTCGACGGCGTTGTCCGGAAAAAACGCGCGGAACTCCGAGTAAAGCTGCGCGGCGAGCGTCTTGTTATGCGAGATGACGAGCGTGGGCCGCTCGATTTCGCGGACGACATTTGCCGCGGTGAAAGTCTTGCCGCTGCCCGTCACGCCGAGGAGCGTCTGGTGCCGGTTGCCGGCCACGATGGATTTCGTCAGCTTCGCGATGGCCTGCGCCTGATCGCCCTGCGGGGAGTATTTCGAGGAAAGCTGGAATGCCGGCATCCGATCACCATCGCGCACATCGCGCGGCTTTCAATCCCG
>JBBSEI010000115.1:0-12655 GCA_038239865.1 Chthoniobacterales bacterium
CTCGGAAGGAGCGGGCAGCTTTGGATGGAGGAGTCGTTCGACCGGTGTGTGCGGAGCTGGGAACAACTCGTCGCGTATCGGGAATACATTCGGAATAATCCGGTGAAAGCTCGGCTGGGTCCGAAGGAGTGTGGGTTGAAGGTGCTGGAGAGGTTGACGCTTCCTGCATCGGCAGGCTTGAAGCCTGCCGACCCTGTCCAGCGCACAGGCAAAGATGCCTGTGTTCCGTCCGCGCAGCCGCGCACTGTGGTCGCCGGAACGCGGACTGGCGGAACACAGGCTTCCGAGCCTGTGCGTGGGACAGGCTTGCAGGCATCTTTGCCTGCAGAGCAGTTGCGTCGCGCGAAAAAGCTCGGCTTTTCCGATGTGCAGATTGCGGTCGCCAATGGATGCACGCCGCACGATGTGCGTGCCGCGCGGAAAGCTGCGAACATTTCTCCCACCTACCGCCTCGTGGACACCTGCGCCGCGGAGTTCGAGGCCTACACGCCGTATTACTACTCGACCTACGGCGACGAAAACGAGCGGCGCGAGAGCGGGAAGCGCAAGGTTATCATCCTCGGCGGCGGGCCGAACCGCATCGGGCAGGGCATCGAGTTTGACTACTGCTGCGTCCACGCGTCGTTCGCGCTGCGGGAGCTGGGCTTCGAGACCATCATGGTGAACTCGAATCCCGAGACCGTCTCGACCGACTACGACACGAGCGACAAGCTCTACTTCGAGCCGCTTACGCTCGAGGACGTGCTGAACATCTGCGAGCAGGAGAGCGAAAATCTCTTCGGCGTCATCGTGCAGTTTGGCGGGCAGACGCCGCTGAACCTCGCCAACGGCCTCGCGGAAGCCGGCGTGCCCATCATCGGCACCTCGCCGCGCAGCATCGAGATCGCCGAGGACCGCAAACTTTTCGGCGCGATGCTCGACAAGCTCGGCATCCGCCAGACGCACGGCGGCACCGCCGTGACCGAGGAGGAAGCCGTCGCCGTCGCGGAGCGCGTGACGTATCCCGTGCTCGTGCGGCCGAGCTTCGTGCTCGGCGGGCGCGGCATGATGCTCGTGCATAACGAAGCTGATCTCCGGAAATATGTGAGGGATGCGATCGGAACACAGGCATCCCTGCCTGTGCGCGGGATCGGGGCGGCAGGCTTCCAGCCTGCTGCGGCCGGACAAGATGTCCGGCCGCACCTTCCCACCGCACAGGCTGGAAGCCCGAGTTCCACCGCCGAGCACCCCATCCTCGTGGACCATTTCCTGGAAGACGCGACCGAGGTGGACGTGGACTGCATTTGCGACGGCGACATCGCGGTGATCGGCGCCATCATGGAGCACATCGAGCAGGCCGGCATCCACAGCGGCGACAGCGCGTGCGTCATCCCGCCATTTTCGCTCAGCGACGCGGTGAAGGAGGAAATCACGCGCTCGACGAAGGCAATGGCGCGCGAGCTGAACGTCATCGGCCTGATGAACGTGCAGTTCGCCGTGCAGGGCGACACCGTCTATGTCCTCGAAGTGAACCCGCGTGCATCGCGCACCGCGTCGTTTGTGAGCAAGGCCATCGGCGTCCCGCTGCCGAAGCTCGCCGCAAAAATCATGGCCGGCGAAAAGCTGAAGGACCTCGGCTTCACGAAGGAAGTCGTGCCCACACACTACTCGGTGAAGGAAGCTGTGTTCCCGTTCGCAAAATTCCCCGGCACCGACATCATTCTCGGCCCCGAGATGAAGAGCACCGGCGAAGTCATGGGCATTGATGCCAACCTCGGCATCGCCTACGCGAAAGCCCAGATGGCCGCGCAGCCCGCGCTGCCGCTGAAGGGCAACATCTTCCTGAGCGTCTCCGATGCCGACAAGACGAGGGTCGCCGACATCGCCGCAGGCTTCGCCGAACTCGGCTTCACGCTCTACGCCACGAGCGGCACCGCCGCCGCGCTGGAAAAAGCGAAGGTACCGGTGAAGAAGCTCTTCAAGCTTTCAGAAGGCCGCCCCAACGCGCTCGACATGCTGAAGAACGGCGAACTCGCGATGGTCATCAACACGCCCAGCGGCAAGTCCGCCCGCGAAGACGAAGTGAAAATCCGCAGCACCGCGAGCAGCTCGCGCGTTCCCGTGATGACCACGCTCCGCGCAGCGCGCGCCAGCCTCGAAGGCATCCGCGCGATGAAGGCCAGCGGCTACACCGTGAAGCCGCTGCAGGACTGGCACCGGTAAGTTGGCCGGGCCGGCGCGGCAGGCGGAACTCAGGCTTCCAGCCTGAGCGGAAGGATCGGGCAGGCGGACATCCTGTCCGCCTGCCGCCGGGCTGGAAGCCCGCGCCACCTGTCCCGCCCACAGGCTGGAAGCCTGTGTTCCGTTACTGCGCGGCCACAACCGTGACCGCGATTTTCGCGACGCGGCCGGAATCATCCACGGCCTGAATCTGCCAGCGGCCCGGCGCGGCTTTCCACATCAGCGGATGCGATGGAGCGCTCACGCCGAGGTAGTGCGCCCCGGCGAACCAGTGGATTTCGCGTGCATCCGCAGCGGCATCGGCTTCGAGCGAGATCGAATTTTTCACCGCATCGCCGACTCGGAGCGCATACGTCAGCGCAGCCTGTGGTGAAATGATGCGCGGTGCCGGGCCGGATTCGCGATCGGCGCTGCTGATGGCGAGCGGCGGCAGTGCCGCGCGCGGCAGGCCGGCGCGGCGGAATTGTTCGAGCCGTTGCGCCGGCCAAAATTCCGCGACCGTGCGGCGCAGGCCCGGACGCGCCTGCGTCACCGGCACGCGGAGTCCATTTTCATCGAGAAGGATTTCGCGATGCACGGAGCACACATCAATCGGCGACACGCCCGCGATGAAGCTGCCGTGCGTGCGGTGCGGGCAGTGCGGCCCGGCGAGCGCGCCGGAGTCGCCGCAGAGTTCCACGTTTGCGATCTCCGCCGGACGCGCCGGCTTTTTTGCGTGCAGCCCGAGGCGTGTGACGGTCTGGAAGAGCAGGGGCGCCGCCGTGTCGCGCGCGAAAAGTCCCGGCATCGGCTTGCCGTCGAAATTGCCGACCCACACGCACAGCACCCACTCGCCCATGACGCCGCACGCCCACGTGTCGCGGAATCCGTGCGACGTGCCGGTCTTCCACGCGAGTCCGGACGGCGCGCCGGGCTCGCTGCCGCGCAGCGCATCGAGCGTGAGCGCGCACGCTGCGCGCGACAGCGATGGCTGGGAGGCGCTCGCGGTGTTGCCGATTTTGAAATGCGGAATGCCAGGGCCATTTCCGTCCGCCAGTCCCGCGTAGAGCATCGCGAGTTCCTTCAGCGAAACTTCCGCGCCGCCGAGTGCGAGCGAGAGGCCGTATTCGCCGGGCGCGCGATTCAATTCGACACCGGCGTTGCGAAGAAACGAATCCAGTCCGCCATTCGGCAGGCGCGCGAGCAGCTCGACAGCCGGCACATTGCGACTGCGCCGTAATGCCTCCGCCGCGGGGATCGGCCCGAGAAATCCTCGGTCCGAGTTTTCCGGATTGTAGCCGGCGAAACGCTTCGGCGCATCGTCGAGCAACGTGCGCGGATGGATGAAACCCGCGTCGAATGCGAGCGCGTAAATGAACGGCTTCAGCGCCGAGCCGGGCGATCGCCGGGCCGTTACGCCATCCACCTGACCCTGGATGCCGTCGTTGAAAAATCCTGCGGAGCCGACGTAGGCGCGCACTTCGCGCGTCGGCGCGTGAACGAGAATGGCCGCCGCATTGCGAAGCCCGCGGCTGCGTTCGCGTGAGAGAAAATCCGCGATGCTGCGCTCGATGCTCTGCTGCTGCATGAGGTCGAGTGTCGTGCGGAGTGGCACGGACATCCTGTCTGTGGGGCCAGCGGGCGTCCCGCCCGCATGAACATGGCTTGCGGGCAGGATGCCCGCTGGCCCCACAGGCGAGGACGCCTGAGCCACGATTCGTATTGCGAAGTGCGGTGCGAGCCGCGGCACCGGCGCGGGGTGCAGCACAAAATCCGCATCCAGCTCACTCGCCGGCTCGCCACGCGCCGCACGCAGCCGCGTCATGAGACGTCCCTGTGCGACGGCGAGCTTGGGATTTCCGTCCTTGCGTGGACGCCGCGCTGTCGGGCTCTGCGGCAGCACGCTGAGCGCCGCCGCCTCGCGCAGGGAGAGATCGCTCGCGGGCTTGCCGCACCACAGCAGGCTTGCGGCGGGCGCGCCCTCCACATTTCCGCCGTAGGGTGCGAATGTGAAATACGCCTCCGCCAGATCCGTCTTGCCGTAGTGCCGTTCGAGCTGCACCGCGCGGAAGACCTGCGTGCATTTGCCCCAAAATGAGCGCGTGTTGAGATGCCAACGCAGGCGCGCGTATTGCATCGTGAGCGTCGATCCGCCGCCGAGCCGCTGCCGCGAAACAACGCCCCACGCCGAGCGCACGAGCGAGCGCGGATCAGCGCCGTGGTGGGAAAAGAAACGCCTATCCTCCATTTCGAGCGTGGCCGTGATCAGCTCGGGCGAAAGGTCGCCGAGCTTCGCGGGCAGGCGGTATTTTCCATCGCTGGTGAGCGTGATGAAAAGCACGCGTCCGTCGCGGTCCAGCACCACGCGCGAAAACTCCGCGTCCTGCGGCAGCAGGTCGGGCTTTGGCAGCAGCAGCCAGGCGACCCACAGCGCGGCGAAGAGAATTGCCAGTGCCACGAACGAGCGAAGGAAGAAGCGCCAACTCCTTCCGCAAGATCGTCGCAAGCCGATCGGCGTGCATCGGGTAGCGTGGGCGTCCCGCCCGCCGGTCGAGGCGTCCTCGCCTCGGCCATCGGGCGCACCCGAGACGTCATTCTCGAAATCACCATCAACGACGTCCGATGGTTCACGCGAGACGCGTGAACCGGCAGGCGGGACGCCCGCGCTACCCGATGCATGATCTTCCGTCTTCATCTTCATTCGCGGGGTAGCACGGTGAATTTCCCGGCGACGCCGCGCGCATTCACGGCGCGGTCATACATGCTCTCGGCGTAGGCGGGCGGGATGGTGAATGCACCGGCGCATGTCGGGCGCACGGAATACTCGAACGTCTTCGTCTCGTCGTGCGCGAGGTCGCAGAAGATCAGCGCGCGGTCCTCGCGCAGGTCCACATATTCCGCGCCGTCGAGCGTGCCGAGGCCGGGCTTCAGCGCGTTCTCTTCGCCCTGCGGGGCAAAGTCGAATGCGCCGGGGAGCAGTTCGCTCAGCGCGATGTGCGGCTGCGCGGTCGTGCTGACGTTGCGCACACGCAGGCGAATGGTCACTGTCTCGCCGACCTTCGCCATCGTCGCGACCTCGCCGTTCTCATCGAGAATCTCGCGGACGACCTCGATGCCGTGCGCATCCGCGACGGCGGGCAATGCGCGGTCGAATCCCGTTTCGATCGCCTGATACCACGCGCCGACCTTTGCCGCGTCGTCCGGCCGCGTGAGGAAAAACCGCGCGATGCCGCCGCCGGGCGCGAGCTTGGCGCTCACGATTCCGGCGCGCGCTTCCACGAGTGTCTTCGCCGTTGCGCCGGTGAGTTCCGCGATGCCCGCCTTCACTCCGCTCGCCTTCGCGAGACCCGCGTAGGATTTCAGCGCGAGCACGCTCCACGCGGCGGAGAGCGTGTGGAAGTCGCCATTCTCAAGCGGCTCGGTGATGGGCCGCAGATCGTCGTAGCCGAACGTGCCCGCGATTTCGGGGAAGTGCCGGCACAACACGGTGAACGTCATCGCTTCGCGCGTGAGATCCGACTCGTAGTAATAATTTCGCCGCCACCCTCCCTCGCCTTCGTTTGGCGCAATGGCGCGCGCCTTGCGATGAATGGCGATCAGTTTTTTCGCCTCGTCCTCTTTTTTCAGCATGCGCCAGGTCGCGGCGAGCCACGCGGCGGAAGGATCGCGCTGCCACAGTTCGGCGGGCACTTTTTTCTCGAGGAAATCGCGCATCTTCAGCGCGTAGTTTGTCGTTACCTCCTCGTTGCGCGTGAGCAGGTAGATCGCGGCGGCCTGGATGTTCGCTTCGCTGCGCGTGCGCTCGTAGTGCATGACACCATGATCATCGCGCCACGGATCGGAGAGCTTCGCATCGGCCATCAGGCGGATGCGGCGCAACGCGGCGTCGAGCGTCGGCCCCGGCACATGGAAGCCGGCGGCCTTTGTTTCCGTGAGGAAGAACGTCACATACACGCTGAGGTAGTCGAAGCCGTCCACGTTCGCCGATGACGACCAGTAGCCGAAGCCGCCATCCGCATTCTGCCGGCGCGCGAGCAGCGAGACGGTGTCGCGGAGCACCTTTTCCGCCTCCGCGTTTTCGAGCCCGAAGTCCGCATCGCCGCGGAGCACCAGCCACGGGAATGCGCGGCTGGTGATCTGCTCGCTGCATCCGTGCGGGTATTCGCGGAGATACGCGGCGAGACCACGCGCGAGGCCGAGCGGGGTCGTCGAGACGACGGCCTCGCGCTTCGCAAACTCGGCGAAGAAGTCGCGCTGCATCGGCACATCGTGCGAGTCCTTGCGGAACCATCCGGTCTGCACGATCGCCGTGCGCGGCACGCCGGGGCGCACGGACATCGTTGCGCTCTGCTCGATGCGTTCCTTGCCGGCGCTCGCGGAGAATTTCAGTTCCGCATTGCCGAGCGAATTTTTCGCGCGCACGCGGAAGCGCACGGTGGCCTCCTTGCCGACTGCGATGGTGAGCGGCGACTTGGGCGACTCGATGATTTCGAGTCCGCCGATCGGTTCGGCGGCGACGGCGACCTGATCGGTGACGGCATTGCCTTCGAGCTGATTCGCCACGGTGAGCGACGCGATGAATTCATCGCCGGGCGCAGCGAAGAACGGCGCGTTCGGCGTGAGCACGAACGGGCCTTTCACGATCGTGTGCTTCTCCGCGACGCCGACGGCTTCGGGCGCGACAGCGGCGGCCATGATGTTCAGCCGTCCGGCGAAATAATCCGGCACGTCGTAAAACACTTCGCGGCGTTCCGGGCCGCTCTCGATAATGCCGCTCCAATACACGACCGGCGCGACGCGGCGGCGCTTGAACGGATTCAGGCCGAGCTTGAGTTCCGGCGGCTCGTCGCCGTCGCCGCCGAAGGCCTTCGCGCTTTTCAGCAGCGAATACTCGGGCAGCAGCAGGTCGAGGAGCTGCCAGGTGCCGACTTCGAGCGCGGGCTTGCGGATGAGTTGCGTGAGCGGCTGCGGTGCGCGGTAGCTCGTGACGCGATGGATGCCTTCGTCCACAGCCCACACGACGATGCGCGCGGGGCGCGGCGTGGAGAAGCCGATGCGCACACGCTCGCCGGGGCGCGCACGCTCCGGTGCGTCGAGCGTCACCGCGAGCTGCCGGCGCTCCAGCGTGACTTTGAACGGAGCCACGCCGCTGCTGAGCGGGCTGGTGAAAATCTCGGGCGAATCGAGTGCGCGCACAAATGCGACGCTCACATACGCGCCGCCCTCGATGCCGTCGGGCACGGTGATGTGCTGCACGCTTGATGCGCTGTCGGCCTTGAACCACTGCACGGAGAGCACGCGCTCGCGCTCGATGGTGATGAGGCCCGCGCCGGCGTAGGGCGCGCGCAGCGAGACTTCGAGCTGCTCGCCGGGCTTCCACACTTTGTCGGGCAGCGTGATTTCGAGTTCGGAATCGCGCTCGAGGTTGCGTGCGGATTCGCCCGCGCCGACGACGTTGAACGCGACCGTGGCGAGCACGGTGCCCGCGGCGTCGCGCCACTCGTAGCGGAAGCGGCCCGCGCGATTTACCGGGAGCGGCACTTTCGTCGCGCCTGCGGTGAGCGCGCCGTCGGCGGTTTCGATTTCCTTTTCGATCTCGCGCGAGACGTAGGCGAGCGTGCCGTTGTTTTGCTTCGTGAGCACGGAGGCGTGGCGCGTCTCGACGAGCACGCGCTTGAGTCCGGGCGCGGCGACCGGCTTTGCATCATGGCCGATGGCGAGGATTTCAAAACTGCGCGGCACATCGCGCGGGATGAATGCGAGATCGTCGGAAGTCTTCCAGCCGATGAGATACGGCTGGCGCGAGACGAGCGTGCCGAGCGCGCCGCGGACGCCGCGTCCGCCGTCGGCCTCGAATGCCTCCAAGTCCACGGACACACGCAGCAGCGGCGCGGCGTAGGCTTCGAGCGCGAGCGCGAACTTTGCGCGGCCCTCCTCGTCGGTTTTCGTCTCGCCGAGATCCACTTCGCGGGGCTCGAATTTCTCGTGCTTCGGCAGGCCGAAGCTCCAGCCGGGCCATTGCTCGAAATGCGGCGAGCCGGGCGCGATGTGCAGCTTCGCCGTGATGCGGCGATCCGCGGCGGCGATGCCAAAGAGCGTCTGCAACTCGGCGTGCGCGGTGAGATTTTCCGGCGCGATCCAGGCGGGTTGGCCTTGCACGGCGGGTTCGAGCTTCGCAGCGAGCTTCAGGCGGTCGGGCTGGAACTCCTCGACGCGCACGAGAATGTGGCCGAGATGGCGCGCGTCGGCTTCTTCCTCGTTGTCGTTGTTGCGCTTCTTCTTTTTGCCGTCATCGGGCCGGCGCAGCTCGATGCGCCACACGCCGGTCGGCGCGGTCTCGCTGGTCGGCATCTTGATCTCCACGAATCCATCCGCGCCGAGCTTCACCGGGAAGACTCCGGCGGGCTCCTCCTTCGCGTTGAACAGCGCGACTTCCAGCGGCACGCCTGCGAGCAGACCGCCCCAGTTGCGCGTGCGGACGATTGCGCCGACCTGAATCGGATCGCCGGGGCGGTAGATTCCGCGCTCGGTGAAAAGGAATGCGTCGAGCGCGGTCGCGTCGCTGCGGTTCACGCCGCCGATGTCGAAACGCGAAAGCTCGAGTTGGCGGTCGTCCTTTGCCCACGGGATGAACGCGAGGTCCGCGCCTTTGCGTGCGATGAGCGCGACGGGTTTCTTCTCGCGCATCAGCCCGTCGAGCACGGGCAGCGCGGCGCGGCCCTGCGCGTCGGTGTCGGCCTCGGCGAGCGTGCTCCCGTTTTTTCCAAGCGCGGTGAGATGCACGCCCGCGATGGGTGCGCGCTCCTTGAACGACTGCACGAACACGTCGCGCGTGCCGTCAGCATTGCGCTTCACGATGAGCCCGAGGTCAGTGATGAGCACGAAGCGCGTGTCGCCGCTGCCGCCGCTATCGGAGTTTGCGTCGTCACTTTCCTCCTCGTCATCGCCGCGATGCCGACGGTGCGTGCGGTGACGCCCCTCGCCGTGGTTCGCATTCGCCAGCGCGATCCACTCCTTGTCCGGATCGGTGTCGCTCGGCTCCGCATCTTCCGCCGTGCGACGGCGCACGCCCTCGACCGTGAGATAAAAAAGTCCGCGCTGCGCGTCCTCACCGCCCGGCTCGATTTGGAGCAGTGAGGGCGCAAAATCGAAGGCGGAATAGTTCGCTTCGTGGTCGTTCTTTTTCACGAGCGTCTGCACCGACGAGTGAAAATGCGCAATGTCGTCAAAGCTCATCTCGCCGGGAAATCCGGGCGACTCGAAGCTGCCGTTCGTCTGCGAGACGAGGTGATTGATCTGCGCGCCCGGCACACGCGCGACCGTGAAGCGCAGGTGCTCGTAGCCGCGCGACTGGATGTTCAGTTTGCGCTCGCCGTTGAGCGCGAGGATGCCGCCTTTGCCGAGGATGCTCGCATCGCGCGGGAACATCGGCACGTCCACGATGGCGTTAAAATCCTCGCGCAGCGCGAAGCCGCCGGGCGCGGGCGTTTCCTTCGCCACGCGCACGTAGAGCCGCGCCGGAGTCTGCGGCGCGAGACGGAAACCGAACACGCTTGCCGTCGGCGGTGCGTCCTCGCCGGGCATGAATTCCAGCGGCACGCGCTTCGCCTTCGCGAGCAAATCCGCCGTCACATTGTCCGTCGTCCACGGCACGTCCTTGCCGTCCTTGTCCTTTTTCGGCGGCGGGAGCTGCCATGCCTGCGCGGCCTTCGCGACCGTCGCGCCGTGCGCCGCGATGCTGCTTTCGAGGAAGACAAACTGCCGCGGCTCGTCGTCTCCGCTCTGCACGAGCTGCGCGCGCGCCGACTTGAAAATGAAACCCGAGTAGCGCGAGGGACTCGTGATTTTCGTGACGAACTCCTCCCGCGTCGCTTCGCCGCCCGCGAGCGCGTGCAGCCCCGGCGCGAACTCGAAGCGCACGAGGTCCTCCTTTTCACCCGGCTGGATCAGCGGCGAGCGGAGGAAAAAGCGCAGCGGCGTTTTTTCATCCGCGATCACCTGCGGCGCGCTGCCCGGCGCGAAGAGCGAAGTCTCGCTCACATGCACCACGCGCAGCCCGCGCAGCACTTCGTCGCGCGCGACGGGCTGGCTGAAAGTCACCGTTGCGACCGCCTGCTGCAGCGCGGGCGTCGCGGGGTCCACGTAAAAGGAATTCTCGCCGAAACTCGCGGTGAGTCGCGGCGCATCCCATTCGTGAAAGCGCGGCAGCTTCAACGTGACGGCGCAGTCCGGCGAGAAGACGCCCTCGCCGAGTTTGAAAACGTATTCGCCCGGCGGCATCCAGCCGCCCTGCGGCTCGAAGGTGAGCTGCTTCGACGAAGCCCATTTCCACACGCCCGCGACTTCGGGAGTGATTTTCACCGTGCCCGCCGCCGCCGTTTTTCCGATCAGCGCGAGCGGTGCCGCGGGAGCGTTGAAATGGATGAGCAACGCCGAGCCCGTCACTTTCTTCCGCTGCTGATCCCAGCCGGGATGAGTCCAGTTCACCGAAGCCTCGACGGCGCGCACACGGGGCTTCGAGGTGTCGCGCGCGTCGGCGTTTGGCTTCGTCGCGGCGGCGGCGGGCGGTGGCGGCGCGCCCGGTGGATTTGCGGAATGGGCCGGAGTGGCGGGGCGCGGCGCAGGCGGAGGCGTCGTCGCGGGCGCAGTCTCCGCCGCCGCCGCCGCGAGAATGAGGTGCGCCCGGTCCGGCGCATTCTCCTGCGCGCGTTTCCAAGCGCCAAAGGCCACCCCCGCCGACACGGCGAGCAGCACGGCCGCGCTGCGCCAGTGGTCCGCGACCGCGCGGGCCGTCGCGCGCAGCCAGGGCGGCGGGGACCACGCGAATTTCAACGAGCCAAAAAGGAACGCCAGCACGCGGGCGAGAGCACGGCGGGCGGCGGAGACGAGGCGGGGCAGGGTGGAGTGCGACATATTTTGAGAGAAAACGGCGGCCGCGCGGCGAATCTTTCAGCGATTGCGGATTTATTTTTACGCAAATCAAAATTTTCCTTGATCGAATCCACCACCTTATTTCTCATCCGCACCGATGTCAGAGGTTTCCCCAGTGTTGGTGGCGCATCGCGGTTCGCGCGGGAGCAATGGTCCATCGTCGTCCGGTGTCCGTGCGGGGATGACGCGCGCGTTTGTGGAAGCCGCCGATGGCGGCCCGGACTTCACGGATGGCGTCGCGCCTTTAATTGAATCCAAAGCGTTCTTAAGCCTTTCCGCACCGGAATTCATCGAGTCCGCGCCGGACTTCGTGAAGGGAGCGACGGCCTTCACGAAGGAAGCGACGGACTTCACGAAGGGCGTCACGGACTTCACGAATGGAGAGACAGACTTCACGAATGGAGAGACAGACTTCACGAAGGGAGCGACAGACTTCACGAAGGGCGTCACGGACTTCACGAATTCCGCGACGGACTTAATGAAGTCCGCGACGGAATTAACTCATTCTGTCGCAGACTTCACTAATGCCGCTGCGCAAAAAGCGACAGCGATTGAGGAAAAGGCCGCTTTTGCCCAAAAAAGGCCGGTTTTCGCGCAGGGTGCGGTTTGCACCACGGAGGTTCACCAAGGATGCACGGAGGAATCACGGAGGCTTTGTGCCCCTCGGTGAATCCCTCCGTGTTCCGCGGTGGATTCCGGCCCGCGTTTCGGAGTGGGACCACGTGCGCGGAGCACTCGTTCCACCGGCCCTCCGCCGGCCGCGCCACCGTCTCCATTTCCTCAGTCCAAACCACCAAAACCCACCGACCGCTATGGCACCGCCAAACGCCACTTGGAACGGCACGGACTCCCAGGGCAGCCCATTGCGCTGGGGGATGCCGGGCCTGACTTGGAATGGCCCAGTCCCGCAACCTCAACCCTCCAAACGTATGCCCCAACTCCGCGTCCTCCTTGGCTTCGGCAACATGGCCGACCACACCCTCGAAGAAACCGCCCAGGCCGTCAGCGCCGGCCTCTACGGCAATGCCGCCTTTCCGGCTGCGCCGCCCGTCACCAAGGCCGCGCTGGATGCGGCGCGCACCGCCTTCAGCGCCGCCATCGCCGCCGCCAAGCAGGGCGGCCCCGCCGACACCGCGGACAAGAACAACAAGCGCGACATCCTCATAGACCTGCTCCGCAAGCTCGCCGGCCATGTGCAGGCGAACCACGGCAACAACTTGGCCAACCTGCTCTCCTCCGGCTTCCAAGCCGTGAGCATGAACCGCGCGCAGAGCCAGCTCGCCGCCCCGATCATCTCCGACATCCGCAACGGCCTCACCGGCCAGCTCCTCCCCGGCATCGCCCCCATCGCCAATGCCAACAGCTACGAGGCCCGCTACGCCGCCATCGGCGCCGGCGGCGCTCCCGGCCCCTGGCAGGCCGGCGGGGTGTTCTCCAATACGCGCGACCTCGCCGTGAACAGCCTCACCCCCGGCACCACCTACGCCCTCCAAGTCCGCGCCCTCGGCGGCAGCACCGGCGCCTC
>JBBSEI010000116.1:0-11986 GCA_038239865.1 Chthoniobacterales bacterium
GCCCTTGCCCGCGAACTCGCCGCGTGGGAGCGCGATCGCAATCTGAACACGCGTTCCATCCGCTGGCAGTTCACCCCCGCCACCGCTCGCACCAAACTCCGCAAGCTCTACCCATCATTTGAGGGCTGACGCGGCACTAGGGCCTGGCGAAACTCAGTTCCCGCCTTTGCGGAGCGATGATGGAGGGAAGGCGTGATCGTATTCGGAGAGAATGTGCATCCGTGAAGGCATGTCGGGCCTGCCGAGGGCGGCAATTTTCCGAGTCGCCTTTTCATCGTTCTCAGCAAAAAAATCCGGATTGATTTAGGGCCAATTATCGCCATCACGGAATAACACTGCCAGCCACGTATGCTTTGCATGCGATCCCCAATCCTCCCCCGTATTTTTCTCTCGCTCCTTTTAATTGGCTTTTGGTGTGCAAATGCTGTTGCGCAAATGCCGATGACTGGGATTTGGGGAGGCACCTTGAGCAGTTCCACTGGGGAAAAAAGTCTGTTTGCCGTCGGCTTCACCAACAACGGAAATCCGGTGGTTTCCTACGATACGAAGACCGGATCGAAGCCGATGGAAATAATCAGGCCGGGCCAGAGTTTCAGATTCATGGCTGGTGATGGTGGAATTGTGTTGATCACGGTCAAGGGGCTATTCGTCTCAGAAAAGCTGGTTCGCTACGAGTACTCGCGCTCTTATACGAAGGGTGGCGGCGTGATGGTGCAGAATGAGACGACGGCGCGCTCGGAGTTCGCACTGGCGGGAGCGGAATTGGATGTGCGCATCACCGTCCGCAGCGGACTCGGCGGGCTGTCTGGCAATGAAGGATTCGTGCAGACGAACGGCCGCAATGGCGTTGTATCCGGAAGGCTTCAGCGCCGCTGAGCGACCGGCATCAAAGGTGTATTTTCCGAACCCCGGCTCAAACGGAGAGGGTCTTAGTTAGCTGAGAGCGGATGAATCGGTGCAAATTGCCAATTCTCTGGCACGTCTGCTTCATCATTTTCTCCTCGCCACTCCACCGCGGCGGCGGCGCGGACGGTGGTGCCATTCGACCGGGAGACCGAAGGGGAAGCGTTCGAATGGTGTTATTCAAAGACCAAAAAAACGCGTTCCACCTCTGATTTACAGAGATGGTACTCACGAGAGGACTCGAACCTCCACGGGTTACCCCATACGGTCCTGAGCCGTACGCGTCTGCCAATTCCGCCACGTGAGCATTTTTCGGGGGGGCGGGATACTTGTTTCTCCGCCTGCCCTTGGCAAGTGCGACTTTCGGAAAAAAGTCGCGTGCCCCGCGCTCAGGAAATCCGCATCGGCATCAGCACGTAGAGAAAGGGGGAGTTGATCTTGATCACGCCGGGGCTCATCTCGTCGCTCACCTCGAGGTAAATCTCCTCCTCGGTCAGCGCCCGCAGCGGGTCCTGGAGGAAAATCGGATTGAACGCGACGGAGAAATCCTTGCTCTTGTAGCTGATCGCCAGCGACTCGTGTGCCTCGCCGATGTCCGGTGTGTTCGCGGCGATCTCGAGATTGTTCTTCGTGAAAATCAGCTTCACCGAATTCGACTTTTCGCTCGAGAGCAGCGAGACGCGCCGCACCGCCTGCAGGAAAAGTTCGCGCTCGATCGTGATCCGCTCGCGCGATTCCGCCGGGATGACTTGCCGGTAGTTCGGGTAGTTGCCCTCGATGAGCTTGGATACGAGCAGCCTGCCGCCGGCCTCGAACGACACATGATTTTCGCCGACCGCAAGCTTCACGTCGCCCTCGTCGCCGAGCAGGCGCTGCAGTTCCGTGATGCACTTCGAAGGCACGACCACATCCACCTCATTGCTGCGCGGAAATTCCGCCTCGAGATCCACGAGCGCGAGCCGCCGTCCGTCCGTCGCCACGAGCGTGAGCTTGTTTTCCTTGAACGAAAAAAGAATGCCGTTCAGCACGTAGCGCGTCTCGTCGGTCGAGATGCCGTAGCTCGTCTTGCGCAGCGCGTCCTTCAGCACTTTTTGCGGCAGCGTGAAGGCCTTCGCCTTTTCGAGTTTCGGCAGCGCGGGGAACTCGTCCTCCGGCAGGCACATCATTTTGAAATAGCTCGGCCCGCAACTGATCGACGCCACATTTTTCCCGTCCACCTCGACGCTCACTTCGGAAGCCGGGAGTTCCTTCACGATGCCCGCGAGCCGCCGCGCCGGGATCGTCGTGCCGCCGGGCTTTTCGATCTTCGCCTCGACCGAGCAGCTCATGCCGACGTCGAGGTCGTTCGTCGTGAAATGGAGCGCGCCATTTTCCGCGCGGATGAGCACGTTGGAAAGAATGGGGAGCGTGGTGCGGGTGCTCACGACATTTTGCACGGTCTGCAGACCCTCGAGCAATTTGTCTTTGGCGACGGTGAATTTCATGGAGTGGGGTAAAAAGGGCGCGCGCGTTTTGACGGAACATCTTGTGGGAGTCCACTCTTTTTGACCCCACGGCTTGTGCGGGAGGAGAAGCGAGCGTGCGAAGAGGAGCCCGTGATTTTTGCGTCCTTGCCGGTGCTGCTCGCGGTCAAAAAGCGGCCGCAGATTTTTCCGCGATCCGGTGCCGGTTCAGTCGAGCGTCACCCCATGCACGCGCAAAGTCGTCCCCGTCTGCAGGCGATATTGCGCGACCGCCTTATTGTAATCCGCATTCGCGCGCAGCTCTGCGGTCTCCGCATCCGCGAGCAATTTCTGAAGTTGCAGCACCTCAAACGTCGTGCCCGTGCCCGCGACCAGCCGCGATTCACCGGCGGCGAGACTCTCGCGCGCGAGCCGCCGCGCCTCGCGATTCGCGACCGTGAGCTGGTGCGTGGTGGTCACTGCGCCCGCCGCGTTATCCACGAGCACGATGATGTTTTGCTCGAGCTGCTGCAGCTTCACGATTGCCTGCGCGGACTCGAATTTCGCCGCATTGTAGCGCCCGCGGCTGTCGCGATTCCCGATCGGAAAACTGAACTGCGCGCCCACGCTCCACGCGCTCCGGTCACGCGCGAAGACGCGCTGCGCGCTCGTGCCGAAATCATCGTCCAGCCCGAGCATGCTCAGGCTCGCGAGCAGATCCACGCGCGGCAGCTCGGCATTTTTGGTGAAAAGCACGGTGATGTGCTTGTTCGCGAGATCGAGTTTTGACTGCTGGTAATCCGGCCGCAAGTCGAGCGCTTCGCCGATGCCCGCGACGACATTCGGCGTGAGCGCCGTCGAGGGCGGCGGTGCGATGTCCACGCGTGTGCGCAGCAGCAGCAGCATGTCGGCGGTGATCAGTTGCTTCAGAAAATTTTCCTGATCCGCCACCGCCCGCGTTGCCGTAATCAGCGCCGCCTCGCGTGAGGCCACCTCGGCCTGCGCCGTCGTCACGTCGAGCGGCGTCTTCACGCCGATTTCCACGCGCTTGATGTTGTCGCGCAAAAGCTGCCGCGCGAGTTCTCGCGAGCGCCGCGCGACTCCCAGGTTTTCATGCGCAAACTGCAGCTCATTGTACACACTGATCACCTGCGTGATCACCGTCTCGATCTGATGCTTCACGCCCCATTCGGAAATCGTGACGTTGTTCCGCGCCACGCGCACCTCGGCCAGGTTCGCACTCGGCCCCGCGCCGCGCAGCAGCGGCTGCTTCAGGCTGAAGGACAGCTCGCTCGTCCAGTCCTCCGCAAAGCGGTTCGCCGTCCCGCCCTGCCCCTGCGAACTGAACGACACATCGTAGCCGAGGCCCCACGCCGTCACGCCGCTCACGCCCGTGCTCCACGTTTCCGTCTGCGTGATCGCGCGCGCGGAAAAATGCGACGCCAGGTTCGTCGCGCTGCTGCGCGAAAACCGATCCGCCACGACATCCTCGCCCGTCTTGTACGAAAGGCTGAACGCCGGATCGAACTTCCCCTCGGTCGAGCGCTCGCGTTCGCGCGAGATTCTCGGATCGAATTTCTGCGCCGCGATGGAAAAATTTTTCTCCAGCGCCATGCGGATCGCTTTGCCGAGCGTGAGCTCGAGGAGCTGGCCTTTCCCGTGGCTCTCGTCCCCCGGCCCGGCGATGGCGCGCGCCGCGAGGCAGAGGAGCAGCGCACTTTTGAAAATGGAAAATGTCCTTGGCATCAGTCGGCGATTTTTGAGGGCCGCGTCGGCAAATCCCAAGCACGAATCGCCCCGTCGGCCGTCGGCAGGATCACGGCGCATCCTTTGCCGCCGGAGCGCCCGCCGCCTTCGGAGCCGGCTTCGGTTTGCTGTCCCAGTTCTTCGTGATCTCCGCGGCATCGAACGCGACCGGCGCGCCGCCCTCGGGGACCGCGATTTTCGCCGACCACAGGATGCCGTTCACCACGAGTCGGCGCTGCCCTTCGGCCTTCCAGTTCGTGTGCCAGTCCGCACCCGTGAAGGCAAAACTCCGGCCGCCATCCGCGCGTTCGTACGCCCAGCCGATCGTCTCCGCGCGGCCTGCGTGCGCCTTCGCGTCGGCGCTCGTCCGCGCCTTGTCCGGCACTTGCCCCGCGATCACCGGCACCGCCCCGGCGGCGAAATGCAGATTGTACAGCCAGCCGTCGCCCGGCGCGGAGAAAGGTGCCACGCCACGCGTGATCGCGTGCTTTGGAAAATCCGCAAAGCTCATGTCCCAGTGCCCGCGGCAGCCGATGTCCTTTTTGAACACGCCGCCGAGCCACGACTGGATTTCCTCCGCGCGCTCCTCCGGCACATCCACGGCCTGATGCAGCATCGCAAGTCCCGCGCCCTTCGCGAGAAGCGACTTCATTTTCTCCCAGCGCGCGGGCTCGAGGAAAGGCAGCTTCGACCCGCCATCCGCGTACACCACGACCGCCCGCGCGCCGTCGAAAATGCGCTCGTCCTTCGGCCAGCCCTCCGCCGCCATCACCGGCCACACGCCGGTCGTCTGTTTCAGCGCATTCGCGAGGATCGTGCAGCCTGCGAAGTATTCGTGCCCGCCGGGCTTGCTGCTCACGCTTCCGGCGAGCAGGACGATTTTGGCGAGCTTCGGATCCGTCGTGTCCACTTCGAGCGGCACGCGCTTTTGTTCATCGGTGAGTTCCGCGCTGGCGAAAGATGAGAGCGCGGCGAGGCAAAGGAGGGCGGGGATTTTCATGAATCGGAAAGGGGGGCGCTACGCGAGGATGTCGTGCACGACGTGCCCATAGACATCCGTGAGGCGGAAGTCGCGCCCGGCGTAGCGATACGTGAGCTTCTCGTGATCGAGCCCGAGCGCATGCAGCAGCGTGGCGTGCAGATCGTGCATGTGGACTTTGTCCACGACGGCGTGGTGGCCGAATTCGTCCGTCTCGCCGTACGCGATCCCCCGCTTGAAACCGCCGCCCGCGAGCCACACGGAAAACCCCGCCGGATTGTGATCGCGACCCGTGCCATTCTTCTCCGCATAAGGCGTGCGGCCGAATTCACCGCCCCACCACACGATCGTGTCGTCGAGCAGCCCGCGATTTTTCAGATCCTCCAGCAGACCGGCGACCGGTTTGTCCACGGCCTTCGCGTGCTCGCCGTGCTTCTTCAGATTCGAGTGCTGGTCCCACGCCGGGTTGTTGGAATTGTCCGCGTAATTGACCTGGATGAATCGCACGCCCGACTCGCTGAGCCGTCGGGCGAGCAGGCACTGCCGGCCGAAATTGTCCGTCTCCTTTTCGCCGATGCCGTAGAGCGCGAGCGTCTCCGGCGACTCGCCATTCAGATCGAGCACCTGCGGCGCGGCACCCTGCATCCGCCACGCGAGTTCGTAGCTGTTCACCACCGCCTCGAGTTCGCTCTCGCCCGGCTTCTGCGCGAGCTGCTCCGCATTCAGATCGCGCAGCAGATCAAACTGCCGCTTCGCCTCGTCTGCCGTCCGCGGCGGCTGGAGATTGCGAATGCTCGACTCCTTCGCCGGCACCCCCGCCCGCCCGATCGCCGTGCCCTGATAGATCGCCGGGAGAAACGCGTTGCCATAGTTGCGCGGCCCGCCGTTGCCGAGCGCGGGCGCGAGGGAGATGAAACCCGGCAGATTTTCGTTCTCCGTGCCGAGTCCGTAGTTCACCCACGAGCCCATCGAGGGCCGGATGAAATTCGTCGTCCCCGTGTGCAGGAAAAGCGTCGCCGGCCCGTGCGCGATGCCCTCCGTGTGCATCGAGCGAATCACGCACAGATCGTCCGCGTGCTTCGCCATTTCCGGAAAAAGATCTGACGCCCACAGCCCGGACTGCCCGTGCTGGCGGTGCTCCCACATGGATTTCATCACGCGCATTTGCGGACTTTTCCCCATCTTCGCGAGACTCCGCAGATCATCAAAATCCATCATCTTCCCGTCGTCGCGATCGAGCCGCGGCTTGTGGTCGAACGAATCCACATGGCTCACGCCGCCCGACATGAAGAGGAAAATGATCCGTTTCGCCCGAGCCGGAAAATGCCCCGCCTTCGGCGCGAGCGGATTCACATTCGCGCGCGCCGCGAGGTCCGCGAGCGCGAGATAGCCAAAGCCGCAGCCGAGCGTGCGCAACGCCTCGCGGCGGGTGAAATGGAGTGGGTTCATGGGAGTGCGGTCAGTCAAGATAGCGGAAGTCCACGCAGGCGAACAGCGCCTGATGGAGCTGCGCCCAAGTTTCCAGCGACGGCTCTGCACCGAGGAAGCGCACGCATTTTGCGCGCTCGGCCGTGCTCGGTGCGCGGCCCAGCGTGCGGCGGAAAATCGCATCAATTCGTGCGGCTTCCGGCAGTTCCAGTGTTCGCGCGGCCGCGGCGCGCGCCTGCCCGATCACAAACTGGCTGTTCAAAAAAAACAGCGCCTGCGGAGCCACGGTGCTCACGTTGCGCTGGCCGATGGATGCGTTGATGTCGCCGAAGTCGAACACCTCGAAAAGCTCGAGCCGCTTGTTGCGAAACGCCGGCGTGTAAACGCTCCGCCGCGTGTCCGCGTACACGTAGCCGTACTCCGTGTTCTGCGCGCTGAAGTTGTTCGCATCGATCTCGCCGGCGCCCGCGATGTTCGGCCCGAGGTAGTCGAGCTTCAGCTCGCCGCTGACGGCGAGCAGCGTGTCGCGGATCTGCTCCGCATCGAGCCGCCGGCGGTTCGCGTGGGCGAAGAGCCGGTTCTCCGGATCCGCCGCGCCGGGCTGCATCACTGCGAGCTGCCACGTGCGCGACAGAATGATTTCGCGCACGAGCCGCTTCAGGCTCCAGCCTTCCTCGGTGAAGCGCAGCGCGAGATGGTCGAGCAGTTCCGGGTGCGACGGTTTCTCGCCCGTCGTGCCGAGGTTCTCGACCGTCCGCACGATGCCCGATCCGAAAAGCCACGCCCACACGCGGTTCACCAGCACGCGAGCGGTGAGCGGATTTTCCGCGCTCGCGATCCAGTCCGCGAGTTCCCGCCGGCCGCTCTCCGCGGCGGGCATCGCGGGCGCGGTTGTTTGCAGCGTCACTTGCAGAAATCCGCGCGGCACCGTCTCGCCGCGCTGCTTCTCCACGCCGCGCACGCGGATCTGCGTGTCGGCCGCGTGCTCGTCGTCGAGCACCGTCATCGTCATCGCGCGCTTCGGTCCGTCCTTCGCGAATTTTTTCAGATCGGCCTCCAGCTTTTTCACGCGCTTTGCCGCAGCATCGCGCGCGGGATTCGCCTTGTCGGTTTTCGCATCCGCTGCGACCTCGCCCTCGGGCAAAAACTGCAGCGCATCCACCGTCACATAGCCCTTCGTGCCCTCGTTCGAGACGAGCACGTAGCCCGCGCCGTCTTTTTCAAATCGAAATTTTCCCAGCGAAACGAAACGCCCGTCAATCGGCGGGGCCTCCGTCTCGTCCACGAACACATTGTCCTCGCCGTCCGCGTGCAGGATCGTCACCCGCACATTTTTCGCGCGATTGTCGAGATGGGTGTAGGCGAGGCGCACTTCATATCGACCCATCTTCGGCAGCATCGGCGTAAAGGTGATCGTTTTCTCGCCCTTCCCCGCGTTGTTGTCCGAGAGGTAGCCCTCGCCGATGAAGGTCTTCGTGAATTTCGACTTCTTCCACTCGCCGACGATCTTCGCATCCGCATCGTCGAGCACGATGCCCGGCAAGTCGCCCGACGCAATCGCCTGGCCGGGTTTCAGCGTTTCCCGCGCGACGTTTTTGGAAAGTTTCGCCAACTCGCCTTTCGCGGACTCCACCTCCGTTTCGAGCGCCGCGACCTTCGTCTCAAAGGCGCGCATGTTCTTCTCGTCGTCGCCGTCGCCCGGCAGCGGCGCGACATTCCAGCGTGCGACGTTGTCCGTGTAGTTGAAAATGGTGCGCGTGCTCGCGAGGATGCCCGCGAGCGCGTAGTAGTCGCGCTGCGGGATGGGATCAAATTTGTGATCGTGGCAGCGCGCACAGCCGATCGTCTGCCCGAGAAAGGCGCGGCCGATCGTCTCGACCTGCTCGTCAATGATGTCGAAGCGAAGCTGCTGCTTCTGCTGCTCCTCGTAATTCGTCGGCCCGAGCGCGAGGAACGCCGTCGCCGTGAGATTGCGCCGCTTTTCCGCCGGCGAATCTGTCTTCAGCAGATCGCCCGCGATCTGCTCGCGGATGAAACGATCGAGGGGCACGTCCGCATTGATCGATTCGATCACGTAATCGCGATAGCGCCACGCATCCTTGAACAGCAGCGTGCGCCCGCCGCCGCTCGACTCCGCAAAGCGCGCCACATCCAGCCAGTGCCGCCCCCACGTCTCGCCAAATTGCTGGCTCGCGAGCAGTCCATCCACGAGCGCCTCGATCGCGGACTGCGGATTCACTTTCGCCGATTTCCCGAAGGCCTCGATCTGCTCCGGCGTCGGCGGCAGCCCGATCAAATTGTACGTGATGCGGCGCAGCAGCGCGGCGGGCGCGGCATCTGGCGCGGGCCGCATTCCCTTCTCCTCCAGCTTCGCGAGGATGAACCGGTCAATTTCACCGCGCGGCCACGCGGTGTTTTTCACCGCGGGTGGCGCGACTTTTTTCGGCGCGATGTAAGACCAGAATTTTTTCCCCTCCGCGAGGCTCAGGCCGGTTTGCTTTTTCGCCACCGTCCCGCCACTGCGCGGATCGGGCGCGCCCATTTTTACCCATTGTTCGAGGATCGCGATTTCCTCGTCCGGCAGCTTCCGCTTCTCCGGCATTTGCAGATCCTTGTTTTTGTAGCGGACGGCGTCAATGAGGAGGCTTTTCTCCGGATCACCCGGGATGATCGCGGGCCCCGCGTCGCCGCCCTTCGCCCAACCCTCGCGCGAGTCGAGACGCAGCCCGCCCTTCACTTTTTTCTCCGGGCTGTGGCACTCCAGGCAGCGCTGTTCGAGCAGCGGGCGGACTTTCTTTTCAAAGAACTCCGCATCGCCCGAATCGGCACGCAGCGAGACCGCGCTGACAAGCGCGGAGACGGTGAAAATTGCGCGGCGGAAAAACATCAGGAGTTTGACCGGGCGGGAGGAGCGATCTTAGCCGCGGCGGCGCGGCTACAAGTTCATGCAGCCGATCAGCCGCAGCCCTTCGAGCGTGAGGTTTTCATGCACGGCGGAAATTTCCCTCACGCCTGCCGCGATGAGATCCGCGTAGCCGCCGGTGGCGATGGCCTTGAGTTTCCGCACGCCGAGCGCCGGGCGGATTTGCGCGAGGATCTCGCGCACGAGGCCGCGGTAGCCGTACACGGCACCGGCGAGCATCGCGTGCCGCGTGGATTTTCCGATCGGTCCCGGCGGTTCGAGCAGCGAGATTTTCGGGAGCTGCGCGGTGCGCTGGTGCAGGTAGTCCGTCATCGCCTCGAGTCCCGGAGCGATCACGCCGCCGATGTATTTTTTCCCCGGCGAAAGGATGTCGAAAGTGACCGCCGTGCCGAAGTCCACGACCACGCACGGCACGCCGTGAAAAGCAGCGGCGGCGGCGGCATTCGCGAGCCGGTCTGCACCGATCGTTTTCGGTTTCGGATATTCGATGCCGACGCCGAGTTCGCTGCGGTGATTGACATCGTGCAGCGGTTTCGCGGCGAGCGCTTCGCGCAGGAACGCGCCCTTTTTCGGGACGACCGAACACAGCACGACGCGCTCAAATTTCCATCCGCGCAGCACGCGCCGGAGCGCGGTCGCATCGAGTTCCGAAGTCCGCGCACGCCGCACCGCGCCGAGGTGTTCACGCGACGACAGCGCGAATTTCGTAAACGAATTGCTGTTGTCGATGAGGAGGAATTCCGCAGAGGGCATGAGCGTAGTGGAAAGTGCGCACGGCACTTTGTCACGCACCGCCCATGTGGCGCCGACGATTCGTCGGCATTCTCGCGCGGATTGCCGACGGATCGTCGGCGCTGCATTTACGCGGCGATTTCCTCGCCGACTTGGTAGCGGAGGAAGCGGCGCACCTCGACGGTATCGCCGAGCGCCTTTGCCTTCTCCGCGACGAGCTGTGTGATGGTCTGCTCGGGGTTCTTCACGAACGCCTGCTCGAGCAGGCACGCGCCTGCGAAAAATTTGCCCATCTTGCCCTCGATGATTTTCTCGATCACCGGCGCGGGCTTGTCCTTCGGCGTCTGCTCCTCGTAAATCGCGCGCTCACGGGCGGCGAGAGCCGGGGAGACTTCGTCACGGCGAATGCTGACCGGGCTGGCGGCGGCGATGTGCAGCGTGATGTCGCGCACGAGCTGCTTGAAGTCGTCGTGGTTCACCGTCTCCTGCTTGCCGGCGCCGACTTCGAGCAGGACGCCGATTTTTCCACCGAGATGAATGTACGCAGCGACAATGCCGTTGCCCGTCACCTCGATCCGCGCGTGGCGGCGGATTTGGATGTTCTCGCCGATCTTCGTCACCGCATCGATGCGCGCGGGCTCGAGATCCGCGGCGGGATTCTCGGCGAGCGTCTTCGCCCACCCGGCGGTGAGCGCGAGGAAGTCTTCGTTCTTCGCGACGAAATCCGTCTCGCAATTCACCTCGACAAGGATGCCCGTCTTGGCACCGGGGAGGATGGCCTGCGCGATCACGCCTTCGTTCGCGGCGCGGCCCGCCTTCTTCGCGGCGCTGGCGGTGCCCTTCGCGCGGAGGATGTCCACCGCGGCTTCGAGATCGCCGCTGGATTCGACGAGCGCCTTGCGGCAATCGAGCATTCCGGCTCCAGTTTTCTCGCGGAGGGCCGCTACTTGCTTGGCGTCGATCTTCACTTCAGTGGTCATGGGTCAGGTAGTTTTTGGGTTGAAAAAACGAGAGACGAGAGCGTTCACCCTCGTCTCTCGGAAATTTTTGGAAACGGACGGGAGGCGTTGTTACTCCGAGACGCCGGCGAGTTCCGCCTGGCCCTTCTTGGCACCCGAGGCGTTGCCGCTCACATAGGCGTCCACCAGCTTCTGGAGGATCACTCGGATGGCGCGGATGGCGTCATCATTTCCCGCGATCGGGTAGCTGATCAGATCCGGGTCGGCGTTCGTGTCCACGATCGCGACCACCGGGATGCCGAGGCGGCGGGCTTCGGCGACCGCGTTCGCCTCGCGCGTCGTATCGATCACGATCATCACGTCGGGCTGCTTGTCCATCGTGCGGATGCCTTCGAGGTTCCGCAAAAGTTTCGCGCCCTCGCGCTTCACCGCGGAAATCTCCGCCTTGCCCATCTTCGAATACTCCGGCGACTTCTCAAGGTTCTCGATGTAGTTCAGCCGCGCGATGCTCTGCTTGATGGTCTTGAGATTCGTGAGGGTGCCGCCGAGCCAGCGCTGGTTCACGAAGAACTGCCCCGCCGCCTGCGCCGCCTCGCGGATGGCCTCCTGCGCCTGCTTCTTGCAGCCGACGAAAAGCACCTTGCCATTCCGCGCCGCCACGCTCGCGAGAAATTCGCACGCGCCGCGAAGCTGCCGCACGGTCTCGCCGAGGTTGATGATGTAAATCTGGTTCTTCTTCTCGAAAATGAACGGCTTCATCTTGGGATTCCAGCGCTTCGTCTGGTGGCCAAAATGAACGCCTGCTTCGAGGAGTTCTGTCATCAATTCGGTGGACATAGGATCGGGTGTGTTTTGCGGAAAAAGGGCGCGCAAC
>JBBSEI010000117.1:0-11704 GCA_038239865.1 Chthoniobacterales bacterium
CTTTGATCGTGGCCGAAATCTTCCGTGATCTTGCGGCGGATTTGGCGGAGCCATTCGAGGTCGTCGGGGTCGGTCTGTGCGTTGGGAGTGCTCATGGTTCGATTCCTAGGAGTTCGAGCGGGGTGATTAGCTTAGGGGTGTCATAGCCGAGCTTGGCGTTCACATGGCGGATGTGATCCGTCTTGCTGGCGTTGGCGATGTGTTTGCAGTTCCACGAGACGAGAATATCACATTTCCAGAATGTCGCGACGGCGAGATGGCGAGCGTCGCCGTCGGCGTCCTCGGGCATGATTTTGTTTGCGATGTATTGCTCCACGAGGGCGTCAATCTCAGGCGCGGACTGGAGCAGCGGAATCTCCTGCATGAGCGTGAGGCATTCGGTGCGCTTTGGCTCGGGTGTGCCTTCGATTTCCCGGATGACCCAAAGGGATGAGACGAGTTCGTCCTGCCATTTTGCCAAGTCCCACCACTCGCGAGTCCACATCCGCCGGGCCTCGTTCTTCGCATCGGACCTTGTCTCGAAGTAGAAGCTCGGGAGCTGGTCTCGATGAATACGAGCTGGTTCACTGCGCGCAGGCTACGGGCGGTCTTGGGCAAGTCGAGACGCGTTTCCTTTGTGCGTTACCGCACTCACAGATACCCCGCCGCGTGCAGCCGCTTCGTGAGGTCGCTCTGCTTGGCGAGGATGCGGGCGTAGGTTTCTTTTTTGTCGTCGTCCGGCTTGCAGCGGGTGGATTCGTCGAGCTTCACGTGCTTTTTCGCGAGGTCGCGGAAGCGGACGGGCTTGCCCTCGGCGGCGGCGAAGGCGTAGGCGGCCTGGAGCGCGGCGCCGAGCGCGGCTCCCTCGGCGCTTTGCAGGCAGACGGTGGGCACGCCGAAGACGTCCGCGCAAATCTGCCGCCACGCGGCGCTCTGGCTGCCGCCGCCGGTGAGGCGGATTTCCGCGGGCTCGATGCCGAGCTGGCGGAACCGGTTCAGGCCGTAGGCGAGGCCGAGCGTGGCGCCTTCCATGACGGCGCGCGCGAGGTGGCCGGGCTGCATCGTCTCGGTGGTGAGGCCGTAGAGGACGCCCTTGCCGAGCGGGAGGTTCGGGGTGCGCTCGCCATTCAGATACGGGAGGAAAAACAGGCCGCCGGCTCCGGCGGGCGCGGCGGCGATGTGCTTGTCCATCTCCTCGTGCGACCAGCCGAAAAGCTTGCGCGCCTGCTCGGTGGCGACGGTGACATTCATCGTGCAGACGAGCGGCATCCAGCGGTCCGTGCTGTCGCAAAATGCGGCGACCTCGCCCTCGGGGTCCACGACCGGCTCGGCGCTGTAGGCATAGACGGTGCCGCTCGTGCCGAGGCTCACGGTGACGACGCCGGGCTCGACGTTGCCGGTGCCGATGGCGCCCATCATGTTGTCGCCGCCGCCGGCGGAGACGACGGGGCTTTTCGCGAGGCCCCAGTCCTCGCGGAGGCTGTCGGTGAGCAGGCCGATGGCGCGGCGCGAACTGCCGGGCACGGGCAGGCATTCCTCGAGGCCCTCGTCAATGAAGTCCACGAGCGGCTTGCACCACTGCTTCGTGCGCACGTCGAGGAGGCCGGTGCCGCTGGCGTCGCCGAATTCCATCGTGCGCTCGCCGGTGAGGTAAAAATTCAGGTAGTCGTGCGGGAGGAGGACGGTCTTGAGGGCCTTGAAATTCTTCGGCTCATGCTGCTTCAGCCACAAAATTTTCGGCGCGGTGTAGCCGGGGAGCATGGTGTTTCCCCCGAGCTTGATCAGCTCATCCGCGCCGCCGAATTCGGCCTCGAACTGCGCGCACTGCTCCGTGGTGGACGTGTCGCACCACAGCTTCGCGGGGCGGATGACGTTGTTCTTTTTGTCCAGCGGGACGAAGCCGTGCTGCTGCCCGCTGACGCCGATGGCCTTGATCTCATCCTTCCTTTTTCCGAGTTGCGCGATGCACGCGCGCACCGTGTGGTCCACGGCCTTGATCCATTCCGCGGGATCCTGTTCGAGATGGCCGGGCGGCAGGCCGCCGATCATGCCGTAGGCCTGCGACGCGCTGGCGACGATTTTGCCGGTGCCGTTGTCGAGGGCGATGCACTTGGTGCTCTGCGTGCCGCTGTCAATGCCAAGGGTGATCATGGGTGTCGCGGCATACTCCGCGCACGGGGCGGGGCGGCTCAATGAGAAAGAATGGCGGGTGACGCGTGGCGGCGGGAGTCATGGCGACTCTTTCTCTTTGTCTTGCTCATGCTCTTGCTCTCGAAGAGCCGAGGCAAAGGGAGCAGGAGCAAGCGCAAGACAAAGGCTGAAGATTTCAAACTGAGCCACTCCCGGACTTTCCTCTCGCTCCGCACGGCGATTTTCGATTGCCTCCCTCCGTCTGGTGAAAAGCGCATCTCCGCGGGGCTCTTCCGGAATCAACAGCACGACGTGCACGACATCATCCCATGAGAATTGACGCGGCCATTTCGCCGGTGGAGATCGCGACGCTGGCCGAGCGCGATCTGAGTGCGACCACGGCGATCGTCTTCGATGTGCTGCGCGCGACTTCCACGATGGTCACGGCGCTGGCGAATGACGTCACGGAGATCCATCCGGTGGCCTCGATCCCGGAGGCGGAGGAGTTGAAAAAAATCATGCCGCGCGCGCTGCGGGCCGGCGAGCGGCGCGGCGTGCGGTTCGATGGATTCGATCTCGGGAATTCGCCGCTCGACTACCGCAAGCTCGGCCCGGCGCGCATCATCGCGCTGTCGGCGAATTGCAGCGCGGCCCTGCGCGCGTGTGCCGGCGCGGAGCGGGTGCTCGTCGGCTCGCTGCTGAACATGGGCGCGCTCATCGCGCATTTGAGAACGGAGAATCCCGAGAGCCTGCTGCTCGTCAGCGCGGGCACGATGCGCGAACCGGCGATCGAGGATCTTTTCGCGGCAGGCATGGTGTGCGCCCAATTCCAGGAGGCGGCGATGAGCGATGCGGCGAAAATCACGGCGTCCGTCTTTCGCAAGTATCAGGAGGATCCGCTGCACTGCCTGCACGAGTCGCGGCGCGGACGCGAACTGATGGCCGACGGGCTGCGCGAGGACATCCGCTGGTGCGCGCGCCGCTCGCTCTACGCGGTGGTGGTGGAAATGCGCGACGGCGTGGTTTTCCAGCGGTGAAGCGCCGGCCAAATTTCCGTTGCCGCACTGCGACTCCGCACCGATAAGGTGCGCGCCCGCACGCCATGGTCACCAAACTCCTCCACACCCGCTACCGCGTCACCGATCTCGACAAAACCGTGGCCTTTTACCGCGACGTGATCGGGCTGGAGGAAGTGGATCGGAAGACCTCGCCGCGTGGCTCGAAGCTCGTTTTTCTGAAGGCACCGCAGAGCGAAGAACTGATCGAGATTTGCGAATTTCCCGCGAGCGGGCCGGTCATCGTGGGGCCGGATCTCACGCATCTCGCGTTTGAAGTGGACGACCTCGCGGCCTTCGCAAAGCACGCGGCGGCGAAGGGACATCCGCTGTCCGACGGGCCGACGCCGACGGGGAACGGGAGCGTGATCGCCTTTGTGGATGCACCCGAGGGCTACGAGGTCGAGATCATCCAGCGGCCGAAAGACCAGGCATGACGCCGGGACTCACCGATCCGAGCGATGGAATTTGACTGGCTGGATTCGCCTTTCGATCTGCGCAAGCTCACGCCGCGCGAGATCGAGGAGTCGTTCGAGGACCCGTTCAGCCTGCGCCTCATGCCGGAGGTGGAGATCGCGGGCACCGGTCACGCGCGCTATTTTAACATGGGGAAAAGCGTGGAGGGCCGCGCGGTTTTCACGCTCTTCTGGAGCGATGGAAAAAAGATCCGCTGCATCCTCGCGCGTGAGATGACGGCGGAGGAGCACTCCTTTTTCGACCGCAAAACCGCGGAGCTGATCTGACGCATGAAAACGATCGCCGCATGGAGCCAGGTGCCCCGCTTCGAGTCGGAGGAAGATGAGGCCGCGTTTTGGATGGAGACGCGCATCGACGCGCGGCTGATGAATCAGGCGCTGCTCCGCGCGGACAATCGCGAGAGCACGACGATCACGCTGCGCTTCGATCCGCGGCTGCTCGCGCGGCTGAAGCGCATCGCGCGCTCGCGGTATTTGAATTACCAGAGCATGATCAAGCAGTGGCTCAGCGAGCGGCTGGAGAAGGAACTGGAGTGAGCCACGCAGCGCCGCAATTTTTCTCCCACCGACATGGACAAAAACGAACTCCGCCTCGATCCGCTCACCCGCGACTGGACCATTTTCAACGAGAGCCGCGCGCTCCCGCCGATCACCCCGTCGGTCCGCGACGACGTGCTTGCGGAAAGTCCGTTCCGCGCGGGGCTCGAGCATTTCGCCGCGCACGCGCTCCATCACTCCGCGGGCGAATCCGGCTGGCAGGTGCGCGTGGTGCCCAACCGGCTGCCCGTCCTCCGCGTGGAAGGCGACAGCAAGGCGCAGGCGGACGGCCTCTACGAGCACCTCGACGCGGTCGGCGCGAATGAAATCGTGATCGAGGATCCCGGCGCGCGCAGCCTCGAGGAGCTGCCGCCCGGAGCGATCGCGCAGGTCATCCGCGCGTGGGCGGTGCGCATCGAGGATCTGATGCGCGACATGCGGCTGCGCTCCTTCACCGTGGTGAAAAGTGTGGGCCGCGCCGCGGGGCAGAAAATCGCGCACAGCCTCAGCCAGATCGTCGCCATGGCCATCGTGCCGCCCGCGCTGCGCCGCAAGCTGCGGCACGCCCGCGAGCATTTCGCCCTGCGGAAGCGCTCGCTTTTTGCCGACATCATCGAGCACGAGCGGCGCAACGCGAGCCGCGTGGTGCATGAAAATGCGGACTTCTTCGTCTTCTGCCCGTACGCGTCGAGCGAGCCCTTCGAGATCGCCATCTGGCCGAAGCGGCAGTGCCCGGATTTTCACCGCATCACGCACGAGGAGGCGGACAGCCTCGCGCTCGCCCTCGGCCTCGCGCTGCGAAAGCTGAACCGCGCGATCAACTACCCGCCCTATCACCTCACGCTCACCACCGCGCCCTCGCGCTCCATGTCGGCGGAGGATTGGGAATCGCTCGACGATGACTTCCGCTGGCACATCAAAATCACGCCCGTCCTGCGCCCCGCCGATGCGCTGCCTGCCGCGACGGGCTGCCACGTGAACGGCATCTGGCCCGAAGTCGCCGCCGACTATCTCCGCTCGCTGCCCGACGAGGCTTCGGCGCCATCCGCGCCATCCGCGCCGCCCTCAGCGCCATGACGGGCCGTCACGTTTTTTTCGAGGGCCGCGTGCAGGGCGTCGGCTTTCGCTGGACGGTGAAAAATCTCGCCCGCGGCTACGACGTGACCGGCTGGGTGAAGAACCTCCCCGACGGCCGCGTGGAATTGCAGGCGAGCGGGGAGACCGCCGAAGTGGACGCCTTTCTCGAAGCGATCGAGGAGAGCGAACTGAAGAGCCACCTCAAAAAAGTGGATGTGCACGTCATCCCGCCGCCGGCGGGAGTGCGGGGATTCGACATTTGTCAGTGAGCGGAGATCCGGCTTCGGTGGCGAAATTTCCCGCGAAAAACACCGGCGCGTTGCTCAAAATGCTCGCCTCGCACCGATCCCGCTGTGCTACCGTCCTCGCCCATGCCCGTCATCCAGTTCAAAGGCAAAACCGCGGTCGAGAGCTACCATCGCGTCGTGCCGCATCACACGCTCGACGTGGACGGGAATCTCTCGGAAACGCAGAAGCTGGCGCTGGATGGAAACCTGATCATCGAGGGCGACAATCTCCTCGCGCTCAAGAGCCTGCTGCCCACGCACGCGGGGCGGATCAAGTGCATCTACATAGACCCGCCCTACAACACGGGCAACGAAGGCTGGGTCTATAACGACAACCTCACCCAGCCGCAATTCAAGGAATGGATCGGCCAGGTCGTCGGCAAGGAAGGCGAGGACGCCACCCGCCACGACAAGTGGTGCTGCATGATGATGCCGCGCTTGCAGTTATTGAAGGAGCTGCTGACCGATGATGGGGCGATCTTCATCTCGATTGATGACAATGAAGTGCATCATTTGCGGATGCTGATGGATGAGGTGTTCGGCGAGGAAAACTTCGTAGCGACCATCATTTGGGAAAAAGTGTATTCGCCAAAGAGCAGCGCGAAATATTTCTCAGAGAATCATGACTACATTCTAGTTTACGCTAGATCAAAGGCGGATTGGGAACTTGGCCTCCTTCCTCGAACAGCCGAAGCGGACGAACGTTATTCTAATCCAGACAACGATCCTCGTGGAAACTGGAAGGCAAGTGACCTTTCCGCTCGCAACGCCTATAGCAAAGGAACATATTCCATTAAATGCCCGGCGGGGCGTATTATCGCTGGACCACCGCAAGGGAGATACTGGGTTATCGCTGAAGAGAAGCTGTGGGACATGGATCAAGACAACCGAATTTGGTGGGGCGATGACCACAACCAAGTGCCCGCGATCAAACGCTTCCTAACTGAGGTGAAGCAGGGCCTCGTACCCGAAACGATTTGGACTTATCGGGAAGTAGGTCACACGCAGGACGCCAAAAAGACAGTGCTGCAGATTTTCGGGACAGAGGATACATTTCTGACTCCCAAACCCGTCGAATTACTTAAACGCATTGCCAGGCTCAGTAGTAACCCCGACGACATCATCCTCGACTCCTTCGCCGGCTCCGGCACGACCGCGCATGCGGTGCTCGACTTAAATAAAGAAGACGGCGGCAACCGTCGCTTCGTGATTATCCAGCAACCTTACGACAACAAGGACAACGAGAAGGCCAAGTTCAACATCTGCGAGAAGATCACCGCCGAGCGGGTGCGGCGCGTGATGAAGGGCTATAGCTACAAGACGCAGAGCGGCAAGACCGAGGCGGTCGCCGGACTTGGCGGCGAGTTCACCTATGCGCGCGTCGGCCCGGTGCTGATGAGCGAGTATCGCGACCTCGGCAAGAAGCTGCCGAGCTACGAACAGTTGGCGCGTTACATCTTCTTCACCGAGACGAGCCAGAACTTCGACGCGAAGCAGGTCAACGAAAAGACCGGCAAGATCGGCGAATGGAAGGGGACGAGCTATTACCTGCTCTACACGCCGAACGGAAAGGAAGACCGCGCGCTCGACCTCGAATTTCTCAAGAAGCTCAAGGACAAGAGCCCGCGCAAAGTCATCTATTGCGAAAAAGTGTGGGTGCATCGCGAAGACCTCCCGCAGTTCGGTGACATCCGCCCGATGCTTGTGCCGTTTAACTTGAAGTAGATTGGAGCCATGACATACACCGTCCAGGCCGCCATTCCGATTCCCTACGAAGCGCTCGCCGAGTTCTGCCATCGCTGGGGTGTGGTGAAGCTGGAGTTGTTCGGCTCGGTGCTGCGCGACGATTTCGATCCCGCGCGCAGCGATGTGGATGTGATGGTGACCTTTGAACCGGAGCGCCGCATCGGATTGGACTTCTTCACGACGATGCCATGGGAATTGGCGGAGATCATCGGACGCAAGGTGGACATGGTGGAGCGCGCCGGGGTCGAACAGAGCACGAATGATCCGCGGCGTCGGCACATGCTGGGAAATTGCGAGACAGTTTATGAAAGTTGACCGGGACTATGCGGCGGACGTGCTGAAGTATGCGCGCCGGGCACAAGGGCACGCCGGAGATGCCACTTTCGAGAAGTTCATGTCCGAGGAATGGATGCAGGACGCAATCATTCGCTGCTTTGAGGTGATGGGCGAGGCGACGAAGCGCATGACAATGGAGTTTCGTGGAGCACACCCCCATGTGCCTTGGGCTAAGATTGCCGGTTTTCGCGATGTGCTGATTCACGGCTACGATGGAATCATTTACCGCCGTTGCTGGGACGTGCTCGAACTCGACCTGCCGGAGGTCATCGCGCAACTCGAAGCCATCATCCCGCCGGAGACTGAGTGATGGACCTCAAGAAATACCAAAAGGAGGTGATCGGGGAGATGCAGGCTTATCTCACCGAGGTCGCCGCCGGACAGGCGAAGGGAAATCAACACGCTGCCTGGGACGCGTGGAAGAAGCTGCGGGTGCCGGGAAAATACACGGAGCGCGACAATGGGCTCGGGAAGGCGTTCCCGCACTTTTGTCTCAAGGTGCCGACAGGCGGCGGCAAGACGTTGCTGGCCACGCAGGCGCTTGGCTTGATCTTCAGCACCATCCTCAAGGACCGCAACGGGTGCGGACTCGTGCTTTGGGTGGTGCCGAGCGATCAGATTTACAAGGACACGCTGCGGGCCTTGCGCGATCGGAATCATTTCTATCGCTTCTCGCTCGAACATGCCGTCAGCCGACGCGTGGAGGTGTGGGAAAAGACGGACATTCTCCGCATCACGCCGACGCAGCTTTCCGGGACGCTGAACGTGCTGCTGCTGATCAAAGCCTCCATCACCGCGAAGAAAGAGAACCGCGAGGGGCGTCGCGTTTTCCGCGACAGCGGGGGGAACATCGTCATGCACTTTCCGGCGGAAGACGACTATGCCGGGCACAAGGACCTGAAGGCGCGCTTTCCCAATCTCGAAATGCTGGTGGATGACGAGGCGAAGGGCGAGCACCTCGCGAAGACGTCGCTCGGCAATCTCATCCGCATGTGCGAGCCGCCGATGATCCTCGATGAAGGGCACAAGGCTTACACGCATCTGGCGCAGGACATGATCACGGATTGCAACGCATCCGTGGTCGTCGAGCTCTCTGCGACACCGCACAAGGATGCGAATGTGCTCTGCCGGGTGAGCGGACAGCAGTTGCTCGATGAGCACATGATCAAGCTGCCGATCAATATCTGCAACTCGAACGACGGGAACTGGCAGGATTGCCTCGCGAAAGCGAAGACGCGGCGCGAGGGACTTGAAGCCAAGGCTGAAAAGCGGCATGCGGAAGGCGGGCGTTACATCCGGCCGATCGTGCTCGTGCAGGTGGAGCGCACGGGCAAAGACCAGCGGGAGGATGGGAAGGTCATTCACAGCCAGCAGGTGAAGGAATACCTCATGCAGCGCCTCGGCGTGCCCGAAGCGGAGATTGCGATCAAGACCTCCGATCAGGACGACTTTGAAAAAGAGCGGATCAAGCTTTTGGAAGAAGGTTGCAGGACGAACTGGATTATCACGAAGGCCGCTTTGCAGGAAGGCTGGGATTGCCCCTTTGCATATATCCTAGTCTCGCTGAATAACACGGGAGCGTCGCTCAGCATGACACAGCTCATTGGCCGCGTGTTGCGCCAGCCTTATGTCGAAAAGGCCCCCGTGCCGGAATACTCGGAGCTAAATGAGAGCTATGTCTATTGCCTGCGGGAGAAAGCCGACACTATCGCACGCGACGTGAAGGCGGCGCTGGAAAAGGAAGGTTATGAAAACAGTGAATCGGGAGTGGTGGACTTAAGCGGAACGACGCGAAACAACGAACCGAGGCAGCGGAGTTTTTTCCGCGAGACCTTCAAGCCGATTTACAAAAAGTTCGATGGAAACGTCTATCTGCCCCGCTTCTGCGTGCGCGAGGAGGATGGGAGCTACGAACCGCTCGACTACTTCAGCCACCTGATCCGCGAGGTGAGCGTCAGCGAGTTCGACTATGACGGAAAGGTGAAATGGGATCTGGCGGATGAGATGGAAAAGGCGAAGGAATTTCTCTATCGCGCGACGATCGGCGGGAAGGGACTGAAGAAAGCGGGCGAAAAGGAGGCGGAACATTGGGAGAACGATGAGCGCGTGATGGCGTGGCTGGTGGCGAACCTGCCTTACGATCATTACTCATTCAAAGGGCTGAGGGTGATCGTCGGGCGCGCGTTGGAACGAATCCTCGCGAGCAACCCCACGCTAAAAGACAAAATTGGGCTGGTGCGCTTCACGATTCGCAACAAGCTGCGGGAATTCATCGAGGCGGAAACCGACCGGCTGGCGGAACGTGCCTTCGATGCGCTGCACGCGTCGGGCCGACTGTGTTTCTACCTTGAGTGTGTCAGATGCCGGTTTGAGATTCCGTCTTCGATCGAACTGCGCCGGACGAAACCGCTGGAGCACGACGACTTCACGCGAATCCAGAAATCGTTGTTCGATTACGTGGTCGATGCCGATTTCAACAGCTACGAGAAGAAGGTGGCGCTGGTGATGGACCACCATCCCGAAGTGCTCTGGTGGTATCGTAACAAGGTCGGTGCTCAGAATTTTTCAGTTCAGGGATTCAAGAAAGGGCGCATTTACCCGGATTTCGTCGTGCAGAATGGACAGGATGAAAAGCCTGTCGCGCGCGTGATCGTGGTTGAGAGCAAAGGGCAACACCTCGAAGGAAACCGGGACACGGAATACAAAAAGAAAATCGCCCTGCGATTCCAAGAGGTAGGCCGCGAGGTTTCGTGGCAGGAATTGGGCGAGGGATTTGAAAAGCACCAGTTCCGGTTCCAAGTGCTGGACGAGGGCGTTTATGAGAACTGGCGGGAGAAACTCGACGAGGCCTTGGCAGTGGAAGCGTGAATTCTCGGACAGGCTACGCGCGCACCGTTTCCTTTTTTTTCTGCGAACCGTAGTACTCCGAGTAGCGGTAGTAGGAGTAGTCCTGCAGCGACTCATCCACGGCGTTGCAGACGATGCCGAGCACGTTGACCTGCCGTTCGCGCAGCGTGTCGAGCGCCTTCGTGCTCACGCGGATGCTGGAGGCGGCGAAGCGGAAGACAAAGAGCGTCGCATCCACCTTCGGCGCGAGGCAGGACGTGTCGTCGGCGGCGGTGACGGGCGCGCTGTCGATGATCACGTAGTCGTATTGCGCGGCGGCGGCGCGGAGGAAACGATCGGCATCCGTGCTCAGGAAAAGCTCGCCGAGGTTCATCACGGTGGTGCCGCGCGAGAGGAGGGAGAGGCCGGGGACGCGCGTCGGGAGCGCGGCTTTTTGCAGTGAGCAGTCGCCGGTGAGCACGTCGCCAAAGCCGGTTCCGTTTGGCAGATCGAGCGCCGCATGGAGTTCGCCGCGGCGCAGGTCGCCATCCACGAGCAGCACGCGCACATCGAACATCGCCATCGTGATCGCGAAGTTCAGCGCGACGGTGCTCTTGCCCTCGTTCGGCACGGCGCTGGTGATCAGGAAAACCTTCGGCGGCGGACCTTCGATCGGCAGGAAGAAAATCGAGGAGCGCAGCGAGCGCATGGATTCCACGAAAGTGTGCCGTTCGTCGTCGGGGATGAGCGGCGCGACATCGACCGCACCGAGCGAGCCGGAGACATGCGGGATCGTCGCGAGCAGGCGGTCGGGGAAGGTCGCCTGAAAATCCACGACGGAATCAATGCGGTCATCGAACGGCGTGATGATCACGAGTGCGGCGAAGCCGGCGAAAAGCCCGGCGGCAAGTCCGATCGCCAGGGTGCGCAGGACGCCGACGCGCGCGGGCAGGGCAGGCGTCGCCTTTTGGCGGACGGAGATGATTTCCTGATCCACGTTGCGCGTGATCTCCACATTGCCCTTCGATTTTCCGAGTGTCTCAAGCTGGGCACGCTGCCGCGCGATGCCGGTCTGGATGGCAGCATACTGGTTCAGCCGCTCGCTGTTGGATGCGGCCTTCGCCTCCCACTCTTTTACGGTCGTCTCGAGGTTGCGGATTTCCAGCGTCGTCGCTTCGCGGCGGCGGCGGAGATCCTCCGTGCTCTGCTTTTTGAAAGTATCCACGAGCTGCTGCTGCTGGGCGATCTGCTCGTC
>JBBSEI010000118.1:0-11262 GCA_038239865.1 Chthoniobacterales bacterium
TGAAACCCTCAAGAGCAAAAGGCGGGAAGCGGTTTGTAAGGCCACCAACATCCTTCTTTGCGCCGAGGTCGAACGCCGATGCGGCGATCCCTTTGCAGCTTTTCCGCCACTCGCTGAGTGGCGCCGGATACGGCATGGACGTGGCAATCGGTGGCCTCAACAGGACGCCAAGCGGGTGATGAAGCGGCCCGCCTCACAATTTATGAGAAAATATTGATTGACGGTGCTCCTCCGAAGTATTAAGTAGTCGTCCGTGACGTGGTGGCCTCTCCAGAACATTCACGTCGGAAATCACCTCTACCCTACCAAAAAATGACCAACACCCTAAAGGCACTCGCTCTTTCCGCCTCCTCGTTGGTGGCGACCATCAGCTTTTCACAGGCGCAAACCGCGGTAAGCATCAATTTTGAAGGCGACAACACCAGCGTCCTCGCTGCCGGCGACATTGCGGGCGTTATCCCATCCGCGAATTTCAACAACATAACGGGCCAAAACGCAACGGTGTCCGGTTTGCTGGACAGCACCGGCGCGACGACGGGGATCGGGTTGACCTTCACCGGCCAAGGCACTTGGGATGCAAATAAGGAGGGAAACCTCGATCAGTTTGTGGACTCGGGAGGCACCAACAACCATACGATGATGTCGGGTTACCTCGACTTGTTTCAGAACAATACTCCGGCGGTCCAGCTAACGGGCTACTCCCCGGGGTCGTTGCACGATGTGTATGTTTATTCCCTGACGGCAGTAGATTCACGCGGCGGCACCTTCGATGTGAACGGCAGCACCGCGCAGCTAGTCACAAACCACGTCAGCACCGCGTTTGTGAACAACGTCAACTATCTGTTCTTCCCTGCGGTAGCGGCGGACGGATTCGGAAATATCAATATCAACAACGATTCTTCGCTTACGTCTCCAACTCTTTATCGCGAAGCGATCAACGGGGTCCAGGTCTTGAGCGTGCCCGAGCCAGCCACTGTCGCAACCATTCTCGGTGGAGCGGCAATGCTCGTAGGCCTTCGCAGGCGGCGCGCATAGTCTCACAAGCGCCTTGCGGCGTTGCAATCTCAAAGCCACTCACCTTCGGGCCGAGTGGCTTTTTTGTTTCCGCATTCCGAAACGAACATTCAAACAGTCTGTCCCGAATGGCACTTAGCACTTAACTCGCTGCCACATTGGTCGGCTCGCTCTTTCAAAGAGTCTGTCCCTTTGTCTTTTTCGTACGTTCGCCGAGTATCGTGAGATCAACATCGTCGCGCAGAAAGTCGTCTTCACGAAAGCGAAGGGGCCTACCATTGCGCCGCCCGTCGGGTCCATCGGCAGCGACCTACTGATGCGGAACTATGCGAAGCACCTTATTGATCGCTACAACGACTTCGCCTCGAAGCAGCCGGGGCCGCACCAAGTTCTCCTTTGCAGCCATTCATTCACTCATGAAGAAGCGGTATCGCCTGGGCAAATGGGAGTTGGTTCCCATCGGGCGGTTTGACGATCTCTGCTCATTCCTTCAAGCCCTCATCAACGGCACCAATGCTGGGCAGGATCAACCAAGGCAAAGGCCAGAAGAACTTCTCGACGCTGGCCGAATATCGGTCGGAGCACTTTGCTCCGTGATCCGTGCCTTGGTGCTTTACCAAATCGGTCCTTCAAAGCGGGCATGGCGGGCCGTGCTTGATGCGCATCTTGTCGGTGAGCGCGCTGACTTCCATCATCCGCAGGTCGGGCGATGCGTGCGAGAGAAGAAAGCACTTTGCATTCCCCATCGTGAATGCGTTCAAGCCCGCAGTCTCCGACATCGGTAACGGATAGAATCCATCCGGTTGATCGCCGATGCGGTCGCTCATCCACAGCATCCTCGTTGGACTGACCGGGAACCAGAGATGCACGTCGGGCGTTCCAATGCCAAAGGTTCGCCGATGTTCGTGCTGCTTGATGACCGGCTTGTCCGAAGTGAACAACACCGGTTCATCCGTACAGAGAAACGTCCATCGTTTTTTGAGAAGGAAGTCGGTCATCTCCTTCGCCAGAGGAGGAATCTGCTCAGCGAACATTTGCTTAAACTGGTTTGCGTCGGCAGCCCGGGATTCGTCGTAGTCAGACGCATCGAACTCGAACGCCGTGCCTTCTTCGAAGACGTGGCTCACGAGCGGGAGGCCGACAGCATCCTTCTGCAGCCGCTCATAGTCATCCATAATGGGTCTGTCCCAGGTCTATCGCGTTATGCGTAGGCTGAAACTGCGGCATCTTCCCTGCCATCGAGTGACCGTGCCATAGATTCGAGGTCGCGATCGTCGCGCCTCCGCCGCGGGGTTCTACGGCTTCGATGGCCGGTGAAGAAAGGGGCGGCGGAACATTCCCGCGAAGTGATGCGGACACACGCCGCGCAGCGCGATCGTGTTGCGGCCAGGCTGGAGCGCGCCGGTGAGGTCCACGTCCCACTCGAATTTGTAATCCTGCAGCCACCACGGCTCTTTGAAAGGGCGATGCGCGACGAGCGCGCCGTTCACGTAAAGCCAGCATTCATTGAAGAGGCCGGGGAACATCAGGCTGACTTTCCCGGCGGTCTGCGCGGTGTCCAAATCCATCGCGGTCTGATACCAGTAATGCCCGGTAAAGCTCTGCCCATCGGCGTGTCGCACGCCCTGGCCCTGCGCGTAAATGTCGGTGCGGAGCATCTCCCAAGCGTCGGGATAATCCTTCCGCTGCTCGGCGGTGAGGCCCGCGCCTTCCGCCTTCCAAAGCGTGAGGTCGGGCTCGGTGTAAGCCCATCCACGCGGCAGACCGGTATCGTGAGGATCGCGGCGGAAGGCCCACTGCAAGGGCGTTTTCGCGAGCAGCGCGCCGCGGGCGCCGTCGGTCTGTGCGAGCAGGTCGCGGTATTGCTGGACCTCACCGGGCCACCATGCGGCGCCGTTCTCACCGATGTTTTTGTAGGTGGTGAAAGCGGGATTCATCTTCGTAAGCTCCTCCCGCGCTGCGAGGCCGCGCTCGCCCTGCGCGACGGCAGTTTTGAAGTCGAGATCGCTCACTGCGCGCTGCATCGCCATGTAGCTCCCGAGCACCGCGAAGCTCAGCTCCGTGAAATGGACGCGCTCAAGCTGGAGCTTCTCGTCGCGGGTCGCGCCCGCCTTCGCGCGCAGCGGCTCCATCGCCTTCTGCGCCTTTGCCAGACTTACTTTCAAAACGGCGACCAGCTCCGGCGTGTAGATCGCCGGCGCGACGAAATACTCGTGATCGGTGGAAAGCGTCTGCTCCCACGCGGCGTAGATCGCGCCCCAATATTCGCTCATCGGCGCCGCCGCGGGGCCGTAGAAGTTTGGATAAAACTCCGTCAGCAGCGCGGTGACATCGGCCTCCGGATTCCACATGAGCTGGCCGCGGAAGAAGAGGTTCAGGAAGGTCGTCGCCGTCGCGCCGCGGCTCTCGGTGCCGATGCCGAGGATGCCCGCCTTCGCGTAGTGCTTCACGTCTTTTGCGAAGACGAAGTGCGACGGATTCGGCAGGTCGCGCCAGACGAGCTGGCTCTGGTCGTAGTCGTAGATGACGAGCCGCCCCTGCGTGAGCTGCGCCCAGTGGTAAAGCATCCCGCGATACTCCTGGCGCGGCGGCGAGCGCGGGTCGTCCATGCCGTGGTTTGGGTCGATGTCGATGGGCGCGAGCCACATTACGAGGTTCGGCTCGACGGTGAGCACGCGCTGCGGCGGGAGCGTGACGTTCGCGTAGGCCATCCCGCCGAGCAGCGTTTTGCTCGCGGGATATTTCGTGCGAAGCGTGCGCGCCACGTTGTTGTAGAGCGTCATCATCGCGTCGGTGTTCGAGGGCTGGAGCGTGTATTTGTCGTAAATGCCGGCCTGCAATTCCTTGTCCCGCGGCGACTCGCTCACGTAGTTGCCGTCCTCGATCGCGAGGGAAATTCCAGCGACGCCTTTGGCGTATTCCGGCTCGACGCGCGCGGCCACTTCCTGCGCGGTGGCCTCGTCGGCGAGCGGCACATTGAACATCGTCTTGCCCGGTGGAATGAGCGCCTTCGTATATTGCCCGAGAGCGTGGCCCATCCCCGCGAGCCGCGAGCTGCTCATGAAATTGCGCCGCTGAAAATCCTCCGCGCCGTTGCCGTCCGCGTTCCAGCTCAGCCAGTAGTGGCGGACCTCGAAGGGCGGGGCATAGGCGAAGTCGAGCGCGCCCACCTTGAGCGTCGGCTGCGCCGGGATGCACTCGCCGAAGTCGCCCGGCAGATACCAGCGGCAGCCCCACTGCTGGAGCAGCCACGACGCGGCGAAATAGTGGGACTCGTCATTCGTCCCGGCGAGGTAGATGCGGTTGGCCAGGCGCTTCACCACGACCGCATCGGCGCGCACGACCGGGTTTTTTTTCGCCACGACGGCGAGCGCTTTTCCGAGCGCCGGCTCGGCGGCGAGCGCCTGCTGGCCGACGATGATGAGCGGCGCAGTCGTCTTGCCCAATGCCGCAAGGATCGCCTCGGGCGTCGCCGCCAGCGCCGGCTTCGCGCCGCTCATCCGCTCGATGTATTTCGCGAGATCGCTGGCCGCCGCTTTCTCCCACTGGCCCGCGTCGGCGGCGACGACGATCGTGGCCGCGCTCGCGCCGCCCTGCGCGATCACCAAATCATTCGCGGTGGAAACCCCGGCGGTTTGTGCGCGCGCGGAGGCGACGGCGCCAAACAGGGACAGCGCCGCGGTGAGAATCAAAAAGCTCTTCGTTTTCATGGGGGGAGTTCGTAACCGGCGTGGCCGGTGCTCAATAACCTTTACACGCCACCTTTCCAAAGAAACTATTCGCGCAATGCCTCTCCGCCTGAGCCTCGCTCGATTGTCTTTTCTTCTGCCGCTGAGTCTTCTCTCGGTCGGCCGCGCGGAACCCGTGGAGAAGCCGCTGGCGCCGCTGCCGGATCACGTCTGGCTCGAGGCGGAAACCTTCGGACCCTTGCGCGGGGGCAATTTTTCGTTTCAAGCCGCGGACAAGCAGCAAGCCGGCGCGTGGGCCATCGCGGGCCCCGGCGTGGCCGACGCGTGGACACAAGGCGGCGAGAGCGAAGGGATGTCGGTCGCCGCGCGCGCGGCGGAAGACGCCGAGTTGATGATCTCGCGAGAGGCGGAAATTCCGGCGGCGGGGAGTTACACGCTCTGGGTTCGCTACGCGGATTATCGTGAAAAGCAGGAGACGTTTGGCGTGCGGATTCGGCAGGGCGAAAGGATGTGGGAGCACATCTTCGGAACGCTGCCGATGATCGACGAACTCGATCCGATGAAGCTGCTTTGGGACTGGTCATTCGCGTGGGATTCCGCCGTGGAAATTCCGCTGCAACCCGGTCGCGCGCGCATCGAACTCTTCACGCCAGGCCGCAGCCAGGCGCGCCGACAGGTCGATTGCCTCTGCCTCACGACGGACCTCGCCTACCATCCGCACGGTCGCGAAAAACCCGACTTCGCCGCCTGGCGCACGCTGCGCGCGATGCGCGAGGCCGGCCTGCCCGCGGTCGAGCCGTTCGCGACGCCTGCATCCGCGGGCGATGTCCCGGCTGCGTGGCGCATCGCCAAAGCGCCGCCCGCTTTTCTTTGGAACGTCGGCGCACCGTGGGCCGCCGAATTGGCGAAGCCCGCGGCGGAGCGCGTGGACGAACCGTTCGGCGTCGATGAGCCGCTGCTCAAAGATTTCCTGGCCGCTCATCGCGGGCGCGCGCCATTGATTTACAGCGATCCGCTCAGCGGGCCGGTCTGGCACATTCCCCAGTATCCATCGGTCTTCGCGAGCGGTTCGCCATTTCTCGACTGGCTCGCCCGTCATCCCGACAGGCCGTTTGCATTGCTGCTCAATTACGGCAACCCGGCGTGGCCGAAAGGCGCCGACCGGGCGGCGGTGCGCGCCAATTTGCAGCGGTTCGGCGATCGGTTCGCTGGCTACATTTCCGGCGAGAGTTTGTCCCACACCGACCACGACAATGCCGCGCTCGAAACCAAAGTGCGCGCCGCCAAATCCCGCGCCGAGGTGCTCGCCGCGCTGCGCGAAGTCCACACGGATGCCGTGATCAAAAAGTTCACCGATTATTACGGGGCGCCGATGGCAGCCGACGCGGCCTGGGCTGACGTGATTCCGTGCCTCTCCGCGAACGACGAGGCGTACTGCCACGCGCTCGCGGGCTGGGGCGTCAAGCGGATCGGGCACGAGAACACCGGCAACAGCCCGAACCTCGCGCGCCGGCTCGCGTTCCTGCGCGGCGCGGCGCGGCAGTTTGGCCGACAAATTGCCGACTACCAGTCGTGCAATCTCGGCGACGCCGCGACGATGTTCTCGCGGCAGGCGTTTTTCTATCCCGCATCGTCGCGCTACGTCCTCGACAATTCCTACGACGCCTTCGCCGGCGCCGGCGTGAATTGGCTCTGGAAAGATTACGTGCTCTGGCATCTCGCGGGGACCTCGGCATTTTACAACGAGCAGGGCGTCGATCTTTTCTGGAAACCCGGCGGCGGCTCCGCGGGCGATGAGTTTCCCGTGCAGCTCTCGCCGAAGGGCAAAGTCGCGGAAGCCGCCTTGCGACTTGCACACGAGCATCCGCGTGGCACGCAATACACGCCGATCGCCTTCCTCGTCGATGAAGCGCACGGTTGGTCGCAGGAGCGTTTTACGCCCGGCGCGTTCGGGCTCGATGTCGCGCTGAATCCCGCGGTGCTCACGCCCGGCCAGCACGAGGCGAGCTTGCGCGCGTGGTTCGATGTCGCGTGGTTTCCCGCGCCCGAAACGCAAAACGAGCCGGCCAACGCCGTCCGGCAGACTTACGTGAATGGCATGTTCGGCGACATCTTCGACGTGATCGCCAGCGCCCCCGGCCGCGAGGCGATCCTCTCGACGTATCGCGTCGTCATCGTCGCGGGCGAGGCGCCGATCTCCATGACGTGGGGCAGGGCGCTTGCGGCGTTTGTGGAAAACGGCGGCACGCTTGTGACGTGCGCCGCGCAGCTCACCGGCGAAGGCGTGCCAGCTCTCGCCTTGCCCGCACTCGACGCAGCGCAGACCGCCAGCGCCTTCACCTGGCAGCCCGACGGGGCGGCCGTGCGCGCGCAAACTTTTCGCTTTCATTCACTTGCCGCCGCGGGCGCGCGCGTGCTCGCCACCGCGCCGACTGACGAGCCGATTGCGCTCCTGAGTTCCCGCGGCAAAGGCCGGCTGATCACGATCGGAGTCCCCTTCGGACTCGCGCTCGACGAACGCCCCACGCCGCTGCTGGCGCTCGTGATGCGGCACGTGACCGAGGGTCTGCTGCCGGTCCGCGCGACCGGCGACGTGGAGTGGATCGTGAATCAACTCGATGACGGCCGCTGGCTCCTCGCGCTGCTCAACAATCGCGGCGTCGAAAAGCCTCAGCACGGCATCGTACCGACGCGCCACGAGGAAGCGCAGTCCGTGAAGCTCGACGCGCGCTTCGCGGTCGAGCAATCGCGCGAATGGCAGACCGGCGCGGTGGTGGCGTGGGAAGCCGCAGGGCCGAACGCCACCACGCGGCTCAGCGTGCCCGCAGGCGCGGTGCGTTTCATCGAGATCACCCCGCGACGCTGAGCGGCCGGGGGAGCGCGGTCGATTCAGGGCGTTGCCTGCCGGGCTTGGACTTCGACGTTGATGCTTTCGTAAGCGGCGACCTGCATCACGCCGCTCGGGGGCAGGATCGGAATCGGATAGCCCTCAAGCGACACACAGGCGTCGCCGAACGCGAAGCCCGGATCGACGCGCAAGTCGTAGCCGGCGGGGATGGCGAACTCGGCGCGCGGATTCTCGGCGGTGATGAGCATCACACGCTGCTGCTTGCGCTGGAAAAGCGCGTGCAGATCGCGGTGCAGGCCGGCGTAACCGAGCCGCAGGACGAGCGCGCCGTCGGGTGTTTTTTCGTAGCTCTTCATCTGCGATTCGAGGCCATCGCTGACTTCGTGATTCACCGCCCAGAGCGCATCGTCGAAGCGGCCGATGAAATTCATCCCCATGTGGCCCATCGATGCGATGATGGTCTTTTTGCCCTCCCGCAGTTCAGCATCGATCGCGGCTGCCATCTTTTCCAGATGGGGAAGTTCGGTGCTGCGCAGGCGCGCGAGCATGTAGCGGATGCGCTCGAGGTAGCGGCGGCCAAGCTCGCCCGGCGCGACTGGCGGCACGCTCATATCGTCGTGAAACGGACCGCTCTTCGCGTAGCGGTCGTTCCACGCGGCGCCGTCGATCGTCACGATGCTTTTCAACATGACCGGCATCTTCCCGTGGCGCGTGAGCGCGGCGACGAACTCACCGATGAAGAGCCAGCCGTCCACAGCGTTCGTGAAAGGCACGGTCCGGCCGGCATGGTCGTTTTCACCGGAGTCGATCCACGCGTCGCACGCGGCGACGTGCTCGGAGAGCAGGGGCGAGTTTCGCGCGCCGAATCCGATGACGAACAGACCTTTCGCCTTCTCGTCTTGCAGCCGCTTCAAGTCGCCGGCTTTCGGCGCGTCATCCCATGCAAAAATGATTGCGTCGTTCGCCTTCTCCTCCGCCGTCCGTTCCTTCTTCCACGGGCGCTCGAAGCCGATATGCATCAGCCCGCCGCTACGTCCGGTCAGCTCCTGCTCGAGCGTCGAGCCGATCCACGGAAAGCCGATCATGCCGCCGCGCAGATGACGCTCCGCAAGGCGCTCGGCGAGAGCTGTAATTTCCGGCAGCCGCGCCTCGGATTCCCCGAGTTTGGTGGCGAGCGCGTCGAGATATTTTGAGGCCGCGGTCGGGGCGGACGCGGGGATTTTGTAGCCGTCGATTTTCAGCAGTGTGTAGGGATAGAGGATCGTGGCGTAGAGCGTGCCGTCGCGCGCGGCGAGCAGCGCCATGTGCGCATGAAGCGGAGTGAGCGTGCCGTCGGGGAGCTTATGAAAGCCGTGCGTCCACGGCTTCGCCTTGCCGTCGGGGCCAGGCGACCAGTCGAAGAAATCTGGGTTGCTTACTTTCAGCACGCCGAGGTCTTCGTGCCGCTTCGCCGCGGGATCGTAGCGGACGAGATGGTGCAGGTAGCCGGCGCCGAAGCCTGTGGTGTTATCGACTTTCACCAGTGCGTAAATCTTCCCGTCGGGATGGATCGTAAGCGCGCTCCGGCAATCGGGATTTTTCCCCTCGAGCATCAGCCCGCGCGCCTCGGCGGCGACTTGATCGCCGGGCGATTGCAGGTCGATGCGCAGCAGCGTGGGATCGTTCATCAGGATGAGCCACGCGTGCCTTCCGTCGGGGTCGAGCTGCCAGATCGGGATGGAGTTGCTGCTCGCGCGCGCCCACGTTTTTCCGTCGAGCGAAATGGGCCGCGTCGTCACGCGCTCCGTTGCGGGATCGAACTGCGCCAGCGCGAAATCCTTCGTGAGAGCGCTCGCGACGCCGCGCGCATCCACGAGCGTAGCCGCGTATGGCGTGAGCATCGGCCCGAGCTCGCGCCACGGCGCGCCGGCGAGTGTGCCGAGCATCCAGTGCTGCTCCTCGCACGTCACCGCATAGAGCCGCCGGCGCGCTTCATCCGCGACGACGTCGATCACGCCCTCCTTCGCCATCGGCATCCCGAGATTCTCCGCCCGGCCGGTGCGCGGATCGTAGGCCATCACGTAGCCGCCCGGATATTCCGACGGGTCTTCCTTTTTGAAATAGCCCTGTTTCGAGCCGACATACACGCGCCCGCTCGGCCCGGTGAAATTGCGCGTGTGAATCTTGGCCTGCGCCGCGTTGCCCGTCGCCGTCAGCCCGCACGTCTTGTTCGTATCGAGCACGATCCGCTGCTGCCCGGTGCGCGGATCGAATTCCACGAGGAAGGCGTTGTGATTGTATTTCGCCGTCCCGACATGGATCGCACCGTCGAGCGATTCCGAGAGCGAGAAATAACCCGACTCATCGCTCGTCGTCTCCGGCAGAATGTGAAACGCCATCGCCGGCACGTAAGCTGGCGGCTCGGCGAAGACACTGGCGGCCGCGAGCAGAGAAAGGGCGGCGAGGAAGTGGGGGACGGTTTTCATCGGGTCAAAAAAGGGCGGCATCGGAACCACCGCCGCCGCCCGCGTTTCTTCGCCGCTATTTCCGCAAAGACTCGATCCACTCCACGAGCAGACGCACGCCGTCGGGGTCGGCGACGCGCGTGCCGAGCGGGGGCATCTGGCCGGGGCCGCGGATGCTCACGCGCGGGATGACGACGCTGCGGGCGGCGGCGCCGGGGGCAATCACGCGCGCATCGGTGATGCCGAAGTTGCCGGCTCGGCACGCGTCACGGCGGAATGCGCGCGACTTCGATTGCCGCGCCGGGTGCGCGGCGCCAGGCGTTCAGCCAAACGCCGCCTTTCTCTGTGCTTGGGGTCGTTAGGCCACTCGGCGCGCCTTGACCCAACGGCAAGAAACACTCATCTTCAACGGCATGAACTGGACTGAACGCATCGCAGTGGAGCCGAACGTCTGCCACCGCCAAGCCTGTATTCGCGGCCGTCGGGCGCGTTGATTTCGTAGCGGAGCACGCCGGGAGCGCGCGAGTTTTTGCGCGTCGGAGAAAAGTCCCGTCTGGCTGAGCAGGCGCGGGAACTCCGGCGGCGGGGTCGCCGGCGCGGGCGCACGTTCGAGGCGATAGATGCCGCCGCTCACGCCCCGCGCCATAGACGGGGCTGCCGTAATCCGCGATGGGCAGCTCGCCCGCGGCGTCGGCGCTGACGTGTGTGATGGCAAGCGGCGTATCAAGCAGCTCGCGCGTCCATTCGAGCTTCGAGCCGTCGTGTTTCGCGGCCCAGATGCGGCCCGTGCCGAAGTCGCCGAAGACATACGCGCCGGTCAGCTCGGGGAATTGCTTCCCGCGATACATGCTTTGGAATAGTTCCGCACTTTACTCCACAACGAAACTTGGCCTCGTCAAGACCGCCACCATTAACAGTTTGCCCGCGCTGGCTGCGTTCCGCCAACGCGAGCCGCGGCGCTGCCACCATCAAAACCAGCCCACGGAAAGCGGCGGTCGTCAAGATTGCTGAAATACTGAAAGTATGAAATGATGGCGGCCACCCGCCGCGCCAGCGGCTTAGTTCAACCTCTAGTCGAGTAGGTCTCCGGCAGAAAAGGTGTGGATAGCAAAGTTCGGTAGACCGGATCGCGCGGAAGGCGCTAGGAAAAGCAGAGAGCGCAACGAGGGAGCGTTCGCGAAGTTTCGCCGGCCTTTGCGCGACTGAACGACACGTTGCAACGGGTGCTCAAATAGCTTGTTAGCGTTCAAATGCTCATGATGTGTCA
>JBBSEI010000119.1:0-11176 GCA_038239865.1 Chthoniobacterales bacterium
AACAGCGACCTCTTCTACCTCACCGGAGTCGAGCAGGAGGAGACGCTGCTCGTCATTTTCCCCGACGCCGACGACGAGAAGCTGTGCGAGATCCTCTTCGTCCGCGAGCCGAACGAGCAGAACGAACTCTGGGAAGGCCACAAGCTGCGCAAGGACGAGGCGCAGAAACTCACGGGTATGAAGGCCGTGAAGTGGACGCAGGAATTCTGGTCCGTGTTCCGCCGGCTCGCGTGCGAGGCGGAGCACATTTTCCTGAACACGAACGAGCACAAGCGCGCCACCGCCGAGGTGGAGACGCGCGATGATCGGTTCATCCGCGATGTGCGGGAACGCTTCCCCGTGCATGATCTGCGCCGACTCGCGCCGCTGCTGCATTCGCTGCGGCTCGTGAAAAATGCGCGCGAAATCGAAGTCATCGCGCGCGCGTGCAAGCTCACAGAAAAGGCGTTCCGCCGCGTGCTGAAGTTCACGAAGCCCGGCAGGACGGAGACCGACGTGGAGGCGGAGTTCGCGCACGAATTCATCCGCGGACGCGGGCGCTTCGCGTATGAGCCCATCGTCGCCGGCGGGAAAAATGCGTGCTGCCTGCACTACCAGGAAAATTCCGCCGAGCTGAAAGCCGGCCAGCTCCTGCTGCTCGATGTCGGCGCATCATACGCAAACTACAACTCCGACATGACGCGCACGATCCCCGTGAGCGGAAAATTTTCCCGCCGCCAGCGGCAAATCTACAACGCCGTCCTACGTGTCCTGCGCGCGAGCACGAACTCGCTGCGTCCCGGCCTGATTCCGAAGTCGTGGCAGAAGGAAGCCGAGGCACACATGACCGAGGAATTGCTCGAACTCGGCCTGCTGAAGCCGCGCGACGTGAAGAAGCAGCCCGCCGACAGCGACACTCCCGCGGTGAAGAAGTATTTCATGCACGGCATCGGCCATCCCATCGGCCTCGAAGTCCACGACGTCGGCGACACCACGAAGCCCATGCAGGCCGGCTGGGTGATGACCGTCGAACCGGGCATCTACATCCCCGAGGAAAAGCTCGCCGTGCGATTGGAAAATACCGTCGTCGTCGGTGAAGGCGAGCCGGTGAACCTCATGGCCGAGATCCCGATCGAGGCCGACGAGATCGAGGAGCTGATGGCGAGGTAGCGCAGAGTTGCCACCACGGCCACGCTGCCATCAATGGTGGCGCACGATGCGCTAAGACGCACGCGCTGCGCGGGTCACTCCGTTTGCCCCACCATGATCCTCCCGACACTCACCCGCCGTTCCTTCATCCGTCGCTCCACCGCCGCAGCCGCAGCGCTCTCGTTTCCGGCAATCCTCCGCTCGGCGAATCCGAATTCGAATTTGCAAATCGTCGCCGTCGGCTGCTCGGGGAAGGGACTGAGCGACATCGCGGAAAACGGCTCGCATCCGAAGGCGAAATTCGTCGCGTTCTGCGATGTGGACACGGAGCGCTTCCGCGAGGCGGACAAGAAATTCCCCGGCACGCCACACTACCAGGACTGGCGCGAGATGTTCGCGAAATTGAGCGACACGTTCGACGCGGTGACGGTCTCCACACCCGATCACTGGCACGCGCCCGTGGCCATGGCGGCGATGCGACTGGGCAAGCATGTGTACTGCCAGAAGCCGCTCGCACACACGGTCTGGGAGGTGCGGCAGATGCAGCGGCAGGCGGAGATTTCCAAGGTGATCACGCAGATGGGAAATCAGATCCACAGTCACGAGGCGTACCGCACGGCGGTGAAATTGATCCGCGACGGCGTCATCGGGAAAATCAAGGAGGTGCATTCGTGGCAGCCGAATCCGGGCAACAAATATTCCGGAATGTCGAAGCGTCCCGCACCGAGCGGTGCCGCGGTGCCGGCGTCGCTGAACTGGGATCTCTGGATCGGCCCCGCGCCGATGCGACCGTACGAGCCGGACCTCTATCATCCGTTCAAATGGCGCGATTGGCAGGATTTCGGCAGCGGCACGATGGGCGATTTCGGCTGCCACATCCTCGATCCCGTTTTCACCGCGCTGGAACTCACCGCGCCCATCAGCCTTCGCGCGGAAAACTCCGGCGTGAACGAGGAGACATGGCCCGCCGCCGAGACGGTGAGCTACATTTTTCCCGGCACGAAATGGACCGCAGGAAAAACGCTGCCGCTCACGTGGTACGATGGCGGAAACATGCCGGACCGCGCACTCATGCAGGTCCCGGAGGGCGCAAAGGTCGCCGGCGCGGGATCGCTTTTCATCGGCGAAGGCGGGACGATGATCCTGCCGCACGTCGCCCTGCCGGCGCTGTATCCCGTGGAGAAATTTGCGGATTTCAAAATCGAAAAGATCGCGGGATCGAGCCATTACCACGCGTGGGTGGAGGGTGCGATCGCGAGCACGAAGACGACCGACGGCTTTCAGTACGCCGGTCCTCTTTCCGAAGCCGTGCAGCTCGGAAATGTCGCAACGCGACTGCCGGGACAGACGCTCGAATGGGATGCGGAAAATCTGCGGGTCACGAATTCCGAAGCCGCGACGAAGCTGCTCACGAAGGCTTACCGCGAGGGGTGGAAACTCGATGCGGCAAGCTGAGAGTGAGGCGGACGACTCGTCGGCCCCACATTGAGACGCTGGCTCGACATGCTTCGAGCTTCACCGCTTGAATCTCCGCATGGCGAAGAAGCGCGGTGACGCGCAACCTCCATCTCCGATTTCACCCGCGGTTCCACGCCGATCCCCGAGCGGGTGGTTTGCATTGGCGCTCGTGGCCTTGGTGATCGGCGGCGCGCTGGCGTGGTGGGAATTTGCGGAGCACGGCGAGACGACTTCCGCAGCAGCGATCCGGCCTGCGGAAAAATCCGCGGGGAAGCCAGCACAGAAACCAATGCGCGCCCTGCCGCCGATGCTCGAACCGGAAGCGCAGGTCTTCGCGCGCTACGCGGGATCGCAGAGCTGCCGCGAGTGTCATGCGAAGGAATTCGAATCCTGGACGAAGTCCAATCACGGACTGGCCGAGCGCAAACCGAATGCTGAGATGGACACGGCGGCGTTCTCGCCGGAACGGACGTTTCATCACGGCACTCAGGAATCCACGGCGATGCAGATCGCCGGTGAGCCCGCGGTGAAGACGCTGGGCTTCGGCGGGAAGATCGAGGCTTATCCCGTCGCACGCGTCATCGGAAATGATCCGCTGCGGCAATACCTCGTCGAGCGACCGGGCGGGCGCTTCCAGACGCTCGAGGTCGCGTTCGATCCGAAACGCAACGAGTGGTTCGACGTTTACGGTGACGAGGATCGGAAGCCCGGCGAGTGGGGGCACTGGACGGGGCGCGGGATGAATTGGAATGCGATGTGTGCGAACTGCCACAACACGCGGCTGCGGAAAAACTACGACGAGGCGACGGACACGTATCGCACGACGATGGCGGAGATGAGCGTCGGCTGCGAATCGTGCCACGGGCCGATGAAGGCGCACGCGGAATGGCGGCATCAATATCCGAACAGCAAGGAATCCGATCCGACGGCGAAGAAATTCACGCGCGATCAGGACTTCGACACGTGCGGCTCGTGCCACGCGCGGCGGCGCGAACTCACGGGTGATTTTGTGCCGGGCGATTCGTTCGGTCAGCATTTCCAACTCACGACGGTGGACGAGAGCGACCTCTATTTTCCCGACGGCCAGATCCGCGATGAGCTGTACGAATACGGTTCCTTTCACGGCAGCAAGATGCACACGGCGGGCGTGCGCTGCGTCGACTGCCACGACCCGCACGCTGCGAAACCGCGCCTGCTCGGAAACGAACTTTGCCTGCGCTGCCATAGCGGCGCGCCGGGGCAGATTCCGGGCAGCACGGTGCTCGCGCCGGTGATCGATCCGGTCGCGCACAGCTTCCACAAGGCGGAGAGCACGGGCGCGCAATGCGTGAGCTGCCACATGCCGGTGACGACCTACATGCAGCGGCATCCGAGGCACGATCACGGCTTCACGATTCCCGATCCGCTGCTCACGAAAGAGCGCGGCGTCCCAAATGCGTGCAACAAATGCCATGCGGACAAGGATGCGGACTGGTCGCTTGCAGCGACGGAAAAATGGTGGGGCGAAAAAATGAAACGCCATTCGCGGGAGCGCGCCCAGACCGTCGCTGCCGCGCGCGCGGGCACGCTGCCGTCCGGTGCGCCGCTGCTCGCGCTGCTGCGGAATGAGCCGAACGGATACTGGAAGGCTTCACTGATCCGACTGCTCGGGCCGTGGAGCGCGGAGCCGGAAGTGTCGCGCGCTTTTCTCGAGTACGCGCAGCATCCGGATCCGCTCGTTCGCACCGCGGCGGTGCAGGCGCTCGAATCCGTCGCGGGCACGCAGGGCGAGGCCGCGCAGCAGGTGCTCGCGCGGCGCACCGAAGATCCCGAGCGCACCGTGCGCGTCGCCGCGGTATCCGCATTGCGCGCTGTGCCGGACGCGACGACACGCGCAGTGCGCGAACTCATGCACGCGCTCGACCTCGCGGCGGATCAGCCGACGGGTCAGCTTCAGAAAGGTGCGTGGGCTCAGTCGCACGGCGATTCAGCCGGAGCGCTCGCGCATTTTGAAAAGGCCGTGTCGTGGGATCCGAATTCCGGCGGCATCCGGCATGAATACGCGATGCTGCTCAGTTCGCTCGGCCGCACGCAGGACGCGCTCGCGCAGATGCAGGAAGCCGTGCGACTGGAGCCGAAGCAGGCGGAGTTCCGCTTCAAGCTCGCGCTCGCGTGGAACGAGTCGGGCAACATGCAGAATGCGGTGCGGGAATTTGAGGAGACGGTGCGCCTTGATCCAAAACATGCGCGCGGCTGGTACAATCTCGGCCTCGCGCGCAACACGCTCGGCAAGACGGCGGAGGCCATCGCCGCACTCCGCGAAGCGGAGGCGGCGGAACCGCGCGACGCGCGCATCCCGTATGCACGAGCGACGATCCATGCGCGGCTCGGGCAGCGCACCGAGGCGCGCGAAGCCGCGCAGCGTGCGCTGGCAATCCAGCCGGGCTATCCCGAGGCGATGCAACTGATGCAGGCACTCGGGCAGTAGCGGAGCACTCCAGAGCTGCGTTACAATTTGCGCCCCGTGAGCCGCTCGAATGCCTCGCAGTACTTCGCGGCAGTTTTCACGATGACTTCGGCGGGCAGCGGCGGGGCGGGCGGGGTCTTGTCCCACGCGAGTGTTTCGAGGTAGTCTCGGACGAATTGCTTGTCGAAGCTCGGTGGCGAAATGCCGGGGCGGTAATCGGCGGCGGGCCAGTAGCGCGAGCTGTCTGGCGTGAGGACTTCGTCGATCAAAATCACGCGGCCATCGAGCAGGCCGAACTCGAATTTGGTGTCGGCCAAAATGATCCCGCGCCCGGCGGCGTGCGCGCGGCCTTCCTCGTAGATGCGGATGGCGAGGTCGCGCGCCTGCTGCGCGACGCTCTCGCCACAGAGGCGCACGCATTCGTCCCACGCGATGTTTTCGTCGTGGCCGCTCGCGGCTTTCGTCGAGGGCGTGAAGATCGTCTGCGGCAATTTTTCCGCCTGCTGCAACCCCATCGGCAGCGCGATGCCGCACACGGCGCCGGTGCGCTGGTAGTCCTTCCAGCCGGAGCCGATGAGGTAGCCGCGCACGACGCATTCGACGGGCAGCGGCTTGGCCTTGCGCACGATCATCGAGCGTCCGCGGAGCTGCTGCTCGAAGGGCTTCAGCACGGCGGGGAAATCGGCGAAGTCCACGGCGACGAGGTGATTCTCGACGAACGTCATTTTTCCAAACCAGAAATCGGAGAGCTGCGTGAGCACTTCGCCTTTGCGCGGAATGGCGTTCGGCAGGATGCAGTCGAACGCCGAGATGCGATCCGTGGCGACAAAGAGCAGGTGTTCGCCAAGATCGAAAATCTCGCGCACTTTGCCGCTGGCGACTTTGCGGATGCCGGGGAGATCGAGGGTGAGGATGTCCATGCGCCCTGCGGGATGGCGGATGCGACGCGGCTTGTCGAGTCGGCGACCGTGCGAAATGCGAAGCGGGCGGCGAGCGAAAAAATGCGCTCGCGCGTCGCAGGAAAATTTCGCGTTCTGCGACCGTCGCGTGCTCTCCCCGGTCGGGCCGGCGCCGGCGCCACCGCGGACTTCGCTCCACGAACGGCGCGATTTGCGAAGTCCGCCGCGAACGCAACTTTCACCAGCCTCGACACGCCGTCTGCACTCATTCGCTGAATTATTTCCCAAAGTCTCCCGTCCATCGTTCCGAGACTTTTTCCACGACCATGAATCTCCAGTCCGTCAAAACCAATGCGGTGCCTGCGCTGGCGGAGACCAACGCAAAATCCGCGACCGGCACCCCGCAGGCCGCGGCCACGCCCGATTCGGAGCATGCTGCCTTTTTCGCCCGGAACTAAAATGGCGACCAGCACGGCGCAGCCCCCCATTTTGATTCTGGACGACGACGCAGCGGTGCTCGAACTCCTCAGCGCCCAGATCGCGCTCGCCGGGTACCGCGCCGAGATTTTCACCAGTCCGCACGAGGCATTCGAGGCCCTGCGGCACCAGACTTTTGCGGCCGTCATTTCCGATTTCCGCATGCCGGAAATGTCCGGTCTCGAGTTCCTCGCGCGCGTCCGCGAAGTCCAGCCGGACGCCCTGCGCATGCTGATCACCGGCGTGCTTTCCACGGACTCGCTGCTCGGCTCGATCGAGAGCGGACTGCTGCACCGCTTCATCGCGAAGCCGTGGGCGCGGATCGAACTGATCGCGGCGGTCGAGAGCGCCGTGCAGCACCACCATTTGCTCGAGGAAAATCAGCGCCTGCGCGCCGCACTCACGCGCGTCTCCGACTTGCTGAATGCGGCGCAGGCGAAAGTGGAAGCGAGGTCCGAGTACCTCACCAGGAGCGCCGTTACGCCGGGCGACCGCTCGCGCTGCGGCTGAAACTCGCGTGGCTCAGCGCGCTGAGCTTCACGCCGCGCGCGCCGTGGCGCGCCGTCGCGCGGAAAGTGAAGCGCGTCGCGGGCTCGGAAGTCTGGCGGCGGATCGCGTGGGGATTCCTTCCGCGCAATCAGCGCAGCAATGGCGCTAAAAAAGTTCCGTCGGCGGGTTCGCGCGTGCTGTACCGCCGAAGATACCCGGCGAGATAGTTTCCCTTTTCGCACCTGCACCCCATAGTGCAGGGCTATGCCATTTCGCGAATTGGGTCTCGGGGACAAGATTTTCAAAGCCATCCAGGAAGCCGGATACACGGAGCCGACGCCGATCCAGGCGGCGGCGATCCCGCTCGTGCTCGCCGGCAGCGATCTCATCGGCATCGCGCAGACGGGCACGGGAAAAACCGCGGCCTTCACGCTGCCGATCCTCGCGCGCATGGCGGGGATGATCCACGAAGGCACGCCGCGCCGCATCCGCACGCTGATCCTCGCGCCGACGCGCGAACTCGTGGTGCAGATCGAGGAAAATGTGCGCGCCTACGCGAAGCATCTGCCGCTGCGCATGGCGACGATTTTTGGCGGCGTGGGTGAGCGTCCGCAGATCGAGGCGCTGCGCTCGGCGGTGGACATCGTGATCGCCTGCCCCGGCCGCCTGCTGGATCTCATGGACCGGCGGAACGGTGATTTTTCCGGCCTGCAACATCTCGTGCTCGATGAGGCGGATCGCATGCTCGACATGGGCTTCCTGCCGAGCATCCGCCGCGTGATCCGCGCGCTGCCGGTGAAGCGGCAGACGCTCATGTTTTCCGCGACGCTCTCGCGCGAGATCGAGGGGCTCACGCACGAATTCCAGCAGCACCCGAAGACCGTGCAGATCGGCAGGCGCTCGAATCCCGCGGAGACGGTCGCGCAATTCGTGTACGAAGTGCCGGGTCACTTGAAGCCGGTGCTGCTCACGCATCTGCTGCAGGATCCGAAAATGGACAGCGTGCTCATTTTCTCCCGCACCAAACATGGCGCGGACAAAATCGCGAAGCGGCTGGAAATCGCGGGGATCAAGTGCGGCACGCTGCACTCGAACCGCTCGCAAAATCAGCGGCTGAAGGCGCTGAACGAATTCAAGGCCGGCACCGTGCGCGTGCTCGTGGCGACGGACATCGCGGCGCGCGGCATCGATGTGGACGGCATTTCGCACGTCGTGAATTACGATTTCCCGATGCACTCCGAGGACTACGTGCATCGCATCGGCCGCACGGGGCGTGCGCACGCGGTGGGCGATGCGATCAGCTTCGTGAGCCAGGACGACTACGGCGCGCTGAAGTCGCTCGAGCGTTTCATCGGCCGCGGCATCGTGCGGAAAAAGGCGGAGGGCTTTGACTACAATCAGCCCGCGCCGCCGCGTCTGCCGGAAGCGCCGCGCGGATCGCGTGGCGGGGGCGGCGGGCGTCCGCAAGGCGGCGGGAATCGTGGAGGCGGCGGCGAGCAGCGGCGCAGTTCGGGCGGCGGCGGAGGACGGCGCGACGATCGCGGGCAGGTCGGCTACCGGTTCCGGTGAGCGTGCGCCGCCGCACATGCAAAGAGTTCATTTGCATCCCGCAGCCGGTGCGCTTTTGTCCGCGCGGATGAAGCGTCTGACGGTCAGTGTTCTCGCATTTTTCGCAGCAGCGTGGCTGCACGCGGCACCGGACAATGTGAGCGAACTGCTGGAAAAGATCCGCGACGATCACGACCTGCCCGCACTCGCGGCGGCGGTGATGGACGAGGGGAAAATCGTCGCGCTCGGCGCTTGCGGCAACCGCAGCGCGGGCCGCGTGAAGCCGGTGACGCTCGACGACAAGTGGCACCTCGGCTCGTGCACGAAAAGCATGACGGCGAGCGTGGCCGCGATGCTCGTCGAGGACGGACTCATCCGCTGGAACACCACGATCGGCGAAATTTTTCCCGACGAGATCGAGGAGATGGATCACGCATGTCGCGACGTCACGCTGGAGCAATTGCTCGTGCATCGCGGCGGTGCGCCGCACGAGCCGCCGAAGGACATTTACGCCGAGGCGCTGAAGCAGGAGGGCGAGCCGATTTTGCAGCGATGGGAATTCGTCGTGGGCCTGCTGCGGCAGCGTCCCGCGAAGCCGCCGGGCACGCACTGGATCTACAGCGACTGCGGCTACGCAATCGCCGGCGCGATGCTCGAGCGCGCGGCCGGCGAGCCGTGGGAGGAGCTCATGCGCTCGCGTCTTTTCGAGCCGCTCGGGCTGAAGAGCGCGGGCTTCGGCGCGCCGGCGACGGTGGGCAAACTCGATCAGCCGTGGGGACACCACGGCTACGAGCCGCCGTTCAAGCCCGTCCCTCCCGGGCCGAATGCGGACTACCCGCCGGCGCTCGGCCCGGCGGCGACAGTCCACATGAGCATCTCGGATTTTGTGCGGTACGCGCAGTGGCATGTCGCCGGTGCGCGCGGCGAGGGGACGCTGCTGAAGCCGGAGTCTTTTCGCAAATTGCACACGCCGCCGGAAGGCCAGGAATATGCGATGGGCTGGGCGGTGACGAAGCGTCGCTGGGCCGGCGGCACCGCGCTCATGCACAGCGGCGACAACACGATGTTTTACGCCGTGATGTGGCTCGGCGCGCGGGAGAACACGTGCTTCGTCGCCGCGTGCAACGCGGACTGCGAGGAAGCCTCCGAGGCCTGCGACGAAGCGGTGCGGATGCTGATCAATAAGTACTGAGCGCACTTCCCGCTGCGGCTTGCGCGGGCTATGGATCACGGCCGACCGATGGGACTTTCCACGCTGAACTACGACATCCTCACGCGGCTCGCCGTCGGCAACGGCGCGCTCGTGTATCGCGGCGTGGACAAAGCCTCGCAACGGCAGGTCGCGCTGAAACTCCTCGTGCAGGATGGCGACGTGGATCACCGCTTCGATGTCGCCGCGCTGCTCGCGGTGTCGCTGCGCCTGCGGCAGATCACCGGCGCGCATGTCTGCCAGCTTCTCGATGCCTTCGAGGACGAAGACGGCCCGGTGCTCGTGTACGAATTTGCCAACGGCATCAGCGGGATCGATCTCGCTGCGCAGCGAAAACTCACCGCGGCGCAGGCGATCGATGTCGCCGCGCAACTGATCAGCGCGCTGCGCTCCGGCGAGCGGCAGAAAACTCCGCACGGCGATCTGAAACCGTCGAACGTCGTCTTTATGGATCTCGCCGATCCGCGGCTCTTCACGCTCGTGCTCGACTGGGGGCTCACCGCCTTCCGCACCTCGACGGCCGACGATTCGCTGGCCTTCCTCGCGCCCGAGCGGCTCGACGGCGCGCCCGCCTCGCATCGCGCGGATCTTTTCTCCGCAGGCGCGGTGCTCTTTTTTCTCTGCACGGGGAAAATGCTCGTCGCCGGGACGAATCCCGCGGACCTCCAGACCGCCTGGCAGAAAACGCGGCCCGCGCTGCTCGCGGAATTGCGGCCGGACCTGCCCGCGAAATTCGTCCAGTGGCTGTGCGGCCTCCTCGAACTGACTCCGGAAAAACGCCCCGAGTCCGCCGTGGAGGCGCTCGCCACGATCGCCGCGCTGAACCCGCCCGCGCCGCCGGTGCCGCCGGAATCATTCCGCCCGCGGCCCGTCGCGCCGGTCTCCACGCTGCCGATCGCCTCCGGCATCGTGAAGCTGCCGCCGACTGCCGCGACGCGGCCGGCCTCCGCCATTCGGCAACCGCCGCCCGCACCCGCGACAAGCGAGAGCGCCGTGAAAAAGATCGCAAAACCCGCGGCGGGCGCGGTGAAAAAATCTCACTTTGCGATGGCGGTCAGCCTGCTCGTTTTTTTTGTGGCGCTGATCGCAGCCAGCGTGTGGTTCGTCTTTTTCCGCAAGACGGAAACGAAGTACCCGGGCGAAGAATACGCCTCAAAGCCGACCGCCACGGTCGCCGCGCGGACGCCCGCGCCATCGGTCGGCGAGAGCATCGGGAGAAAATTCACGCCGCCTCCGCCCACGCCCACGCCCGCGAAAAAGCCCGGGCCGCCCCCGAAGCCGAAGTCCGCAACGCCGAAGCCGGGACCGGCAAATCCGCCACCAAAACCGAGCGTGAAGCCTTCGCCGAAATCAGCGCCACCCGCGCCGAACCCAGCAGCGCAAACGCCCGCGAACTAGGAACCTGTCGGACTTGATGACCGACAAGTCGTGTGTCGTGCGGCGGGTGAAAAAAGCTGGATCCGAGCGGGAGTCTGGCGCGGATGTCCTCGCGCCCCGACCGTTTGCGGAGGTCTGTTTTGC
>JBBSEI010000120.1:0-10966 GCA_038239865.1 Chthoniobacterales bacterium
AACGAGCAAAGCAAGGCAAACACTCGTCGATATCCGAACCGAAACCAACTCCACTTCTCCTGCCGCGCCCGCTCCATCCCACAAAAAAACCGGGTAACTCCGAATCGTGTCAATGAGCGGCTTTGTTCAGCGTTTCCCTAGTGGCCTAAGATGAAGTGCGCGAAAGGTGGCTTCGCCTAAACCCGAGGCTGAAGTGGGCGGGATCGGTCCAAATGGAAAACATGGCCGAAAACCTTTCAGGGAATGGGTTCACGAGCAAATGAAATGACCCTAGCGTGGCAGCAAGCCGCTCACCGCTTCTTCGCGAGGACGGCTTCGATTTTCCCGAGCGGGAGCGTGTTCACTACGTCGTGGCGCGTGAGCCAGCCTTTGCGCGCGGTGCCGATGCCGAATTTCAGGAATTGAAGCTGCGAGGTGTGATGCGCGTCGGGATTGATCGAGCATTTCACGCCTTTCGATTTCGCGAGCGGCCACCAGCGCCAGTCCATGTCGAGGCGGCGCGGGTTGGCGTTCAGCTCGATGATCGTGCCGGTCGCCGCCGCGGCCTCGATGACGGCGACGTGATCCACGGCGTATGATTCGCGCGCGAGCAGCAGCCGGCCGGTGAGGTGGCCGAGCATGGTGATGTGCGGATTGCCGAGCGCGCGCACGATGCGCGCGGTCATTTCCGCCTCCGGCATTCCGAAGATGCTGTGGACGCTCGCCACGGTGTAGTCGAGTTGCGCGAGCACGTCGTCGTCGTGGTCGAGTGAACCGTCCTTCAGAATGTCCACCTCGCAGCCGGCGAAGATGCGAAAGTCCGGTCCGAGTTCCTGGTTCAGTTCGCGGATTTCCTTCACCTGCGCGAGCAGCCGTTTCTCGTCGAGGCCGTGTGCCTGAACGGAAGACTTCGAGTGATCGGCGATGCCGAGATATTGCAGGCCGAGTTCCATCGCGGCATCCACCATCTCGCGCAGCGTGCTGCGTCCGTCGCTCGCGGTGGTGTGATTGTGGAAAGTGCCGCGCAGGTTTTCGACTTCGATGAGCTTCGGCAGAGTGTGCTCCTCGGCGGCCTTGAATTCGCCCATGTTCTCACGCAGCTCCGGCTCGATAAAATCCAGCCCGAGCGCGCGGTAGAGGTCGGCCTCCTCGCGGATGTCGGGGATGGACTGCGGCGTCACTTTCGCCGACTCCACGGGCCCGAGGCGGTATTCGTTCAGCGTCCAGCCGCGGGCGAGCGCGCGCTGGCGCATCACGATGTTGTGCTCCTTCGATCCGGTGAAGTAGTTCATCGCAAACGGGAACTCCGAGTCCTTCACCACGCGCAGGTCCGCCTGGATGCCGCTGAGCCAGCGCACGGAGGATTTCGTGTCGCCCTGCGCGATGATGCTCTCGACGAAATCGTGCCCGACAAAATATTCGCTGACCGCCGCCGGCTCGCGCGTGGAGACGAGAAAATCGAGGTCGCCGCACGTCTCGCGCCGCCGTCGGTAGCTGCCGCACGCTGCGACGCGCAGCACATCGGGATGCGAGCGCAGATCATCGAGCATCCGCTCCGCCTCCGGCGCGATGTCGCCCATGCGGAAACGCCCCGCGTGCTTTTTCTGATCCTCGATGCCTTTCAAAATGTTCGCCGCCGTCTTCGCGCCGAAGCCCTTCAGCGCCGCAACGCGCCCATCGCGGCAGCCCGCTTCGAGATCGGTCACGGAGGTGATCGAGAGTTCCTTCCACACCGCCTGGATTTTTTTCGGCCCCATGCCTGAGATGCCGAACATCTCGAAAACCCCCGGCGGGAATTCGGCCTTCAGCGTCGTGAAATAGTCGAGCGCGCCCGTCATCACGAGCGTCGAGATTTTCTCCGCGATGGCGGCGCCGATGCCCTCGACCTCCGCGAGCGTGCGTGCTTCCGCGGCTTGTCGCAGGTTCCCCGTGAACGATTCCATCGCGCGCGCCGCATTTTTATACGCGCGGATTTTGAAAGGGTTCTCGCCCTTCAGCTCCAGCATCACGGCGATGTCTTCGAGAATGTTGGCGACTTGGTCTTTGGTTACGTCCGGCATAAGCTGCGACGATAATGGGATCGGAAAGGAGCGGCAAGCGCGTCGCCGCGCGGCCACCGTGGTGATTTGGCGTTGAGCGTTGAATGTTAAACGTTGAGCGTTGGAGCCCCGCGCAGCGGATTCCTCGGTGTCAGGAAACTTCACGCTCACGAGAGGTGCCTGCGGCAGGCTCAACGTCTAACGCTTAACGTTTAAATCTGAACTTCAAAGGAAGACACTCCCGCCGCGCAGATGCGGCATTGCACCGCACGCGGATGTTCCATTTGCTCGCGTGATGAACGTGCTCCTCCCGCGACCGCATCTCCCGGCTTTTGGATTCGCGCTCGCCGTGATTTTCGCCGCATCCGCGCCTGTTCGTGCGGAACTCGATCCGAATGATCCCGCCGCGGAACTCGCGAGCTTTCACCTGCCTGAGGGTTTCGAAGCGAACCTCTTCGCGAGTGAAAAGGACGGCGTGGTGAAGCCGATCCAGATCCGCTGGGACGCGCGCGGGCGGCTGTGGGTGCTCGGCTCGACGACGTATCCGCAGCTCAAGCCCGGCGAGGAGCCGCACGACAAGATCGTGATTTTGGAGGACACGAAGCACGCCGGGCGTGCCGACAAGACGACGGTCTTCGCCGAAGGACTGATGATCCCGACGGGCCTCGAACTCGGCGACGGCGGCGCATACGTGGGCGAAGGGACGAAGCTCCTTTTCCTGAAGGACACGGACGGCGACGGACGCGCGGATGAAAAGCGCGTGGTGTTGCGCGGCTTCGGCACGGGGGACAATCATCAAAACATCAACTCATTCCGCTGGAGTCCCGGCGGTGAACTTTTTTTTTCGCAGGGGCTGCACGGCTTTGCGCGCGTGGAGACGCCATACGGAATCGTGGGCCTCGATGAAGCGGGACTGTGGCGGCTGCGACCGCGCGAGTTGCGGCTCGATCCATTTTACGGCGGCAGTGCCGATCCGCAGAATCCGTGGGGCTTCGCGTGGACGGAATGGGGCATGCCGCTCGTGGTCGCGGGCAACAACGGCGGCGTTTCCTTCCCGCTGCCGGAGATGGTGCGCGGACGCAAAATCGGCACGCGGCAAAACATCTGGGTGAATGCGCGCGGACGAAAATCGAGCGGGCCGGAGATCATTCGCTCGGCGCATTTTCCGCCCGAGTGGCAGGGCGTGCTGCTGACCGGCGGCTACATCAACAACGCGGTGTGGGCGCTAAAAATCGAGGACGACGGCGCGGGTTTCCGCATGACGGATCTGCCGCCCTTCATGACGAGTACGCACGGCAGCTTCCGCCCCGTGGACGTGAAGCTCGGGCCGGACGGCGCGATCTATCTTTGCGACTGGTACAATCCGATCATCGGCCACTATCAGGCGAGCTTCCGGCACCCCGATCGCGACAAGGCGCACGGCAGAATCTGGCGCATCACGTACAAAGGCCGGCCGCTCAACACACCGCCGCCGATTGCCGGCGCGAGCATTGAGGCGTTGCTCGAAAATTTGAAAAGCAGCGACGAGTGGACGCGGTACCAGACCAAGCGCGAACTCGGCGAGCGGCCCACGCCGGAGGTGATCGCCGCCTTGAAAAAATGGACGGCAACGCTGCAGGGACGCGATGTCGCGACGGAGCATGCGCTCTACGAAGCGCTCGGGATTTACGAATGGCACGAGTCGCCCGCGCCCGCGCTCCTCGCGCGGCTGCTCGGCGCGGCGAAGGCCGATGTCCGCGCGTACGCCGCGGGGGTTGTGGCGCGCTGGGCGGATCGCCTTTCCACGGGGCCGGATGCGCTCGCGTTGCTGACACCGCTGGTTGCCGATGTGAATCCGCGCGTCCGTCTCGCCGCAGTGGTCGCGCTGGCCAACATCCCGCGCGCGGAATCGCTGCCGCTCGCGTTGCGCGTGCTCGAGCGCGGCGCGGATGGGTTCACCGAACTCGCGCTGCGGCAGGCCGTGCATGCTTTGAAGCCTCACTGGCTCCCCGCGCTGCTGGCCGGGCGGCTCGGCATCGAGGACAAGCCCGCACTGCTCGCATTTCTCGCAAAGGCGGATGCCACGGAGGACACGCTCGGCGCGTTGCGCGGGCTGGTTTTCAAAGGTCAGTCGCATCCGCCATTCGCGCTCGCGTCCGAGATGCCGCTCGCCATGCAGCCGCTGCTCCTCGTGCTCGCATCGGTCGGAACGCCCGACGATCTCGCCGGACTGCTCGCGTCGTTTCACTTTGCCGATGCGACTGCGAACGATGCCGCTCGCGACACTGCGCTGCGCGAAGTGCTCGTCGCCGTCGCGGAAAATTGCACTGCGCGGAAAGTGCGACCGTCCGGCGATGTCGAGTCCGCTGTGCGCGCGCTGTGGAGCGCGGGCACTGGGAGCGGCCACATTCCTGTCGCCGTCGCGCCGCAACGCGGCGCGCCAGCCGGTGCTGCGCTGCTCGCGGGCGCGTTGAAAATCGTGGCGATGCGCGGACCGCTCACGGAAGCAGCGCAAAACGGCGCGCCGGAATTGCGGCCGTATGCCGTGCTCGGTCTCGCCGGAATCGGCGGTGGCGATGTGTCCGCACTGCTCGCAAAACTCGCCGTGACCGGCGAGCCGTTCAGCGTGCGCGAGGCCGCCGTGCGTGGGCTGAGTCGCACCGCGCTGCCGCGTGCGGCGGGACTCGTCGCGGCCACGCTCGCGAACGAAACGGACGACGCGCACATTCGCGCGTTGTGCATCGCGATCTTCGACCGTAACGGCGGCGTGGATGCGCTCGCCGCGGCGCTGAAGACTGAGCATCCAACGGCGGAGGTCGCGCGTCGCGTGCTCGATGTTTTGAACAACAGCGGGCAGGCGCGTCCGAAGATCGGGGATGTGCTGCGCGGCCTCGCGGGGCTGGATTCATCGCTGCCGGCGGGCGAGCCGGCATTCGTCGCGGCGCTCGTCGCGGAGGTGCGGGAGAAGGGTGACGCGAAGCGCGGGCGTGAAGTTTTCCGTCGCGCGGAACTGGCATGCACGGGCTGCCATCGGATCGGCGACGAGGGCGGAACGATCGGCCCGGCGCTCGATGCGATCGGCTCGGGGCAGCCGGTGGATTTCATCATCGGCGCGGTGCTCCAGCCGCAGAAGGAAATCAAGGAAGGCTACGAGGCGATGGAAGTGACGACGAAGGACGGGCGCGTGATCAGCGGCTATCGCGTGAGCGACGACGGGAATCTCGTCCTCCGCGACATCGCGACGGGCGGGCAGACACGCCTCGCGCGCGAGGAAATCGCCAGCCGCAAACTCACCGGCTCGCTCATGCCGACCGGCCTCGTGGATCGCCTGAGCCGCGAGGATCTCCGCGATCTTTTCCGGTATCTCTCGGGGCTCGGGAAAGAGCGGTGATCGCAAACGCGAGCGGCATGTCTCGGGTAGGGGGCGTCCCGCCCGCCGTGCAGCGCGGCCCGCGTGGCACCCGGCGGATGTCCGCAGGCATTCGGTTCGCCGCCGGTTGTCCGATTGTATTCCGCGGGACGCGAAATACGGCGGGTGGGACGCCCGCCCTACCCAATGCACGCCGGTCTGCATCATCGCGCTTTTTTCGATTTGCGATGAGGTCGGAACCGCGCTACTCGCTCGATTTTTTCAACTGAATCCGCAGCACCTGCCAGAGGATGAGGAGCAGGACGGCGGAGGAGACGACGAGAATTCCGCCGTTGCGGAGGTAGATATTGAGCGTCACGCCGCCCTTCGCGGTGCCGAGCATGAGATGATGCTTCTCGGGGCTGAAAAACGGATTGATGAAATAGTTCCGCCGGTAGTCGTTTTGCTCGGTTTCGGCCTTTGAAACCATGTCGGTGATTTTTTGATTCGTGTAGAGCTGGTCCGCCGTGACGCCGAGCGGGCGCGCGCGAAAATCGAACAGCGAGGGTTTCCGTCCGCCGATGATTTTGTCCACGCGACCGAGGCGCTTGTCCACTTCGCGCGCGGTGTCGGATTCGAGGCCGCTGAGTTGCGCGAGCGTGTCCTTCAAATCATCGAGCCGATCGTCCTCCGCATCGGTGCGCTCGGGCTTGGCGGCGAGCACTTCGATGGCCTGCTGCAGGCGCTGCTGCCGGATGGCGAGGGGATTTAATTTTGCCTGCGCGACCACGAGCGCCTCGTAGCTGTAGTGCGTCGCGACGAAGCGGCTGATGACGGGCACGCTCAGTTTTTTGTCGCCCTCCATGTCCGTCGGCTGGCGCTTCGCGGCGAACCAGCGCTGGAAGGCGTAGAGGATGCTCGGGTCGCGGTTCATCTCCTCGTACTTGATCAGCGCGCCGCCGAAGATGAGCTGCGGGATCAAAATGAGCGGCACGAGCATCGCGCCGGTTTTGGAATTCGGCACGAGCGCCGAGACGAGCAGGCCGAGCGACATGCCGCTGACGGCGGTGAGAAAGGTCCACAGGAAGTATTGAAAAAACATGCCGCGGATTTCGAGCACCGCATTCCCGACGAGGATGAAGAGCGTGCATTGCAGCGCGGAAAAAACGCAGAGCGTGAGAAATTTTGCCGTGACGTAGTAGCCCACGCGCACGTCGAGATTCCGCTCGCGCTGGAGGATCGTGCGGTCGCGGATGATGTCCTCGACGCTGTTCATGAGCGCGAGGAAGAGGGCGACGAGCAGGCTGATGAAAATGTAAGTCGGAATGTGAAACGCGGACGCGAAGACGTACGGCCGATCATTTTCCTCGGTGAAATAGAGCGCCCAGCCCACGACGAGCGCGAGCACCGGCGGCGCGAGCAGCGTGACGAGCAGGCTCGCGACATTGCGCAGCTTCGAGAGAAACGCGCGGCGCAGGAGGACGTGGAACTGCAGCCATTCCTCGCGCCAGCGGACCTGGCGCGGCGCGGGCTGCCGGCGCGCCTCGATGATCTGCGTCGCCGTCGCGGTCGCGGGGGCGGAGTGCTTGCGCAGCGAGACTTGTTTCATCTCCTGCGTGAGGCGGTAGGTCTCGTACCGATCGCGCCAGAAATCCGGCGAGAATCGCCGTGCGGGAAGAAGCTGGCCGTTGGCATTCTCCTCGAAGATCACGTCACCGCTCAGGTCGTGCAGCGGGGTCTCGAGGATGTCGAAGCAGAACTCCGGGCTGCCGCCTTCGCTCTTCACGCCGTGCGCGCTCACGTTTTCCTCGACGGCGGCCTCGGTAAAATAGCGCATCATCTCATCCGGCGATCCGGAGAAGACGAGTTTGCCGCCGCGATCGAGGAGCACGGCCTTGTTGAACATGTGGAAAAGCCGCGCGCTCGGCTGATGAATGACCACGAGGACGATCTTGTTGTGCGAAATGCCCCGGATGATTTCGATGACGTGCTCGCTGTCCTTGGAGCTGAGCCCGCTCGTCGGCTCGTCGAACAGAAAAATGTCCGCCGAGCTGATCATGTCGAGGCCGATGTTCAGCCGCTTGCGCTCGCCGCCGGAGAGCGTCTTTTTTTCCACCGAGCCGACGGTGACATCGCGGCGTTCGCTGAGCCCGAGTTCCACGAGACGGCTGTCCACGCGGCGCCGGCGATCGCCCTTGCCGAGATGCGGCGAGCGGATCGCCGCGGCATACGTCAGGTTTTCCTCGACGGTGAGGTGATCATCGAACGCATCGTCCTGAGGGATGAAGGCGATGAAGCGTTTGAACTTTTCGAGGTTCTCGTAAAGGTCCTGTTGGTTGAGCAGGATCTTTCCGCGCGAGGGCGGGAGCCGGCCGGCGATGGCGCGGAGGAGCGTGCTTTTTCCCGAGCCGCTGCCGCCCATCACGCACACGATGTCGCCGCGCGTGAGGTTGAAATTGATCCCGTCGAGCCCCGTCACGCTGTCGCCGAAAAGGCACGTCACGTCGCGCAGTTCGAGGGAGGAGACGATGTTCCGCTCCTCCTCGATGATGCGCTCGCTGAAGTCGCAGCGCAGCCCCTGGCCGGAATCAATGCGGATGAAATCGCCGTCCTTCAGATCGCAACTGCCGCCCGCCGGCACGATGCGATCGCCGACGCTGATCGGCCGCGCGGCTGCGATCACATCGAGCCGGCCCACCTTGTTGTCGTAGTCGCACTCGACCTTCAGCAGGATTTCGCCCGCGGCGCCCGGCGAGAGGAGGATGTCGTCCATCTCGAGCAGCCCCGGATTGCTCGAGACGCGGTAGGTGTTCTTGTAGCTTTTGAGGTGGAAGCGCACCCCGAGCGCGCGCGCCTTGCGGCGGAGTTCCGCGAGCGAAAGTTCCGCCTCATTGCGAAAGATCACGCGGTCCTCCTGCGTGGCGTTCAGCATCGTGCCGGCGCGCAGGGCGATGCCGTTCAGCCGCGCATCGACGCTCTTGAGCGCGCGCACCTGCACCTTCAGCCCGAAGCGCACTTCGAGGGCGCTGTTCCGCGTCCGCACGCGCGAGAGTTCCACTTCGTCGTCCTCATTCACCTCCACATACACGTGCGTGATGAGCACGCCCTTCTTCGCATTGAAAAAGGAAACGATGTCCTCGTACGTGAGCACCTGCTCGTCGAGCAGCACGCGCTGGCCGGAAAAAATGCGCGAGAAAGTGCCCGGAACGAGCGGCCTCCCGCGGACGTACACGGGGCGCTGACTCGCATTTTTCAGCAGGAGCAGAGTCTGATAGCGAAACGCGATCAGCAGTTCGCCGGGGTGCAGGCTTTTCAGCCACACATCGGCCTGCGCATCGCGGCCAAAGGTGAGCACTTCGAGCGGCAGTTCACCGCTCTGCGCCACGGCCTGATCCGCCTTTTCCCCCGCCTGGAGCTGATGCACGATCTCGATCGCCTGCGCCGCCATGCCGAGCCGCTCCATGAATCCGTAGAAGGCCGGCATCTGCTGCTGGTTTTTGTCCGAGCGCGCGATGATGTCGTAGATCTGCACGCCGAGGATGATCTTCTGCTCCGGCGTGAGCATCCGCGTGAGCCGGTCGCCGATGGCGTGCAGATCCTGCTGCTGGCCGAGTGCCTCGCGGAATTGCCGCCGCATGTCCTCGTAGATGCCGCCGGGAAATCCGTGGCGCAGCAGCCCGAGCACCGTGTCCACCTCCTCCTCCACGAGTTCGCCGTCGTTCTTGGAAAATCCCGCCAGCACCTGAATCACGAGCGGGAACAGCCCGGAATCTTCCGCCGGGCGCGAGCGGCGCGCGAGCTTCCGCCAGCCGTGGGAGAGCAGGCGGCCCGCCGCGCGGAAAGGCGAGAGGAGGCTTTTGCGGGATGGTGTGGCGGTGCGGGCCCCGTCGGCAGTGCTGCTCATGAGTGGAGTGCCCGGCGCGCAGGCGCAGAGGGCACGGTGGTTGCACTATCACCGGGGATGCGGCGGTGTCCATCACCTCGCGCGGAAATCCCGGCGCGTCGATCCTGTCCGCCCCGTCCATGCTGCGCGAACTCGCCCGCCACCGTCGGCGGCGCCACAGCCACCGCCTGGCCGAGCACCTCGCGGACTTTGTGGACGATGCGAAGGAGAGCCGGGCGGCCGGGCGGCGCGCCGGAACTTGGGCGACCCGCCCTGCGCCGCCAGCGCCGTTCCTATGCCCAAATCCGCATGATGCTGCCCGTCTCCAAGGCCACCCTCTCCCGCGTCCTGTGCCGCCACGGCCTTCACCGCCTGGCTTCCCTCAAACCGCCAAAACCTCCCGGAGCTCCTCCATCTCGACATCAAGAAGCTCGGCCACTTCACCAAGCCCGCGTCCGCGCCACCGGTGACCGTACCCAGCGCAATCCAGGCGCCGGCGTCGAGAGCCTCCATGTCGCCATCGATGACCATTTCCGCATCGCTTTCGCCTCCCTCCACCCAGACGAAAAAATCCCCAGCGCCCTCGACGCCCTCCGCCGTGCCGTCTCCTTTTACGCCGGCCACGGCATCGCAAATTCACCGAGTAAGTGCAACACAAGGGGCATGGCAGGAGGAGGAGAAAGAAGGTCTCTGTTGTGGGGGAACTCTGGCAGAGAGGATGGGGATGAACTACCGACAACTCAATGCAGAAGAGCGGAGTGCGCTGGCGGCACTGCGGAGCGTGGGAAGGAGCCAGGCGGAGATCGTGCGGCAGCTTGGGCGGTACCGGAGCACGGTATGGCGGGAGCTGAGGCGGAACGCGGCGCGGTATGACGGCTGATATCGTTGTGCGCGGGCGAATGAGAAAGCGGTGGCGCGGCGGAAGCGGTCGCGGCGCAACAGCCAGTTTGGGCGGGAGGAGCTTGCGCGGGTGGAGGAGTTGCTGAGGGAGGCATGGAGCCCCGAACAGGTGTCCGGGTATCTTGGGCGGACGCGGGAGCTGTCGATCAGCCACGAGACGATCCACCGGCATGTGTGGAGGGATCTGAAGGCCGGAGGGAGCCTGCACCCGCCCCTGCGATGCGCACGCAAGCAGTGCCGGAAGCGGTATGGGCGCTACGACAGCCGGGGCGGCTGGCCGGCAAGCGGATGATCGGCGAACGGCCCGAGGCGGTGGAGCGGCGAGGCCGGACCGGCCACTGGGAGATCGACACCGTGATGGGGGAAAGCCTCGGGGAAAGCAGCGACTGCATCCTCACGCTGGTCGAGCGGAAGAGCGGCTACCTGCTCATCGGCAAACTCAAGGCGCGGCACCCTGGACGGGTGAGGACGATCACGGCGGACAACGGCACGGAGTTCCACTGGTATAAGCAGGTGGAGGCGGCAAATCCTGTGAAGTTCTACTTCGCCACGCCACACCACAGTTGGGAAAGGGGGACAAACGAGAACACCAACGGACTCATCCGGCAATATCTTCCCAAGGGCGAAAGCATGACCTTCCTAGTGCCGCGTCAGCCCTCAAATGATGGGTAGAGCTTGCGGAGTTTGGTGCGAGCAGTGGCGGGGGTGAACTGCCAGCGGATGGAACGCGTGTTCAGATTGCGATCGCGCTCCCACGCGGCGAGTTCGCGGGCAAGGGCGGTGCGGTCCGGGATGCGTCGGGCGAGGCAGCCCCGCGCCAGTGCGCTGAGTTCGATC
>JBBSEI010000121.1:0-10679 GCA_038239865.1 Chthoniobacterales bacterium
GGCGAAGGCGAAAAGTAGTCCTGCGCTTCAGCGCGCGGAACCGTCAGCGACAATTGGATCGTCAGCGAGCACAGTGCGCGCTGACGGGCTGAAGCCCCCGACTACATTGCCTGCCGCCGCCGTGCCTGCGGCGAGCAAGGAAAAGCCCTTCATCAACACGCTCGGGATGAAGTTTGTCCCCGTGCCCATCCTCAGCGGCCCCACGGCTGGGCAGCGGGTGCTCTTCGGCGTGTGGGACGTGCGGGTGCAGGACTACGCGGCGTATGCGGCGGCGAACCCGAAGGCGGACGGCGCGTGGAGGACGCAGCAGAAGGACGGCGTGCCTGCGGGGCGCGAGCTGGATCACCCCGTCGTGGGCGTGAGCTGGGAGGACGCGCAGGCATTTTGCCAATGGCTGAGCGAAAAGGAAACGGCTGAGGGCAAATTGCCGAAGGGAGTGAGGTATCGGCTGCCGACGGATGAGGAATGGAGCTGGGCGGCGGGATTGCCGCCGGAGCTGGGCGCGACGCCCGCGGAGAAGAACGGGAAGAACAGCGTGGATTTCCCGTGGGGCAAGGACTGGCCGCCCACGAAGAAAGTGGGCAACTATGCGGACGAGACCTTTCACGCGAAGTTCCCTGCAAAGAAGAACGAGAAGGACAACAGGATGGAGAACGCGAGGTGGATGGAAGGCTACACGGATGGCTTCGCGACGACCTCGCCTGTGGGGAGTTTCCCGGCGAATGCGTATGGTCTCTACGACATGGGAGGCAACGTATGGCAGTGGTGCGAGGACTGGTTTGATGCTTCCCATAAAGACCGTGTTCTGCGCGGCGCTTCGTGGTATAACTACGACCGGGGCAATCTGCTGTCGTCGACCCGCAATCACTACACGCCCGCAAATCGCTACAACATCAACGGGTTTCGTTGTGGAGTCGGTGTGTCTGCGCCCTAGGTTGGCACGGCTTTCCCTTTTCTCTTTTTCCCTCTTATTCTTTTACCCTTTGCACTGCGCAGCAGCGAAATTTTTTTCTGATGAAAAATGGAGATTTTTCCAGACTCAGTGGCTAGGCTCCCAGCATGACAAGAGATGAACTGCAAACCTACGCCAGGCGCGCGGCGCTCGTGGCGGCGCAGCAGCGTGGGGAGTTGCCGCATTTTTACGGGCCGGGTGTGATGTTCCTGTACGGGAAAAATGAGATCTACGTGCATGGCGTGCGCGTCCCCGCAGACCCGACGAACGCGGCCGATCTCACGCGCGCGGAGATGCAGGGGCGTGCGGATGCACACGCGATGTTCCGCGCTTGGAAGCGCGACGTGCCGGCATTCGCGGACTCGTATTTTCTCGAAGCCTATCCGTGGATCGGCGTGCGCGAATCACGCCGGATCACCGGGCAGCATGTGCTGAGCGAGGATGACCTGATGAAGTCGCGGCGCTTTGACGACGCGATCGCGACGGGCTGCTGGTACCTCGATCTGCATCCGAACAAAACGGTCGTCGGCAGCGCGAATGACTTCGATCCGGCGAAGGTGCAGCCCGAGCCGTATGACATTCCTTTTCGCTCACTCGTGCCGCAGAAAATCGGGAACCTGCTCGTGGCGGGACGCTGCCATTCCGCGACGCGCGGCGCGCACGCCTCCACGCGCGTGACCGTGACGGCGATGGCGATGGGCGAAGCCGCGGGCACTGCTGCGGCAATGGCGTCGAAGGCAAAGACCGAGGTGGCAACGCTCGATGGCGTGAAGGTGCGCGAGACGCTTGCTGCGCGGAACGCGGGACCGTTCACCGATGGCCCGTAGGCGCGCTCGGGAGAGCGAGACGTAGGCTTCCGCCCACGCCTACGATTCGTCGCGCTTTACTCGCCTACGCTATTTCCGCCAGCCGAAGCTGTAGCCGGTGAGCGTGCGGACGCCTTTGCCGGGACCGCCGGGCTTCAGCGAGGCTTCGTCGAAGAGCGCGGTGTACACGTATTTGAAATCGGGGAGCTTCGTGCGCTCGACCTTCGTGCCGATGTAGCGCTCGATTTTGCGCACGGCGTCAATTTCCCCGGCGGTGAAAATGGTGAAGGCGTCGCCGCTCTGGAGCGCGCGGCCGGTGCGGCCGATGCGGTGGACGTAGTCCTCGGGATGCAGCGGCACGTCGTAATTGATGACGTGCGTGACGCCAGCGATGTCGAGTCCGCGCGCGGCGATGTCGGTGGCGACGAGCACTTCGTATTTGCCGCTCTTGAATCCCGCGAGGGCCTCGGTGCGCTCGCCCTGACTGCGGTCGCTGTGCATCGCGGCGACGAGGTGATTCATGGTCGCGAGCCTGCGGGTGACCATGTCGGCGGCGACTTTCGTCTGCGTGAAAATGAGGACGCTCTTGTATTCGGTGGCCTCGAGCATCGCGAGGAGGAGATCCATTTTCTGGTCCTTAGCGACGGGATAAAGTGCGTGCGCCACGGTGTCCGCCGCACTTTGGCGGCGGCCGATCTCGATGGCGATCGGATCGCGAAGGATCCATTTGGTGAGCGTCTCGAGTTCGGGCGGCAGCGTCGCGGAAAAGAAAAGCGTCTGCCGATCCTTCGGCGTCTGCTTGATGATTTTCGAGACGTCGGGGAGGAAGCCCATGTCGAGCATGCGGTCCACTTCATCGAGCACAAGGTGGCGCACGTCGCCGAGCTTGATGGTGCCGTCTTCCATGAAGTCGAGCAGGCGGCCCGGCGTGGCGACAATCACGTCTGCGCCTTTCGCGAGTTCGTCGCGCTGGTTGCCGTAGCCGACGCCGCCGTGGATGATGACGGTGCGCAGGCCGCTTTCCTTGCCGTAGTCGGTGAAACTCTGGTGGACCTGCTGCGCGAGTTCGCGCGTGGGCTCGAGGACGAGCGCACGCAATTTTCCGTGCTCGCCGAGCATGGTGAGGATCGGGAGGGCGAAGGCCGCGGTCTTGCCGGTACCGGTCTGGGCGGAGCCCATCACATCTTTTCCCTGCAAAACGAGGGGCATCGCCTGCTCTTGGATGGGGGTGGCGTTGAGGTAGCCTTTGGCTTCGACACCGCGCACCACCGCTTCGGACAGGCCGAACTCTTTGAAAGTCATTAGACCTCCCATTTACCCTGTGGGCTGGCAATCGCAACTATCATTTTGCCGCGCGCGCCGCGATACGGCACGGTTTGGCGATGCCTCGTTCCCTCGTTTCGCGTTCGCTTGAGCCGCTGGTCGCGGTGCTTTGGGGTGTATTCGTCGTGTGGACGGCGTGGCTCGCGGTGGTGTGGATTTTGCCCGTCGGCGCGCGGGCGCTCGGCTTTGCGGAAGGCTCCGCCGCTCCGAGCAACGCCGACCTAAGGAATGCGGTGCTGCTCCTCGCGAATCACGCCGATTTGATCTGGCTGGTCCTGGCCGCGATGAGCCTGCATCTCGTGCTTACGCGCGCACATGGGCTGCGGACGGCACGGGCGTGGCTGGCGATTTCGGCGGGTGGAGCGATCGTGGTCGGGGTCCTAAATGCGCGGACGGGGCTGCCATTCGGCCACCTTTATTTCGGCGAAACTCTCGGTCCGAAAGCGTTCGGAGTGCCAGCTGGCTGGCTGCTGCTGTGGCCCGTGCTGGTGATGTCCGCACGGGAGGTCGTGCTACGGTTGCGCCCCCGCGCGAGCCATGCGGTCGTGGCTGGCGCATCCGCGCTGCTCGTGCTGGTCACGGTCGTGAATCTTGAGTGGCCGGTGCGTTTCGTCCGCGGCTGGTGGGTCTGGCAGTCGGGGGCCGCCCGCACGCCGTCCGGCGTGCCGTGGATCAATTGGGCAGCTTGGATCGCGTTGCCGTGGCTGATGGCTTTCGCGATGCGGGAAAAAGACGTTCAACCCGGCACCGCGCCGCGCTCGCTGAAGCCGTCCTTCATCCTCGCGAGCGTGAATGCCATCGCCCTCGCGACGAGGATCCGCGCGTGGCTTGCGGATTCGATTTAGCCAAACAAATCCGGCGGAGTGATGGTTGAAAATTCCCTGCCTATCCGGTTGCGTGACAAAGGCATCTCAGGAAGGCAGGAAAGCAGGAAAAGTGAGCGGCCAGCCCGGTGAATTCCTGCCTTCCTGCCTTCCTCAGAGCCTCCTTCCGCTGTTGTGTCACGCAACCGGACAAGCAGGGAACATTCAACCTGTCATGAATCTCCGCGAGTTTTTCAATCGTGCCCTCGGCCGGGCTCCCGCAGTGCATCCGGTCGATCGCGGACTCGCCCGGCACTGGACGAAGCAGCGCCTCGCCGCCGTCTTTCCCGAACTGCGTGGCGACGCGCGCGCCTTGGAAGCCGCCTACCGCGCCCTCGATTTGCAGCCGAAGCCCAGCGACACGGATCCTACGGAGGTCATTTTCGAAGTCGGCATGCATCGCGAGATCGACCCGTGAGGTGCGACCCCACGGCGGGGATTCCGCCAGGGCAAAAATGCGCGGATTGCCGATTTTGACAGGGAAAATTGGCGGAGATGAATATTTCCTTAATGACGTAATCCTTTTGAACAAGGGAGCGCCTTTTACATCCAACAGCGCGCCCACCTACGTTTCCCTTGAGTTAAATAATGACCACGCGTGATAAACAAATCCTTGAAACCATTGAACAAATCTCCCGGCGATGCGTCCATACAATGCAGTTACACGAATAGAGGGTAAGCCCCATTTTTCGCGCGCCGCTCATTCTGAATAGTCACCGCACGAAATTTGCTCACCCCACACCAAGAAAGCACAGGTTACCCAAATGGCCAAATACGACGACTCTGATTCTGGTTTCAAGATCTACCTCCGCGAGATCGGCCAGACGCCGCTCCTGACGATTCAGGAAGAAATCGACCTCGCTGCCAAAATCCAGCGCGGCGACATGCAGGCCCGCGCCTTGATGATCAAGGCCAACCTCCGCCTTGTCGTAAAAATCGCCCACGACTACGGCAACCTCGGACTCCCGCTTTTGGACCTCGTTTCCGAGGGAAACATCGGCCTCATGAAGGCCGTCGAGCGTTTCGACCCCGCGAAGGGCGGCAAACTTTCCACCTACGCGGCATGGTGGATCAAGCAATCCATCAAGCGCGCCCTCGCCAACCAGTCCAAGACCATCCGCCTGCCCGTCCATCTCGTGGATAAAATCGCGAAAGTGAAGCGCCTCGCGCTGACGATGAGCGAAGAGCTCGGGCGCGAACCCACCGATGACGAACTCGCCGAGGAAGTCGGAATCTCCGCCGCGAAACTCTCGCAACTCCGCACCGTCAGCATCCGTCCCGCGTCCCTCGACGCGCCGATGAATGACGACGACGGCACGGAATTCGGCGAACTCGTCGGCGACGACACGGCCGTGGACCCGGCGGAAAATCTCTCGGACAAAAATCTCCAGGAGGAAGTCACCGACCTGCTCGGAGTCCTTGATGCGCGCGAGCGGAAAATCATCAATTCGCGCTTCGGCCTCGACGGCGGCAAGGCGCGCACGCTCGAGGAAGTCGGCCAGAAATTCGGCGTGACCCGCGAGCGCATCCGCCAGCTCCAGAACATCGCGCTGGCAAAATTGCGCCGCGCACTGCGCAAGCGCGAGCATCCGATCGAGCATCTCCTTTCCTCGAAGCTCGATGCCGAGGACATCGCGGCCATCGCCGCGAACAACTGAAGCCAGCCGAAAACAAATCACCTCCGCCCCGCCGTTCGCAAGGCCGTCGGGGCGGTTTTGTTTTCGTTGGAAAATCGCGGCTGGCGTTGACGCCGCCTGCGGAAATCCGTCAAGCTTCGCGCGGATGAATTCCCTGACCTCAATGGATCCCGAGCGCACAATTGAGTTTGAATTTGTGCGCGCCACGGAAAACGCAGCGCTCAACTCAGTCCCGTGGCTCGGTCGCGGCGAAAAGGAACTCGCCGACGGCGCGGCGTGCGACGCGATCTACGGCGTGTTCGATCTGGTGGATATCTGCGGCGAAGTCGTCATCGGCGAAGGGCAAAAGGACAACGCGCCCGGCATTTTCCTCGGCGACCACCTCGGCACTTGGCGGCCGGGCTCGCCGCGTTTCGAAATCGCCCTCGATCCGATCGACGGCACGACGAACATCGCCTCCGGAATGCCGAACAGCATCTCCGTGATGGCCGCCAGCGAGGCGACGGCGGACAGCCCGCACGTCATGCGAAATTTGCCGACCTTTTACTCCGAAAAACTCGCCTACGGCCCCGATGTGGTGCGCGCGATTGAGCGGGGCATGCCGCAAATTTCGCTCGACGATCCGATCTCGCAGACGCTCGGCCGCGTCGCCGAGGCGCTCGGCAAACGCGTGAGCGAACTCATCGTGATGACGCTCAAACGGGATCGGCACAACGACTTCATCGCCTCAGTCCGCAAGGCCGGCGCGGCGCTGCGGCTCATCACGGACGGCGACATCACGGCGGCCGTTTCGCCGTCGCTCACCGACGGCGATGTCGATCTCTACTACGGCATCGGCGGTTCGCCCGAAGGCATCCTCACCGCCGCCGCGCTGAACGCCCTCGGCGGCGAGATGCTCCTGCGCATGAAGCCGCGCGACGAAGCCGAGCGAGCCTCCGCCATCGCAGCCGTTGGCGAAGCCGAGGTGGACCGCGTCTTTCGCTGCAAGGAATTGATCTGGGGGGACAGTTGCATTTTCTGCGCAACCGGCATCAGCGACAGCACGCTGCTGCCCGGCGTGAAACTCATCGGGAGAAAGGCAATCACGCACAGCATCCTCATGCGCTCGCGCAGCCGCACGGTGCGCTACATCCGCGCCATTCACGACCTCGACTCCAAGACCATCCATCTCCGCAGCGCGCAGGCGGATCGGAAGCTGTAGCTTTCCGCGCTTGCCGCCGGGCGTCTCAGAAGCAAAAGATTTGGGCCATGAAAATCCCCCGCTGTTTCATCGCCGCCATCCTGTTTTTGTTTGCTGCCGCCCCGGTTTCGCCCGGCGCGCTGCCGCCACCGAACACCGAGTGGGACGGCGCAATCACCGCGATCAATCCGACATCCGTCGCCGTCCAAAGTCCGAAGGGCACGAAAGTTTTTGCCATCTATCCGGGCACCGTCTTTGGCCAGCGGGCCGCGAAAAAGGTCACGGACTTCAAGACCGGCGACAAAGTCCGCGTCGTTTACAGCACCGCCGGCACCCAGACGAAGGCGGAAAACATCCGCAATCCCGACGACGACAAGAAGCCCGGACCGAAGAAGGGCAAGGCTGCCGCGAAAAAGTAGAATGGCGCGGAGTCATTAAGCCTCGCGGACGCGGCTGACCGAGCCCTCCGCGCCAAGACACCTTTCGCCAAACCTCATTCTTTCACATGAGAAAAAGCGTTTTCCATCTGACGGCTTTGTTTGTCATTGCCAACCTTTTTGGGATGGCTTCAGGACAAGACCCCATCCCCGAGTGGGAGGAAATTCTTCGTAATTTGCGCGCGGCCGAGAAGAGGGTTCTTGTCAAAGATTTGGACCCGGACACTCTGCACCCGGCAAACATGGAGACCGTTCGTAAGAAATACTCTTTCTTTAAGACCGTACTGACCCCCCCTAAAGACCGGGCGGCGGCAGTCCAGATAAGAACCGCATTGCGCCCGGAGTTCTCCGCCGACAATCTGGAGAAACAGTTTGCGGTTGCGACAAACAATGAAAAGCGCGAGATTATCGCCAGAGCGGGCATCCGTGCGATGTTTTTAGGGAACGCTCAGGATGGGACGATATTCTTCATTTTGAAGAAGGGAAAGCAACCGACATTGGTGTTTGAGCGCCGGTCCAAGGACGACGACTTTACAATGGTGACGGTCGACAAACTTGGCGAGTTCGGACCCGGATCCAGCATGAGTTTTTATGTAGGAAAGGCACCACTTACCGCCGAGGAAGCCCTGTCATTGTCGATGGTCGAGAATCTGTAGCGGTCGCTTCCCTCCTACACCGTGTAGGTGCTGCTGGAGACGTCGCCGCCGCGTCCCGTCCAGTTCGTGTGGAAGAATTCGCCGCGTGGCTTGTCCACGCGCTCGTAGGTGTGCGCGCCGAAGTAGTCGCGCTGCGCCTGGAGCAGGTTCGCGGGCAGCACTGCGGAGCGATATTGATCGAAGAACGCCAGCGCGGTGCTGAAGGCCGGCACCGGGATGCCTCTCTTCGCCGCCGTGGCGACGATGTTGCGCCAGCCCTTCTGCGACTTCTTGATCTCGCCGCGGAAAAAGTCGTCGAGCAGCAGATTCGAGAGCTTCGGATTATTGTCGTAGGCTTCCTTGATCTTGCCGAGGAACCGCGAGCGGATGATGCAGCCGCCGCGCCACATCAGCGCGATGCCGCCGTAGTTGAGGTTCCAGCCGTACTCCTTCGCGGCGGCGCGCATCAGCATGTAGCCCTGCGCGTAGCTCACGATCTTCGAGGCGTAGAGCGCAAGGCGGATGTCCTCAATGAACGCCTTCTTTTTCTCCGGATTCGATGCGATGGCCTTCAGCGCCGGGCTTGGGCCCTTGAGCTTCTTCGCCGCTTTCACGCGCTCATCCTTCAGCGCCGACACGCAACGCGAATACACCGCCTCCGCCATGAGCGTGATCGGGATGCCTAGTTCTTGCGAATTGATCACCGTCCACTTGCCCGTGCCCTTCTGCCCGGCGGTGTCGAGGATCTTGTCCACGAGCGGCGAGCCGTCCTCGTCCTTCTTCGCGAGGATGTCGCGCGAGATCTCGATGAGGTAGCTGTCGAGTTCGCCCTTGTTCCATTCGGCGAGCACCTCGTGCATCTCGTCCGCGGACATGCCGAGGCCGCTCTTCATGATGTTGTACGCCTCGCAGATGAGCTGCATGTCGCCGTACTCGATCCCGTTGTGGACCATCTTCACGTAGTGCCCCGCGCCGCCTTCGCCGACCCAGTCGCAGCACGGGACATTGCCCTCCACTTTCGCGGAGATGCCCTGGAAAATTTCCTTCACATGCGGCCATGCGGCCGGCGATCCGCCGGGCATGATGCTCGGGCCTTTGCGCGCGCCTTCCTCACCGCCGGAGACGCCCGTGCCGACGTAGAGCAGTCCCTTGCTCTCGCAAAGTTTCACGCGGCGGTTCGTGTCGTCAAAAAGGGAGTTGCCACCATCAATGATGATGTCGCCCGGTTCGAGGTGCGGGATGATTTGCTCGATGAATTCGTCCACCGGCTTGCCCGCCTTCACGAGCATCATCACGCGGCGCGGGCGCTTCAGCTTCGACACCATCTCCGCGATGGAATGCGCGCCCTGCACCTTCGTGCCCTTCGCCTCATTCGCGAGAAAGTGATCCACTTTCTCCGTGGTGCGATTGTAAGCCACGACGGTGTAGCCGTGGTCATTCATGTTGAGGATGAGGTTCTGGCCCATGACGGCCAGTCCGATGAGTGCGATGTCTGCTGTAGGTTCCATTTGTGGGAGGGCGATACAAAGGCAGCCGCGGCGCGGAGACAAGCGCGCATCGCATTCCGGCGAGATTTTCAAAAAATGCGGCTACTCCGGTGCGGAAAGCCCCACGACATCGCCCGCATAGCCCGTCAGTTCGAGATAGCCGTGCCCGTTCACCGCGCGGCCATCGCGTTTGCCACGCACGTCGATCATCCCCTCCCAGTATGCCACCGGTTCGAGCGCGAGTTCCTGCGCATCGAGCGGCGTGCTCACATCCAGCGCGAGCGAAAGTGACGGCACCTCGACACGCCAGCCGATCGGATAGCGCCCGCGCGTCTTCGCGCTCTGCCAAAATTTTGTCGGCGTGAGTTGCAGTTCGTCGGCGCGCAGGTGCCGCACGCTGCCGTCCTTCGCGATGAATGAGCCCGCCGACGCGCCATCCACCGAGCCGTCCTTTTTGCGCAGGCGGTAGATCATCAGCTCCGTCCCGTCATCGAGCTGCACGCTGAACCAGTCCCAGCCGACCTGCCCCGGCGCGAGCTGGTTCGTCGCCCATTCGTGATCGAACCAGCTCTCGCCCTCGACCGCGAGTTGCTGCCCGCCGATTTGCAAAGTCCCGCGCGAGCGCATCCGCGTGCCGGAGTAATATTGCGAAGCGTGCCCCGGCACATCCGCCTTCGTGCTCAGGCCCGCATCGCCGTGCAGCGCCCACGGCTTCGTACTTTCGAGACGCAGATCGAGCGACCGAGCGCCGTCGCTCGCGCGCAGTTGCATCGCGCCATCGTCCTGCATTCTCAGCGACCAGTCGCCGAGCCATGCGAGCCGCTGATCCTTTTTCAAATCGCCGAAACCTGCCTCGCCGAATGCGCCGCGCAGGAGCTGCTGTGAAAAATGGAACTGTCCCGCTTTCACGTCGGTCACCGTGAAATGGCCGAACTTCACATCATCCACGACGAACCGCGACTGCGCCGTCGCGCGTGTTCCCGGCGCGCGGACTCCCTGCCGGAAAAACGTGACCTGATACCCGAACCGCCGCCCGTCCGCCGCGCGCAAATTGCCGGTGAAATACCACCACTCCGTCTTGAAATCCGCGTGCGTCGCATGGTCGCGCGGCCACTCAAATTTCCACCCCGGCTCCGCCTTGCGCCAGCTTTCCGGTTCTGCGCCGCGCACAAAAATTCCGCACGCGGAAAACCAGCACACAGACAGCAGCAGCCCGAGTGAAACACGACGGCGTGGCGCGGGGGGGGGGGGGGGGGGGGGCCCCCCCCCCCCCCCCCGCCCGGCGGCCCCCCCAGAGGGGGGGGGGGTTTTTTTTTGTCTATCACAGCCCCAGCGAAGCCCCCCCCCCCCCCCCCCCCC
>JBBSEI010000122.1:0-10414 GCA_038239865.1 Chthoniobacterales bacterium
GCAAAAAGCGCCGCCTCGTCGCCGCCGGTGCCCGCGCGGATTTCCATGATCGCGTCGCGGTCGTCGTTCGGGTCCGGGGGAAGCAGGGAAAATTGCACGTCGCGCTGGAGCTTCGCCGCGCGCTTTTCGAGGTCGGGCAATTCCGCGCGCGCCATCTCGCCGAGTTCGTCGTCGGCCAGCGCGAGTTCGCGGCTCTCGGTCAGTTCGCGATCCACTTTTTGAAAATCATCCCACAGCGAAAGCGTCTCCTTCAGCCGGCTGTGCTCGCGGAGAATTTCCTGCGCCTTCTTCGGATTGTCATACAGATCGGGCACGGACACGGCGGCTTCGACCTCGTTGAAGCGCTCGCGTTTCCTGGCGATCAGTGGCGTGAAATCCATGAACTCGAAGTGGCTGAGACGTAAAAAAACGAAACGGCGGAGACGCGCGTGGCGCCTCCACCGTTGCGAAAATCAGGGGTTGCGGAGCTAGGCCTTGACGGCCTTTTTCCGGCGAAGCTCGGTGCCGCCGAAGCGCTTCGTGAACTTCTCGATGCGGCCTGCGGTATCGACGAACTTTTGCTCGCCGGTGAAGAACGGATGGCACTTCGCGCAGATGCCGATCTGGAGTCCCTTGCGGGTCGAGCGGGTGTGGATGACAGCCCCGCACGCGCAGGAAATGGTGGTTTCGGTATAGTCGGGATGGATTTCGGCTTTCATGGCTTTTTGCGGAAAAGGGGCGCGCAACCTAGCGGCCCTCCTGCTTTGTGCAAATAAAAACTGGCAGTGTTCTCGTTTGTCGTCCTCGCTGGCTGTCGTCGATTGATGTTTGAAGTTTGACGTTAAAAGTTAGGTGTTGAGCGCCGCGCAGCGGATTGATCGGTTTCTGAGACGGTATCTTCCATCGTGACGCGCCTTCGGCGGGATCAACGTCCAACATCAAACTTTTCCTGCTTATCCGGTTGCGTGACAAAGGCATCTCAGGAAGGCAGGAAAGCAGGAACAGTGAGCGGCCAGCCCGGTGAATTCCTGCCTTCCTGCCTTCCTCAGAGCCTCCTTCCGCTGTTGTGTCATGCAACCGGATAAGCAGGAAACTTTTAACCTTTAACTTAAAATGCAGACGCTGCTCAAAAGTCCCAGCCATTCCATGACCGACCGCGAAAACTGCAACCCGATCCTCACCGCCTGGCGCGGCGTGCTCGCGACGCGCGGCGACGATCCGGCGATCCTCGCGGCGGATGGAAACGTGGCGCGGACTTTTGCCGAGATCGAAGCGGAGGCGCGCGGGATGGAGGTCGCGTTTGAGCGGCTGCCGGCGGCTGCGGCAGTCGGCGTGCAGTTTGGAAATGATGCGTGTTTTCCCGCCCTGCTGCTCGCGCTGTGGCGGCGCGGGCTCGTGCCGGTGCCGCTCGATCGTTCGCTCGGCAAGGACGCTGTCGCCTCCGCGCTCGGCGTGTGCGGCGCGGCGGCACTCGTGCTGCCGAACCTCCGCGAAGGCATCGCCGTGCAGCGCCGCGCGGACGCTTTCGCGATCGACGCGGATTTTCTGAAACTCACCTCGGGCACGAGCGGCGCGCCGCGGGCGATTCGGTTTCGCGCGGCGCAGTTGCTCGCGGACTGCGAGGCGGTCTGCGACACGATGGGCATCGGCGCGGGCGATTTGAATTTCGGCGTCATCCCGTGGTCGCACAGCTACGGCTTCAGCAATCTGCTCACGCCCCTGCTCTGCCGCGGAGTGAGCGTGGTCGCGAGCGACGAACGGCTGCCACGCGCGCTGCTCGACGGGCTCGCGCGCACGGGTGCGACGGTGTTCGCGGGGCTGCCGGTGCTCTTTCAAAAACTCGCGGAGATCGAGGCCGCGCCACCGCTGAAATTGCGCCTGTGCATCAGCGCCGGCGCGCCACTTTCCACCGCGACGGCGGAAAAATTTCGCGCGCGGTTCGGCGTGAAGATCCACGGCTTTTACGGGAGCAGCGAGTGCGGCGGGATCGCGTACGACGCGAGCGACGCCGCGGCGCCGGAAGGCTGCGTCGGCGAGCCCGTGCGCGGTGTGCGGCTCGTGCATGATGCGGCGACGGGGCGCGTGGAAGTCCGCGGCCCGGCGGTCGGCGAGGGCTACTTCCCGGATCCGGATGATGGCGTGCTCGGCGGCGGGCGTTTCGTGCCGGGCGATCTGGTCGAGCGCACGCCGCACGGCTTCGTGCTCGCAGGGCGCGTGAGCGATTTCATCAATGTCGCAGGACGCAAACTGAATCCCGCGGAAGTCGAAGCATGCCTGCGGAAAATCGCCGGCGTGCGCGATGCGATGGTCTTCGGCATGCCGAGCGCCGCGCGCGGAGAGGAGCCCGTGGCGTGCGTGGCGGGCGACGTGACGGCCGGCACGCTGCAGCAATTTTGCGGGGCAAATCTCGCGGCCTGGCAAGTGCCGCGCGATTTCTGGATCGTGGAGGCGCTGCCGTTCAATGACCGCGGCAAGCTCAGCCGCCGCGCGCTCGCGGAGGCGTACGCGTCGCGCGCAGGACGCTGAGCGAGTGTGCCAGCGACGCTGACGGCGACTCGGCGCAACCGACCGGGAGGTTTTCGCAAAATGTCCCTCGCCGCTCGCCGCGGCATTTTTCCTCAAACAATACGTGTGAGTAGCAATTGACTTCGCGCACTGCCGCCCGTACCAACCGCATCCCAGCCGCGCAAAAGCGCACCTTTCCTCTCCCATGAAAATCCGCACCGCTCCCTCCCTCGCGCTCGCCGTCACCCTTTCCCTCTGCCTCGCGCACGCGGCAAAAAAGCCGGCCACTGCGCCACAGCCCGCAGCCGCGGCCGCGAGTCCAGGCGGGCGGGCCGGGTGGTTCAATTGGCGCGGGCCGGCGCAGAACGGATCGTCGCCGGAGACGGGACTGCCGGACAAAGTGGACGCGAAGCATGCGCTGTGGACGGCGGATTTTCCGGGGCAGAGCACGCCGGTGATCGCGGGCGGGAAACTTTACATCAACGGTTACCTCGGCGAGGGCGCGAATCTGCGCGAGGGCGTGAGCTGTTTCGACGCGGAGACGGGCAAGCTGCTCTGGCAGCATTTTGAAAACGACTTCCTCAGCGACATCATCTACCTGCGTTACGCGACGGGCGCGCCGACGGTGGATCCGGAGACGGGCAATGTGTATGTGCAGGGCGGGCAGGGCATTTTCTCGTGCTTCACCGCGGATGGGAAACTGCTCTGGCAGCATTCGCTGATGGAGGAATACGGGCGGCTGACTTTCCCGAACGGACGCACGGCGACGCCGGTGGTGGACCGCGATCTCGTCATCACGCGCGGCATCACGAACGGCTGGGGCGCGAATGGCCCGGCGGCGGATCGCCTTCTCGCATTTGACAAAAAAACCGGCGACCTCGTGTGGCTCACTTCACCGGCGGATCGTCCGCAGGATCCGACTTTCTCGCCGCTGCAGCTCTCGTGGTGGGATGGCAAACGCGTGTTTTTCACTGCATGCGGAGACTCGTCCGTCGCGTGCGTGAATGCGCGCACCGGCGATCCGCTGTTCCGTTTCCCGGCGGCGAAGGCGGGTGCGAAGGGCGGCATCAATGGCGGCGTGCTGCGCTACAAGGACACGCTGATCGTCGCGCACGAGTCGGAAAATGTGGACACGAGCGAGGTCGGGCGCACCGCGCAGTATCGCATTCCGGCACCGGACGAAAAACCGAAGGACGTGATGCATTCCACTTATCCGGTGCCGCCAGGGATGAAGATTTTTTCGCCGACGCAATTCGAGAAGTGGCGCAATCCGCTCGGCAATCTCGGCTCGTCGCCCGCGCTCGTCGGGGACACGTTTTACGAGGTGACGGGCGTGGGTGAATTCGCGGCGGTGAACGCGGAGACGGGCGCAGTGAAGTGGAAAAAGAAGCTCGGTCCCGAGCAGCGGCAGTCGTCGCCATTTGCCGCGGATGGAAAAGTGTATGTCGCATTTTACATCGCCGCAGGCGAGGGCAAGGCATCGCAGCAGGGCGACAGCGAGGTGGGTGACGGCGAACTCTACATTTTCAAGCCCGGCGAGAAGGACGCCGAGGTGCTCAGCCGGACGAAACTCACGGGCCGCTGCTTCGGCTCGCCCATCGCATACAATGGCAAGCTCTACATCCAGACGGACAAGAAGCTCTACGCCTTTGGCAAGAAGGGCGACAACGAGGGTGCGAAAAAAGTCGTGTGGGAAGATGTGTGGCCGACGGATCACCGGGACGCGAAACCGGAAGTCGCCAAGCTCCAACTGATCCCCAACGAGGTGCTGCTTGAGCCCGGAAAATCCGCGCAGCTCCGTGTGCGGGCACTCGACAAGGACGGCTTCACCGTGAGCGAGAACGTGGATCCGAGCGGAGTGAAGTTTGACAACTACATTCCGCCCACCGCGCTCGTGAAGGCCAAGATGAATGGCACGATCGACGCCACCGGAAAGATGACATCGGACACCAAGCGCATCGCGAGCGCCGGTGCTTTTCAGGGCGTGCTGAAGGCAAATGAAAAGGTCACCGGCCTCATGCGCGGACGCGTGCTGCAAGACTTGCCGATCAAGATTGATTTTGAAGATTACGAACTCAAGGAGACGACCGGTCCCGGCATCGGCCAGGAGGTCAAGGCGCTCCCACCCGCCGAGCCCGGCAAACCCGCGCCATCCGGACCGCCGCCCGGGCCGACGAATTGGAATGCGACCGAGCCGCCGACGCCGTTTGCGTATCCGCCGCTCGCGTGGAATGGCGCGCGCTTCCGCCTCGATATCCGAAAGGCTCCGGGCGACGGTGATAACAAGGCGCTGTGCAAGACGATCGATCACAAGCTCTTCCAGCGCGCGCAGGTGTTCTTCGGCAAATCCGAGTTGCACGACTACACCATCGAGGCCGACGTGATGAGCGAGGGCAACAAGCGCAAAGGCTGCGACATCGGACTCATCTGCCAGCGCTACATTGTGGCGCTCAAATTCAACGAGCAAACGATCGAGGTGAACAGCAACCAGGAACGGGTGAAAGTCCACGAGCCGATCACCCTCGAACGCAATGTGTGGTACCGCATGAAAGTGACCGTGGTGCCCAAGCCCGGCGACGGCGGCGTGACGGTTAAAGGCAAGGCCTGGAAAAAAGGCGAGGCCGAGCCGGAGAAGTGGAACATCCAATTTGACCACGCGACCGGTCACAAGAACGGCTCGCCCGGCATCTTCTGCCTCAGCTCGCAAGAGCAGCGCGCGTGGATTGATAATATCGAGGTGAAGGCAAACTGACGCGCCGCATTTCCAAAACCCCATCTCCAACTCCAACGACTCCGCACTCATGAACATCCGCACCTTCACCGCCGCCGCGCTCGCCGGCATCGCCTTCACCTCCGTGCTCCGCGCCGACGACTGGCCCGCGTGGGGCGGCAGCGATCCGGGGCGCAACATGTATTCGTCCTCGAAGGGCATCCCGACTTTTTTTGGCCCGAAGGAGGCGAACAAGCAGGGAAAATTTGAAATCGAATTTAAGAAAAACTCCGAAGAGATCGATCTCGCGAAGACAAAAAACGTGAAGTGGATCGCGAAGCTCGGCTCGCAGACTTACGGTAATACCGTGGTGGCGTACGGTAAGACCTACATCGGCACGAACAACGCGGGGATGCGCGATCCGCGCTTCAAGGACGACAAGTCGGTGCTGCTGTGCCTCGATGAAAAGTCGGGCGATCTCGTCTGGCAGTTCACCGTGCCGAAGCACGCGAGCGGCAAGGTGAACGACTGGGAATACCTCGGGTATCTCAGCGCGCCATTCGTGGATGGCAACACGCTCTACTCGGTGACGAGCCGTTGCGAAGTCGTCGCGCTAAACGCGGATGGTCAGAAAAACGGGAACACCGGACCTTTCAAAGACGAAGGCCAGTACATGGCGGGACCGGGCAAGCCGAAGGTCGAAGTGACGGCGAAGGACGCGGACATCATCTGGAAATACGACATGATGGACGAACTCGGCGTGTTCCCGCACAACGCGTCGAACAGTTCGCCGCTGGTCCTCGAGGACAAGGTGTACGTCTGCACGAGCAACGGCCAGGACTGGTCGCACGTGAATATCCCCTCGCCGAATTCGCCGAGCTTCATCGTGCTCGACAAAAAGACCGGCGCGCTCATCGGCGAGGACGACGCGAAGATCGGCCCGCACATTTTCCATGGCCAGTGGACTTCGCCGAGCGCGGGGAAAGTGGACGGCAAGTGGCAGGTTTTCTTCGGCGGCGGGGACGGATTTCTCTACGGGTTCGACGCGAATCCCGTGAAGGAAGGCGACACGAATGTGCTGAAGACGACGTGGAAATTTGAGATCGTGCCCGACGAGTACAAGCACGACAAAACCGGCAAGCCGTACAAATATCCCGCGCCGGAAGGACCGAGCGAAATCATCGCGACGCCCGTTTTTTACAAGGACAAGATCTACGTGGCGTGCGGGCAGGATCCCGAGCACGGCGAAGGCGTCGGGCGGCTCATCTGCATCGATCCGAAAGGACTGAAAGGCGACGCGACGAAGACGAAGGGCGCGCTCGTGTGGGAGTTCCGCGACATCAAGCGGAGCATCAGCACCGTGGCGATCGATCCCGCGACCGATCTGCTTTTCACGGGTGACTACAGCGGATTCGTGTACTGCATCGATGCGAAGACCGGCAAGCAACTGTGGCAACACGACACGCAAGCGCACATCTGGGGTTCGCCGATGATCGCGGATGGCAAGGTGTTCATCGGAAATGAAGACGGCGACCTGTACGTCTTCGCGGCAGAGCGGGAGGAAAAATTGCTCTACCAGGTGAACATGGGCGCAGCGATTCTTTCGACGCCCGTGGTCGCGAACGGCACGCTTTTCGTGAACACGCAGACGCACCTCTTCGCGATCGCCGAGGGCGCGAAGCCGGAGGAAAAGCAGAAGTAGTCGAGCGAGAGAGCCGTTCCAGAACCACCGCCCATGACCACCACCGGCAAGTCTCCGCTCACCGTCACGCACTGGCTCATCATCATCATCGCGAGCCTCGGGTTTCTTTTCGACACCTACCAATTGCTGATGACGCCGCTCGTCGGGCCGGCGGCGATTTCGGAATTGCTGAAGGTCCCGCTGAGCAATCAGCTCGTGTCGGACTGGATGGGAAAACTGCTCTGGCTCAGCGCGCTGAGTGGCGGCGTCTTCGGCCTGCTCGGCGGATGGCTCACCGATCGGCTCGGGCGGAAATTCGTCATGGCGCTCGGCATTTTCGTGTACTCGTTTTCGCCGGTCGCGGGAGCGTTCAGCCACACGCTGCCGACGTTCATCTTCTGGCGCTGCGCGACTTTCGTCGGCGTGTGCATCGAGTTCGTCGCCGCCATCACGTGGATCGCGGAGGTCTTTTCCGACAAGGCGCAGAAGGAAAAATGGCTCGGCATCACGCAGCTCTTCGCGTCGCTCGGCGGCGTGCTCGTCACCGCGGTGAGTCTCTGGATCGGATTCCACGGGAAGGATCTCCCGCACTTTGGAATGCCGATGGCGCTCGGTGCGGCGGACCCTTCGTCGTGGCGCTACTTGCTGCTCACCGGGATCGTGCCCGCGCTGCTCATCGCGCTGATGCTGCCCTTCGTGCCAGAGTCGAAAGTGTGGCAGGAGCGCAAGAAGGCCGGCACGCTCAAGCGCCCGAGTTTCGGCGCGCTTTTCTCGCCGGAGTTTCGCAAGGTGACGCTCATCACCGCGGGCCTGTCCGCGTGTGCGTATGGCATTGCGTTCGGCGCGCTCCAGCTCACGCCCGGCCGCATCGCACCCGGCCTGCCGAACCTCGCGGCGGAGCAAAAGGCGCTGAAGCCGCTCGTCATCGATGCCAAGGAACTCAACAGGAAATTTGACGCGACCGCGCCGGACTCGCCGGAGCGCAAGGCCGCGCTGGCGCCGATCGTCGCCAACTCCAAGGCGCAAAAGCCGATCATGGACAAGGTGAAGGAAGTCGGCAGCCATACTCAGTTTTATCAGGAGATGGGCGGCCTCGTCGGACGAATCGCGCTGGCACTGCTGCTCATCGTCGGCATGGGCCGCCGCCTCATGCTGCGGATGCTGCAGATCCCCGGCGTGATCATTCTGCCGCTCACCTACTTCATGCTCTACAAACAGGACGCCGCCGTTTTTTCATGGGGCATCGCGTGTGCGGGTTTTGTCGTCATGTCGCAGCTCAGCTTCCTCGGTGAATATCTGCCGAAGGTTTTCCCGATGCACCTGCGCGGCACCGGCGGCAGCTTCGCCACGAATGTCGGCGGGCGCATGATCGGCACGAGCGCCGCATTCCTCACACCGAAGCTCGCGCAGATGTTCGCCAAAAACCCCTCCTATGATGATATGGCGCGCGCCGCCGGCTGGATGGGACTCGGCATCGCGATCATCGCCGTGGTGCTCGGAATGTTCCTGCCCGAGCCGAAACCGGAGACGAACGAATAAATTTGAACTACGAAGGGCACAAAGGACACGAAGCTGAGCAAAGACTTTGTGATCTTCGCGTCCTTTGCCGTGAATCCCAAAACCACTCACAGCCATGACCCAGCAAACACCCGAACAAGCCCAGGCAACCCTCGAAGCGCACCTCCAGGAAATCCTCGCGTGGCATTTCTCGCCGGAGACCGGTTGTCCGTTCTGGCTCGAGTGGGCGTCGAAAAACTTCGACCCGCGCAAGGAGATCAAGAGCTTTGCCGACATGGTAAAGTTCCCGCATTTTCAGGATGAATGGCTGCGCGACCTTCAGCCCGAAGTCTGGGTGCCGGCGAAATTCAAAGGCAAACCGTTCAACATTTTCGAGACCGGCGGCACGACCGGCATGCCGAAGCAGCGCATCGGCTGGGAGGACTACAAGACGGACTACTCCGAGTTCAGCGAGAAGATTTCCGATGAGCATTTCCCGCGCGGCGGAGCGTGGCTCATGATGGGGCCGACCGGCCCTCGCCGGCTGCGCCTCGCCATCGAGCATCTCGCGCATGTGCGCGGTTCGTCGTGCTACTTCATCGATCTCGACCCGCGCTTCGTGAAGAAGCTGATCACGAACAAGCAGTTCGACGTGGCGAAGCAATACATGGCGCACGTCGTGGATCAGGCCGCGATGATTCTGCAGCACCGCAAAGTCAGCGGCCTCTTCACCACGCCGAAGCTCCTCGAGGCGCTCGCGGAGAAGGTGGACATCTTCGAGTCCGGCATCCGCGGCTGCTTCTGCGGCGGCACCACGATGCTCCCGCAATACGTGCGCTTCATCGTCGAGGAAGTGCTGGAAAATCGCGTCGGCTTTTACCCCACCTACGGCAACACGCTCATGGGCCTCGCCGCCAGCGTGCCGCTCACGAAGGAAGACAATTTCTCCATCACCTACTACGCCCCGCAGCCCCGCGCCGTGCTGCGCGTCGTGGACCCGAACGACACCGCGAAGACCGTGGACTACGACACCTGGGGCCGCGTCGAACTCACGACGATGACGAAGGAATTCTTCATGCCCCGCTTCCTCGAGCGCGACGAGGCGCTGCGTCGCAAGCCGCGCGCGCCCTACGCATGGGACGGCGTCGCCGAAGTGCGGCCGTTCGGAGCGATGGAGAAGACGATCGTCGAGGGCGTGTACTAATCTCCGCTCTTGCCAGCCCGCGGGTGCGTGCGGATAGTCCGCGCCCTTTTTCCAACCCCGCTAAGCAACTCCACCGACTCACCGACCATGGCCAACGCCAACGACCTCCGCAAAGGAATGTGCATCCGCTACAACAGCAACCCGGCGATCGTGCTGGAGATCATGCACCGCACGCCGGGCAACCTCCGCGCTTTTGTGCAGGTGATCATCCGCTACATCGGCACGGGCAAGAGTGCGGACATCCGCTTCGGCTCGACGGACAAGGTGGACCAGATCGATGTGGAGCGGAAGAAGCTCGATTTTTCCTACAAGGATCACAGCGGCTATCATTTTATGGATCCCGAGTCGTTTGAGACGGTGAGTTTCGACGGGTCGTTCGTGGGTGACTCAAAGGACTACCTCACTGAAAACCAGCGCGTGGAAGTACTCTACGTCGAGGGCAAGGCGGCGAACATCGAGTTGCCGTCCACCGTCATCCTCACGGTGACGGAGTCCGCCGAGGGCGTGAAAGGCGACAGCGCGAACAACGTGCAGAAGGCCGCGATGCTCGAGACGGGGAAGAACATCACGGTGCCGCTCTTCATCAAGGAGGGTGAGAAGATCAAGGTCTCGACGGAGAACGGCGAGTATCTCGGGCGGGCGTAGTCTGTAGCGTACGTCTCCAGAGCTGCGCCGCCTAGTGGACGCACGGCGCGCAGGTATGGAGACCTCCGCGACGGTATTTCGCTCGCCTAGCAGCCTGTCGGACTTGATGGCCGACGAGGGGGGGTGTGGTGCGGCGGGTGGAAAAAGCTGGATCCGAGCGGGAGTCTGGCGCGGATGTCCTCGCGCCCCGACC
>JBBSEI010000123.1:0-10159 GCA_038239865.1 Chthoniobacterales bacterium
CAAGGAGGTCACCATCGGCGAGGTGTATCACGCGCCAGTCGTGAACATCAAAGAGTTCGGCTGCTTCGTCGAAATCCTCCCCGGCAAGGACGGCATGTGCCACATCAGCGAACTCGCCGACCGCCGCGTGAACCGCGTCGAAGACGTGGTGAAGATGGGCGACATGATCTGGGTGAAAGTGCTCGGCGTGGACGAGCGCGGCAAAATCAAACTCTCGCGCAAAGCCGCGATGAAAGAGCGCGATGAGGCTGCTGGCGGAGCAGCCGGTGCGCCCCCCGCACCCGCGCAGCCTGAGACCGCAGGGACGCACTAAAACTCCGCGGGGATTTCCCGAATCCTCCGCAAGCAAACTCACGAAAGGGGCGGCCTCCGGGCCGCCCCTTTTTTGCGCCCGCGACTCTGGCGGTTTTTCACGCAGGCGAATCCACCGGCGCGATCCGAAATTCCTGATCAAGCACCGCGTCCAATTCCCGTTTTGTCCGCGCGAGTTCGGCCCGGATTTCCACAGCGGCGGGATCCGGCAGCGCGCCGCTCGGATCGGACATCGCCTGTTCGCAGCGTTTGGCGAGCGCGCGGTTTTCATTCGTGCCGCCCGCGCGCAGCAGCAGTGCATTCGCATCCGCGACCAGCCGCACCGCCTCGCCAATTTTCTCCCGCGCCATCGCCTCGGTGCTCTCGCCGGCGGCGACGCGCTGCAATTGCCGGCATTCGAAAACGCGGCAGCGCTCCGGGCGCGCCGCATAGATCGAACACTGCGAATCCCGATGCGCCGCGCACGGCTGCACGATGTGGCTCTGTCCGCGCTTGCGTTTCACTTTCAGCCCCAGCGCCGCGAGTGCCTTCGCCGACTCGCCGACTTGCAGTCGCACGATGTGAAACATCACGCCATTGCAGCACATTCCGCACGCTGCGCAGAGACGCGAGGCGATGGAGGAAAAATCGGGCACAGTCATGCGGTTGCGATGCAGCGGTACGGCGCGCAGCCCGGTGCAGCAAGCTGCATCACGGTGCTTCCCGCACGCGTCGAGAGAGGAGAATTTCACCGCTGTTCGTGATTGGCACTGATCGCGCGCCGCATCATTCTGGCAAAGTAAACCATGACCCCATCCAACCAAATCCCCCTGCCGCCGCTGGAGTTCCGATCCCTCGTTTGCGGCCCGAACATGATTGACAGCTTTGAAGAAGTGGGGCGCTGGCTCGTCGCCTTTCTCGATCATGAAGGCATGCTCAAACCGGGTTCGGATTTGCTCGATGTGGGATGCGGCTGCGGACGGCTGGCGCGCTATTTGACAGAGTCTCCGATCCAGTCCTACCGCGGCTTCGACCGCCACGCTGGCATGGTGCAATGGTGCGTGGACGAGATTCAAAGTCGGGATCCGCGCTTTGCCTTCGAGTTTTTCAATCTCCGGAGTGTGTACGACGCATGGGACAACCAGGGAGGGAAGATCGACACGGAAAATTTCACCTTCCCGTACGCCGCCGGTGCATTCGATTCCTGCCTGCTGGCCTCGGTCTTCACGCACATGCCACCCAAGGAAGTCCGGCAATATCTTCGGGAACTCGGGCGCGTGATCCGGCCGGGCGGAAAAGTGGTGCTTTCCATTTTCTTCTCGCCCGATGGGACGGTGCAGACCCTCGACGAAGGCGTGAACGTTTTTCACAATCCGGAGGAGTTCGCCGCGGACCTCGCTTCCTCGCCATTCACTTATCGTCGCGTGGGCCATCGCTACGTGCCGGGTGCAGGCTTCCAGCCGGATGACTCGCCGCCGCCGCTTTCGTCGGGCTACACGCACGACTGGCATGTGCTCACCAAGCGGTGAGGAAAAGTCCGGCGCTTGCGCGACAGAAATATCCTCCCCTCGCCCGTCGTCCGCGTGCAGGATGCGCCGCTCATGGCCATCCTCGGCAAACGCAACTCGCTCCCAATCGTCCGGCAAGCCCCGCCGGGATTTTATCTCGATGGCGCCACGCACGGCGAAATCCTCCTGCCCGGCCGCTACCTCCCGGGCGGCGGGAAGCCGGGTGAAAATGTGGAGGTCTTCGTCTATCGCGATTCCGAGGATCGGCTCGTCGCCACGACCGAGACGCCGCTCGCCACGGTCGGCGATTTCGCGTTTCTCCGCGTCGTCAGCCAGAGCCCGAGCATCGGCGCGTTCCTCGACTGGGGACTCGAAAAAGATCTGCTCATGCCGCGCCGCGAATACGCCGGCGGCATCCGGACCGGGCACTACGCGCTCGTGCATGTGATGCTCGATGAACGCTCTGACCGCATCGTCGCCACCGCGCGGCTGAACCGCCACCTCAACCTCACGCCGCCGAACTACACGGAGGGACAGGCGGTGAAACTGATCATCGAGAGCGAGACCCCGCTCGGCTACAAGGCGATCATCGATCACGCGCACACCGGCCTCCTTTACCGCGCCGAACTCTCCGCGCCGCTCTACCTCGGCGACACGATCGATGGCTTCATCCGCACCGTGCGGCCCGATGGGAAAATCGACCTCGGTCTCGACCCCGCGGGTCACACGCGCATCGGGCCGCACTCGGACCAAATCCTCGCCGCGCTGAAGACCGCGGGCGGGCATCTTCCCTTTCACGACGGCAGTTCGCCGGAGGAAATCCGCACGGCATTTGGGATGAGCAAAAAGGCGTTCAAGCAAGCCATCGGCGTGCTCTTTCGCGAGCGACGGATCGTCATCGGGCCGGACGGCATTCGCGTCGCAAAATCCAGCCGCTAAAATTTTAGCACGTCGTCCCGCTCGTCCGCATTTTTCTTCCCGCCATGCCACCCGCACCGCACCGCCCGCGCATCGTCCTCCTCGACGGCCACACACTGAATCCCGGCGACCTCGACTGGCACGCCCTCGAGACGCTCGGCGATCTCACCGTGCATGCGCGCTCGGACGACGCCGAGATCATCCCGCGCGCCGCCGATGCGGAAATCCTCCTCACGAACAAAACGCCGATCACCGCGGAGACGATCGGCGCGCTGCCCGCGCTGCGTTTCATCGGCGTGCTCGCCAGCGGCTTCAATGTCGTGGATACCGCCGCCGCGCGCGCGCGGCATCCCGGTGTGCAACGTCCCCGGCTACGGCACCGCGTCCGTCGCGCAGCATGTCTTCGCGCTGCTGCTCGAACTCACGCAGCACGCCGGCCACCATGCACAGACCGTGCGCGAAGGACGCTGGAGCGCATGCCCGGATTTTTGCTACTGGGATTTCCCGCTCGTGGAACTCGCCGGCCGCACGCTCGGCATCGTCGGCTACGGCAGCATCGGCGCGGCCGTCGCGCGCATCGGCGCGGCCGTCGGCATGAAAATCATCGCGAGCGCGCGGCGGCCGCGCCGCGAGGACGGCGTGGAGTTTGTTCCGACCGACGAAATTTTCCGCCGCGCGGATGTCGTCACGCTGCATTGCCCGCTCACCGACGACACACGCGGCCTCGTGAATGCCGCGCGCCTCGCGACGATGAAACCCGGCGCATTCCTCATCAACACCGGCCGCGGCCCGCTCGTCATCGAAGAGGATCTCGCCGACGCGCTGAACGCCGGCCGCATCGCCGGTGCCGCACTCGACGTCCTCTCCGCTGAGCCGCCGCCGCCCGGTCATCCGCTTTTCAGCGCAAAGAACTGCCTCATCACACCGCACATCGCATGGGCCACCCGCTCCGCCCGCGCGCGGCTCATGGATGTCGTCGCGGAAAATGTCCGCGCATTTCTCGCCGGCCATCCGCAGAACGTCGTCGCGTAGGCGCGCGCGGCAGCGCGCGGCGGCTCGCCAAAGTGGAACCTCACCCGCTTCGGTGCGACTGCGCGCAAATCACTGCGCCTTTTCCCCGCCGAGCCGCGGCATGGCTTTCATGCGCCAGTCGGGTTTGGAAAAGCGCGAGTTGGCGCGGTATTCGAGCAGCTTGCTCACGGGGAAAAGCAGCACGCCCGGCAGGCCCTGCGCGTTGAGACGGATGTCGAAATCGATCTTGTCCTCGACCATCCAGATGCGTCCGCCGCCGAACATGGAGAACCCATTTCCGATGATCGCGAAATTCTTCGCGGTCACGATACCGTCGCCGATGGCGAAGTTCGCGGTGGCCTTGCGCGCGCGGCTGTAGCCCATGCCGGGGACGATCTTGTTCAGGATTTCGCTGAACGGCCCGAGGAACGGAATCGCGAAGACATTTCCCTCGGTGACGGCCACGTCGCCCTCACCGCGCATCGTCGTCACGTCTTCGCCGCGACCGGTGAAAGTGCAGGTGCCGTCGAGCTTCCCCTTCGCATCGTCGAAGCCGAAGTAGAGCTTCGAGAGCTTCGCAAAATCCACGCCCGCGAGCCGCACGCTCGCCGTGTGGCCGGGCCTGGCCTTCACGATCGAGACATCGCCCTCGGCGGTCACGGTCCCGCCGTAAAGTTCACCGCGCACCTCGGTGAGCTTCAGCCGCTCGTCCGTGAAAAACAGCCGGCCCTTGATTTCGCCAAAGTGCAGATCCTTTTTTGCGAGCGTGTAGTCCATGCCGCCGGGTGCCTCGCCGATCACGGTGAGCCGTGTATTCGTGCCGCCTTTGCGTGGATCGAGCGTGCCATCAATGAGCAGCAGCGGCGGCTTTTTGCCAAAGCGGTACGGCTTCAGATCCTGCACGAGATCCGGGTCAATCCACAGCGCGACTTCTGCGGGGAAAATGGAGGTCTGGACGTTGCGGATGCGCCACAGCTTCGTCTGCAAATCCACGGTGAAGCTCCCCCGGCCCGAGCCCTCGGCGCGCGTGGCCTCGAAGGAATCGAGCGTCAGCATGCGCCCGTCGAAGCGGAACGCCGCCTCCCCGTGGCGCGCTTCGATGCCGCGATAGACGGTGCGCCCGACCTTCAGATTGCCGCTCACCTCGCGGCCATCGTAGCGGAAAGTCGTCTCTACGCTGCCAGCATCGATGCCGCGAATGATCGTGCGGCCGAGTTTCAACTCCCCGCTCGTCACGGCGCCACTGTGGCGGAAAGTCACGTCTGCTCCCGCGGTCTCGCCGCCCGGATAGCCGGTGCGCCGCAGCGTGAGATCACCCGCCACCGACAGCGTGTCCAGCCCCGGCAGCGGGCCGCGCGCACTGAGCGTGAGGCGCGGTGCCTCGTAAAATTTCACCTGCGCGAGTTGCTCCGCCATCGCCGGGCTGAGCAGAGGCGCGATCACCGCGGGCTCGATCGTACTCACGAGCCCGATGCGGAAATCGCCGAGGCCCGCCGCATCGTAGTCCTGCTGCGCATTCCCCGTGAGTTCGCCGCCATTCGCCTGCCGCAGCGCGAAGTCGCGCACCGCCCAGCGCCGGCCGTCCCAGGAGAAATCCGCGCTCATCGTTTCCACCGGCACGGAGCCGTATGAAAAATTCCCGGCGCCCATGTGGCCGAGCAACTGGATCCGCGGCGGCGCGCCCGCGTCGCCGAATTCCGCGCGCGCCGTAAGATCAAATTTCGGCGGCGACTGAAAGGCGAAATCGTCGAGGCCCGCGACATCCGCCGAGCGCAGCAGCGCGGGGAGATCGAGGCCGGAGCGCAGCCGCAACTCCGCGGTGCGCGACTCCGGCGCGAAGCTCCCGGAGGCCTGCAGCCGGCCCCTGGCATCCGCCGCATCCATGCGCGAGAGCAGCAGCACATTGTTCTGCCACGTGGCCGTCATCGCGAGCGATGCGAGGAGATAGCGGCCGTGGCGGATCTTTTCGCCATCGAGTTGCGCATTCACCACGATCTCCTCAGGGCGTCCGAGATCGCCGGTGAAATTCAGCGTGAGCGCGGGCAGCGCGCCCTCGTAGCGGAGCGCGGCGAGCTCGCGCACGAGTGCCTCGAGGAGCGGCAGGTTGGCGTCACTTTTCTCCTGCGCAAAAGTGAGGCCCGGCGGGACGAGCAGGCTGCCATTGGCGTGGACGCGGATGCCGAAGAGCATCGCATCGAGCCGCGTGACCTGCACCTGATCGGGCGGGAAAAGCACGCGCGCATTCAGCTTGTCCACGCGGATCGCGGGGCCGAAGGGATTCCGCGGATCGAGCGGCACGCGCAGCGTCGTGTCCACGAGCGTGAGGGCGTCGAGGAACGGCTTGTGTTTCGCGGCGTTCGCGTAGTTCGCCTCGATCACCATTTCGTTCATGTGCGCGACCACGCGATTGCGCGCGGGCGAATCGTAAATGCGCACATCCTTCGCCACGAGCCCGCGGAACGGGCGCACGGTGAGCCGCGAGAAGGACACCTCGACGCCGTGCTTGCGCACCTCCGCCACGACGAGTTCGCGCCACGATTTTGTCAGGCCGCGATTGTACAGATAGCGCCCGCCGATGCCTGCGGTGAGCAGCAGGAGGAGGAAGATGATCTGCAAAAAGCGCCGCACCGCGCGAACATCCCGCGAAGCGCGCGGCACCGCCAACATTTTCTCGGCGACGCCAAGCTCGGCGATCTCCGGGCGCGGTGCGGGGCGTCAACGCCTTCCGTGTCGCGGAACATTTCGCAGGGTGGTTGAAAATGGACATCGTTCGCAGCGCCGCGCGTCTCTGTCCCGGCAGCGCACCAGGGGAAACGCCGTGGAAAGACCGAATGGCACTCGCCATGCTACGGTCACACTTCCGATGATAACTCCAAATTGTCGGGACCGCCTCACCGCTGCGGATTTTGAATTTATCGCCGGCACGCTCGGCGCGGGGCGGAACCACTCGGCGACGCTCGCCGCACTGCTGACCGACGCGGAAATGCGCGACACGATCCTCGACAGCGATCACCTTTTCCAAGCCGTGCTGCAGGGCGATGCGCAGCTCCGGATTTCGCCGCAGTGCTATTTTTACGTGCTCCTGCGCCATGTCCTGAAAGATCGCGGCATCGCGAACCGCGAGACGTGCGATTACCTCGCTTCGCTGCTGGAAACCTTCTCGCGGACCGAGCGGATGCGCGCGCCCGGCGGCGCGGGCAACGGGCCGCAGCAGTACGTCGGCGACCTGCTGCTCGCGCTGCAAAACGCGTCGTCCACCCAGGCCTTCCTGCTGCGCGCGCACATCGGGAACTACACGCTCTTCATCTCCGGCGTCTTCCACGATCGCGTGGAGAGCCGCAGCCGCCGCGGCGGGCCGGACATTGCCTTTTTGGAAAATGTTGGCGCGGCGAATTTCCACACCGCGGCGGATCATCGCGTGGCGCGGGAGAATGCGCTGTCGTCCGTTTTTGCAGAACTCAGCGAACGCTTCCGCGATGTGCGCCTCGCGCTGAACGACACCGCCGAGCGCCACCTGCACCTCGACGAATCACCGCCCGTCCTTTTCACGTGACCACCCTTTTTGCCGACATCTCGCGTCTGCTCGAGCGCACCTACGCCGCCAGCGGCGTGGCGCTCGAGGACTGCCTGATCAGCCGCGAGCGCTGCGGCCAACTCACGCGGCTCGCCGGCGCGCAGGCGCGCGAACTGAGCGAAATCGCGCGCACCTTTCTCCGCCACAGCGGGGACAATCTTTGCATCGGCATCTACTATTCGCGGTGGCTCATCGAGCGGCTCGAGCATCACGATCCGCGGCGCGGGCTCAGCGATGCGAACATCGGGCAGGTCATCGCCTTCGTGGAGGAGATCGATCACGCGCTGCACGCGGCGCTCGCCTTCCGGCGCGGCGAGCGGGACATCACGACGGAGGATTTTGCGCGGAACCTCGAACTCCAGGCGCGCGTGGATACCTACCTCGTCCTGCTCCTCTTCGTCGCCTTCTTCCGCAAGACGCAGCGCATCTCGCGCACCGATCGCCGCTGGCTGCGCTTCCATCTTTTCCAGCGGGAAAACCCCGACGCCTTTTCCGATCCGAATCTGCGCGGGCGGTATCTCGAAACGACCGAACTCGCGACGCAGTACACGCTCATGCTCGATGCGCTGAATGCCGCGCGGCGCGTGGATGAGATCCGCATTTTCCACGCGCTCGATTACGCGGGGAAAAAGGAGCGCATCCTGAAACTCATGGCACCCGGCGAGACCTCGGCGTGAGGGCGGCGCGCGCGCATTTTACGGCGCGCCTGCGATCAAAGTTCCTTCGCGACCATCTCGAGGTATTCGCGGTACGGGCTCTTCGGCGAATCCGCGATGCACGCCTCCAGCCCCGCGTGATCGATGAAGCCCTGATGGTACGCGATCTCCTCGAGGCACGCGATTTTCAAGCCCTGCCGGTTCTCGATCGCGGCGATGTAGTTGCTCGCATCGAGCAGGCTCTGCTGCGTGCCGGTGTCGAGCCACGCCATGCCGCGGCCGAGCACTTTCACGCGCAGCGTGCCGCGGCGGAGATACTCGCGGTTCACGTCGGTGATTTCGAGTTCGCCGCGCGCGCCAGGCTTTAGGTTTTTGGCGATGTCCACCACGTCGCTGTCATAGACGTACAGCCCCGGCACCGCGAAGTGGCTCTTCGGCTGCGCGGGCTTTTCCTCGATGCTCAGCGCGCGGCCGTCCTTGTCGAATTCCACCACGCCGTAGCGCTCCGGGTCCTTCACCTGGTAGCCGAAAACGCACGCGCCGCCGTCCGTGCCCACCTGCGCGAGCGCCTCGCGGAAGAAGTCCAATTTTCCGTAAAAAATATTGTCGCCGAGGATCAGGCACGACGGATCTTTGCCGACGAAATCCGCGCCGAGGATGTAGGCCTGCGCGAGCCCCGCAGGCTTCGGCTGCTCGATGTATTCGAAGCGCATGCCGAGCCGCTTCCCGTCGCCGAGCAAGTCGCGGAACATCGGCAGATCCTTCGGCGTGGAGATGAAAAGCACCTCGCGCAGCCCGCCGAGCATGAGCGTGGCGAGCGGGTAATAGATCATCGGCTTGTCGTACACGGGCAGCAGTTGCTTGCACGCGATGCGCGTGAGCGGGTGCAGTCGCGTGCCCGCGCCGCCGGCGAGGATGATGGCTTTCGTGGGATGGCTCATTTTGGAAAAAATCGGGATGCTTCCCGCCCTTGAAGCCGAAAAGTGACGCACGGCGCAACCCCGCATTCGCGGTGGCGCGGGCGAGTCCATCGGCACTGATTCTATTCTGGCGGTCCTGCGGAAAACCGCGCAACTTCCCGCCGCAATGGCGGTTTTTTCCGCACAACCATGAACCACGACGAACACGACGAACTCTGGAACCTGCTCGGCAAGGCGCGGCAGCCCAAGGCGTCGCCGTTTTTTGCGGCCAACGTGCTGCGCGCCGTGCGCGCGGAGTCGGTGGAAAAGGCCGGCTTCCTCGCATGGCTGCGCGCAAAGTGGTTTCTGCCCGCCGCTGCCGGAGCCTGCGCCGCCGTGGTTGCATTTCTCGCGCTGCGCCCCGCGATCCCCACGACGCCGGGGGCGGACCCGCTCGAGGGCATCGCCCTCGCCGCCGCGGCCACGCCGGAGATCGTGCCGACGCTCGACACCCTCCTCGCGTCCGAAGACAACTCGATATGGCTCGCCGGCGATCCCTCCTCACTCTACTGAGCGGCCTCGGTGCGGGCTGGCTCGGCGCAGTTTCCAGCGCGCAGCCGCCAGCCGATCATCCGCCCGGCGATCGGACGAAACTTTCCGCGCCAGCGGAAGGTCCGAAACGGTTCTTCCACCACGGCGGCCCGGAGACCGACGCCACGCGCGAACGCGCGATGCATGAACTCCAAAAACTCTCACTCGAGCAGCGCGCGAATCTCTGGAAGGCCGTGTGGACCGTCCTCAATCTGCCGCCCGAGAAACGCCAAACGCTGCTCGGCATGGATGACGAACGGCGAAAATTTGCCCGCGAAGAAATCGATCGCGCGATGAGCGAGAGCGGCCTGCAACTCGATGAGGAAAAGAAGAAGCTGTTTTTCCACCGGTACTTTGAGGAGCGCCGGACCATCGAGGAAAGGCTGCGCAAGGAGGCGGAGGAAAAGCGCCGCCAACTCCTCGGCGAAATGCGCGCGCGGCTGAAGCAGGAATTTGAGTCCCCCGCCGCGAAGCCCTCGCCGGGCGAAGACGGGAAATAGGCGAGGCCATCCGCGCGACGGCCGCATATTTCCCAAACTCGTGCTTGCCAAAGGCGGAACGCTTCGCCAAGTTGCGCGCCCTTTTTCCGCAAAACACACCCGATCCTATGTCCACCGAATTGATGACAGAACTCCTCGAAGCAGGCGTTCATTTTGGCCACCAGACGAAGCGCTGGAATCCCAAGATGAAGCCGTTCATTTTCGAGAAGAA
>JBBSEI010000124.1:0-9989 GCA_038239865.1 Chthoniobacterales bacterium
CCGTCATCGAAAAGCCGCGCCGCCCCGGCGACCCGCCGCGCCTCATCGCCGGCTCGGAAAAAGTCCGCGCCGAACTCGGCTGGAAACCGCAGTTCCAGGACGTGGAAAAAATCATCGCCAGCGCCTGGGCCTGGCATGTGAAGCATCCGAACGGCTACGGGGATTAAGACGAGATGGGCATGGTTCAACGCAAAGAGACTACGGCAATGCCGTAGGTTTGCCTTGAATCCAAATCCGGGGCAGGCATGGTGGCACACAGACGCCCTGCTTGACCGAATGCTGACGCTTGCCGTCAGAGCCTGACGTAGGTCCAAGTGGGGCGTCTGTTTTTTTACGATTTCGTTTTGCTGGCGTCGTATGAGAACTCCGCAGGTTTGAAGACCCAGTGCAGGTAAGAATCGGACCACCTGCCTGTGAGATATTCGGATGTGCCGGTCGTGCTCCCGATATTGAAGTTCGGCTTTCCGGTCACCCGTCTGATTTCCCCGAGGATGAATTTGTAGAGGCGCTCCTTTGCAACCGTGCGCTTTCCTCGCCGATGCTGACCGGCAGGTTTCTCAAGATGCTTGTTGTTCAAGCGAAACGGCATTGCGCCGAGAACCACGTCGAGACATTGCAGCAAGATGTGATCGTGCGAACGCACTTCGGTGATGTCCTGCTCCTCAAGGATCAGACCCTTGGCGCGGATATGGGAGTCCTTTGACAGACCAGCGATGAAACCGCGGAACTTCGCAATCTGCTCCTTCGTATCTCCGATCTCATCAAGGTAGATTCGCAGCCTCGGCGGTCTCTCGTGCACAGGCATGTGTCGCAGGCCGAAAGCATGCTTCAGGAATTGGTAGTAGAGGATATAGTATCCTTCGGCGTGGTGCTGTTCAGTCAGGCCTTTCGGCACGAGTGCATTTTGCGTGAACATGACCCTCATCACCAATCGCCCGGCGGCGATCTCATCGAAGAACGAACCCATCATCGTTTCATAACGCGAGACCATTTTGGCATCCGTCTTCGCCCATTTCACCTCACTCTGAAGACCGAGATTGAGCTTCACCTGCTGCAAACGCTGTATGACCGGTTGTAGATGGGAAGCACCAATGCGCACACCGCCATAGAAATTCGAGAAAAACGGACCTTTCCGATCCGCTTCATCGCAAATGATGAGGTATTCCTTCTCAATCATCGCGCCATTTTTGATCAGCCGCCGCTTTTGCGCCCCGACTACGCACACGCCGGGGCGAGGCCTGCGAAGAGTTCCGAGAGCGCGAACTTCACGCCGGGCACGGTGCTGCACGCGAGTTCGTCCGCGAATTCGTAACGACGCACCTCGCGGTAGGCGAGGCCCTCGGGCTGGCGGAAGACTTCGATGGCGCGCTCCTTTGGCAGCACGACCCAGTATTCGCCGACGCAGGCCTCGGCGTAAATCTCGGCGAGCGCGCGGTCGTCGTCGGGATTGGTGACGGCGACTTCGACGGCAAGCGCGGCGCTCATCGGGTGCGCGTGAAAAAAAATCCTCGTGAGTGCCCGCGACGATGACGAGATCCGGCTCGGGCTCGGAGTCGCGCAGTGTGAGGGGATCATACCGCCGCACACAGAAGCGCTGTGGCACCAGCGGTGCGAGGATGTGATCGAGGATCGAAGCGATGGTGCAGTGAAGGGGGGACTTGCTGATTTTTTCGAGGACGATCCCGCGGATGAGTTCCGTGCGTTTGCCGCGTTCGTTGTATTCGCCGAGTTGGTGGTATTCCGCGACGCTCATGTGCGAGACACGCGCGCGGAATGTGGGGCTTTCAAGCACGGAGAGCATGGGGCGGTAATGCCCGCGATCAGCGCCGTCCGCAAGCACCAGCGTGCTCTGGAAAAAGTGAGGTGATTGCTTTTTCCGTGGCGCGGCAGCGGCCGCGTTCGGTGATGAGGCCGGTGACGAGTCGGGCGGGCGTGACGTCGAAGCCGTAGTTTGCCGCGGGGCTGTCGGGCGGGGCGACGAGGACTTCGGCGTGGCGTTTCGTGGGCTTGCCGTTTGCGCCGATGAGCAGGCCGTCGGCGAATTTCACCTCCTCGGAGCCGCGCTCCTCGATGGGGATTTCGCGCAGGCCGTCGCGCATTTTCCAGTCGAACGACGAGGACGGCAGCGCGACGTAAAACGGGACGCGGTTGTCGCGGGCGGCGAGGGCTTTCAGGTAGGTGCCGATTTTGTTCGCGACGTCGCCGGTGCGCGTGGTGCGGTCGGTGCCCACGATGCAGAGGTCCACCATGCCGTGCTGCATGAGGTGGCCGCCGGTGTTGTCGGCGATGACGGTGTGCGGGACGCCGTGCTGGCCGAGCTCCCACGCGGTGAGCTTCGAGCCCTGGCTGCGCGGGCGCGTCTCGTCCACCCACACGTGGACGGGGATGCCGGCATCGTGCGCGGCGTAGATGGGCGCGGTGGCGGAGCCGTGGTCCACGAAGGCGAGCCAGCCAGCGTTGCAATGCGTGAGGACGTTCACGGGCTTGCCTTTTTTTCTGCGGCTGATCGCGCGAATGAGCGGCAGCCCGTGCTCGCCGATGGCACGGCACGCGGCGGCGTCCTCGTCGGCGATCAAAGCGGCAGTCTCGCGTGCGATGGCAATTTTCTCTCGAGCAGTGGAGCCGCGCGCGATGGCTGCGAGCTGACGATCCACGGCCCACGCGAGATTCACGGCGGTGGGGCGCGTGGATTTCAAAAGCGTGGCGGCTTCGGCGAGGCGTGCGTCGAAATTCCGGCTGCGCACCGCCGCGAGTGCCGCGAGATACATGCCGTAGCCCGCCGACGCGCCGATGAGCCCCGCGCCGCGGACGTGCATCTCCAAAATCGCCGCGGCCATTTTTTCCACGGTATCAATCTGCTCGATGACAAAGCGGTGCGGCAGCGCGCGCTGATCGATGATCTCGACGATGCGGTCGTCGCCGGGCTTGGGCCAGATGGTGCGAAAGTGTGTGCCGTGGACGTTCATGGGATGCGAGTGCGCCGCAGAGTAGCTGCGCTTGTGAAAGTGCAGGCAAATTTTTCCGCACCGCACGAAGAAGATCAGCCCGCGCTTTCACAAGCCCGGCCACGGCGGGAGTTGACTCGTGGCGCGCCGCCGCGCATCACTCGCGGGGATGCGATTCCTCCTCGCGCAGCTTTTCCTCGCCGCCCTCGCGGGCGCCGAGCCGCCGCCGGGTTATGAACTGAAATGGGCGGATGAATTCGACGGCACGCAGCTCGACGCGACGAAATGGAAAGTGTGGCTGAACGGCGTCCGTCGCGACGCCATCAACACGCCCGACGCGGTGAATGTCGCGGATGGCAAGCTGACCATCACGACTTTCACCGAGGGCGGGAAGCACTACACGGGCATGGTTTCCACGCAGGGAATTTTCGAGACGTCGTTCGGCTACTACGAGGCGCGCATCCAGTGGAAGGATGCGCCCGCGACGTGGTCGGCATTCTGGACGATCTCGGATCTCATGCTGCTGCCGGACATGGGTCCGCACATCGGGAATGTCGGCGCGTCGGGCAATGAGATTGATTTTGTCGAGCACCGCGAGACGGATCAGGACGGCAAAAAGATGGCGGGCCAGGCGAATTTCACCCTGCACTGGGACGGCTACGCGGCGCATCGCAATGGCTCCGGTTTCCTCACGCCGGACCTCGGGCTCGATGAAGGCTTCCACATTTACGGCTGCGAGTGGAGCGCGACCGGCTACCGCTTTTTCATCGATGGAAAGATGCTCTGGGAAACGCCGGGGCCGATCTCGCTGCGCCCGCAATTCATGATCCTGAGCACGGAGGTTTCAGACAAATTGTGGTCGTCCGGAATTCCCGAAGGCGGCTACGGCGATCGTGCGACCAGCAAGGTGAAATTCACCGTGGACTACGTGCGCTTCTACGCGAAGTAGCACAGCTTCGGCGTCGCAAGATCGCGGCGCGGAGTTCGCGGTGATCTTGCGAATGGACAAAACCCCGCGCGGCCCTGTACGCCGCGACGAAGATGTCCTTCACCTCGTGGCAATTTGCAGCGCTGCTCATCGGCGTCTTCGCGCTGTACTGGCGGCTGCCGTGGCGCGGGCGCATCTGGCTGCTGCTCGGGGCGAGCTATTTTTTCTACGGGGCGTGGGATGCACGTTTTCTCGCGCTGCATTTCACGACGACGATCGTGGATTTCTACGCCGCGCTCGCGATGGAAAGGCGGCGGGTGTCGCTGGCAAAAGTCGCGGCGATGACTTCGCTGCCAGCGCTGTGGATGCTCGCGTGCAAGGCCGTGCATGTGCAGGGCCACGACGTCGCGTGGCAGCATCTCGCGCCGGTGATCGCACTGCCGATTTTGTTTTGCGCGCTCTACACGGCGCTCTGGCGCGTGCCGGAGCCGCGGCAAAGAAAGGCGTTCCTGCTGCTCAGCCTCGGCTCGAATCTCGTCGTGCTCGGCTTTTTCAAGTACTTCAATTTCTTCGCGAGTTCGCTCGTCCACGCGCTCGATGCGCTCGGGTGGAAGACGGACTGGACGCTGCCGCACATCCTGCTGCCGGTGGGCATCTCGTTCTACACGTTCCAGGCGATGAGCTACACGATCGACGTGTATCGCGGCGACACGAAGCCAGTCTCGGACTTCCCGCTCTTCGCCGCGTTCCTCGCGTTTTTCCCGCAGCTCGTCGCGGGCCCGATCGAGCGCGCGCACCAGATGCTTCCGCAATTTCAGACGCCGCGCGAATGGGAGCCCGCGGCGTTCCATCGCGGCGGACGACTGCTGCTGTTCGGATTTTTCAAAAAGGTCTTCGTCGGCGACAACTGTGCGCTGCTCGCAAACTACGCCTTCGCCGCCGACACGCCGCTGAACGGCCCGTGGGCGCTGCTCGGCGTGCTCGCATTTGCGGTGCAGATCTACGGCGACTTCTCCGGCTACACGGACATCGCGCGCGGCTCGGCGCAACTGCTCGGCTTCCGGCTCAATCACAATTTCCGCCTGCCCTACTTCGCGCAAGGCCCATCGGATTTCTGGCGGCGCTGGCACATCACGCTCTCCGCGTGGTTCCGCGATTACGTGTACATTCCGCTCGGCGGAAATCGCGGCGGCACCTTCGCCACGCTGCGCAATCTCGGCCTCACGATGGTGCTCGCCGGGCTGTGGCACGGGGCAAATTGGACGTTCATCCTCTGGGGTGCGTATCACGGCGCGCTGCTGATCATTTTCCGCCTCGTACCACCGCTGCACGCGCTGGAGTCGGCGAAAAGTGCGCCGCGCGTGCTGCTCGGCACCACGCTGATGTTCACGCTCACGCTGATCGGCTGGGCGATTTTCCGCTGCGGCTCGCTCGCGCAACTCGGCAATTGGTTCGCAGCGTTCGCGCACTGGCAGGGCACGAGCGGTATCGGCTGGTCAAAGCCCGCGATCGGTGAAGCGCTCGCGACGCCCGCGGTGAATGTCGCCGTGGACTGGCTGAAGCCTTCACTGTGGTTCGCCATCCACGCGCTGCCGCTCGCGCTGCTGCAATTCGCCGCGCGTCGCTCGGGCGACGAATCAGACAACGACGCGTGGCCGTGGCCCATTCGCGGCATCGTTTACGTGCTGATGTTCCTCGCGATCTCGTCGAGCACGGGCGGCGAGGTGGAATTCATCTACTTCCAATTCTGATGCGTCGCACATTCACCAGATCATTCCTGCTCGTCATTGCGGTGCTCGTCATCGCGGAGATCGCCGTGCGTGTCTTCTGGTCGCGCGGGCTCGCAGGGCGCTTCGACTACGGCTACCACCCGACGGCGGGCTTCGTGAAAAAGTCCGACGGCTCGCTCGATCTCGTGCGCGCAGGAGGCCGCCGCTTTTTCCCGCAGCACTACGCACAGCAAAAACCAGCGGGCACTCTCCGCATCATGGTCGTTGGCGATTCCGTGCCGCGCGGGCCGTCGCTCGCGGAGACGTATTCGACGCGGCTTGCGGAATTGCTGCGCGCCCGCGGCATCGCCGCCGAGGGCTGGAATCTCTGCCTGCCCGGCTACGGCGCGCACCGCTGCCACGTCGTGCTCACACAGGCGCTGAAGTATCAGCCGAGCCTCATCATCCGCCACGTGAACAACTCGAACGAATACGAAGACGAGCGCGAGTGGCAGCGCAGCCAGGATTTCCAAGGTTGGCTCCCGAAAAACCTGCTGATGAAAAGCCTGCTCGTGCGGCGTCTCCACGAGGCAAAAACCGAAAGTGTCTTCTGGTCGCTGCTGCCGGAAAAAATCCGCGCGCAGCAGGGCGTGAACGATGCTGGCGCAAAGATCGCCGCAATGACCGACGAGAAGCAAATCCGCACGTGGCAGGATCGTGTCCGCCATTTTCTCGCCGAGGACGTCGCCGAATGTCGCGAAGCCGGAGTCCCGCTGCTGCTCGTCACGCAAGTCCGCCTCCGCGGCACCGGGAAAACAGCCACACTTGACGACAGCGGACTCGACGATCTCGCGCGCTCCTTCGCCGCTCCCGGCGTGAACATCCTCACGATGAAAGACGCGCTCCCGCGCACGGACTTCGCGCCACTTTTCATGGATACAGCGCACCTGAAAGCCGCCGGCCACGATGTCCTCGCCCACGCCATCGCTGAAAAAATCGTGCCTTTCCTGACCCCTCCCGCGCGGTGAACCAGGACGGCGTGTCCCGTGTAGGGCAGGCGTCCCGCCTGCCGTTCTGTGCATCCCGCGCGGCACCCGGCGGGCGCCCACTTGCGTTCATTGCGCAAGCGGCGTGCGGTTATAATTGACATCGCTCATAAAAACTCCATCCCTCGCGGCGTGAAAGTCCCCTTCCACATCGTGCAGGCACGCCGCGACCGGCTCGCGGAGCTGCTCGGCCAGCATCACTACCTGCCGGTGAAGGAGCTCTGCCGGCGGCTGGGAGTCTCGGAGGCCACGGCGCGGCGCGACCTGGCGGCGCTAGTCGGGGAAAAGAAGATCAAGCGGACGCATGGCGGGGCACTTTCGGAGTTTAATGACCGGTTTCCGTCGTTCCGGGACCGGCAAGGGAAGGCCTCACGGGCGAAGGCAAAGATTGCGAAGGCGGCACTGGCGTTCCTGGAGCCGGGCGGGACTTATTTTCTCGATTCCGGGACGACGATATGCGCGATGGCGGAAGCTTTTCGCGATCACCCGATCACTCCGGCAACCATCGTGACTTCCAACCTCCCCGTTGGCGAAATGCTGGCGGCGATCCCGGATGTGCAGGTGTTTCTGGTCGCGGGCCAACTTCTGCACCTGCAGTCCACGCTGCTCGGGGAAACGGCCCAGCGGAGCTTGGAGTTTTGGAATTTCGACACCGCATTCCTCTCGGCGGAAGCGATGAATCTCGATGGAGTCTGGAACTCGCAAGCGGCAATCGTGGACCAGCAAAAGGTCGTGCTCCAGCGCAGCAAGCGGGCGGTCTTTTGCATTGATGGGTCCAAGCTCAACAACGAAGCGCCCCATTTCCTTGTGCCGTGGGAGCAGGTTGATGCGTTGGTGACGGATGTTTCAGCCGAACGCCTCGCCCAGGCTGGAATCACCCTGCGGGATGCCCAGCGCGCACCGAGAGGCCACGGATCGCCGGGAATCCGGAAGGTGTCTGCCCCGGAAAACGCGTCCTCCATCGAGGCGGATGCGGATGGAATACCCATCCATATTTTATGACCGAACTCACGCGTAAGAAAAGTGAAGTTTCCCATTGACCTACACTCCAATTTTTATATGATTGCGTCCAGTCATAAACGTTTCCTCCTTAAAAATATGAGCGCCATCACTGCCCCCAACCGTCCCGTAGTCGAGGCCCTTGTGCGTTCGGCATTGGCGAAGCAACTTGGTCAGGAAACGCCCACGAAGGCTCCGACGCTCGTGGTGAACAGTTCGGCTCGGCACATGCACATTTCGCCGGAGAATCTTGAGACGCTGTTCGGCAAGGGCGCGAAGCTGACCGTTCACAAGATGCTTTACCAGGAAGGGCAGTTTGCCTCGGAGCAGACGGTGACGCTCATGGGGCCTCGGAGGCGCGTCGTTCCGAATCTGCGCATCCTCGGTCCTTGCCGGAATCTCACGCAGATCGAAGTGGCTATCACCGACGCGATCCAACTCGGCCTGGACATCCCAATCCGCATGTCAGGCGACATCAAGGGCACGCCGGGCGGATACGTGATGGGCCCGAAGGGCATGCTCGAAATGAAGGACGGCATCATCCGCGCAGCGCGGCATGTCCACATGTCGCCGAGCGATGCAAAATTCTACGGCGTGAAGCACCTTGACCGGATCACGATGAAGGTGACTTCGCCCATGTGCAACACGCGCTTTGACGAGATGATCGTGCGCGTGGATCCGAGCTTCAAACTTGAGGTCCACATTGACACCGACGAGGCGAACGCCTGCGATCTCGAACGCGCGACGAAGGTCGAGCTGATCAAGTCGTGAGCGCCATAACAGCCGCGCAATCGCACGAACATCCAACCTTTTAAGCAACCAAACCCTTTCGAGCCTTTCGCGAAATTCGCCGGGCCGAATTCTAACCCAAAACAAAAAACAAATGAGCGAAGCAATCGGACTAATCGAAACTCGCGGCTACGTGGGCCTGGTGGAAGCCAGTGACGCCATGGTCAAGGCCGCGAATGTGCAACTAGTAAAATCCATCCCGATCGGCGGCGCGCTGATCACGACCATCGTTCGCGGTGATGTCGGCAGCGTCAAAGCCGCGGTCGAAGCCGGCAAGGAAGCGGCCAAGCGCGTCGGCAACCTCGTCGCGTCCCACGTCATCGCCCGGCCCACGCCGGAGCTGCTGAAATTTTTCACCAGCTAATCCTCTCAACATTTAACTCTTACCTCTCAACTTACTATGGCTGGACAAGCAATCGGAATGATCGAAACCAAGGGTCTCGTCGCGCAGTTTGAAGCAACTGACGCAATGACGAAGGCCGCGAATGTGGAACTCATCGGCTGGGAAAAAGTCGGCTCGGGCTACGTGACCGTCTTTGTCAAAGGCGATGTCGCGGCGGTGAAGGCCGCAGTCGAAGCCGGTGCGACCGCAGCGACCGCCATCGGCGAGGTCGTGGCCGTCCACGTGATCCCGCGTCCGCATGATGACCTGCACTTTCTCGGCAAATTCCTCGGCGGCAAGCCGGTGAACGGACTCGCGAAATAACGACGGAGTTTTTGCGCCCGCGAAACACGCGAAAGGCGCGAAAATTCTCAGCAGCAAATCCATCACCTCACGACTCCGAAATCCTTTCGCGTTTTTTCGCGTATTTCGCGGGCCTAGCTCATGACGCCAAACAAAATCCTCGTCGCCAACATCGGCAGCACCTCGTTCAAGTTCCGCTTGATCGAGATGCCCTCCGAGCGCGTGCTGGCGAAGGGCGGCATCGAGCGGATCGGCAGCGCGGAGTCTCCGTGGAAGTCGCAGATCGGCAGCGAGCCGGAGCAAAAAGGCACAGCGGCGTTGCCCGACCACGGTGCAGCGATTTCGCTCGTGGAAAAGCAACTCGGCGGCTTCGGCGAGCTCGCGGCGGTCGGCTTTAAGGTGGTGATGGCACGCAATATCTCCGGCACGCAGGTACTTGACGAGGCCGTGCTGCGCGCAATGGAGGAAATCAACACCCTCCTGCCCGCGCACAATCCGCCGTACGTCGCCGCCGTGCGTAGCTTTCACCAGTCGCACCCGAAGCTGCCGTGTATCGGCACATTTGAGACCGCCTTCTACGATGAAGTGCCGGTGGAAAACGTGCGCTATCCGGTGCCGCGCGAATGGGAGACGAAATACGGAATCCGCCGCCACGGGTTTCACGGCGCGAGCCATCGCTTCGTCACGCAGCGCTGCGCGGAAATTCGGGGTTCGGACAAACTGCGGATCATCTCCTGCCACCTCGGAGGGAGCAGTTCCATCGCCGCGGTGCGCGATGGCAAGGCGATTAACTCAAGCTGGGGCATGACGCCGCAGAGCGGGCTGCCGCAGAATAACCGCGTGGGCGACTTCGATGCTTTCGCTCTCATCTACCTCGCGCGGGATCTC
>JBBSEI010000125.1:0-9446 GCA_038239865.1 Chthoniobacterales bacterium
CAGCTCGCGCACCGTGCGGATTTGGTTCGGATCGAGCCCGATCGTCGGCTCGTCGAGGATGAGCAGATCGGGATCATGCACGAGCGCATCCGCGAGGCCGACGCGCTGGCGGTAGCCTTTCGAGAGACTGCCGATGAGCTGCTTTTCGCGGTCGGCCACTTGGCAAAGTTCCAGCACATCGCCGACACGCTCGCGCATCTTCGAGCGCGGGACGCCCTTGAGCGCGGCGCGATAGCGGAGGTATTCGCCGACTTTCATGTCGGGATAGAGCGGCGTGTTTTCCGGCAGGTAGCCCATGCGACGGCGCGCCTCGATGCTCTGATCGAAGACATCAAATCCCGCGATGCTCGCCTTCCCGGAGGTCGCCGGGAGATAGCTGGTGAGGATTTTCATCGTCGTGCTTTTGCCCGCGCCATTGGGCCCGAGGAAGCCGACGATTTCGCCTTTCTCCACCTGAAAACTGATGTCGTTCACGGCGGTGAACGGGCCGTATTTTTTGGTGAGGTGTTCGACTTTGATCATGAGTGCGATTCGTAGGGCTGGGGTTCCGTCCGGCTGCCGACTCGGGCTCTGTGCATGCGCACGACGCCAATTGACGAGGTCAACGACTGAACGGATGCTTGTTCATCGGCGGCTTTTCCCCCGCCCTAAAATGGGCGGAGAGCCGCCAAGGGGGGCGGAGAAATAGCAGGCGCGGCGCGGTTGGCAAGCGGGTCTTTTCCGGCATTTGGAAATGCGAAAATTTGGACTTCATTCGACCCGCAACAGCGCCGGATGTTCGATGAAAAATGTGTCATCGGAAGCGGCTGTTTGGAAACGCGGAGACGCAGAGACGCGGATAAAAAAGTGGCAATTTGCGCAACCTCATCTTCGTCTTCCTCTGCGTCTCCGCGTCTCTGCGTTTCAAAAAAACGGGGGCGCGGATTACCTCGCGATGAGCTGGAAGGTGTCCCCCACGACCCGCTTGCCGCGCGGACTCTGCTGGATCCATGCGAGGCCGAAATCCGCGCGGCTCCCCGTGTCCACCTGCTTCAGCAATTTCTCGATGGCCCTCACGCCATTCACCTCGAAGCGGCCGATCGCCACGACGAGCATCCCCGGCTGGAGTCCTGCGATCGCGGCGCGCGACTTCGGCTCCACGTCGGCGATCAGCGCGCCGGAGCCTTCGCGGAAGCCGGCGCTCGCTGCGAGTTTCTCGTCCATGTCCTGGAGCCCGATGCCAAAGAATTTCCGCGCGAGGCTCGGCTTCTCGGGCAGCTTCTCGCCGCGCTCGATTTTGCGGAACTCCTCGACTTTTTCCCGCACCACGCCGCCGGGAATGGCGAATCCGATGCCCTGCGTCGGCACGCCCTGCGGGGTGAATGACATCTTCACCGACGAGATTCCCACGAGCCGCCCCGCGATGTCCACGACCGGGCCGCCGCTGTTGCCAGGATTGATGGCTGCGTCGGTCTGCACGAGGTTTTGGTATTCGTTGTCGCCGACGGTCACGCTGCGGCCCTTTGCGCTGAGGATGCCGCGCGCGACGGAGGAGCCGTAGCCGAGCGGATTGCCGAGCACGAGGCACGTCTCGCCGAGGAGATTTGGCGAGAGATCCTTGAGCGAGATGAACGGGAACTTTTCCGGCGCGTCCACCCTGATCATCGCGAGATCATGGTCCGGATCGCCCGTGATGTAGCGCGCCGAATACGTTTTTCCCGCCGGCGTGGTCACGGAAATCTTCATCGCCTCCGCGCGTTCGACGACGTGCGCGTTCGTGATGATGGTCCCCTTTTCATCGATGAAAAATCCCGAGCCGAGGCTCTGCACTCTCTGATTGATCGTCCGCGGCGGACGCATCGCGCCACCGAAAAAATCGTTGAACACCGAGTCCATCGGATCGCGCACAGTGCGCTTCACGATGGATTCAGTGTTGATGTTTACGACCGCCGGCATCGCCTTCGCGACGGCTTTCACGGAGGCCTCCTGCGCGGGGTCGGCGTCGTTTTTTCCGACCTCGGCACGGAGCGCGGGCACCGCGGCGAGCAGCGCGAGGAGGGCGGCGGAAAAGCGGAGCAGTCGTTTTTTCATGAGCATGAGCGGGAGCGTAGGACAACGCCCCCGCACAGACGCTCAATCTTCGCTCTCGCCGTGGCCGAAAGGGCCTTCAAAGCCACGCCAGCGCGCCCGAGTGCAAACAGACACAGCGGCTTCCCAATGATGACGGCACGTTCATTGCTGAGAGCTACGCCGCGGCCACGCCGCATTCAAACCGTAAAACACCAATCAGAAATCATCATCCCATGCTCCGAAAACTAACCACCAAACGCGCGGGCTTCACGCTCGTGGAAATCATGATCGTCGTCGCGATCATCGCGCTCCTTGCGGCCATCGCCGTGCCCAACTTCCTGCGCTCGCGCAAGCGCTCGCAAGCCACGCAAGTCCTCGAGGATCTGCGCATCCTGGACGCCGCCATCGACCAGTATTGCATCGAAAACAACAAGGGCTCAGGCGGAGCCTTCTCGTGGTCGGACCTCCAGAAATACGTGAAGACCGGCACCCGCCTGTACACCTCATTCGGCACCACCTTCCAGCCGCCGAAGGACATTCTGGGCAATGAATTCCAGAGCAGCGGCATCGTGGATGACCCGACACTCAAGCTCTACATGCCCGGCGCCACCTTCACCGCACTCTCCGACGTGGCCCCCGCGGACTTCTGGTCGCCCTACAATCTCCCGTAGCCCACAGACCGTCCGACCGTTTCTCGCAGCACCCGGCCATTCTCGCGGATGGCCGGGTGTCTGCTTTTCCGCCCCGCGCCCGACGGCAGAAGCGGGCTTTCGTCAAAGTTTCGCCCACCGGAAATCCGGGCGTGCAGTCTGTCCTGAACGGCATTCCATTCCGCATCACCATGAGCACCGCACCCGCCACCATCTCCACCGCCGACTTCGCCGCCATGCTCGCCAAGGGCGCGCTTCTCCCGGTCCTCGACGTCCGCACGCCGGCCGAATTCGCCGAGTGCCACGTCGCCTGCGCGAAGCTGATGCCACTCGACGTGCTCGACCCGCGCAAAGCCGCCGACGCCCTAAAGCCTGCCGACGGCACGCCCATCTACCTCCTTTGCAAAAGCGGCGGACGCGCCACGAAGGCCGCGGAGCAATTCATCGCCGCGGGCATCGCGAACGTCTGCGTCGTCACCGGCGGCACCGATGCGTGCGCCGCCGCCGGCGTGCCCGTCGAGCGCGGGGCGAAATCAGTCCTCCCGCTCGACGGCCAGGTGCGCATCGCCATCGGCGTGTGCCTCCTCCTCTTCCTGCTGCTCGCGCACACCGTCCACTCCGCGTTCGGCTGGCTCATCCCCGCGATGGCCGTGGCCCTCATCGTCTCCGGCCTCACCGGCTTCTGCGGGATGGCCCTCCTCCTCGGCAAAGCTCCGTGGAACCAGAACAAAGACACCGACTCCTGCCGGGTGTGCTAGATGGAAGACACGACGTTCATTCTTCCGCAAAAGATGTCGGAATGTAGGTATTTCCAATGTCCACAGTGATGTTCGCCTGCTGAAGACGCGCGCGACATGCGTCCCACTCAGGTTTTAGAATGCGGGTCTGATAGCAATCGAATGCGTTTCCCTCTCCGTCATAGTGGCAAGAATACCACGCGAAACCGAAACGCCTGTAGAATGTGTAAGACTTACCGACACTCATCATCGCCACCCACCATTCTTCATTCGGCATAGGCAGGGTCGAAAACCGCGCAAGGAGCAAAGCCGTTCCGAAGCCTTTCCGGTGATAGCTCGGATGGATCATGCCAAATGATAGCCACGCGACCTTCGGTTTATCCTGTTGCATTTTTTGAATCCCGCCAACGCCACGAACCTCACCCGCGACTTCCACGACCAGAATGAGAGCGGTATTGCTCCGAATCCATTTTGAAAAATAGTCGAAATTCCCTTCAGGGAAGCGGCTCGGTTCGTTAAGTCGGTAAATCGCCTCGCAGTGGCTGATGTCGTCAGCGCGTATCGGGCGGATTTTGCACTCGGGGAGTAAGACTCCGGACTGTGGAAACGTGAATCGCTGACGGTTCCGAAATAGTCGCTTGAGCCATTGCAGCATGGGGGGAAGGTAAAAAAATCGAACTGGGGCTCATCTCTCCATCTTCGGAAAAATGTGACAATAGTAAATGTGCGGGCGCCACCTCCCATTCGCACGGCGAAACGACAAAGGCCGGACTTGCGTCCGGCCTTCGCGTGTTGGTTTTGAAACTCTGAAACCTAGTAGGCCGCCTGCGCGCCTTTGAGGTTCTTTTTCTGAATCCACGGCATCAGCGCGCGGAGCTTCGCGCCGGTCTTCTCGATGGGGTGCTGTTCGCCCTTCTTGAGCAGCGCGTTGTATTTCTTGTAGCCGCCCTTGTATTCCGCGACCCACTCCTTCGCGAACTTGCCGGTCTGGATGTTCTTGAGCGCGACTTTCATCCGCTTCTTCACGGAGGCATCAATGATCTTCGGGCCGACGGAGACATCGCCCCACTTGGCCGTCTCGGAAATCGAGAAGCGCATGCCGGCGATGCCGGATTCGTTCATGAGATCCACGATGAGCTTCAGCTCATGCAGGCACTCGAAGTAGGCCATCTCGGGCGAGTAACCCGCCTCGGTGAGCACCTCGAAGCCCGCCTGCACCAGCGCGCTCGCGCCACCGCACAGCACGGTCTGCTCGCCGAAAAGGTCGGTCTCGGTCTCCTCCTTGAAACTCGTCTCCAGCACGCCGCCGCGGGTGCCGCCGATGCCCTTCGCCCACGCGAGCGCGACCTTCTTCGCCTTCTTGCTCGGGTTTTGGTAAATGGCGATGAGCGCCGGGACGCCCTTGCCCTCGGTGAACTGTCGGCGGACGATGTGGCCGGGCCCCTTCGGCGCGACCATGATCACGTCCACATCCTTCGGCGGGACGACCGTCTTGAAATGGATGGAAAACCCGTGGCTGAAGAGCAGCGTCTTGCCCTTCGTGAGATTCGGACGGATGTCCTTCTCAAACGCCGCCGCCTGCTTCGTATCCGGCAGTCCGACGAAGATGATGTCCGCGAGCTTCACCGCCTCCGCAGTGTCATAGACTTGGAAGCCCTTGTCCTTCGCGACCGCGCGCGACTTTGATCCCGGATACAATCCGATGATCACTTTCACGCCGCTGTCCTTGAGATTCAGCGCATGAGCGTGCCCCTGCGAGCCGAAGCCGAGAACCGCGCAAGTTTTGCCTTTGAGCACGCCGAGGTCGGCGTCCTTGTCAGTGTAGATTTTAGCCATGAGTGATGTGTGTTGGTTGGTAAAAAGTGCAGCGCCTTCGCTTCTTCGCTCCTTCGCGGTGAAAAAATCAGTCCCCCTTGCGAGGCAGCACGATTTTCCCCGTCCGGGTCAGCGCCGCGATGCCGAAGGGCTCCATGAGCGCGATGAACTTGGTGATCTTGCTCTCATTGCCCGTGACCTCGATCGTAAAATTTTTCGCCTGCACATCCACGATCTTCGCGCGGAAAATGTCGCACACCTGCATGATCTCCGCGCGCGTGTCGGGCATGATGTTCACCCGCATCAGCACCAGTTCGCGGTCCACGGATTCGCCATCGCGGAAGTCCTGCACTTCGATGACATCAATGAGTTTCGCGAGCAGCTTGCTCACCTGCTCGAGCGTCGCATCGTTGCCGCGGACGACGATCGTCATGCGCGAAGTGGCGGGATCGAGCGTCGGGCCGACGTTGAGCGAATCAATGTTGAACCCGCGCCCGCTGAACATGCCGGCAATGCGGGTGAGCACACCGAATTTGTTTTCAACAAGGACTGACAGCGTATGGCGCATGGCGAAAGGGCGGGGAACGTGGCGGGCTCCCCCAGAGGCGTCAAACTGAAAATCCCCGCGATGGAAATGCGCGTGCTGCGTGCGCGCTTGTCACCTTGGAGGTTGTCCGGAAGTCAGAAATTAAACGCAGAGACGCTGAGATGCGGGGGAAGACAAAGAAGAGGCAGCTTGCGATTGCCTCCAGTTTTTTCCGCGCCGCTGCGCCGCTGCGTTTCAAAACACGGCGCCTGTCGCCCTGCGCGGGCACTTTCGGTAATCCCTCTCAGCGTACCTCGTCCTGCTCGCGTTTGCGTGCCGGCAGAATGGAGCACGCCTCCTTGCAGCCGAAGATGCGGCTCAGGAATTTGCGGTTCCTCGCGATGAGGTCATACACTTTCTCCGCGATCCAGATCACGCCGGGCAGCCAGAGTAACAGCGCGAGCGGGATGAGCAGCGGGAGGCGCATTCCGACGAAACGGATGCAGCGCGCCCCGCGGAAAATGCGGCCGTCCTTCGTCACGCAGTGCATCGCGGCGAGGAGTTGCTCGCGGTCGAGCTGCGGGGCGGCCTGCTGTGCGCGCGGGTCGGTGAGCGGGATGAGTGCGAGCACGTTGAACCAGTCGAGCCACGTGAGCAGCCGCATTTGGAAAATGCAGAGCGGGCATTCGCCGTCGTAGAGGACGAGGTGTTGGTTCACGTGCAGAGCCTACACGGTGAGGTGACCGAGCGCCAGCAGGCCGTAGAAGGTGTATTCCGCGTCGAGCGCATCGTCCGCCCAGTGCCCGTGGAAGCCGCCTTCGGCGCTCCAGAGCGTGTCCACAAAATCGAGGCACTTCTCGCGCTGCGCATCGGACAGCGGACGGTCGAGGCACGCGAGGGCGTGGAGCGCCGTCGCCGTGGAAAGAAGATCCGGCAAGGGCGCGCCGGGCACTGCGAGCCAGCCGCCGTCGGTGTGGATTTGCGCGAACAGCCAGTCGCAGGCCGAGTCGTTGATGGGGATTCCAAGCTGATGCAGCAGCGTGATCGCCGCGGCGGTCGCGGGCACAGTGCCCTGGCGCATCCCGCGCACATTGCCCCACGCGCCGCCGGGGGTTTCGAGGAATTTAAGGCACTGCACCATGCGGAGCGGGTCGGGGATTTCGCGCGCGAGATCCTGATACGCGCCGAGTGCGACGAAGCACCCGTACGCGTTCCCGTGCGGCGCGCCGGGCCTCACATCATAGCCGCCATCGCCCGCGCGGAATTTTTCCAGCCGCGCGAGGATCGTGTCCGCGAGGTGGCATGCGCGCTCCGCCGCGCGTTTCTCGCTGGCGTCCGACGGCGGAGCCGAGGCCGCGCCGGTGTTGTGATGTTGCGCAGTTTGAACGTGCGGCGGAGCGCCCGTGCCACCGATCGCCGCCCGGCATCGCGCGAGCGCGCCGAGATGCACGAAGTCGAGAGTTTCACCGTCGCCAAAACTGCGCACGAACGGCTCCACTCGCGTCTTTGGAATCTCCGCCTGCAGCGCCTCCAGCCCGGCGAGCACGAAGATCGTGTAGTACAGATCGGGGCGCCCTGCGCGATCCGCGCCGCCGCCTTCCGGCGTGATCTGCCGCAGCAGAAAATCACGCACGAGCTCCGCCGATTCGCCGAGCGCCTTTTGCGCGACGCGCGCGATCTGCAGCATCTGGAGACGGAGACTCATGCGCGTTCGCTAGCGGTTTGCAGGCACGGCGTCAAAGGGCGGCGCAGCACCGTTGGCGAGATTTGAAACCTCGCCTACTTTTCCAAGGCCCTCTCGAGGAACGCGCACATCTGCTCCATCGCCTCGGGTGTGGGGCTGTGGCCTTCGCGGTGCGTCATCGCCACGCGATTCGGCACGCCGAGCATTTCGTAAAGTGAGCGCGTGTGGTTCAGCGCGCGCCAGTGCCATGGGACATCCTCCGACCCGCCGGAGACGAGGAAGGGCCGCGGCGCCATGAGCGCGTGCAAGTCCACGAGGCTCTCGCCGGACTCGAACATTTTTTTGTAGAGTCCCGTGCGTGGCCGCCCGGCATTTGGCACTCCGCGCGGACGCGATTTCCCCGGCTCCCAGCCGAGATACCACGGCTCGTAGTAGTTGATGTTCGTGTTGCTCTCATCGAACACGATCCCCGGATCACACCACACGGCGGCGGCGAATTTTTCCCACAGGCACGAGGCAAACATGGACCACTTCCCGCCGTACGAATGACCGATGATGCCGATGCGTTTTGCGTCCACCTTGCTCTGCGCGGCGAGCGCGGTGTGGCAGTTCGCGGCGACGTAGGCGAGGTAGGTGAGCGGCTGGATTTTCAATTCGTCGCCCGCCGCGATGAGCAGTTCGCGCGTCTCCATGCCGGGATGTTCGAGCGCGCCCGGCGTGCCGATGCTCAGCGTGACGACGCCGCGCTTCACAAGCTGATACGCGAAGTCGCGCATCTGCGATTTTGGGTTCAGGCCGGCGGCAGTTTCGGGTTCATAGAAAACGGCGAGCACGGCGGGAAACGGTCCGCTGCCGTCCGGCACGAGCAGGTAGCCGTCGCACTGCCGCGCTCCGGGGCCGATGTCCAGGCGCACCCTGTGCTGCGTGAAATTTTCGCGGCGCACCGTCGCGCGGATTTCGATGCGCGGATTTTCCAGCAGCGCAGGCCACGCGCCGAGACGCCCGTGCCAGGACTGCAAAATTTCCGCACGCCGCGCCGGCCATTCGGCGGCGGTTTTCACGGTGCGGCCATCGGCGGATTGAAGCGGCGAGCGGTAGTCGCCGAAGTCGCGCGCAAACTCCGGCGGCGGCGCGAAGAAAGGCGCGAGCTTCGGCGGGAGCGCAGGCGTGGTGTCGGCGGCGCGCAGCAGGGCGGAGAGTGCGCAGAACAGCAGCGGCAGCAGTTTCACGAGCGGGACATTTTTCATGAGGAGGGACTGCAAGGAAATGCCAGCGCGCGCCGCAGGGCGAGGAGATTGGCGTCCTCCCTTTGTCCTTTTGAATCGCGAGTGGCGCACTGCCTTGCGCCAGCACGAGGATGAGCACGACAAACTGGAAGCAGCCGCCGAGTCCAAACTGAGCGGCTTCCCGTTGCGATGGTCGCGTCCTGAGTTGAAACGCTGATGCGGAACCGGAGAGGGCTACAAAGCCTCAGTGGTTCCTCCGTGCATCCTTCGTGAACCTTCGTGGTTCAAAATGGACACTGCCACCGCGACGGCAGTGTCCTACTTTGCCGATTTTGAAGTTGAACGTTGAGCGTTTGACGTTGATCCCGCCGAAGGCGCGGTGCGATTCGGGACGTGGGTTCAGAAACCGAAACGCCGCTCCGCGGGGCTCAACGTCAAACGTTCCCTGCTTATCCGGTTGCGTGACAAAGGCATCTCAGGAAGGCAGGAAAGCAGGAAAAGTGAGCGGCCAGCCCGGTGAATTCCTGCCTTCCTGCCTTCCTGCCTTCCTCAGCGCCTCCTTCCGCTGTTGTGTCACGCAACCGGACAAGCAGGAAACGTTCAACGTCAAACTTCAAACTAGTGCCGTGTCAGCCGTGACACGATGGTAAAAAAGGAAGGAATTAGCTGGTACTAACAATCTTCGTGGATAGATGGGAGCGATGCCAACGAAGAAGCATCACATCCGACTGAGCGCGCAGGAGCGCAACGAACTTGAAG
>JBBSEI010000126.1:0-9387 GCA_038239865.1 Chthoniobacterales bacterium
CGGCGCTGGGTGTCGCAGCGGAGGACGGCGTCAATTTGCGCGGGCCACTCGCTGCCGCGCGCGGCGAGGCGGGCTTTGATTTCGTCGGGCGTTTTGCGGATGAGCGCGATGTCGAGCATGGGGCGCGGAGGCTATGCGCCGATGATGCAAACGCAAGTGCGCGGCGCGCTCAGCGCGGGAAGCAAGCGTCTGGATTTAAACGCAGAGACGCGGAGACGCAGAGGAAGAGAAGAGGGAATTGCCCTGATTGCGTTGTTTGCTCCGCGTCTCTGCGCCTCTGCGTTTCAAATGGTGCAACTCTGCGGTGAAGGCGGACTTTTGCCGCACTCCACTCAGCGGCTCGTGCTGCTCGCGGAATTGCTGCCGAGGCCGGGGTTCACGCTGACGGGCAGGCGGATGCTTGGCAGATCTTTGAGCGTGAAGGTGAGGGTCACGCCGTAGTCGGTCTGCGTGGTGGTGGCGGTGCCGTTGTCGCGCGCGGTGAAGCCGATGCTGCCGACCCAACTCCCGAGGTCGCGGTGCAGTTCGTAGGTCTGCGATTCGAAGATGTGGTCGCGAAATTCATACGAGCCGCGCGCGGAAAAGGCCCAGTTGTCGTTGATGCGAAAGTGCGCGCCGAGATTGAGCAGGGAGCTGTCCTGGTAGAGCACGTTGTGGCTGAGGTAGCGGTGGCCGACGCTCACGCTCATGCGGTCATTCGGCATGAAGGAGATGTCGGTATTCACCTCGGTGAATCCGGTGTCGAGCAGCGGCAGTTGCGCATCCGTCGAGAGTGCGACCCACGGCACCGGCGTCCAGCGGAGGCGGTTCACGAAATTGGAAAATCGGCCGGCATCCGGATCGAGCGAGCCGAAGTCGGCGCGCTGGAGGCGGACGTCGAAATAGCTGTCGAGTTCCAGCCAGTTGAAAGTGGAGTCGTCGCGCCGAGTCTGGAGGCGGTTGCGCGTGCCGAGGCGGATGATGTTCCAATTCGTGATCGCGTCCGTGCTGTTGAACGCCGGAAAATCGATCGCGGGGAGCTGCGAGGACTGCTGAAAGCGATCGATTTGATAGATCTGCTTGCCGTTCGTGTCGGTGCTCACCGAGCTGAGATTCACGTACGGCTGGATGATGTGCCGCAAGCCGTCGAGCCCCCACGCGCGGCTTTGCACGCTCTCGTAGGCGCGCGAGGCTTTGAAGGATGTCTCCACGCCGGCATTGAAGGTCGGACGAAAGAGCGAGCCCGTTTTCGTCAGCCGGTTGATCGTGCTCGTCACCGATTGTTGCGCGCCGGTGGAGAGCGTCTGCGTCGTCGTGGAGGTCGTCGAGACCGTGCTGCCCGTCTCGGAATACCATGTGCCGCGGACGCCGACGCGCGGGACGACGCTGAGCCAGCCGAGGTAGGTGTGCGGGAAAAGGAACTGATGGAACGAATCCACGCGCGTGAAACCGTAGTCGGGCAGCGTGGAGTTTTTCGCGAAATTCCGGCGGTAGCTGCCGACGGTCGTCTCACCTTCGTAAAATGCGCGGCTGCCAAGAATCGGCTGGCGCGTGATGTCGAGCGCGCCCTCGGGCAGCCGCTCGGTGCCGTCGAAAAACTCGTTGATCTGTTTTCTCGCGAGGACATTCACCGTGTAGTCGTCGGCAAATTTCGTCACGCTCAGCGCATTGTCCGGATGCGGATTCCGGACGAATTCCGACTCGTAAAAATCCTGCAGGAATCGCGTGTCGCTGAGTTTGTTGATGTTCACGGAAGCGTAGATGTCCTCCGTGAGATATTGCCGGACCTGCAGCGAAACGCGGTACCGCCCCGAGGCGATCACTTCGCGGGTGAGGGCGGTTTTGTTCGTGTCGGGGCTGGAGTCGTTCAGGCCGTACGCGGTGAAGCGGCCCCAGTTTTTCCCGCCGTCCTCCTTCGGTGCCCAGTGCGTGCTGAAGCCGAGTGCCGCGCCGCGTTTGGAAAGGTAGTCGAGGCGCACCGTGGCACCGAGTTTGTCGGTGAGGGGGAAGGTGTAGTTCGTGAGCAAAAATCCGCCCCACACCGAGCGGTAGCCGGGCGTGAGGCTGATGGAATTTTCCCGATCCAGCGACTGGTAGAGGTACGGCAGCCGCAAGATGGGCGTCTCGCCGATGTAAAAATCCACGTCGTAAAGGATGACGCTGTTTTGCGGATAAATCCGTGCGCGCCGTGCGCGCAGCGACCAGTCCGGCTGGAGTGAATCGTCCGTGGTGAAGACGCCGCCTTTGACGAGATAGCCGGTGCTGCCGACGTTGTTTTGGAAGGTATTTGCCGAGTAGAGATACGGGAAATTTTCGCCGTTCACCGAGGCACTCATGATGTCCTTCGTCTCGAGATTGTACACCGCGCGCTCCGCGGTCACGAGCTGCCCGTCGCGGTAGATGCGCACATTTCCCGAGGCGATGACGTCGCGCGTGGTCGGGTCGTACTGCGCCTCGTCGGCATAGATCGTCGTCGAGCCGTACGAGATCTGCACATTGCCGGAAGCCGTCGCGAGGATCCCCGAGGCATCGAGGCGCTCCGCCGCGATGTCGATCGGGATGTCGCTGAATTTGCCGAGCGACGGCGGCCCCGGCGGTGCTGCGAGGGCACTCATGCACAACGCGGCGAGGGCGAGGGCGGTGCTGCGGAGTTTCATCGTGGCAAAGCGGCGACGCTACCGGTTCCCGCGCGTGCGGTGCAAGCTCTCGCTCCGCGCTCGACACCCGCCGGTGCGCTCGCCACGTTCCGCGGCTGCCGATGCCAATGACAGACAGGAAGCTCACTTTTCTCCGCCGTTTTGCGAGCACGGCGGTGCTGTGGACGGTCGCGCTGTGGACGATTTTCACGGGATCGGAGCCGGGCTTCGTGCTGCTCATCTCCGGGCTCGGGCTCGTGGGGCTGTGGGAATATTACTCGATGCTCGACGCGAAAAAGCTGCCGAACTTCAAAATGTTCGGCATGTTTTGCGGCGCGCTCATGCTCGGCGGGAGCTTTTACTGGCTGACTTGGCGCCATGCGCAGCCGGACGGGATTTACGATTTTGAAATCGGCACGCTGCTGCTTTTCATGCTCATGGTTTTCGCGCGGCAGATGTTCGTCCGCGTCGTGGAACTCGTCCCGCTCGAGACGATGGCGCTCACGCTTTTCGGCCTGCTCTACGTGCCGTGGCCGTTTAGCTTCGTGGCGAAGATCGTCTATCTCACGCCGCGCATCGACGGGCATGTTACGGGCCATTTCTACGTGCTCTTTCTCGTGCTCGTCACAAAGTTCAGCGACATGGGCGCGTACCTCACCGGATCGCTCATCGGCAGGCATCCGCTCGTGCCGCACATCTCGCCGAAGAAAACATGGGAGGGATTTTTCGGCGCGCTCGCCTTCAGCATCGGCGGCGGGTGCGGGCTGGTCGCGCTGATGCCGGAGAAGCTTCAGTTCTTGAAACAGAAGGACGCGGTGATTCTCGGGCTGATCCTCGGCTTTGCGGCCATCGTCGGCGACCTCGCGGAGTCGCTGCTGAAGCGGAGTTGCGGGGCGAAGGACAGCGGGCGCTTTCTCCCCGGCATCGGCGGCGCGCTCGACCTGATCGACAGCATCCTCTTCACTGCGCCGATGATGTTTTTCTACCTCCGCTTCATCCTGCCCCGATGAGAAAGCGCCGCGTCGTCATCCTCGGTTCCACCGGGAGCATCGGCGAGAGCGCGCTGAAAGTCGCGCGCGACATCCCCGAGCGCATGGAAGTCGTCGGCCTCGCCGCGGGGAAAAATGTCGCGCGGCTGATGGAGCAGGCGCGGGAATTTTCGCCGCGCGCCCTCGCGATCGGCGACGAGGCTGCGGCTGAAAACTCAAAACTCAAAACTCAAAATTCAGAATTCCCGCTCCACATCGGCGACGACGGCCTCTGTGAACTCGCGCGGATGCCCGAGGCGGACCTCGTGCTCATCTCCATCGTCGGCACCGCCGGCCTGCGTCCCGCACTCGCGGCGATCGATGCGGGGAAGGACATCGCCGTCGCGAGCAAGGAAATCCTCGTGATGGCTGGCGAGGCCGTGATGACGGCCGCGCGAAAAAAGGGCGTGCAAGTCTTGCCCGTGGACAGCGAGCACAACGCGATTTTCCAGTGCATCGAGGGCCGCAGCCCCGAGCAGGTGCGGCGCATCATCCTCACCGCGAGCGGCGGGCCGTTCCGCACTTTGCCCGCGGCAGATTTGGAGCGCGTGACGAAGGCGCAGGCGCTGAAGCACCCGACGTGGGTCATGGGCGCGAAGATCACGATTGATTCCGCGACGCTCTTCAACAAGGGCCTCGAAATGATCGAGGCGCGCTGGCTTTTCGACGTGGAGATGGCGCGCGTGGACGTGGTCGTGCATCCGCAGAGCATCATCCACTCGATGGTGGAATTTGTGGACAACTCCGTGCTCGCGCAACTCAGCGCGACGGACATGTGCTTTCCGATTCAGTTCGCAGTCACATGGCCCGAGCGCGTGCCGAACCGCCTGCCGCCGCTCGATTTTACCAAGCTCGCGAAGCTCGAATTCGAAGCCCCGCGCACGAAGGATTTCCCCGCGCTCGACCTCGCGCGCTGGGCCGGCACGGAGGGCGGCACGCTGCCCGCCGTGATGAACGCCGCGAACGAAATCGCCGTCGCCGCCTTTCTCGACGAGCGCTGCACTTTCCCTGCGATCTGGAAAACGGTCGAAGGCGTGATGCGCGCACACGCCCTAATCCCGCACGCCTCGCTCGAGGAAATCCTCGACGCCGACACTTGGGCGCGTGCGATCGCGGCGGAAAAAATCGCGGTCTTCGCAAAGTAGGCGACGTCCCCACCCTCGCCTGCGAGCGCAGGCGCGGCGGCAGCGACCGGATGCCGGATCACAGATGCCGTTCGCTCGAAGGATCTGCGGCGGCGTGAGGTTCGTATTGCTGAACGTCGCGCGCCGCCTACTGTCCCAACTCCCAAATCCCATGCATTCACTTTTCGCCGTCCTGAAATTCCTCGGCATCCTCCTTGAAGTCGTCCTCATCTTTAATCTGCTCATCATCGTCCACGAGCTCGGCCACTTTCTCGCGGCGAAATGGCGCGGGCTTTACATCGAGGGATTCGGCATCTGGTTTGGGAAGCCGATTTGGAAAAAGACGATCAACGGCGTGACTTACAGCCTCGGGAGCATCCCGGCCGGCGGCTTTGTAAAATTGCCGCAACTCGCGCCGATGGAAGCCCTCGAAGGCGAGACGACGGCGAACAAGGAGCAGCTCAAGCCAATCTCCGCGCTCGACAAAATCATCGTCGCCTTCGCCGGGCCGCTGTTCAGTTTTTTGCTGGCGATTTTGTTCGCGGTGCTCGTGCACCAGATCGGGCGCCCGATGGGCGAGCAGGAGAGCAGCGTCCACATCGGCGCGCTGGATCCCGCGGGCCCGGCGCAAAAGGCGGGGCTGAAGCCGGGGGACAAAATCGTCGAAATCGACGGGCAGAAAGTCAGCCGTTTCGTCGGGCAAAGTGACGACGCGATTTTGTGGCGCGTGGTCCGCAGCGAGGGCGAAACCATCCGCATCGTCGTCGAGCGCGACGGCAAATTGCTGGAGCCTTTCAACATCAAGCCGATCATTCCTTCCACGAATGCGTGGGAGCGGCGCGGCACGCGGCAGATCGGGATTGCGCCGAGTCTCACGCCTTTGGTCGAGAGCGTCGCGCCGAAAGGCGTGGGTGCCGATTCCGGGCTGAAAAAAGGCGACTTCATCGCGGCGATCAATGGCCAGCCGATCTACAGCCTCGATGGCATGTGGGACTTTGCGCAGGCACATCCCGGCCAGGACTACGCGCTCACCGTCGAGCGCAAGACCGGCACCGTCACGCTGCCATTCCACCCGCGTCCGCTGATTTGCGGAACCCCGATCAAGGACGGCCCGGCGGAGCGCGCGGGATTGAAGACGAAGGATCAGATCGTCTCCGTGGATGGTGAAAAATTTGTCTCAGCGGGCGCGCTCATCGGCCACATTCGCGGAAAGATGAGCGAACCGATCGAGTTCGTCGTCGAGCGCGACGGAAAAAAACTCGATCCGATCAAGGTCACGCCCGCGCTGAATGCCGACGAGCGCAGGCCGATGATCGGGCTGGCTTTCGACGAGCAGGCCGGCGTCACTTTCGACCCGTACGGGCGCGGGGAGACGCGGTATCCCGGCGTGGGCGAGCAGATCAAACTGAGCGTGGGCGCGATCGTGAACACGCTGGGCGCGGTCACTTCGTCGAAGAGCGACGTGAGCGTGCAGCACATGGGCGGGCCGGTGATGATGATGCGCATTTACTACATGCTCTTCGAGCAGCCCGAGGGGTGGAAGATGGCCCTGTGGTTCAGCGTGCTGCTGAATGTGAATCTCGCGCTGCTGAACATGCTCCCGCTGCCCGTGCTCGACGGCGGGCACATCACGCTCGCCATCATCGAAGGCATCCGCCGGAAGCCTGTGAACATCAAGCTCGTCGAATGGATTCAGACCGGTTGTGCGCTGCTGATCATCGGCTTCATGCTGTTTGTGACGTTCTTCGATGTGCAGGACCTTTTTGGCGGAAAGGATCGCAACAAGTTCCGCTACACGACCCCTGCGGCGCAGCAGAAGTAGCGCGCTGGAGCGTGCGCCGCGCACCGCATTCCGCGGCTGAAATCTTGACTGAGTGCCGGGCACGGAGCACTTCCAAGGCATGACTTACTGCGAATCGTTCTACGAATACCGGCGCCGAAAATCGCGCGTGGTTCACGTCGGCAAAGTCGCGATCGGCGGGGACAATCCGGTGCGCGTGCAGTCCATGATCACGTGCGATACGATGGACACCGAGCAATCGATTCAGCAGACGCTCGACCTCGCGGCAGTCGGCTGCGAGATCGTCCGCATCACGGCGCCGACGGTAAAGGACGCGGCGAATTTGCAGCACATCGCGGCGGGCTTGCGTGCGCGGGGCTGCGACGTGCCGATCGTCGCGGACATCCATTTTAAACCTGACGCCGCGATGGAGGCCGCGAAGTGGGTGGAGAAAGTGCGCATCAATCCCGGCAACTACGCCGACTCGAAAAAATTCGCGGTGAAGGAATACACCGACGACCAGTATGCCGCCGAACTGGAGCGCATCCGCGAGCGTTTCTCGCCGCTGGTCAAATTTTGCAAGGAACACGGTCGTGCGCTGCGCATCGGCACGAACCACGGTTCGCTCAGCGACCGCATCATGAACCGCTACGGCGACTCGCCGCTCGGCATGGTCGAGAGCGCGCTGGAATTTGCCCGCATCGCCCGCGATCTCGACTGCCACAATTTTGTGTTCTCGATGAAGTCGAGCAACCCGAAGGTGATGATCGAGGCGTATCGGCTGCTGGCGTCGCGACTCGCGCAGGAAGGCCCGGATTGGAATTACCCGATTCATCTCGGTGTGACCGAAGCCGGCGACGGTGAGGACGGGCGCATCAAGAGCGCCATCGGCATCGGCAGCCTGCTGAACGACGGCGTGGGGGACACCATCCGCGTCAGTCTCACCGAGGACAGCGTCCACGAAATCCCGGTGGCAAAGGCGCTGGCCAGTGTCGGACATGCTTCCAGCTTGCTCTCGACGGGGCTGGGCGAAAATGAGCCACAGGTTTCATTCGACCCGTTCAGCTACCGCCGCCGCGCTACGTCCCGCATCGAAGTTCCCTCCGCCGTGCCGGGCGGGGAGGGACCGGCTGGAAGCCTGTCCTACATTGGAGGTGAGGAGGTCCCGCGCGTGGGGATCCGGCAGGCGAAATTTGATCTGATCGCCCACAAGGTCCGCTCCCTCGGCGATTTTCAACCGGACTTCATTTTCGAGCGTTCCGGCGTCATCGAGGTGGACCCGCACGACAGCAAGGGGATCGCCGCTTTGAACGCTCTCGACGAGCCGCATCTCGTCACGGTGAAGGACGGGCTCGCCATGCCCGTCATCGCCGCCTTCCGCCTCCTCGCAGCGCGGATCACTGCCCCGCATCCGATTCTTTTGAAAGACACGCTGACGCCATCGAATGACGCAGCGCGGCCCTTTCTCGACACGCTGCTGGAAAGCTCCGTGAACATCGGCTCGCTGCTCTGCGACGGCATCGGCGACGCCATCCTCGTGCAGGGCGAGGAAGCGCCAGGACAGTCGCTGCGCCTCGCGTTCAACATCCTGCAGGCCGCGGGCGCGCGCATTTTCAAGACCGACTACGTGGCCTGCCCGAGCTGCGGGCGCACGCTCTTTGACCTGCAAAGCACGACCGCAAAAATCAAAGCCTCCACGCTGCACCTCAAGGGCGTGAAGATCGCCATCATGGGCTGCATCGTGAATGGGCCCGGCGAAATGGCAGATGCGGACTTCGGCTACGTCGGCGGAGCGCCGGGCAAGGTGAACCTGTACGTGGGCAAGCAGGCGGTGAAATTCAACATCCCCGAGGCCGAGGCCGTGGAGCGGTTGAAGGACCTGATCCGCGAGCACGGCAAATGGGTCGAGCCGCCGGTCGCCGCGGCAGTCTGAGTCGTGTAACGGGAAAGCCTGTTTTCACTCATGAAAGCCGGCATTTTCAACGCGGAGGCACGCGATCACCACGGGGGCGCAGAGGAATCACCCGGCCAACCTGCGCCACCGCGTTCAATCGATACGGGCATGCGAAGCCTCCGGCGGACACCCGGCCCTGTGGCGCGGCAGTCCGCGAGCACCGACAGGGCGATGGAATCGAAAAAATGCAAGTCGAGCGGTCAATTCGCCGAGAGCATGCTGCGCTCAGAGTTTTCATGCGTCTAAACGCAGGTGGAAATCGCCGGGTTCGCGGCAAAAACCGCGCGCTCAGGACCGACGTGAACACACGATTTTTGAAAAAAGAAAAGCACGGTGGGTGCCCGCGCTTTTGACGATTAAAAATCGCGTTTTTAAGAGGTAAAACAGACGTTGTGAAGCATGTGGATTTCAATTCTGCGCACCCCCGCTTCCGCATGGCGCGGCAAACTTTTTTCAAAAAGACTATTGACCCAAAAATCGAAACCGCTATCAACACCGCCCCGCAAGTGAGGGGGCCGTTCCAAAACGGTATTCGCGAAAGCGACGGTGAAGCAAAAAAGTTTGCAAAAACTGTTGACGACGACGAAGACCTGAATAGGATGTCCCTCCCGCTGAATCAAAGGGTGCGCTGAAAAGCGCGAAACAGTCGCTCACGAGAGCGTCTGGCGCAGACGAAAGTCTGGTCGCCGGAAACCTCGGAGGCGCTGCAAGTTTTTTGACAGTTTGGTTTCGAGTCGCCCGCCGCCGCATCCCTCGTGGAAACGGAGGCGGACACAAACTCAAAACGGTCCATACAGCAAAAATTGAATTGTGCGTTGCACGTCAAATTTTTGATTTTAATAGTAAGTGCCGAGACCTGCCAGTCAAATGGCGGGTCAAAACGGCC
>JBBSEI010000127.1:0-9375 GCA_038239865.1 Chthoniobacterales bacterium
CACGCGAGTCGCGTGCGCCACTGAGCTTCGGCACTCTCGCCGCCTTCAGCGCCTGCGGCGGCTTGTAGCCCTTCGCGTGCGGGTTGCCGTTGATGATGATGTTGCCGAGAAAATTCAGCAGCTTCGTCGCGCGATCTCGGCGCGGCTTGAAGTCGAAAAGCGCGGGCGTCGTGTCGATCAGCGTGGTCGTCGCTGCGCCGCTGCGGAACGTCGCGTGATTGATCACGTTTTCCAAAAACGGCGTGTTCGTCTTCACGCCACGGATGCGGAATTCGCGCAGCGCGCGGTCCATCCGATCCAGCGCCATGTGGAAAGTGGAACCGCTCGTGGTGATTTTCACCAGGAGTGAATCGTAGAATGGCGTGATGACTGCGCCGGCGTCGCCCATGCCCGCATCGAGCCGCACGCCATAGCCGCCCGCGCTGCGATACGTGATGATTTTGCCGTAGCTCGGCGTGAATTTGTTCGCCGGATCCTCCGTCGTCACGCGGCACTGCACGGCGAAACCGTTGCGCTGGATTTTGTCCTGCGCGGGGATTCCGACCGCCTCGCTGTCGAGCGCGTGGCCCATCGCGATCAGGATCTGCGAGCGTACGAGATCGATGCCGGTGATTTGTTCCGTGACCGTGTGCTCGACCTGGATGCGCGGGTTCATCTCGATGAAAAACCACTCGTCCGTATCGAGGTCCAAGAGGAACTCGACGGTGCCCGCGTTGTCATACCCGATCTCACGCGCGATGCGCACCGAGGCGTCGCACAGCTCGTGGCGCACCTTGTCGGAAAGGCCGTAGCTCGGCGCGATCTCAACGACTTTCTGGTGCCGCCGCTGCACCGAGCAATCGCGCTCGTGGAGATGCACCGCGTTGCCGTGACTGTCGCCCAGCACCTGCACTTCGATGTGCTTCGCGCGGCCGACGTAGCGCTCCAAAAATACCGCGCTGTTTCCAAATGCGCGCTCCGCCTCGCCCTGCGCCTCGTCGAGCAGCGCGTCGAGATCGCCAGCCTTTTTCACGACTCGCATGCCGCGCCCGCCGCCGCCGAATGCCGCCTTGATGATCAGCGGGAATCCGATCTCCGCCGCGACTTTCAACGCGACTTTGCGATCGCTCACCGGCTCCTCGGTGCCGGGCAGCGTCGGGATTTTTAATTTCTGCGTGAGCGCGCGCGCCGCGACTTTGTCGCCCATGAGGTCGAGCAGTTCCGGCTTCGGCCCGACAAAAGTGATGCCCGCCGCCGCGCACGCTGCGGCGAATTTCGCATTCTCCGAGAGGAAACCGTAGCCCGGATGAATCATGTCCACGCCCTTCGCCTTCGCGAGCGCCACGATGCTCTCGATGTCGAGATACGCGCCGACCGGCCCCTTCCCCTCGCCGACGCGATACGCCTCGTCGGCCTTGAAGCGGTGCATGGAAAATTTGTCCTCCTCCGCGTAAATTGCGACCGTGCGCAGCCCGAGTTCCGTCGCTGCGCGCATGATGCGAATCGCGATTTCGCTGCGGTTGGCGATGAGCAGTTTTTTCGCGGCGAGGATCGGCGTGTCTTTCCGTTCGGACTTTGTGGGCATAAAAATGGCGCGGCCTTGTAGGGCACGGGACGGTGCGGTGCGAGCGGAAGTTTCCGCGCGCTGTGTCCTGATTTGAAACCGCCCCTATGATCGAACCACGGAGATCACGGAGGGCACGGAGCGGATTGTCCTGAACTCCGTGTGGTCCACGATCTGTGGTTAATTCAGGACACAGCCTTTCCGCGAATCGGAACACCGCCGCCATGCGGGAATGGAAACGGCGCGGAGGCCTCCCAGCACTCCGCGCCGCTTCGTCCCGAGATTTTCTCGCGACCTACTTTTTCTCGAAGACCACGCCTTTCTTCGATGCCTGTTCGCGCACGGCTTTCGTCACGGCGACGGCGAGCGTGTCGTCCTTGCCTGTTTCCTTCCGCTTCCCGGCGACGAATTTTTCCCGCGCCGTGGCCAGCGCGCCGAGTTCCTTTTGCAGCGTCTCGCGGTCGGCGGTTTTCTTCGCGATGAATGCCTTGCGCTCGTCCACGCTCAGCTTGCGCATCTCCTCGGGCAGTTCCTCGTCCTTGAGTTTGGAAATGTCGAACGCCTTGTCCTTAGCGCGATCCACGATGTCCCACGCGCCATTGCTGTAGTTCCCGCTCGTTTTCGAGAGTGCCCGAGCGGCGAGCACCGTGCTCCCGGCGGGTGCGGAGGCGGCATTCCCATCCTGCGCCGCCTGCCGCGCCTTGCCGGCGGATCCGGCGCGGCCATAGCCGATGTAGGTGTCGTTCAATTTCGAGTTCAGCACGGCGATGTCCTTGTCCTGCGGCGCGGCGATGTTCGTCATGCGCGCGTCCTGATTGATCACGAGGAAGCGCCCGTCGGCCAGCGCGGCACCGTCTTTCCATTTCCCCGCGATGCCGTCGTGCTCCGAGCCGCAGTGGATCGTGTTCACGATGATCCCCTTCGCGATCGCGCCCTTGCACGACTCGACGTAGTTCACCGGCCCCTGCGTGAACGGCTCGTTGCCCGCGATGAAGATCGCCTTGTACGTCTTCGGCGACGAATCCCACTCGAGTCCTTTCACCGCGTCGCGGATCACCCAGCCGCAGTATTCCTCGCCGCCGTTCGTCTTCAGCGCAAAGAGCTGCTCGCTCAGCTTGTCGAGATCATCGGTGAGCGGGACGACCTGCTGCACCCAGCCCTTTTTTTCGCTCAGGCCGTTGTTGCCGTACTGATAGAGTGCCACCTGCACGCGCGGCGCCTTGCCGTCCTGCTTCGCGGTGGCGAATTCGTTCACGATGTTCCAAAGCTGCGTCTTGGCCTGCGCGATGAGGCCGTCCATCGAGTTCGAGGTATCGAGCAGGATGGCGAGTTGCACGACCGGCTGGTCGGCGGCGGGTTTCACGGATTCCGCGCGGGCGTGGAAAATAATCCCAACGGCGAGCGCGGCACTGGCGAGTGAATGGATGAGTTTCATGCCGCAAAATTAGCGTCCTGCGGCGCGCAGTTGTCAGGACGGCGTGCGCGAGTTGTAAAAGAAAAGTCACCGCCGCCGCGCTGGGTCCGGAGGTGCGATTTCGTTCGCAATCCGGCACAGGATCGCCATCTTCCCCGCCCCCAGACGCGTGAAAGTTCTCCTCATCGAAGACGAAGCCAAAATTGCCTCCTACGTGACCAAGGCGCTCACGGGCGCGGGGCACACGGTCACTCCCATCAGCGATGGCCACGAGGGCTTCGCGACGGCGACGAGCGATCCGCACGACATGATCATCCTCGACCTCGGACTGCCCGGACGCGACGGCATCGAAATTCTCCGCGGCATCCGCGACCGCAGCATCAGCACACCGGTGCTTATTTTGACCGCGCGCGGCGACGTGAAGGATCGGATCGAGGGTCTGAACCGCGGCGCGGACGATTACCTCGCAAAGCCCTTCGCGATGGAGGAACTGCTCGCGCGCGTGAACGTGCTCACGCGGCGCAAAGGCGAGGACGCCTCGCCGCTCATGCACGTGGGCGATCTCGTGATGAATGAGACGACGCACGTCGTCGCGCGCGCCGGGAAGACCGTGCATCTTTCGCAGCGCGAATATGAAGTGCTCCATTTTCTCATGCTCCACGCCGGGCGCACCGTCTCGCGCACGGAGATCTGCGAACACGTGTGGAAGAGCGCGCTGGCGAACGACACGAACGCGGTGGACGTGTACATCCAGCGGCTCCGCACGAAGGTGGATGAAAGTGCTGAGGTGAAACTGATCCAGACGGTGCGCGGGGTGGGCTACGTGCTGCAGCGGCCGCCGGAATGAAGAGGCTGCCGCTGACCGCGAAGGTGGCGCTGTGGTCGTTTGTGCTCGCAGCGATCACGATGGGCAGCGCGGTGCTCGTAATGACAAATGTGCTGGAGCGGGAATTGGTCTCCGTGGTGGACCAGCGCCTCGATCGCATCGCGCGCGATGTTTTCTGGGAACTCGAACATCAGCCGGGCGGCCCGCCGGACACGCTGACGACGATCACCAAGGAGATGCTGCCGCGCTCTCTCGGCACCCTGCCGATCGAGATTCTCGGGCCTGGAGAAAATGTGCTGTACCGTTCGCAAGGGCTGAAGGAACGCACGCTCGCCGGTGGTCCGGACACCCCGCACGCGATGCTGCTGGGCAAGGCGGCGTACGAAGTCGCGACGCACCAGCAGCGCGGGCTGACGCTCCGGATCGGCTACCCGCTCGGGGCGACGAAACTCTCGCTGCAACGCGTGAAGACCGCGAGCCTCGTGGCGCTGCCGGTGGCGGCGCTGCTCAGTCTTTTCGGCGGCTACTGGGTCGCGGGTCGCGCGATGAAACCGGTGCGCAAAATCACCGAAGCCGCGGCGCGGATCACCGCGGAAGACTTGCACCAGCGCCTGCCGGTGCCCGCGGCGCGCGATGAAATCCGGATGCTCTCCAACGTGCTGAATGACACCTTCGACCGGCTCGAACGCAGCTACCTGCAGGCGGTGCGCTTTGCCTCGGATGCATCGCATCAGCTCAAGACGCCGATCACCGTCATGCGCGCCGCGATCGAGTCGCTGCTCGCGGATGCCACGCTGCGGCCCGACCAGGCATCCGTGCTGATCGATCTGCTGGATCAAACGCGCCGACTTTCCTCTTTGACCGAAGGTCTGCTCCTGCTCGCGCGCGCGGACGCGGGCGGCATCAAAAGTCAGCCCGATGAAGTGGACGTGATCCTGATTCTGGAACGCTGCATCGAGGACGCAGAGGTGCTCGGGTCGAATCAGGAAATCCGGATCGAGCGCGATTTCCCCGGCGAACTGCGGGCGCTCGCGGACCCGGGACGCACCGAGCAGATCCTGCTGAACCTCCTCGAAAACGCGGTGAAGTACAACCGCCACGGCGGCGTGATCCGCGTCCGCGCGGGCGAACGGCGGGACGGCGTTTTCATCAGCGTCGCCAACACCGGCAACCCGATCCCGCAGGACCGGATGCCGTGGATTTTCGACCGCTTCGCCCGCGGCGCTCGCGATGAATCGCGCGCCGGCCACGGCCTCGGCCTGAGCATCGCGCGCGAACTCGCGACGGCGCAGGGCGGCGACGTGCGGCTGGTGCGCTCGGATGCCGAAGGGACGGAATTTGAACTGCGGCTCGTGCCGCCGAACGGGAAGACCTCGGACAACCCGCTGATCCCGCTGCTCACGCCGCCGCCGACGCGGGTCGCGCTGATGCGAAATCCGAGTTGACACCGGTGGGGCGTGGATTAGGGTGCGCGCCCTTTTTCCAGTGGCAATGACGCCGCCGGGACGGGGAAAAACAATCAACCGCAGGAGGGCCGAAACCGCCCGCCAGCACTGCAAAAAACACATGTCCCAGCAACGTTCCAAACGATATCGCGCCGCTGCGGAGAAGCGCGATGACAAGAAAGTCTATCCGTTCACCGAGGCCGTCGCCGCTCTCAAGGCGATGCCTCCCACGAAATTCGACCAGACCGTGACGCTTTCGTTCCGGCTCGGCGTGGACCCGAAGCAATCCGACCAGATGGTGCGCGGCACGTGCCCGCTGCCGCATGGCTCGGGCAAAAATGTCCGCGTGCTCGTCTTCGCAGAAGGCGCAGCCGCTCAGGCCGCCCGCGACGCCGGCGCTGAATATGTCGGCTACAAGGACATGATCGAGAAGTGCACCGGTGGTTTCCAAGATTTCGATGTCGCAGTCGCGACGCCCGGAGCGATGGCGGAAGTCCGCAAGCTCGGCAAAGTGCTCGGACCCCGCGGCCTCATGCCGAACCCGAAGACCGGCACCGTCACCGAAGACACGGCGAAGGCCGTGCGCGAAGTGAAGGCGGGGCGCGTCGAGTTCAAGCTCGACAAGAACGCGAATATCGCGGTGCCCGTCGGCAAGTTCAGCTTTGATCTCCAGAAGCTCGTCGAGAACGGCACGGCTGTGATCGACGCAGTGATCAAGGCGCGTCCCGCCACTGCGAAGGGCCGCTTTGTTGACAACATCACGCTCAGCGCGACGATGACGCCCGGCGTCACCGTGGACGCCTCGCAATTCCTGAAGTTCGCCTAACCCGAGGACCCAATCCATGCATCCCGCAAAAGCTTCCGTCGTCACCGACCTCAATAAGCGGCTCAACGATTCGCCGTTCATCTTCATTGCCGATTACACCGGCCTGAATGTCATTCAGTTCTCCGAGCTGCGTGCCCGCCTCGACAAGGCCGGCGCTCGCTGCTCGGTCGTGAAGAACAGCTACCTGCGCCTTGCGGCAAAGGGCGCCGGTCTTCCGGACCTCGGCGAACTGAAGGGCCAGAACGCCATCATCATCGGCGACAAGGACGTGGCCGCCGCCGCGAAAGTGCTCAAGAATTTCACCGCGGAATTCAAGAAGCCGACCGTCCGCACGGGCGTCGTCGATCGCCTCATCGTCAGCACCGAGCAGATTCAGGCCATCGCTGATCTTCCCTCGCGTGATGTCCTGCTTTCGCAGCTCCTCGGTGTGCTCAGCGCACCCGCGAGCACGCTCGTCCGCCTGCTCAACGAGCCGGCCAGCCAGCTCGCCCGCGTCCTTCAGGCGAAAGCCGATCAGGGCGGCGGTGCGGAAAGTGCAACGGCACCCGAAAGTGCGGAGCCCGCGCCAGCACCGGCACAAGAAAACGCGCCCAGCGAAGACAGCGCACCGAAGGCGGAAGCGACTCCCGCAACCGAGAACACAAACGCCTAACCACTTCAAACCATGCCAACTTCCGAACCCATCTCAGCCCTCCGCCTGCACGAGAAAGACACCGGCAGCGCGGACGTGCAAGTCGCCGTCCTGACCGGGCGCATCAACCATCTCACCGAGCATCTCAAAGCCCACGCGAAGGATCATTCCTCGCGCCGCGGCCTGCTGCAAATGGTCGCACGCCGCCGCGGGCTGCTTGATTACCTCAAGCGCACCGCGACGCCGCGATACCAGGCGGCGCTTGATAAGCTGAGTCTGCGCAAGTAGGCGACGCTTGCAGACAGTGATTCGATTAAAAAAACGCGGCATTCCTCGACTTCACCGCGAATGAAAATCGAATCTCTCCAAACGATGCGCGAGCGCGAGCGGCATGTCTCGGGTAGGGTGGGCGTCCTCGCCCGCCGTGCCGAGTGTCCCACTCGGCACATCGGACAAGGACAGACGTCCCTCTCGAAAACCCGCCCAAAGACATTCGATGTCCGGCGCAGGATGCCTCGGCAGTGGAGCAGGCGACTCGCCTGCTTCAGTCTGCTCCGGCGACTCGACGGAGCGCGGGCGGGTCGCCCGCTGAGACTTAGCAGGCGAGTCGCCTGCTCCACTGCCTCGCCTCGCCTCGCGACGGCAGGCGGAACGCCCGCGCTACCCAAACTCCGGTCCTCGCGGCGGCACAAATATTTGCGCCCGGTCAGACAAAACAATCGCACTGCCACCGCCGAAACCGGGCGGGGGGTGAGCAGCGCAAACCAAAACATCGCCAAACGGTTCGCCGAATAAGCGGTCTCTGGTCTTAGCCCGGAGCGCACAGCTCCCCACAGTTTCCCCTCTTACTCTTTGTCTTGCTCCTGCTCTTGCTCTCTTTCCGAAACGCGAAAGACCGAGAGCAGGAGCAGGAGCAAGACAAAGAGTAAGAGAAGAAACGGAAGCCGGTGCTTTCCGGGCTACGAGTCAGAAGACGCGCCTCAGACGGCGGGCCGGATGGCATTTCAAAAAAAATGAGCATCCATAATGTCACTGCCAATTGCGGCAGCACCCCCATCATCATCGAAACCGGCAAGCTCGCGAAGCTCGCCGACGGAGCCGTGACCGTGCGTTGCGGCGAAACCATCATCCTTGTCACCGCGGTCTCCGCGACCAAGGTCAAGGAAGGGCAGGACTGGTTCCCGCTCAGCGTCGAATACCGCGAAAAGGCGGCGGCGGTCGGACGGTTCCCCGGCGGCTACTTCAAGCGCGAAGGCCGGCCCACGGAAAAGGAAGTCCTCACCGCGCGCATGACGGATCGTCCGCTGCGCCCGCTCTTCCCGAAGGGCTACCTCTACGACACGCAGATCGTCGGCACGCTCATGAGCGCGGACGGTCAGAATGATCCCGACATGCTCTCGATCAACGGCGCGAGCGCCGCACTCATGGTTTCCGACATCCCGTTCGCGGGCCCCGTCGGCGCCGTGCGCGTCGGTCGCATCAATGGCGAGTTCATCGCGAACCCCACTCATGCGCAGCGCGCTGAGAGCGACCTCGACCTCGTCTATGTCGGCACGGAAAACGACGTGATCATGATCGAAGGCGCGGGCAATGAAATCCCCGAGGCAGACTTCATCAAGGCCCTCGAATTCGGCCACACCGAGGCGGTGAAAATGATCGTCGCGCAGAAGGAACTCGCCGCACTGGTCAACAAGACCAAGCGCGAGATGCCGCTCTTCACCGTGAAGGACGAAGTGATGGAAATCGCCTACGAAGTCGCGGGCTGCCGCATCGAAGGCGCACTTTACACCCCGAGCAAAGTCGCCCGCAGCAAAGCGGTCAACGCGCTCAAGGACGAAGTCGGCGTCGCCATCAAGGCGAAGTTCCCGGAGGCCACGGGCTTCGAGATCAGCCAGGCATTTGACTACCTGCAAAAGAAAGCCTTCCGCGTTGCCATCCTCGATCGCAAGTCCCGCTGCGACGGACGCGGCCTCGGCGATCTCCGCCAGCTCAGCGCCGAGACCGGACTGCTCCCGCGTTCGCACGGCAGCGCACTTTTCGCCCGCGGCGAAACGCAGGCCCTCTGCCTCCTCACCCTCGCGACCACGCAGGAAGCGCAGGACATGGACGGCTACACCGGCGGCGAGACCAGCAAGGCGTTCATCCTGCACTACAACTTCCCGCCCTTCTCGGTCGGCGAAACCGGCCGCATGGGCGGCATGAACCGCCGCGAAATCGGCCACGGCGCACTCGCCGAGCGCTCCATCGCACCGGTCATCCCCTCGACGGAAGACTTCCCGTACGCCATCCGCATCAGCAGCGAAGTGTGCGAGTCAAACGGCTCCACCTCGATGGCCTCCGTCTGCGGCGGCGTCCTCGCGCTCCTTGATGCAGGCGTGCCGATCAAGAGCCCCGTCGCCGGCATCAGCGTCGGCCTCGTCACCGAGTTTGAGGGCGACGTCCTCAAGCGCTACACCACGCTCGCCGACATCATCGGCAGCGAGGATCACTTCGGCGACATGGACTTCAAGCTCTGCGGCACCCGCGAAGGCGTCACCGGCTTCCAGCTCGACCTGAAGCTCCCCGGCGTCCCGCACAAGATTCTGTCCGAGGCCATCCACCAGGCGCGCGATCTTCGCATGAAGATCCTCGACGTGATGGCCGCGTGCATCGCCGCGCCCCGCGCGGAAATGTCGCCCTACGCCCCGCGC
>JBBSEI010000128.1:0-9285 GCA_038239865.1 Chthoniobacterales bacterium
CCCGGCGGGGTGGGCGGCGCCGCGGGCGCGCCCCGCCGCCCCGTGCCCCGAGCATTTTTCTGTCGGCGGGGCGTCGGTGCGGGGGGCGCCGGGGGGGGGGGGGGGGGGCGCGGGGGTAGGGGGGGCGAACTACCGCGCGGCGGCCGATTCCCCCACTCCCCCCCGCGCCCCCTTTTCCACTCGTGCATCTCAGGCGGTGGAAAGGCTCGCGGACCGGCTGCTCGCGTCGCCGCGGTACGGCGAGCGGATGGTCTGGGAATGGCTGGAGGCAGCGCGCTACGCGGACACGAATGGCTATCAGGGCGATCCCACGCGCGCGATGTGGTACTGGCGCGACTGGGCGATCGGCGCGTTCAACGCGAACCTGCCGTTTGACCAATTCACGATCGAGCAAATCGCCGGCGATCTGCTGCCCGCTCCGAAGCGCGAGCAGCTCATCGCGACGGGCATTCACCGGAACCACATGATCAACGGTGAGGGCGGGCGCATCGCCGAGGAGTCGCGCGTGGATTACGTGCAGGATCGCGTGGAGACGACGGGCACCGTGTGGCTCGGGCTCACGTTTAATTGCTGCCGCTGCCACGATCACAAATTCGATCCGATCTCGCAGCGCGAGTATTACCAGCTTTCGGCGTACTTTAACTCGATCGAAGAATCCGGCGCGAACGACGCGGGCGGTCTCGCGAAGCCCGTCCTCAGTCTCGCGACGCCGGAGCAGCAGCGGAAAATCGAGACGCTGAAGGCGGCCGAAAAGGCGGCGAACAAGGAGCGCGACCAACTGGAAAAAAAGCTGCGCGACGAGCAGCCCGAGTGGGAAAAATCGATCCGCGGCGAGCGCGCGCAGCTTGCGGAGATCGAGTGGCAGGTCCTCACGCCGGCGGAAGTTTCGAGTGAAAATGGCGCCACTTTGACGAAGCAAACCGATGGCTCCGTGCTCGTCAGCGGTGCGACGCCGGACACGGATGATTTTGTGATCACCGCGACGACGGCGGTGCGCGGGCCGACGGCGATCCGGCTCGAGGTGCTGCCCGATGATTCGCTCCCGGCGCATGGGCCGGGTCGTGCGCCGAACGGAAGCTGGGTGCTGAGCGAATTCAAAATGCAAGGCGAGGGAAACAAGGTGGAGCTGGCCGGGGCGCGCGCGGATTTCGAGCAGCCGGGCTGGCCGCTGGCGAATGCGCTCGATGGCCACGACGACACCGGCTGGGGCACGTGGCCGCAGGTGGGCCGGGCGCACGAGGCGATCTTTGAAATGAAGACGCAGTTTGCGGTGCGTTCGTCGTTCGATTTTCGCCAGGAGCTGATGCTGTCGTTCCGGCTGCAATTCCGCTCGCAATTCAAGCAGCACGCGATCGGAAAATTCCGCCTTTCGATCACCGGTTCGCCGAAGGTGCTGCTGCGCCCGATCGCCGATGACGTGAAGGCGGCGCTGGCGATCGAGCCCGCAAAACGGGATGTCGCGCAAAAAAAGGCGGTGGGTGATTTTCATCTCGCGAGCGAGCCGCGGCTGATCGCCGCAAAAAAAAATGCCGATGCCGCAAAGGTGGCGCGGGAAAAGGCGGAGCGCGACGCGCCGCGCACGATGGTGATGCGCGATCGGCCGGAGCCGCGCGACACCTTCATCCTCGTGAAGGGCGCGTACAATCAATACGCGGACAAGGTCACGCACGGCGTCCCGGAGAAGCTGCCGCCGCTGCCAGCCGATGCGCCCGCGAATCGCGCGGCGCTCGCGCGCTGGCTCGTCGCGCCGGAAAATCCGCTCACCGCGCGCGTGACGGTGAACCGGCTGTGGCAGCAATTTTTCGGCACGGGGATCGTGAAGTCGGCGGACAATTTCGGACTGCAGAGCGATGCGCCGTCGCATCCCGCGCTGCTCGACTGGCTGGCGGTGGAATTCCGCGAGAGCGGCTGGGATGTGAAGCGGATGGTGAAACTGATCGTGACGAGCGCGACGTACCGGCAGACCTCGGCGATCGCGCCGGGAATGGCGGAGCGCGATCCGGAAAACCGGCTGCTCGCGCGCGGCCCGCGGCACCGCCTGCCGAGCTGGATGCTGCGCGATCAGGCGCTCGCAGTGTCGGGTTTGCTCGTGGAACGCGTCGGCGGGCCGCCGGTGAAAACGTACCAGCCAGCGGGCGTGTGGGAGGATGCGACGTTCGGCCAAATCAAATTTGCGCAGGATCACGGCGAGGCGCTCTATCGTCGCAGCCTCTACATTTTCTGGCGGCGCATCGTCGCGCCCACGGTGTTTTTCGACGTGGCGAACCGGCAGGGCTGCGCGGTGAAAACGGGACGCACGAACACGCCGCTGCACGCACTGATCACGATGAATGACATCACATTCGTCGAGGCATCGCGCGCGCTCGCGCAGCGCACGCTGCTTGGGCCGGGAGATGATGCGGCGCGCATCGCGGTGATGTTCTGCCGCTGCACGGCGCGGCCACCGACGGCTTCGGAAGGTGGCGTACTTCTCGCGCGGCTGAGCACTTTGCGTGCGACGTACGCGCAGGATGCGAACGCCGCGCAGAAGCTCCTCGCCGTCGGCGAAAGCAAGCCGGATGCATCGCTGCCCGCCGCGGAACTGGCGGCATGGACCGGCCTCGCGTCGCTCGCGCTGAATCTCGACGAGACCGTGAGCAACGAATGAATACCCGCGCGGGCACCGGGAAAAATCGCGGTTGGGCTTCGCGCGGCGTGGCGTTTCTGCTCACGCTTTGGCTGACGATGCATTGCATGAACACGCCCGCAAATTCCGCAGAGCCGGATCGCGTCGCGGCGGCAAGGCGGCGGTGCGGTGATGATCTGCGCGCGGCATTCGAAAAAGCGGCCGTGGCGTGGCCGGCGCACGAAATTTTTCTGCGCGCAATGAAACGCGAGGGCGAGATCGAGCTGTGGGCGCGGGGCGGGCCGCGGGAGATTTTCCGGCTCGTGAAGACGCTGCCGATCCTCGCGCAATCCGGCGGGCCGGGGCCGAAGCGGCGCGAGGGCGACGGGCAGGTGCCGGAGGGATTCTACGAGGTGGATCGGTTCAATCCGGCGAGCACCTTTCACCTCTCGCTCGGGCTGAATTATCCGAATGCGAGCGACCGCATCCGCGGCGATCCGATTGCGCCGGGGTTCGACATTTTCATCCACGGCGGAAACGCGAGCATCGGCTGCGTCGCGCTCGGCGATCCGGGGATCGAGGAGATTTATCTCGCGGCGATCGACAGCCGCGCGCGGCCGGTCCGCGTGCAGCTTTTCCCGGCGCGGATGGACTCGGCGGACTGGCCCGCGTGGCGCGACGCGCAGCTTGCGGCGCATCCGGAATTCCGCGCGCTGTGGGATGAACTCGCGACGGCGTGGATGCGCTTCGAGCGCGAGCGGCGCTGATTTTCCGCCGATGAGATGCCGTGGGTGGACTGGCCTGCGGGCGGCGTCGGGATTTGAATTTGGAAACAGGAAGTCTGGAAAGATGCTGGCGGCGGATTCTGCAGATGCGGCGGATCATTGCCTTCCTAGTTTCGTGGATTCCAAATGAGGGCGGTATCGGCGCGAGATGGGATTTGCTAGCGTGCGAAGATTCCGCTAGCGTTCCATCCCTTTTCCAAAACCCATTTATGCGCCGAACGCTCGTCATCCTGTCATTCATCGCCGGAATTTCCTTTGCGCCGCTGTCCGTGTGCGCGCAGGGCACCGATGCCGCATCCGAGCAGTTCGTGGAGGTTTTTCTCGGCGTGAAAAAAGCCGAGGAGCAGGAAAAGGCCGGCGATCTGAAGGCCGCGCTGGCGGCGTACCGCACCGCGCTTTCGACGCTCGCGCGGATCAAGCGCGAGAGCCCCACATGGCAGACGGACCTGATCGATCACCGCTTTAAAACGACCTCCGATGCCATCGCGCGTCTGCAGGAGAAAATCGGCGGCGGAGCTGCGCCGGGCGGTGCGATGAAGCCGGGCGGCAACGATGCGGACCTGCTGCCGCCGCTGGATGTGGCCGATCCGCTGAAAGGTGACGCTCCGCCATTGCCGCCGATGCCGAAGGGCCGCGGCGCGAAGACTCTGCCGCTGATCGACGCAAGTGATCCGCTCGCCGGCGTGAAGCAGCGGCTCGCCGATCTGGAATTGCGACTGTCCGAGGCGACGGATCGCCTGCGCGATGAGCAGGAGAAAAATGCGAAGCTCACGAAGGACATGTCGGATGCGATCGACTCGAAGGCGAAGGCCGAGGAGGCGCGGAAGAAGGCGCTGAATTTGTCGGAAGTTTACCAGAAGAGCTTCCTCGAACTGAAGGCGAAGGGCGACGCGAACGGCGACCGCGCGAAGGAACTCGAGGCGAAGCTCGCGGCTGCGAATCAAAACGCGATCGACACGCAGGCGGACCTCGCCGCGGCGGAGGAACGCATCAGCCAGTTGCTGGGACGTTCGCGCGCGCTGGCTGTGAAGGCGGGCGAGGCGGGCACGATGCCGGCGCAGGTGAAGGCGCTGCAGGTGAAGCTGGAGGCGGAGCAAAAGGCGACCGCTCAGCAGACCGGCGCGTCGAAGAAGCGCGAGGCGGATTTGAAGAATCAGATTGCGACGCTCAACAAGGAGAAGGTGGACACCGGCACGATGCCGGCGGAACTCCAGTCGCTGCAGGCCAGGCTCGACGCCGAGCAGAAGACCGCGGTGAGCGAAGCGGCGAAGGCGAAAAAGCGGGAGGACGATCTGAAGGGCCAACTCGCCTCGCTCACGAAGGAGCGCAACGACGCGCGCGAGGAACTTGTGCGCCTCCGCGAACTCAACAAGCAGACGGACAAACTGATGGCGGACAACGCCAGCCTTTTGAAAAAACTCGGCGACGCGGAGAAGCAGATCCTCACTTTCAAATCCACCGGCGGCTCGCGCGATGCGCAGCTCGAGGCGTTGCGGAAGCAGGTGACTGACACGCAGAAGGCGCTCTCTTCCTCGGGCGAAAAAAATTCGTCGCTGCAGGCGGAGATCGGCGAACTGCAAAAGAAGGTCGCGGACTACTCCAAGCAGATCGCGCAATTTAAGACGGACAAGACGGCGAGCCTCGAAGAGCGGAAAAAAATGGAGGACGAGAACCGGCTGCTGCAGGGAATCGTGATGCGCGTGCTGCAGGAGGACGCAAACCGCTCGATACGGAAAAGGATGATCCAAAGCGAGGTCGGCAAGCTGCACATCCAGTCCGACGCGCTGCTGCAGCAGATCAATTACCTCACGCAGCCGACGATCAAACTCTCGAACTCCGAGCGGAAACTTTTCAAGAAGCCCGTCTTCGACGTGCAGGATCCGAACACACTCGTGGCGGTGAAGACTGACACGCCCGCGGGCACGGAGGTGCCGCCGCCGCTGCCTTCCGAAACCGTGAAGCCCGCCGCGACTGAACAGCCGGACGCCACGCCCGCGCCGAAGCCGCCCGGCGACACGGTGAAACCCGAGAATCCGCCGTCCCGCGGGAAGCCAAAGTCGGGCGACGATCTGCCGGTGAAAGAGCCCGCCGAAGGCAAACCGCCGGAAGCTGGCTCGACGCCGCCGGTCGCGAGCACGACGGGCGCGAAGCTTCCCTCGGAAGTGAAGCCGCTGGCCGAGCAGGCGAAAAAGGCATTTGAGGGGGAGAAATTTGCCGACGCGGAAAAGCTGTACGACAAGACGCTGCAGATGGCGCCGAACAACGTGTATCTGCTCTCGAACCGCGCCGTCGTGCAGTTCCGCATGGGCAAGTTCAAGCAGTCCGAGGAGAGCTTTAAGAAGGCGCTCGCGATCGCGCCGGAGGACGCCTTTTGCTGGTCCACGATCGGCATCGTCTATTACAGCGAGCAGAAGTACGACGACGCCGTGAATGCGCTCACGAAATCGCTCGCCATCAATCCGAAAAACCCGACCGCGCACAATTACCTCGGCATCACCGCCGCGCAGAAGGGCTGGATGGAGGCCGCGCAAAAGGAATTGGAAAGCGCGATCCAACTCGATCCGAAGTACGCGGATGCGTGGTACAATCTCGCGGTGACCTATACGACGAAGGAGAAGCCGGAGATGGAGGAAGCGCGCAAGGCCTACAAAAAAGCGATCGAATTGGGATCCGCGCCGGACAAGGACATGGAGGCATTGCTCAACAAACCGGAAGCTCCGAAGTAGGTGGCTCGCGCGGACGGTCGTGACGGCGATGCGTGACGGTGATTCGTGACGGAACTATTCAGACTTTGTCTTGCTCACGTTCCTGCTCTTGGTGCGCTTCATCGAGAGCAAGAGCAGGAGGATGACGAAGAGAAAGATGGCCGATTGCTCGACTTGCGCCCTCCGCGAAAGGCTAGGACGCCTGTCTTCCGGGACTGCGCAAATGGCTCGCTATTTCGGCAGGAAAAACCCGCGCTGCTTGTCGGTGATTTCGTGGCCGAGCTTTTCCAGGACGGCGAGCATGTCTTCCCAGACCTTGCGCTTTTCGGTGAGCGACTGTTTGTGCAGCAGGTAGGACGGGTGAAAGGTCGGCATCATCGGGATGCCGTGGAATTCCTTCCACGAGCCGCGCATTTTGGAGACTGCGACATTTTTCAGATCGAGCAATCCCTCGACCGCAGTCGCGCCGAGCGCGACGATCACCTTCGGCTGGATGATGTCGATTTGCTGGAGCAGGTACGGTTTGCACGCCTCCATTTCCGCGGCCGTCGGTTCGCGATTTTCGCGTTCGCCTGGCGGGACGTTTGGCCGGCATTTCAGGATGTTCGCGATGTACACATCCGCGCGGCGGAAGCCCATCGTCTCGATCATCTTCGTCAGAAGCTGGCCCGCTTTTCCGACGAATGGTTCGCCCACGAGATCCTCGTCGGCACCGGGGGCTTCGCCGACGAACATCAGCTCCGCATCGGGATTGCCGACGCCGAAGACGACCTGCGTCCGCGACTGCGCGAGATGCGCGCACTTCATGCACGCGAGCACGGGGTCGCGCAGGGCGGCGAGCTTCGCGGCTTTCCCGCTCGTGCCGGCCGTGGAAAGTGGGGGCGCGGGCTGCGGTCGCGGAGTTTCCGCGGCGCTCGGCAGCGCGGCGTGCAGCGCGGAGGAAAGTCCTCCGCGTTTTTCCGGCGGCGTGAACTTCGTGGGCGCGTCGTCGCGCACCAGCGGACGCGTCGCGGGCTTTGCGGGGCCGATTGATGTCGGCGCGCGCAGCCGTTCGCAGGCATCCAGCGAGGCGCGGAGGCGGATGCCGTTTGCCTGCATCTGCCGCAGCGCGGTGAAAACAAGGTCGGTCGGCTCGTCGCTCATTTGGGATTTGCGGGCACTCCCGCGGCGATGAAATCGGGCGGGATCGGCGCGGTGAAGTCGAGCGCGTTTCCGGTGCGCGGATGAGCGAAGCCGAGCTTCCATGCGTGCAGCATTTGCCGCGAAAATGCGCCGCGCTTGCCATACACTTCATCCCCGACGACGGGATGGCCGAGGTGTTTCAGGTGGACGCGGATCTGGTGCGTGCGTCCGGTGTGCAGCGTGCATTGCACGAGCGTGCCGCAGGATAATTCCGAGAGCACGAGCCAGTCAGTCAAAGCTTCGCGTCCGCCGCCGCGCAGGAGCACGCCCATCTTCTGCCGATACACCGGATGCCGTCCGAGCGGCACGTTGATGGTGCCCTTCTTTTTTTTCAAAATGCCACTCGCGATCGCGAGGTAGATCTTGCGCACTTCGCGTCCGGAAAATTGCTCGGTGAGCGACTGGTGCGCGGCGTCATTTTTGGCGGCAACGAGGCAACCGCTCGTCTCCTTGTCCAGCCGATGCACGATGCCGGGGCGCTCGATGCCGCCGATGCCGCTGAGCGCGGTGCAGTGATGGAGCAGTGCGTTCACGAGCGTGCCGCCCGCGTGTCCCGGCGCGGGATGCACGACGAGGCCGGCCGGTTTGTTGATCACGATGAGGTCGTCGTCCTCGAAGAGAATCTCAAGCGGGATGTCCTCGGGCAAATTTTCCGAGGACACGACCGGCGGCACCGTGAGGACGATCTGCTCGCCGCCGCGGATTTTGCACGAGCGCAGCTTGGGCTCGCCATTCACGAGGACGTGACCTTCCTCCATGAGCGCCTGGATGCGCGAGCGGGAGAGATCGCCGATGCGCGCGGCGAGGAAATGATCCAGCCGCGTGCCCGCGTCGCCGGCCTCGGCGAGAAATTCAAAGCGGGCTTCGCTCACGTGAAGGCGCGCGGTTTGGCCTGCTTGCCGGAGACGCGCTTCATCGCGCACGTCTCAGCGGCGTGGATGACGAGATCGGCGACGCGCCGTTTCAGCCGCGAGCCGCGGATGAGCAGCCAGGCGACGAAGGCCGCGGAAAAAAGCCAGAGCCAGCGATCGTTCGCGTGGGCAAAAATTTGCCGATACAGCAGCGTGCTCAGCAGAATGACGCTGACGAGGAAAGTCGTCGGCACCATCATCATCACGAGCTTCACGCGCGTGAGGCATTTCGGACCGCCGTGATATTCGGTCACGGTCGCGAGTTTGATGCTCCACCACAGGTTGCCGTACACGAGCACATCCCAGGATTTCCAGCCGGTGTCCGTCGAGTAGCGCCAGCCCTCGTCCTCGAGGAGCCTCGCGGTTTCCGTGATCAGGACTTCGCGGCCCTGACCGGTTTCGTTCCAAAAATCGAGCCGCCCCGCGCGACCGGAATGCGCTTCCTTCGCGAGGCCGGGCTCGGGTTTGGAAATGACGGCGGCCGGCGTGCGCTTGAATTTGAGCCAGGTAAAATAGCGCGCCCATCCGCGGCCGAGCGGCTGCATGAAGGCGAGGAACGCGACGAGCAGCCGCGCGCGGATGGAGTCGAATTTTGGCTCGATGCGAATGTTGATCATCCAACTCAGCGCGACGCTGACGGTGCCGAGCAGCATGAGCACGGGCACGATGCGCAGCCATTCGAGCGGAATGCCGAGCACGCCGACGAAAACCGTGAGCGCGATCCATTCGATGCTGCTGAGGTACGCCGCGACCTGCGATTGCTGCGCCGGGTAGAGCGACTGGAAAAGCCCGTAGCCGAAGACGCCGTGATAGATCAGCGGGCGGCTGAAAAACCAAGTGAGCCGCGGCGCGCCGTAAATTTGCCCCTTCCATTTTGCCGTGCCCGTCGGGCCGAAAAAAATGAGGTGCTGGAACCGCAGCAGCGCCTCGGCCTCGCCGTATCCTTCCTGCTGTTTGCGAAAGGCCTTCAGCGTGAAGCGCCGGTAGTGCCACACGATCGCGCTCGGTGAAAATGCGACCTCGCCGCCCGCGGTTTGCAGGCGCCAGCAAAAGTCCACGTCGTCGCCCGCCTTCGTGTATTCCGTGTCGAAGCCGCC
>JBBSEI010000129.1:0-8818 GCA_038239865.1 Chthoniobacterales bacterium
GATCCTCCGGCACCCAGTCGCGCAAATCCGGCGGCAGGAGCATCGGGGTGTCGTGATCAATCGAAACGAAGCGCGCGGGCATCCTCCTTCAACCCGCAATTTCAAAATCCGTAGCGCGGAAAGTCCGACAGGCTGCTAGGGCGTCCTGGAAATGGGATGCAGCGCCTTGTTTTGCTCATCCACCGCGAAGAGTGCGGCGGTGGCAAAGTCCTCGGTTTCCGGCCACGGGAAAGTTTCGAAGAATCCACTTCTTCCAAGTGAGGCCTTGCCGGTGTCGCGGATGACTTCGTTGTTCCGATATCCGACTGCGAGCATGATGAAGGGCTCGGGCTGGCCTTCTTTGTTCCGCCGGCAAACGAGGACGGAATCCGCGGGCTTCACCTTCTCCGGACTGATCGCCCAACCCGTGATCGCAATCTCGCGAGCGGGACTGGGAAGGACTCGGAACTGACCTCCGCCGACTGGATGCGGATGCTTTACCGCATCGGCAAGCCAGTCGCCGTAGAGGGAGGGATCATAGAGATGCTTCGCGGCCAACGCCTGGACGATCGGCGGTAAGTCGAGCCATCGGCATGTCCGGGCAACCATGGGACTTTTGGGGGAGTAACTGAGCATCCGGACGGTGAGCAAGGTTTGCAGTCTCCCCATCCTCCATAAGTCGAATTGCTTGTAGAAATGATTCCATGTCCGCGCGAGTAAGATGGAAAAAACGACGAGCGCGCCCACTAAGACGCCGCGGAAATAGCCGGGCTGCTGCTGCCTCCTGGCCGCGAGCAGCCGGCAAGTATTGAGCGCGGCGACGAAACCGACCCAAAGCGTGCCGGAGTGGAAAAGATAGCGGGATGAGTAAGCCTGATCGACGCCGAAGGATGCGCGCCCGAGCGTGGTCATCATCCCCGAACCGAGTGCATATACCATGATGAGGATGGCAGGATAGAGCATGCCGAGATACCGGCGGTTCTTACTGAGCGACTGGGTGCGGATCCGATAAGTCAGCCATGCGAGCGAAACGAGCATGGCGAGCAGCAAGGCGAAGCCCGTGACGATGTGCATGACGCCATTGGAATGAATCGGACCCCCGCACCAAGCGGCGAAGTATTGCACGACGGTCGAGGGTTCCCTCAGGACGAAGGCCAGGGGCGGTTCGGCAAAGACGTTCTGATAGTCCGTGAAATAGATGCGCACGAAGATCACCGCCGCGAGGCAATAGGCCGATGTCCAGGCCAGCCACCGGAACACTTCGCGTTTGGAGGGGCGGCGGCCTGCGAGGGGCTCCAGTGCTTCGCGCCAAAATGGGAAGGATACGATCCAAAGGATCATCCCGTTGGAAAAGCTGAACATCCCGACAAGATTGAGCAGGACGGTGATGATCAGGCGCACGCCGAAAGAGCGCGTCCGTCTTTGCAGGTCGTACGCGATCAGCGCGCATAAGAGGGGGACAAAGATCACCCATTGCAGACCCCACAGCCAATTTTCATACTGAGCGGGCGAGAAAAGCAGCGCACTGGAGAATGCGAGGCAGAGTAAGCCAACGCCATCCTGCACGCCGCCGCGGGCGGGGCGGCGATAACATACCTTATAAGTCAGCCATAAGATGGCGACGATGATGAGCCACCCGAGCACCATGTAATGCTTCGGCTGCCAGCCGACGAACTTACTAACTCCGAGAAAGATGAGCTTCGGAACAATGAGGCGGCTCTCATTGGATTGCCGGAAGAAGTCGGCGAAGGTGAGTTTCTCGATGTTGAGGAACTCACCCGGCGTGGACCATTCATCCCAAAAGGGGACGTTGACGCCATCGATGAGAATGAGGACGAGGAGAAATACCGGAACCAGAATCAGGACGAGGCGCCCTGATACCTGTGAGATTTTCATCGGGCGACTTTTGTGAAACGCGGATCCGCTGGCGAGGAAAAAGCCCGGCGTGGGAAGAGTCGCCACGCGCGCGGCGGACGGTTGACGGGGCACGGCGGGTGACTTAGCGTGCGCCCCTTTTTCATGAGCACCAAAGGCTTCACTCTCTACGACACGACGCTCCGCGATGGCACGCAGGGGACGGGGATTTCTTTCTCGGTCGTGGATAAAATCCGCGTGGCGGAGAAGCTGGATGCGTTTGGGATCGATTACATCGAAGGCGGCTGGCCGGGGAGCAACCCGAAGGACATCGAGTTTTTCCGCGCAGCGAAAAAGCAGCGGTGGAAGCACGCGAAGATCACGGCCTTTGGCATGACGCGGGCGAAGAACTCGCCGGTGGCGAAGGACACGCAGGTGAAAACCTTGCTCGAGGCGGAGACGCCGGCGGTGACGATTTTTGGCAAGAGCTGGTGGCTGCACGTCGAGCATGTGCTGCGCGTTTCCGCGGAGGAAAACCGGCGGATGATCCGGGACACGGTTTCGTTTTTGAAGAAACGCGACCGCGAGGTGATCTATGACGCGGAGCATTTTTTCGACGGCGCTAAGGACGACTGGGAGCACGCGCTGCTGACGCTGGAGGCTGCGGTGGACGGCGGCGCAGATCTGGTCGTGCTGTGCGATACGAATGGCGGATCGATGCCGGAGGAAGTCGCGGACATGACGGCGCGCGTGATTTCGCGGCTGGGCAAGGCGGTGGGCATCCACACGCACAATGATTCCGGCGTGGGCGTGGCGAATGCGCTCGCGGCGGTGCGCGCGGGGGCGGTGCAGGTGCAGGGGACGATCAATGGCTACGGCGAGCGCGTGGGGAACTGCGACCTCGTGAGTGTGATCCCGAATCTCCAGCTCAAGATGGGAATGAACGTGGTGCCGAAGCTGGAGAATTTGCGCGACCTGTCGCACTTCGTCGCGGAACTCGCGAACGTGCAGCCGAACATCCGCGCGCCGTACGTGGGCGGCGCGGCGTTCACGCACAAGGGCGGCACGCATGTGAACGCGGTGCAAAAACTGACGCGCACGTATGAGCATGTGGACCCGGCACTGGTCGGCAGCCACCGGACGATCGTGGTGAGCGAACTCAGCGGGCAAAGCAACGTGCTGATGCGCGCGGAGGCGTTGGGCTTCACTTTTGAAAAGGGCGCGCCGGAGGTGAAGGACATCCTCGCGAGCGTGAAGCGGCTGGAAAATGAGGGGTATGAATTCGAGGCGGCGGAGGGGAGCTTCGAGCTGCTCATCCGGAAGCATCTCGGGAGGCAGAAGCCGCTCTTTGAACTGCACGAATACCACTGCTCATTCCGGCGCACGGCGGATGGGCTGTGGGACAAATGCGAGGCGACGGTGAAGCTGAAGGTGAAGGGCGAGGAGGCGTACGTGGTCGCGGAAGGCGACGGGCCGGTGAACGCGCTGGACGCCGCTTTGCGCAAGGCGCTGATGCCTTTCTATCCGAAGATCGCGGGCATCCAGCTCGAGGACTACAAGGTGCGGATCATCAACGGCCAGCAGGGCACCGGCGCGCGCACGCGCGTGCTGATCACGAGCACCGATGGCAAGGATTCGTGGGGCACGGTGGGCGCGAGCGACAACATCATCCAGGCGAGCTGGCTCGCGCTGGTGGACAGTTTTGAGTACAAATTGGGGCGGCGGTAAGGCGGCCCCGCCGAGCCCGCGGATTTGCGCGACAATGCGCGGTCGCGTTCGCCGAATGCGACCTGCCGCAAAAGCCAGCTTGACCTTTGCACACGCACTCCGGCTAATACGCCGCTTTGCGCCGGGAGGCCCGCCTTCCGCCGCATCTTTTTCCATCATGAATCTCCGAATTCTCACCCACAGCATCGTCGCACTTTTGATCTCACCGCTCGCGACGAAGGCGCAGGAAGCGCCGAACATGCCGCTGGTAAAATCGATCGAAGTTCAGTTCGTGGGGCCGCAGACGGTGTCGAAGGAAAAAGTCCTCGCCAACATGCGCACGCGCGTGGGGCGGCCGTATTCGCCGCGGGTGACGGAGGAAGACGTCCGGAACGTGATGGCGACGGGCAATGCGACGAATGTCCGCGTCTTCGGCGAGCCGCAGGCCGACGGCGTGAAAGTGATCGTGGTCGTGGCCACGAAAAGCACGCTCGGCGAAGTGGTGATCAACGGCGCGACGCGGGTGAAAAATTCCAAGCTGCGCGACCAGATTTCCGCGAAGGCCGGCGACTCGGTGAGCGATTCCGCGCTCGAGGCGGACCGGCAGAAAATCATCGAATACTACCAGGGCAAAGGCTACGGCGACGTGGACGTGCGCTACCGCACGGAGAACCTGGCCAAGGCGGGCACGGTGCGCGCGGTTTTCGATGTGAGCGAAGGCTCCCACGCGAAGATCAACCGCGTGTCCTTTGCCGGAAATGCCTCGGTGAAAAAGTCCGAGCTCCTCAAGGCGATCAAGACCAAGCCGAAGGGCATCATGAACGTGTTCTCCTCGACGGCGGGAAAGCTGAACGGCGATCAATTGCAGGACGACGTCCGCGCCATTCGCGAACTTTACCAGAGCAAGGGATTCATCAACGCGGATGTGCGCCGGCCGGACGTGGTGCGGCATGGCGAGAAGGTGGATGTCACTTTCCAAATCGTCGAGGGCGCGCAATCGCACGTCGGTCGCGTCTCGCTCACCGGAGCGCGGGTCTTCGCGGCGGATGAAATCACGCAGAAGCTGAAGCTGAAGCCGGGCGCAATTTATTCGCCGCAGGCGCTCGCCGCGGATCGCAAGACGATCAGCGATCTTTACGGTGCGAAAGGCTACCTCGACCTCGCCGTGATCCCCACGCCGGTGCCCGTCGGCGGTGGCAATGTGGACGTCAATTTCCGCGTGGAGGAAGGCGTGCAGTACTACGTGGACAAGGTGAACATCGCCGGCAACACGCGGACGAAGGACAAGGTCATCCGCCGCGAACTCGCGCTCGCGCCGGGCGATCTTTTCAACACCGTGCGCATGGACGCGAGCAAGGCGCGCCTCGACAATTTGCGCTATTTTTCCCGCGCGGAATTGCGTCCCGCCGAGCCTCTCATCTCGGTGCCCGGGCGGCGCGATCTGAATGTGGACGTGGCTGAGACGCAGACCGGCTCGTTCAATTTCGGCGCGGGCTTCAGCTCGGTGGACAACCTGCTCGGCTTCGTCGAACTGACGCAGGGAAATTTCGACATCATGAACTGGCCGCGCTTCACCGGCGGCGGGCAGAAATTCCGCACGCGCATCCAGTACGGCACCACGCGCAAGGATTTCATCATCAGCCTCACGGAGCCGTATTTCCTCGATAAGAAGCTCTCACTCGGCACCGAGCTTTACTACCGCGATGCGAGCTACACGAGCGCGGTGTACAACGAGCGGCGCTACGGCGGTGACATTTTCCTGCGGCGTCCGCTGAACGAATTCACCGCGCTGCGCCTCGAATACCGGCTCGAGGAAATCGAGTTGCACAGCTTTTCCGACACGCTCTCGACGACGTCCGAATTTCGCAAGGACTCAAACCCGGTGCTCAAAAGCCAGGTCAGCGCGGGCATCACGTATGATTCGCGCAACCGCGTGTATCTGCCGAACACCGGCTGGCGCGTGGACGCGCAAATCTATGCCGCGGGCGGATTCCTCGGGGGCAATGAGAGCATCTACGGCTTCGACATTGATGCCGCGAGATACATCGCGCTGCCGGGCGACACGATCCTCACTTTTGAAGCGCAAGTCGCCGGCGTGGACAACTGGTCCAACGGCAAGCGCGTGCCGGTGTACGACCGCCTCTACCTCGGCGGCGCGAACAGCCTGCGCGGTTTCAAATATCGCGACGTCGGCCCGAAAGATGCCGAGGGCACCGGCGAACCGGTCGGCGGCAATTCGCTCGCGCGGTTCACGGCGGAATACACCGTGCCGATCATTGAAAAAGTGCGCGCGGCATTTTTCTTCGACGCGGGATTCGTGAGCAGCGGCTCATATCAGTTTGACGCGAAGAAGGACGCCAACGGATCGGGCGGGCTGAACAGCGACTACGGCATCGGCCTGCTGCTGGAAATTCCGTCCATCGGCCCCATCCGGATCGACTACGGCATCCCGCTCCAAGCGGATCGCTACAACGACTCGAGCGGCAAGTTTCAGTTCAATATCGGATACAAATTTTGAACGCGCCCGCGCTTTGCGGGTCAATACACGGCTTTTCACATGAAAAAACACCTGCTCATCCCATTCCTGTCGCTCGTCCTCTCGCTCGCTTTTGCGGGCACCGCTTCCGCCGAACTTAAAATCGGCTCGGTGGACATGAAGAAAGTCTTCGAATCCTACTGGCGCACCAAAGAGGCGGAAACCAAAATGAGCGAGACGCGCGCCGTGCTGAAGCGCGACCTCGATGAGCGCATGGAAAAGCGCAAGGAACTCCAGGACTCGATCGAGAAGCTCAACGACGACATCAAAAAGCCCGAACTCAGCAAGGATCGCGCGACGGCGAAGATGAAGGAGCGCGACGACAAAATCGCCGAGTGGCAGAACATGATGCGCGAGCTTCAGGCCTACCAGATGGAAAAGGAAAAGCAGCTCGCCGACCAGACGCTCCGCATCCGCAACGGCATCGTGGACGAAATCCGCAAGGTCGTGGACGACAAGGTGAAATCGGTCGGCTACGACCTCGTCTTCGACACCTCGGGCAACAGCATCAACAACGTCCCCGTGATCCTTTACGCAAAGGAGATCTACGATTTCACAAAGGAAATCGTCGAGAAGCTCAACTCCGAACGGCCAAAGAGCGCCGCGGCCGACAAGCCCGCGGAGAAGGCTCCGGAGGCGGAGAAGCCGAAGGGCAAAAAGTAATCCCGTCCGTGGAGATCACCGTTTCAGAGCTGGCCGCCCTCGTAGGCGGCCAGCTTGCTTCCGGGGCCGAGGGTTCGGCGAAAATTTCCGGAGCCGCCGCGCTGGCCGAGGCCCTGCCGGGCGACGTGACTTTTTTCGGCAATCCGAAATACCTCAGCCAGCTCCGCACCTCGCGCGCGACCGTCGCGCTGGTGCCGCTTGCATTCTCCGAGGATGTCCCGGCGCTCTGCATCCGCTGCGAAAATCCCACGCTCGCATTTTCAAAAGTCGTGGAAAAATTCGCCCCGCCGCCGGTGCGATTTCTGCCCGGGATTCATCCCACGGCGATCATCGCGGAAGGCGCGGTGCTCGGCGCGGACGTGAACATCCAGCCGTACGCGGTGATCGAAAGTGGCGCGCACATCGGCGACCGCACGATCATCGGCGCGCACAGCACGATCGGGCAGGACACGCGGATCGGCAGCGACTGCCACATTCATCCGCAGGTGACCGTCGGCCATCTGTGCAAAATCGGGAATCGCGTCACGCTCTTCGCCGGCGCGGTGATCGGCAGCGACGGCTTCGGGTTTGAATTTCAAAATGGCCGGCAGGTCAAAATCCCGCAGACCGGGACAGTCCAGCTCGATGACGATGTGGAAATTGGCGCAAACTCGAACGTCGATCGCGCGCGGTTTGGCCGGACCTGGATTGGCGAGGGGACGAAAATCGACAACCTTGTTCAGATCGGTCACAACGTTGTCATCGGAAAGCACTGCATCCTCTGCGGCGGCACCGGCGTGGCGGGCAGCACGAAGATCGGCAATTTCGTGACTTTAGCGGGTCAGGTTGGCACTGTTGGCCACGTCCACATCGGCGATCACTCCATCGTGGGCGCGCAGTCTGGAGTGAGCAAATCTCTCCCGGCCAATGGCATTTACATGGGGAGCCCAGCAGTCCCATCGCGCGAATGGAAGGAGCAGGTGGCAGCAATCCACAGCCTGAAGAAACTCCGCGCCAGAATGGCACGCGCAGAGCAGCTTTTAGGCGAAGCCGGGAAATCTCCGTCCGACGAGACGTAGCGCTTGTGATCCGGGGGTGCGCGCCTACCGTTTCGGCCATTCAAAGGCCCATGACCAAGCGCACCAAACATCGCAAGTCCCCTTCCCCGCGGACATCGAAAGCCGCCGCGAAGGCGCGCACCCTCGCCCGGAAGCGCCATCTCGCGACCGTTCGCACGCCGGTCCAGCGTCAGTTTGAATTCGCCACGGAAGGCCGCTACTTCGATCTCCGCGCCGTCTTCGATAAAATGAACGCGCGCTATTTCCGGAACCGCCTCCGCAATTATCACATCGCGTGGGGCCAGCGCCGTCGCGAACGGCCGAAGAACTACATCGTCTTCGGCAGCATCCAGGAAGCCGACCGCATCATCCGCATTCACCCGCTGCTTGATCGGCAGTTCGTGCCGCAGTGGTATGTCGAGTACGTGGTCTTTCATGAGATGCTCCACGCGTTCGTCCCCGATCGGTATGACAGCGCGGGACGGCGGATCGTGCATCACGAGGGCTTCGTGGAAAAGGAGCGCCGGTTCCGCCACTACCGCCGCTCGATCGAGTGGGAGCAGGATAATCTCGGGCGCTTTCTGCGTTGACCGACTCGCCGGCGACGCACACCGATCTCGCGAATGGTCCGCGAGATCGGTGTGTGTGCGCGAGGCGGCGCCCGATGATCATCGGCATGAAATTTCATCGCAATTCTCGCGACTTCCGCAGGACGCAGGCGGCAGCCTTTTCTGTTCCCACTCCCGCAGCCTTCGGGTAAACGACACGCCATTCGATGCCATCTTCGTTCCTCATCCGCCTGCTCGTCCTGCTCTGCGCCGTCGCGCTCACGGCCTGCTCCGGCACGGGCACGAGGGCGAATTCTGGAGTCGCGGCACGCGCGGGAGATGGCGGCTACGCCACGCGACCGACGCAGAACATCAGCAAGACGGCATCGCACTTCATGTATGTGCGCACGACGGCCTACCATCATTCCGAACCCGGAGGCCGCGCGACGGCCGTCGGCGGCTACCTGAAGCCCGTCCACAGCGCCGCCGCGGAC
>JBBSEI010000130.1:0-8641 GCA_038239865.1 Chthoniobacterales bacterium
CGCCTTCAGCGCGATGTCCACGATTTGGCGGATGCCGAAGCCCGCGTCCTGATCCACCGTGCGGAAATCTCCGATGGCAAAATGCGCCCGCAGCGTGGCGGCAGCGGCATCGTCGAGCGGGCAGCTTGCGCAGACGAGCGGCGCGTCTTCCAAGGCAAAGTCGCCCGCGCCGCGCTCGATCTGCAGCACCGCGTCGTGCTCGCGGGCAAAGCGCAGGAGCGCTTCCGAATCCACATGCTGGATGTAGCCGTTTGCATGTGCGGCGACAGGATGCCAATCGCACTCGCGCCGTGTCTGCGCCGCCTGCGCGCGTCCCTCGTCTTCGTCCATTTTTTCCGGGAAGAGTAACTCGATGGCCGCGAGCGTCTCGTGCGTGATGGCCTGGAGGATGTAGGATGCCTGGATGGACGCGGCGACGTGATGGATGAAAAAGATGAGGCAGCCGATGGAGAGCAGCGCCAGCAGCAGTCCAAATGCGACCGCCAGCAGCGGTACGAAAGCCGCGCCATCTCTTTCCGCGCCACTGCGGATGGTGCGCAGGACGATCAGGCAGTACGTGAAGACGGCCACGAAAACGCCGAGCACGAACTGATTCGCCCGGTCGCGCATGAAGTTGCGCAGGATGCGCGGCGTGTACTGGGTGGAGGCGAGGGAGAGCGTGACGATGGTGATCGAAAAGGCCATCGCGACCACGGTGATCATCGATCCCGCGATGGCGGTGAGCATCCCGCGCGCACCCCCGGCGCCGGCATTGAGCAGCGGCCTCCAGGCTTTGGCCCGGAGCGCATCGGCAAAAGTCAAGTCAAGCTCCACCAGCCCGAATGCGAGCCCCATCGCAAGGATCACGAGCAGCCCCGGCACGAACCAAAGCGATGAGCGGAGTTCGATCCAGATTTTGCGCAACATGGAGCGCAAAGAACCGCGTTGGGAGTCCGGTGTCACGCGCACTTGTGGACGGGACATTCCGGCGGCGTCTTCTCATGCTCAATGAATGACGGTGCTCCTCATCTTCGCCATCGCGCTCCTGCTCGCGGTGCTGCTCTCGGAACTGGCGGATCGCAGCGTGCTTTCGATGGCGGTGCTGTTTCTGATCGCAGGATTTCTGAGCGGGCCGGGAGTGTTCGATTTCATCAAACTGAGTCCGGAGGATCCGGTGGTGCAGCGCCTCGCCGAACTCGCGCTCTTCTCCATCCTTTTCACCGACGGCATGAGGCTCAACTTGCGCGAGCTCACCTCGAAATGGCAGTTGCCGGGCCGCGCGCTCATCATCGGTCTGCCGCTCACACTGCTCGGCACCGCGGCGCTCGCGCATTTCATCACGGGGCTCCCGTGGCTCGAGGCGCTGCTCGTCGGAGCAATTCTGAGTCCCACCGATCCCGTCTTCGCCGCCGCGATCATCGGGCGCGAGGAAATCCCGCCGCGCCTGCGCCATCTGCTCAATGTCGAAAGCGGACTCAACGACGGGCTCGCGCTCCCGATCGTGCTCGCGCTGATGGCGCTCGTCGGACACGAGACACTGCACATCGGCGGGCTCGCGGGCGAACTCGCGCTCGGCGTCGCGCTCGGGGTGGCGGTGCCGTGGGCTGGCTGCCGAATCGAGCGCTTCCGATTTTTTGCGGTGCAAAAAAGCTACGAGCCGATCTTCGCGTTTTCCCTCGGGCTGCTCGTGCTTTCGATCGGCTTCATCACCCACGCGAATCTCTATCTCGCCGCCTTTTCCGCCGGCATCACCATCGCCACGGTGCGGCCGGACCTGCGCAAAGAATTCCACAAGTTCGGCGAAATCGTCGCCGAACTGCTCAAGCTCGCCGCGCTCCTCGTCTTTGGCGTGCTCCTGTCGCCAAAGTTTTTTTCCGAAGTGCCGCTCTCAGGCTACGTCTTCGCGGCGCTGGCGCTGCTCGCCATCCGGCCCATCGCCATCGCCATTTCACTGCTCGGCAGCGGGCTCGACTGGCGCGAGCAGATCACCGCCGGCTGGTTTGGGCCGAAAGGTTTCGCCTCCGTGATCTACGGCTTGCTCATCGTGCAAGCCGCCGTGCCCGGTGCGGATCACATGTTCCACCTCGTCGCCGTCGTGGTGACCGCCTCGATGATCGCGCACTCCTCCACCGACGTGCTTTTCGCACGCTGGTTCCGCCGCGCCGAGGAGCGCAGCTAACGTCGAAGGCGGGCATCTATTTGGAACGTCCGTGAATATTTTCCATCCTGCCGAAACCTGAAAAATGCCACGGGTTCGGAGCATTTGGCGCAGTGCATTTGACAGTCTGTGGAGAGTCTATCTGACGAATGCGCGCGAACGGAACACAGGCATCCTGCCTGTGCGGCTAGCGGGCTTCCAGCCTGCTCGCATCAGGGTCCGCCAGGCTGGAAGCCCACGCGCCGCACAGCCTGGAAGGCTGTGTTCCGATTTGTCGGATAGCTCCGCGATCGCCGCATCTCGAATGAAGGTGCCTTTGACGCAGCGAGGGCGTAAGCAGTCCTTCCGCGCGGCATGATCAAACTCCGAACTCTCCTCTCCGCATTGCCCAGCGCGGCTCAGTGTGCGCTCGCGTGGCGCGTCGTGAAACTGGCGGCACGCAACTTTTTCAAGGACGACAACGCGAGTTGGGCCGCGGCGATCGCCTACTACAGCCTTCTCTCACTCTTTCCGCTGTTGCTCGTAGTCGGATCGGTTTCCGCGTTTTTCGTCGATCCGCAATGGGCCGTCAAACAGGCGACCCACTATCTCGGCGAACTTCTGCCGCGCGGGCCAGTGGCGATCGACCGAATCGTCGTGCAGACATTTGCCACAGCACGCGGCAGCGGTTTGTTTTCAATTCTGCCGCTGATCTGGACCGGCGCGCTGGTTTTCGGAGCGGTGACCAAGTCGCTGAATATTATCTTCGATGCCGGTGAGAAATTTCAGTTTTGGAAACATCTGCGCGTGCGGTTTGCGATGTTGCTCATGCTCGGCGTGATGTTCCTCGTGGCGCTGGGATCGCCGATCGTTCTTCAGACTTTGCGATGGACGTTCGGCATTTTGCCATTCGGTCAGGAGACGCTTTTCCACCTGGTCGTCAACGCGCTCCCGCCAGCCTTCGTGCTCGTCGCGTTTTCTTTCACTTACCGTTTTGTGCCCGCAAGACGGCCGCACTGGCGACCCGCACTGGCGGGCGCGATTCTGGCCGCGCTGCTTTTTGCCACCGCCAAGCCGATCTTCCTCGGCTACCTGCTCTGGCTGGGGCGATACAGTGTCATCTACGGCTCGCTGGGCGGGATTATCGTCGTGGTGCTCTGGACATGGATTGTGGCAATGGTCGGCCTGTTTGGCGCGCAAATAGCCGCGCGCACTCAAGCCGTGTTCGTCGAGGGTCGACCGATTGAGGAAGTGGAGCGCCGCCACCTCCAGCGTCCGTCAAGGGATCGCCGCATCTGAATGTGCGCCGCTCCGGCCTCATCCGCCCACGTCACGCGCGCTCGCGGTCTGGCTGATCCCGACGTCCGATCCGTTCTGAAGCGAGGTTGGATTAGAACGAAGAAGTCAAATAATCGACAACGCCGCTTCTAAACCAAATCTCCAGCCGCCGCACCGTCCGACCGGAGACGGGATCATAGGCCGCATTCATATAGTCCCACGACTCGGTCGAGTCCGAGGAGAAGACCGCGGCAGGTTTGCCAAGCAAGGCCGTGACCGCGCTCATCGGCTTGCCTTTCAACTGCGCGCGCAACTCCCGAAAATTGTGCTTGGGCCGTTTGGGCAGCAGCTTTCCGTAGCGCGCTTCGTAACGGCGCATCAGTGCCTGGGAATCCGAAAGCTGGCGCTGTGATTCCGCCTTTGAGACGGACGGAGTGCGCTCTGTGACGGTTTGACATGCCGTCGCGAGCACCGCACAAGTGATCGCGAGGACGGAACGGGGGACGAATGGCGAATGCTTGGATGCAGATTTCATCGCGGTGCGATGTCGCGAGCGTGCGCAGATGCAATCGGCACCGCAACGTGCAATTTGCCACCACGCGAGCGATCAAACCGCTCGCCTCCGTCCAAGCGCGGGAGAACAGCCGCCACGGAGTATCGCTGCGGTGTGCGAAGGAGCGTGGCGGCAGCAAAACCCTTCACCGATGTAATGCGCGTGAAAGCTTCGCGCCAGCGTGGGGCGTTAGCCTGCACTCGTAATCCAAAGCGTTCTTCCGAGCGCGGCGGTTCACGAAACACACAAGCAGACAAACAAAAAACCTCATCGCAAAACTCATGAAGACTCCATCGTTCTGGAACAAAAACTCAGCCGCGTCTGGCACCGCCGTCGCGATGCCCGACACCGCTCCGCCGCGGACCGAGCCCGACTTTTCGGCGGAAAAATACACCGTCCCCGCGGCACGCCCCGCGCCCGCGGTCGGGCGGCAGTGGGATCGGCCGGGGGAGAATCCCGCCATCCGCAGCCTGCAGGAGCAGGTGCAGCAGACCTCCGCTTGGGTGATGCCGCTGCGCAAGCAGATGGCGCGCGTCATCGTCGGGCAGGATCAACTCATTGACCGGCTCATGGTCGGGCTCATCAGCAACGGCCACATCCTCCTCGAAGGCGTGCCCGGACTCGCGAAGACGCTCGCGCTCAAGACGCTCGCGGCGGCGGTGGGGCTCGACTTCCAGCGCATGCAATTCACGCCCGATATGCTCCCCGCGGACATCGTCGGCACGATGATCTACAATCCGCGCGACGGCTCGTTCAGCACGAAGCACGGCCCCGTGTTTGCGAATCTCATCCTCGCGGATGAAATCAACCGCGCGCCAGCGAAGGTGCAGAGCGCATTGCTCGAAGCGATGCAGGAGCGCCAGGTCACGCTCGGCGACGAGACTTACAAGCTGCCGGATCCGTTCCTCGTGATGGCGACGCAGAATCCGCTCGAACAGGAAGGCACCTACCCGCTCCCCGAGGCGCAGGTCGATCGCTTCATGCTTAAGGTGATCGTCAACTATCCGAACCGCAGCGAGGAGCGCGCGATCCTCGAATCCATGGCCGTCGCCGAGCCTTCGTACGAAGTGCAGAAGGTCGTCACCGCTGACGAGATCGTCGCCGCGCGCCGCGTGGTCAGCAACATCTACGTGGACGACAAGGTGAAGGACTACATCGTGGACATCGTCCTCGCGACGCGCGACCCGAAGCCCTACGGCATAGACTTGAACGGCTACGTGCAGTGCGGTGCTTCGCCGCGCGCCACGATCAGCCTCACGCTCGCCGCGCGCGCACACGCCTTTCTCCAAGGCCGCGCCTACGTGACGCCGCAGGACGTGAAGGATCTCGCCTACGACGTGATGCGCCACCGCATCGCCGTGAGCTACGAGGCCGAGGCGGAGAACGTCACCTCGGAAAACATCATCGCCGGCATCCTCGAAGGCATGCCCGTGCCGTAACCGCCCACCTTCATCACTCCAAACGCCAACTCGCCTTGCTTATGACTTCCGAACAAACCCGCGAAATTCTGAAAAAAGTGCGGAAGATTGACATCCGCACCCGCCGCCTCGTGACCGACACGCTCGCCGGGCAATACCACAGCGTCTTCAAGGGCCGAGGCATGAACTTCGACTCCGTGCGCGAATACGTGCCCGGCGACGAGGTCCGCACGATTGACTGGAACGTGACCGCGCGCACCGGCCATCCGTTCGTGAAGAAGTTCGTCGAGGAACGCGAACTCACGCTCCTCCTCATGGTGGACGTGAGCGCGTCCGGCGACTTCGGCTCGGGCGAGCAGAGCAAGCGCGAGTTGGCGGCGGAGATTGCGAGCGTGCTCGCCTTTTCCGCGGTGAAAAACAACGACAAGGTCGGCCTGCTGCTCTTCAGCGACCAGGTGGAACTCTACGTCCCGCCGCGCAAGGGCCGCCGGCACGTGCTGCGAATCGTCCGCGAAGTGCTCGGCTTCGAGCCCGCGCATCGCGGCACGGATCTCGTGCAGGCGCTCGACTTCGTGAATGGCGTGATGAAGCGCCGCGCGATTGTCTTCCTGCTCTCGGATTTCCAGACCGGCAGCACGCCGAGCGAGGAATTGCGCCGCGCCATCCGCCAGACGAACCGCCGCCACGACCTCGTGGCGATGCCGATTGATGATGCCCGCGAACTCGTGCTCCCCGACCTCGGCATCGTCGCCATCGAGGACGCCGAGACCGGCGAACTCATCGAGCTGGACACGCGCAATCCGCGGGTGCGCGAGCGCTTCAACGAAATCGCCGAGGAGCGCACCGCGCAGCTCACGCGCGCCTTCAACGTCGAGGCGGTGGACTCACTCCGCCTCTCCACCGACCAGCCCTACGTGGCCGGCCTGGTGTCCTTCTTCAAAAACCGCAGCCGCAAACGCTAATGAAAAAACTCATCCCACTCCTGTCCCTCTCACCCGGAAAATCCGCGGTCATCGCCGCGTTCAGTCTCCTGGGTGCCACCGGATTCGCCGCGCTGAAAGTTGGCCCGCCGAGTGCCGCACTGACGCCGCCCGCCACTCCGTCGGCGGCGGTCGCACAACCGAGGACCGTCGCCGCGCCTTCGCCGTCCGCCAGCCATTCGGCGGCGGTCGTCCCGCCCGCATCAGTCAGTTCGCCGAGGAGCGTTCCTCCTCACGCGCCTGCCGGCGTTTCGCCCGGCGCTCCGATGGCTGCTTCGCCTTCGGGGATCGTTCCCTCTGCACCGGTCGAGGACATCCGCGACATCCGCGGGCCGATTCACATTGCGGCACCTTTTCCGTGGCTTGCGTGGACGGGCGGATCGCTCGGTGCGCTCGCGCTCGGCCTCGGCGCGTGGGCATGGTTCCGCCGCCCGCGGCGCAAGCTGCCGTATGAACTCGCGCTGGAAAAACTCGCGAAGCTCCGGGCGCTGATGCAGCCGGAGAGCGCGCAGGCGTTCTCGCTCGCGGTGTCGGAAATCGTGCGTGTGTTCATCGAGAAATGCTTCCCGGTGCGCGCGGCGCATCACACGACCGGCGAGTTTTTGCACGACCTCGTGGACCTGACGGACAGCCCGCTGGCCGCGCACCGCGACACGCTCGCGGATTTCCTCGGGCACTGCGACCTCGCGAAATTCGCGCGGTGGCAGCTCACCGTCCCGCAGATGGAGGCGATGCTCGAAAGCGCGAGCACTTTCGTCACGTCCATCGGTAAACCCAAGGCCGCGAAAAAACAGCCCGCCGCTCCCGCAGCGAAGCCGGCCACCGAGCTCGTCACCGCCAACTCCTAATCCATCACTGCCATGATCCGATTCCTCTATCCAAACTTCCTCTGGCTGCTCGCCCTGCTGCCGCTGCTCGCGCTCCTGCGCGGTCGCCGCGGGCCGGTCGCCGCCGTGAAATTCTCCAGCGCTGACATCGCCCTCCAGGTGGCGCGCGAGACGCGCAGCCGCGCGGGCAAATGGTTTGCGCCACTCAACCTGCTCGCGCTCGGGATGCTCGTCGTCGCGCTCGCACGGCCGCAATTCGGACGCAGCACCTCGACGGTCGAGGCCAGCGGCGTGGACATGATCCTCGCGCTCGATTGCTCGGGATCGATGGCCGCGCTCGATTTCAAACTCGACGGCCAGCCCGCGAGCCGCATTGACATCGTGAAATCCGTCGTCTCGAAATTCATCGACGCGCGGCCCAATGATCGCATCGGCGTCGTCGGTTTCGCCGGCGCGCCGTATCTCGTGAGCCCGCTCACGCTCGATCACGACTGGCTCCAGCAAAACCTCGAGCGCGTGCAAATCGGCGCGGTGGAGGACGGCACCGCCATCGGCTCGGCCATCGCGACGGGCGTCAACCGCCTGCGCGACCAGCCGGGCAAATCGAAGGTCATCGTGCTCCTCACTGACGGCGAAAACAACATGGGCAAAGTCATGCCCGAGACCGCGTCGCAGGCCGCGAAGGCGCTCGGCGTGAAAGTCTATACCATCGGCGCGGGCGTGCGCGGCGAAGCACCGGTGCCCGTCACCGATGCGTTCGGCAACAAGCGGCTCGTCATGGCCAAGGTGGATGTGGACGAGGACATGCTCCAAAAAATCGCCACGGAGACCGGCGGAAAATTCTTCCGCGCGACTGACACGCAATCGCTGGAGCACATCTACGGCGAAATCGACCGGATGGAAAAGACCACGCACCAGCTCAAAAAATTCGAGCATCACTCGGAGCTGTTCGCCTTCGCATTGCTCCCAGCGCTCGCACTTCTCGGCGCTGGGCTTGGCCTCGAGCACACCCGCTTCCGCCGCCTGCCTTAACTCACAACCTCACCCACCAACTCACCTCGACTTATGCAATTCGCACAACCCATCTGGCTCGTTGTCGGCGCTGCCGCATGCGCCTTCCTCATCTGGCAATATCGCCGCTTCGACCTCCGGCAGCGCGTGGCGCTGGCGCAGTTTGCCTCCGCGCGTCTGCTCGACAAGCTCACCTCGTCCGTCTCCGCGATGCGCCGGCGTGTAAAGCGCGTGCTGTTCACCCTCGGCGTTGCATTCGCGTTTGTCGCACTCGCACGGCCGCAGGCCGGCTTTGAGTGGCAGGAGACGCACCGCAAGGGACTCGAACTCGTCTTCGCGGTGGACACCTCGAAGAGCATGCTCGCACAGGACGTGAAGCCCGACCGGCTCACCCGCGCGAAACTCGCGGTGACGGATCTCGTCTCGAAGCTGAAGGGCGACGGCGTAGGTCTCATCGC
>JBBSEI010000131.1:0-8389 GCA_038239865.1 Chthoniobacterales bacterium
AGCCTGCGCGGCTCAGTCGAAGGCGTTCACGGAACCCTCAAACCCATCTCGGGCGATTCCCTCCTTTTCACCGTTCTGCGGAATTCGACAACCCGCAAAAAAGTAACCCGAAAAAGTAACCCGCCACGGAAAAATAAGACGTTTCCAGACCAGTCGTGACCAAACGACACCGCTCAAAAAACCATTTCTACAGAGTCTGCAGCAAGTGAGGACAGCTCTGTCCACATGAGCCCATTCCGCGCTTTCGATTTTCAAGACCGATGCAATAGACCGCTCTGCCACCCCTCCGATTCGGATCGCACCTTTGCCCAGAGGCCCGGCCTGCTGCAACTGGAATGTCGCGCGCCGCGCGCCTCACAGCGCCGGGATCGCGTGCGTCAGCAAATCCGCCAGCCCCGCCGCGGCCTGCGCGCCGGTTTCCATCACTTCCGCATGCGCCAGCGGCCTGGTCCCCAGCCCCGCGGCCCAATTTGTCAGGCACGAAAATCCCGCCACCTCCAGCCCGAGCGCGCGCGCCTGGATCGCCTCCAGCACCGTGCTCATGCCGACCGCATCCGCGCCGAGTGTGCGCAGCATCCGCACCTCCGCGGGCGTCTCGTACTGCGGGCCCTGCAGTCCGGCGTACACGCCTTCGTGCAGCGTCATGCCGGCCGATTTTGCCGATGCGGAAAAGTGGGCGCGCAGGTGCTTCGCGTACACCTCGCCCATGTCGAAAAAATTCGCTCCGCCCGCCAGCGGCGAAGTCCCCGTGAGATTCAGATGATCGCTCAGCATCATCCACGAGCCCGGCGCAAATTCCGCGTTGCACGTCCCCGCCGCATTCGTGAGCACCAGCCGCCGGATGCCGCGTTCCGCCATCCATCGCACCTGCGCTGTCACCTCCGCCGCACTCCAGCCCTCGTACAAATGGACGCGCCCGCGCGCCGCCACGATTGGCACGCCGCCGAGTTTCCCGAACACAAACTCTCCCGCATGCCCCGCCACGCGCGACTGCGGCAAGCCCTCGATCTCCGAGTACGACACCGCATCCATGTCCGTCATCCGTTCCACGAATCCGCCGAGCCCCGATCCCAGCACGAGCCCCCATTGCGGACGGAAAGTTTGCCAAGTCATCTCCGCAGCGTGGGCGAGCGCCGCTGCTCGCGCAATGCGACAGTGTCCCAGTTTGAAAGTTGAGCGTCAAACGTTGAGCGTTGAGCGTTGAGCGTTGATCCCGCCGAAGGCGCGTCCCGAATGGGGACACCGGTTCAGAAATTGATCGCTCCGCTGCGCGAGGCTCAACGCCAAACTTTTAACGCTCAACGCTCAACTTAAAATTGGGATGCGGCCCGCGAGGCGCCGTTGGACGAAAGCCCCCGCTATTTCGCCACCGCCGGCGCTTCCGCCTTCGGCACAGCAGGCTGCCCTTCCTTGGAAAAATCCACGCTGGCGAGCAACTCGCGGATCGTCCCGCTCGGCAGCACCATCGTCTCCACGCGCCCCGAGCGTGCGATCACCAGTCCCACCACATTGCCATCGAGATCCGCCACCGGCCCGCCGCACTGCGTGGACTGCAGTGGCAGATCGGTCTGCATCGCCGACGGGAAATCCGTCTTCCGCTTGCTCAGCGAACTGCCCATGCTGTTCATCTTGTCCGGCCCGCCGCGACCGTTGCCGATCATCGCGGCGCGATCCGCCAGCGCGATTTCCTTTTCCACGATCGCCTCGCCGCGCTGCAGCTTCAGCCGCACCTTCTCGCCCGCCTTCCGATCCGAGACCATCTTCGTAAAATTATACATCGAGTCCGGCTTCTTGCCGTCGAGTTCCAGGATGCGATCCTCCGTCTGCACGCCGGAATTTTTCGCCGGGCTGCCCGCCACGATCTCGCGGATCTTCAGCCCCTTTTCATCGCTCGTCAGCGACACGCCGAGGAAGCCGCGGCCCTTCGTCTGCAAATTCCGCGCGAGCACGCTCACCACGCCGATCGCCACCGGGTCCCGACCCTCCGGCGCCGCAGCCGTGATGAAACTCCCGACCTCCGGCGACCCGCCCCCGGCCCACTGCACCGCCGGCAGATCCTTCGCCGCCACCTTCAGCAGCGCGATGTCGTATTCCTCCCAAGTGCGCACGATTTTCGCCGCCACCCATTCGTCGCGGATCTGGCATTGCAACTCCGCTCCCGGCGCGATCTCGCTCGCCTTCGTGAGCAGCCAGCCCTCCGCGCGGATGCCCGTCGCGAACTCCAGCGGCGACGCCGGCTGCTTCGCATCGCGCAGCAGAAAAGTCGCGCGCGACGCCACCGCCGCGCCCGGCTTGTGCCCGTCGAGCAGTTCTTGGAAATGATCGTTCAGCTTCCGCTCCGTCTTGCTGTCAAAGCCCGACGCCCCGCCCAATTCCAGCCCGCCGAGCCCGCGAAAAAGTCCCGGACTTTTCTCCTCCAGCATTTCCAAAAGCTCCGGCACGCCCGCCGTCTTCAGCTTTTCCGCCGGCACGCCGTGCCGCTCCAGCACCGCGCGCAGCGCCTCCGTGAAATCCTGCTCCTCCATCCGCGGCCTGCGCCCGTGCCGCTGCGCGCGCCTTTTGAATTCCTGCGAAAGCTCGCGCGCGATGTCTTCCCCCGCGTTCTCGTCCGCCGCTTCCCCCGCGGGCGGCGTCGCATGGCGCGGCTCGTCGGCTTTCTTGATGGCACCGTGCAGCCCGCACGTCGCGAGCAGGGAGAGGAGGAGCAGCGTTCGTTTCATGGGCAGAGTTTTTTTTGGCAAAATCACGGTTTCGCGGGACGCATGCGCCGCGTCAGTTCCGCCTCGGAAATCAGCGTCACCTCCGCCTTTTTCTCCTCGGCAGCGCGCCGGAAAACGATCTCCAGCCGATCGCCCGGCTTCGAGTTCCCGAGCTTCGCCGCGACATCCGCGCCCGTCCGGATCTCGCTGCCGCCGAGTCGCAGGATCACATCGCCCGCCTTCACGCCCGCCGAGGCGAGCGGCGACTTCGGCGTCACCTCGCGCAGCACCGCGCGCCCATTTTCCAACGTCTCGAAAATCGCGCCGAGCGCCGCTTTGCCCGCGACCTTTTTCTGGCCGAAAGGACCGGGACGCTCACCCGGGATTTTTCCCCAGCGCTCGCCTTTCAGCATCCGCTCCCACGAGGCCCTCGCCGCATTCACCGGCGCGTCGCGATTGAAGCTCAGGCTCTCCGAAATGGACGAGTGGATGCCGACCACTTTGCCCTCGAGATCAAACATCGGCCCGCCCGAATCGCCGCCGACCAGCGTGCAGTCGCTCACCAAAAATCCCTCCATGTCCTTCGAGCTGATGCGCCCGATGCGCGCCGGCGGCGTGCGGCGGACATCGTAGCCGCCGGGATGCCCGAGCGAGACGACGATCGTCGTTATGTCCAGCTTGTCCGAGTCGCCCAATTCCGCGAACGCGTACTTTCCCGGCTCGATGATTTTTGCGAGCCCGACATCCCGCGTGTAGTCCGAGCCGAGCACCTTGCACTTCGCCTGCTTGCCGTCGGGAAAAGCGACCATCATCGTTTCATTCCCATGCGTGACGTGGCCTGCCGTGAGGATGAGGCCGTCCGCCGACACGACCACGCCGGACCCCGCGCCGGGAATCTTTTCGCCGAGCAGCGCGACCACCGCGGGCGTGTTCACCGCCACGAGTTTTTTCACCTTCGCCTCCATCGTCTTCATCTGCTCCACCGAGAACGCGAGCGCCGGGCGCACCGTGCAAAAGCTGAACGCGAAAAGTGCGCCGAGGATGCGGAGAATTGCCGTCATGCGAAGGGATGGTGCGGGAAAAATGGGAAGCAGCGCCAAGAGCTTGTGCAATCAATCCGCATTCGCCCGGAAAACAAGGGGGCTTCTGGCGGTCCGGTCAGTCCCGCGGCGCATCCGCCGTCGGCGAAAGTTCGCGCCACATCCGGAAGTGCGGGCCGACGGTCGGGATGTCGAACTCCCCGCCGATGATCCGCCAGCCGCGCCGCACGTAAAAATCCGCGGCACTCGTGCGCGCATTGCACCAGATCCGCGTCGCGCCCTTTTCGCGCGCCGCAGCGACGCACGTTGCGAGCAGCGCATCGCCGAAGCCGCGCCCGCGCACCTCCGGCAGCGTGGCCATGCCGCGGAGTTGCATCGCGTGCGGCACGTCCGGCTGCGCCGGAAAAGTCGCGCGATAAATCGAGGCCACGCCGACGAGCGCTCCGCGGTCGAACGCGCCGAAGTGCAGCGTGTCCGGCGCATCGTCGCCGTCGAACACTGCCGTCTCCCGCGCAAACTCCGGCCGCAGCACCGGCCATCGCACGGCGATCGTCTCGGCATCGGAAATCGGGTGGATCATTCCCTTTTCCGCGCGACGATCCGCTCGACGTATTTCGCGAGCAGATCGAATTCGAGGTTCACGCGCTCGCCCTTTTTCCGCTCCGCGAGATTTGTGACGGCGCGCGTGTGCGGGATGATCCAGCACACGAAGCTCGACTCGCCGACTTCCGCGACCGTGAGGCTGATGCCGTCCACGGCGATGCTGCCTTTGAACGCGACGTACTGCGCGAACTCCGCCGGGAGCGCGACCTCGAGCCGGAAGTCTGCGCCATGCGGCGAAAAATCGAGCACCTCCGCACTCGTGTCCACATGGCCCTGCACGAAATGCCCGCCGAGCTTCGCGCCAGCGCCGAGTGCCGGTTCGAGGTTCACTTTTTCTCCCGGTGAGAGTGCGCCGAGATTCGTGAGTCGCAGCGTTTCCGCGAGGAGATCAAAGGACACGCGCTCGCCCTCGCGCTCGGTTACTGTGAGGCAGCAGCCATTCACCGCGAGGCTGTCGCCGATCTGCGCGGACGATCCGGTCGCGGGCGCGCGCAGCGTGAGGCGCGCGCTTTCGCCCGTGCGGGTGAGCGAGATCAGCTCGCCTGTTTCGATGACCAGTCCGGTGAACATGGCGCAAGGCTAGCGATTGCGTGTGTGTTTTCGCAAGGCCGCCCGCGGTTTTAACCACAGAGGTTCACAGAGGATGCACAGAGGATGCACGGAGGATGCACGGAGGATGCACGGAGGATGCACGGAGCCTCTGCGCTCCTCTGTGAATGCCTCTGTGCACCTTTGTGGTTCAACGGAAACGCTGCGCATGGAAAACCGCCACACGCACTTCTCATCCGAAGATTCGCCACCGCGAAAAGAACAGGATGCCGATGAGCGCGAGCACCGGCAGCAGGATCGGCAGCGCGAACCGCACGATGTAGCCGAGGAATGACGGCGTGCGCACTTTCGCGTGCTCGGCGATCGCCTTCACCATGAAGTTCGGTCCGTTGCCGATGTAAGTCATCGCGCCGAAGAAAACCGCGCCGAGCGAAATCGCCTCGAGCGTCCCCGCGTGCGCCGAGGCGAACGTGCGGATGTCCGCGACATTTTCCATCGCGAGCTGCTGCTGCCCGAGCGCCGTCGCGAGGAAGGCGAGATACGTCGGCGCATTGTCGAGCGCCGCGGAGAGTGCGCCCGTCGCCCAGAAGTAAGCGTGCGCGCTGGCGAGCGGCGGCGGATTCGCCTGCAGAAAATGCAGCGCGGGAGTCATCGTGATGAAGATGCCGAGGAAGAGCCACGCGACCTCTTTCACCGGCTCCCACGCAAAGGCATTCGCCTCGTGAATCTCGCGCCTCGTCGTGAACCACGAGCCGAGTGCTGCGGCGAGCATCGCGCCTTCGCGCCCGCCGGGCGGCAGCATGAGCACGGCGAAAAGGATCCCGGCGAGGAACGCGAGATTGTGCAGACCGCGAAAGGTCCACGTTTCGTGCGCCGTCTCCGCGTCGCGCACATGGCGCGGAGCGCGGAGAAAATTCACGCGATCGAAGATGGCGAAGATCGCGATGAGCCCCGCGACCGCGGCGGCCCACGCCTGCCAGCAATGCGCAAGCACCCACCAAAACGGCACGCCTTTCAAATACCCCATGTAGAGCGGCGGATCGCCGATCGGCGTGAGGCAGCCGCCGACATTGCTCACGATGAAAATAAAGAACACGACGTGGAATGCCGTGATGCGGTAGCGGTTCATCCGAATCCACGGGCGGATGAGCAGCATGGACGCGCCCGTCGTGCCGATGACATTCGCAAGCACCGCGCCGATGGCGAGGAACGTGCAGTTCACGAGCGGCGTCGCCTCGCCCTTCACGCGGATGTGGATGCCGCCGCTCACGACGTAGAGCGAAGCGATGAGCGCGATGAAACTCGCATATTCCTCCAGCGCATGCCGCAGCGACGCAAAAGTGCCGCCGGGGTAAAGCTGGCCCGCCGCGCTGATCGCCGCGAGCCCGAGCACGACCATCGGATACCGCCGATGCCAGAATTTTGCACACACCAGCGGCCCGAGCGCGATGCACAGCAGCAGCAGTGCGAACGGCGCGATCGGCCAGAGCCGTGGTTCGATGGGTCCGTCGAGAACCAATTCGGATGCGGCGGTGCCGAGGATCATCTAGTGCAGCGGCCGATCGTACACGGGGAAGGCGCGCAGTTCGCCGCCCGGCCAGTAGAAGCACCGCGGGAAGTCGAAGAGATTGCTTTTCGCCACGTAGTCGAGCCGCACCGTTTTGCCCGCGAAATTCGCATCGTACACGCGGAAGCGCATCCCGCCCTCCGGCAGCCGTTCGGCGTGATACACGAGCACGACGTGATTCATGTGCGGCAGTTTCGCGAGATACATTGCGCGGATTTCGCCGCGGCTCACATGCGCGAAAAGCGTCTCCGCGAAGCTCCGCTGCCGCACGCGGATGAGTGGACTCATCATGCGCCAGTTTCCCACGCGCAGATACGTGAGCAGCCAGTTCCCGATGTTGTCGCGGATGAGATTTTCATGCTCCCGCGAAAAGGCCCACAGGTCCGCATAACCGGGAAAAACGATGCGCTCACGCCGCTCCGCCCACGGCGCGATGGCAAAAAGTTTTTGCAGCCGCGCCCGGTATTCCTCCTCGGAAAGCCGCGACTGCTTCGGCTCGAAGCGCGCGAACTGCCAAAACTGCATCGCCGAACGCGTGAACAAAAAACACGAGTGCGTGGGCCGCCCCGACTTCGCCTTTTTGCTCATGCGCAGTTTGCCATCCGCCGTCACCTCGTAGTTCATCACCGTGTCGTTGGAAAAGGCGAACGCATCGCGGCGCGGATCGAATTCGCGTGCGACGAGCGCGGAGGCGAGGAGGAGAAAAAGGAAAACGGCTCGAAGCATGGCGTGCCGTTCCTACCACACATCCCGCGCTTGCCAACTGCCCGCGCCTAGTGCGCGAGTTTCGCGCGACGAGCGCGGCGTTGTGGCACCGGCTGCTCGCGGAGGATTCCACCTCGTGAGCCATGCCCCTGAAATCTCCCGCTATCCGGTTTCCGGCCTTTGGTAATCGTGCCGCTTTGGCGGCACGCCGCACGCACATTTACCCGCGCGGGTGGACGAGCGTCGCGTAAAGCTCCGCCGTGCGCTTCGCGATCGCGGGCCAGCCAAAGTGTTCTTCGGCGCGCTTGCGGCCGGCGGTGGCCATGCGGGCGCGCAGGGCCGGGGCTGCCATCAGCGTATTGATCCGCGTGGCGAGGTCGGCGGCGAATTGCGCGGGGTTCACAGCCTCGAACGGAGATTCTTTCATCTGCTCAAGCGGGACGAGAAAGCCGGTCTCGCCTTCGACGACGACTTCCCTGATCCCGCCGACGGCGGTCGCGACGACAGCGGTTTCGCACGCCATTGCTTCGAGATTGATGATGCCGAAGGGCTCGTAGATCGAGGGACAGCAAAAGACGGCGGCGTGGCTGTAAAGTTCGATTTTCTCCTCGTTGGTCACCATCCTGTCGATCCACACGACGCTGCCGTGCTTCGCCTGCGCAGCGGCGACGGCGGCCTGCATTTCGGCGGCGATTTCCGGCGTGTCGGGCGCGCCGGCGCAGAGGACGATCTGGAAGCCCGCATCCATTTTCTCGATGGCGCGGACGAGGTGGACGATGCCCTTTTGCCGCGTGATGCGACCCACGAAGAGCACGTACGGCACGCGCGGATTCACGCCATATTTTTCCAGCGCGGCGGTCGTGTTCACGCGGCGGTATTCGTCGAGATCGATGCCGTTGTGGATCACCGGCACGCGGTCGGGTGCGACGTTGAAAAGCCGCAGGATGTCCTCGCGGGTTTCGCGCGAGACGGCGATGACGGCGTCGGCCATTTCCATGGCGGTCTTTTCCACCCAGCAGGAAAAATCGTAGCCGCCGCCGAGCTGCTCGCGCTTCCACGGTCGCAGCGGCTCGAGTGAATGGGCGGTGAGGACGAGCGGGATGCCGTAGTTCAGCTTCGCGAGGATGCCGCCGAAATGCGCATACCATGTGTGCACGTGGACGAGGTCGGCATCAATGTTCGTCGTGTTCCAATCCACTCCGCGTTGCACGGCGGCGAAGACGGAA
>JBBSEI010000132.1:0-8068 GCA_038239865.1 Chthoniobacterales bacterium
CACTCGAAGGTAGCTGGTGTACGGAACGCCTGGGATCATCCACCGGGTGCCGCGCGGGACGCGCGCCACGGCAGGCGGGACGCCCACCCTACCCGAGACACGCCATCCCGCTATCTGTCCGGTTATTTGTGCAAGATGGTATCACTCGCCATCTGCCGACGAGTCGTCGGCGTTACATTGTGCCCGCCTCCTGCCGTCGGCGGCTGCGGATTATCTCCGCGCCCGTGGATCGAGCGCGTCGCGGATCGCGTCGCCGAGGAAATTCAGCGCGACGAGCGTGAGCGACATCGCGGCCGCGGGGAAGAGCAGCAGCCACCAGTAGCTGTGGATCGGGTTGATCACATTTTTGCCGTCGCTGAGCAGGCTGCCCCAGCTCGCCTGCGGGTCGTTGATGCCGAGGCCGAGGAAGCTGAGGAATGACTCGTCGAGAATCACCGCGGGGATCGTGAGCGTAAGATAGACGACGATGACGCCGATGAGATTTGGCAGCAGATGCCGCAGCAAAATGCGCGAGTGCGACTGGCCGAGCGCGCGCGCTGCGAGCACGAACTGCTGCTCCTTCAGCGCGAGCACCTGACCGCGCACGATCCGCGCCATCGCGAGCCATTCGATGAGGCCGAGGCAGAGGATGAGGATGATGATTTTCGCGTAGCCTTCGATGCTGGGCAGCGTGCGGTGCAGTGCCGTTTCCAGCCACGGCGCGAAGGTGAAGATCGCGACGATGACGATGATGAGCCGCGGCACGCTGTGCAGCATTTCGATGAAGCGCATCATCACGTTGTCCGTCCGCCCGCCGACGTAGCCGGCGACGAGACCGTACGTGGTGCCGATGAAAAAACTCACGAGCGCGCCGCACAGGCCGACGATGAGCGAAACGCGCGCGCCTTGAATCACGCGCGAGAAAACATCCCGGCCATTCATGTCCGTGCCGAACGGATGCTGCCACGTGCCGACTGCGCCGCCGCGAGCCATGTCGGCCTTCGCCTGCTCGATGCCGAGCGGCAGCCACGAGGGTGGATGCAGCGAGTGTGGCGTTACTTTTTCCGGGCTGTACGGAAAGATCGACGGGCCGAATATCGCGACGAACGCGATGCCTGCGAGGATGATCATCGCGGCGAGCGCGACGCGATTGCGGACGAGTCGCCGCCACGTGCCGGGCGGCTGCGCTGCGGGAGTGGAAATCAGCTCGCTCATGCGTTGCGGCGCGGGTGGAAATTGCAAATTGGGCATTGCAAATTGGGCATTGCAAATTGCCCAGCCGCGTCGCCGCGCGATGCCGCGTCAATTTGCAATGCCCAATGCCCAATTTTCATTTTGCAATTTCCTCGCATCATTCGAGTCGGATGCGCGGGTCGAGCCACTTGTAGGCGATGTCCACGAGGAGATTCATCCCCACGAGCAGCGTGCAGTAAATGGTGACGCTGCCGCTGCAGAGAAACACGTCGCGATTGAGCACGGAGTTCACAAAAAATCCGCCCATGCCCGGCAGGCTGAAGACCGACTCGATGACGAGTGAACCGGTGAGCAGATTCGCCGTGAGCGGACCGAGGAAGCTCACGACGGGCAGGATGCCGACCTTCAGCACATGCTTGTAAAGCACGCGTCGCTCGCTCAGTCCCTTCGCGTGCGCGGTGCGAACGAAGTCCTGATTCAGCACCTCCAGCATGCTCGTGCGCGTGAGCCGCGCGATGTAGGCGATGAACGGTCCCGCGAGCGTGATCGCCGGCAGGATGAGGCTGGAAATTCCGGTCCATCCGCCGACCGGCAGCCAGCCGAGCCACAGCGAGAAAATGAGCACGAGCGCAGGCCCGGTGACGAATGTGGGCACGGAGATCGCCAAGAGCGCACCGAGCATCGTCGCGGAATCGAGCCACGTATTTTTGCGCATCGCCGCGACGCTGCCGAGCCACACGCCGATGGTCGTCGAGAGCAGCAGCGCCGCCGCGCCGAGGATCGCGGAGACCGGCAGAGCCTGTGCGATCAGTTCGGCCACGGTGCGATCCTTGAATTTGAGACACGGCTGCAAGTCACCCTGCAGCAGTCCGCTGAAACGCGCGGGCAAATGGCGATCCGGATCCGCATTTTGCCGCGCGAAGCCGAGGTAGCGCACGCATTGCCACCACACCGGGCCGTCGAGATTAAACTTCCGTTCCTGCCGCGCGATCGTCTCGGGCGAGGACTGTTTTTCATTCAGCGCAAACGGATTTCCCGGTGCCAGCCGCAGCAGGCAAAAGCTGACCGTGACCGCGATGAGCAGCACGAAAAACAGCGAGAAAATCCGGCGTAGGATGAAGACGGGCATTCAGTCGGCGCGCCGCATTTTCGGTGGCGGCACGCCAAGGCGCTTACACGCCTCGCGGAGATAGCCTGCGTCAATCTCGAAACCGATGAACCTTTCCACACCGCACGCACGAGCGCCCTCCGCCGCGTGGCCGATGCCGAGGAAAGGATCGAGCACGGTGATTCCGCCGCCGGAATTTTTCAGCCCGTGCAGGCGGATGCACCACTCGGCGAGTTGCGCGGGAAAGGTCGCGGGATGCGGCCGCTGGCCCGCGCGGTTCGCGATCGTCTTGTACGGGATGAACCAGTTGTTCCCGCGGCAGCGCCTGTCCTTTCCATCGGTGTGGCCCCAGCGTGCGATGTTGCTCTTGTCTGCATACGCGACGCCGACGCCGAGGCGATCGAGCTTCACGTCGCCGCTTTTTGTGAAGTGGAAAATGTATTCGTGGCAGTCGTTCACGAAGCGCCGCGTGTTCAGCGGCTTGAAATGCCCCGCGGAAATTTCCGCGCCGTTCTTCGGCAGCACGGTGATGGACTTCACCCAGTGGAGCGTATTTTGCAGCGTGAAGAGCGGGCGCAACCGGAGCGCGACTTCGTGCGGGAACCACGGGTTTGCCGGCGCAGCGCCGACATTGAGAAAAAATGACCCGCCCGGTTTCAGCACGCGCCGCACTTCCGCGGCCCACTGCGCGCACCAGTCGAGATAAGCGATGCGCGGCGCGTCGTCGCGGAAACTGGTATAGGCGATGTCGAGATTGTAGGGCGGCGAAGTGACGACGATATCCACGGATTCCGCGGGCAGCTTCGCCATGCCCTCGATGCAGTCAGAACATACAAACTCAGTCTTTGTTTTTGAAGGTGTGGCAGAAAGTATTTGGACCATGCCTTGTCCAAATACGCTGACAAAAGCAGAGTACAAGTACTAATTTTAGTACGTACTCACATTCTTAAACCGTACTTTTACTGGTTTAATCGCGCTCCTAGATGCCGCGAAAACATGGTTGTGAGCCTCTTTTCCCAACCACCATTTCCATAAGAAAAAGCGTATCGCGGAATCTTTTCGAGATCGTCGGCGTCAACCGTGACTCGTCCCGATGTTTGGTCAGTCTGACCCTGTAATTTTACAAGGAGATGTTGCCAACCCCCGTCTTCCCCGGTCGCAGGGTCTTGCCGAAACAGCGCTTCGATTTCGATGTTGTTAAGTGTTAATTGCCTCATAGCCGCCGACTCCAGCGACCTGATTGAAGATAATCAAGGTCATTCAATTGAAGTGCAGGGCAAACGGAATTTCAGATTTCCCCGACAGCAAATCTGCGCTCCGGATCGAATACTGCGCAAACGGATTCAATGATGGTTGGCTCATTGCGCATTCCGATTCGCATCGTCGCACTTCCACCGCGAAGAATGATAGCCGCGAGGCCGAGCGCGCGCAGTTCCGCATCGAAAGACTGCATCACGTCGGACGCTGGAAGCGAGACGTAGGCGACATTGCCTGCGGCAGAAAAATGCGCGCGGGCACCGGCGATTCTTGCGGCGGCGGATGCGACGCTTTTGAGCGACGCGAGCGTGACCGGGATTTTCGCGAGCACGCCATCCGTGTGCGCCCATGCGAATTCGCGCAGGCCCGACCAGAGCGCGCTTGCATCGGCGTCGGCGAGGATCGTCGCGCCGGGCCATGCGCGCTGGATTTCACCGGCGAGCGCGGCGTTTGCCTCGGCGGGGCCGCCGAGTCGCACGCAGAGGCAAGCTTCACCGGGGAGGTATTCGAGCGCATCGAGTTCCCAGCGCGAGGATGCGCCTTGCGCGATGCGGTTCGCCGCTTCCGTCGCGTCCGCGCACGGGATGCGGAGCGTGAGCCACGACTGCGGCGCCGGGAAAACTTTGAACGTCACCTCGGTGATCACGCCGAAGCGACCGCAGCTTCCGACGAGGAATTTCGGAATGTCGAAACCCGCGGAGTTCTTCACGACCTTAGCGCCGCCGCGGAGAAGCTGGCCGGTGCCGTCGGCAAATTGCACGGCGAGGATGAAGTCGCGCACGCCGCCGTAGCGGAAGCGCCCCGGCCCGCTGAGTCCCGCGGCGACCGTGCCACCGATGGTCGCGCCGCTTTCCACGAGCGGCGGATCGAATGGCAGATACTGCCCGCGTGCGGCGAGCGCGTCGCGGATTTCGCCCAGCGGCGTGCCCGCGAGCGCGGTGAAGGTGAACTCGCCGGGATCGTATTCGACGATGCCGCTGAGCCGGCGCGTGGAGATCAGCGCGACACTTTCATCGCACTGCGAGAGCCGCGGCTTTGTCCGCGCGCCGACTGCGAGTACGCGCGGATGCGCGCGAATGGCGTCGCAAATTTCCGAAGGACTCGACGGTTCGACGATCATGGCGAGCGAGCGCCCGCCTTACTCCATCTCGCGTGAGCGCGGCTCGCGCTCCTGCGTGTCGCCACCGGTCGGCGACGTGACAAACGGGCCGCCAGCGAGCGGCGCGGCGCGCGAAAATGCCACGTCGGGGGTGTCGCTGTCCTTGCCGGCGAGCGGGAAATCTTTGCGCAGCGGGAAGAACGGGTAGCCTTCCCACATGAGGATGCGGCGCAGGTCGGGGTGGCCGGTGAATTTGATGCCCATCATGTCCCACACTTCGCGCTCGTGCCAGTCGGCGGTGGCCCAGAGATCGATCACGGTCGGCGCGGTCAGGTCGTCCTCGCTCACGGTGTATTTCAGACGGAGGTGATCGGTGCGTTGGAAATTTTGCAGCTCATAGACCATCTCGTAGCGCGGCTCTTCGCCGAAGTGATCCACGCTGCTGATGTCGATCAGATACGTGTAGCCGAGCGTGTCGCGGAGGAAGGCGGCGATGTCGTGGAATTGCGCGCGCTGCACGGTGAGTGTGAGTTCGCCGCGGAATTCCTTTTGCGCGAGCACGGTGAACTTTGCGGCGAGTGCGGCGGCGTCCTTTTTTGCGGTCGCGGGGACTTCGAGATTCGTGGGCATCGGTGTGACGGTGAGTTGTGTGGGAAGGGCGGCAGTGACTGGTGACTGGTGACTGGTTTCGGAAAATCGCGCGGTCGCGGGGCTGCTGAACTAGTCACGCGTCACCAGTCACCGGTCACAATTTCCTAGCGGAGCGCGGCGACGACTTCGGGCTTTTGCGCGAGAAAGGAATGCTCGCCTTCGATTTTCCGCTGGAGGCGAAGCAGGCCCTCGATGAGCGCCTCGGGGCGCGGCGGGCAGCCGGAAATATAGACGTCCACCGGGATGAGCGTGTCGATCCCCTGCAGCACGGCGTAGCTGCGATACATGCCGCCGCTGCTCGCGCATGCGCCCATCGCGATGCACCATTTCGGCTCGGGCATCTGGTCCCAGATGCGTTTCACGGCGAGCGCCATTTTGTAAGTCACGGTCCCGGCGACGATCATCACGTCGCTCTGCCGCGGGGAAAAGCGCATGACCTCTGCGCCGAAGCGCGCGATGTCGTAGCGCGATGCGCCGGTGGCCATGAGCTCGATGGCGCAGCACGCGAGGCCCATCGGCATCGGCCAGAGCGAATTTTTCCGCATCCAATTGATGGCGGCGTCCGCTTTGGTGAAAATGATATTGCCCTCGATTTTCGAGTCGTAGGCGGCGGGTGCGGTGGTGGTCATTTGCGAGGCGGGACAGTGAAAGTGGAGTCGGTGCGGGGCAAGGGGAAAACTTGGGCGAGGTGGTGCGCGGGCAGGGCGGGTTTGCAACCCGCCGTTCCGGGTATTCTACCCGGAACATCGGGCGTCGCAGGGCGTGATTACAAAACCGACGCTCGTTCTGAATGCTGCATGGGGCAAGTTCGCAAAGGGCATCCGTCCCACGTCCGATGCGCCGGGTAGGATACCCGGCGCGGCGGGTAAAATACCCGCACTACCCCTCGAACTTGTATCCGAACTCGCGCACCGTGCGGATGTGCTGCGGTTTCGCGGGATCTTTTTCGATTTTGTTGCGCAGCGCATTCACGAAGCGATCGATCGAGCGCGGCGTCACAGCGGCGTCGTAGCCCCAGACGGTGTTCATGATCAGGTCGCGGCTGAGCGCCTGACCGGGGCGGCTCGCGAGGAAACGCAGCAGCTCGAATTCCTTCGGCGAGAGCGGCACTTCCTTTCCGCCGCGGGTGAAAGTGCGCGCGTCGCAGTCGAGCACGCAGTCGCCGAAGCTGTAGATTTCCGCGCCGGTGCGCTTTTGCCGGCGCAGCAGCACTTCGGCGCGGGCGAGGAGTTCCTTGATGGAAAATGGCTTCGTCACGTAGTCGTCCGCGCCGAGCTTCAGGCCGAGGACGATGTCGCTCTCGTGGCCTTTCGCGGTGAGCATGAGGATGGGCATCGTGAGCTTTTCCGCGCGGATGAAACGGCACACCTCGTAGCCGTTCACCTTCGGCAGCATCACGTCGAGCAGCACGAGGTCGGGCTGGCCATCGAGCGCGGCCTTGATGCCTGCGTCGCCGTCCGTCGCGGTGATCACCCTGTAGCCTTCAAATTCAAAATTGTCCTTCAGCCCGCGCAGCATCGCGGGGTCGTCTTCGACGATGAGGACGGTGGTGCTCGTGTTCACGCGAGGGGGATTTTCACGGTGAAGATGCTGCCCTTTCCGGGCTCGCCCGCAACGGTGATTTCACCGCCGTGCGCCTTCACGATGCGGCGCACGATGGCGAGGCCGAGGCCCGCGCCTTCGCGGGTGCGCGAGAGGCGCTGGTCCACTTGATGAAAGGGCTCGAAGATCGCGCGGCGCTGGGCGTGCGGGATGCCGATGCCGTTGTCCTCCACGGTGAAGGCGAGCATCGCGCTGTCCCTGCGCGCGCGGAGGGCGATGCGTTTTTCGTCGCCGGTGTACTTGAGAGCGTTGTCGAGCAGGTTGGCGAGCACCTGCGTGAGCGCCTCGCGGTCGGCGCGGATTTCCGGGAGCGTGTCCGGCACTTCCATCGTGAAGGTGCAGCCCGGTGCGGCGAGCCGCGCGGCGAAGGGCGCGACGGCTTGCGCGCCGACGGCGTGCGGCGCGACGGGTTCGAGTTCGAGCGCGTGCTGGCCGCGACCGAGGCGGGAGAAAGTGAGGAAATTTTCCGCGATGCGCCGCAGCCGTTCATTTTCCCCGGCGATGAGATCGAGGTATTCGCGGAGCTGCTGCTCGTTGCGGAAGCGGCCTTCGCGCAGCGTGTCCACGAGCATGCGCATGGAGGCGAGCGGCGTGCGCAGCTCGTGCGCGACGATGGCGACGGAGGTGTTCTTCAGCTCCTGCAGCGTGATCTGCCGGCTCACGGCCATCGCCGCCGTGCCCGCGATGAGCAGCACGGCGAGCGTGGTGATCACGCCCGCGGCGATGTAGATGCGGCGCTGGCCGGAGACCGCCTCATCGAGCACCTCCGGCCGCGCGAGGAAAATCTGCACGAGGCCCTCCAGCCCCACCGGAGTGTGCTCCTGCGCGAGGGGCGGACCTTTCACGGCATCCTCGCCTGCGAGCGTGCGCCCCGCGCCATCCACGATGCGGATGCCGACGGAGGGCTCGGCAAAACTGCGCAGATGCAGGTAGAGCCGCGCCGCGCGTTCGGCTGGAGTGCCCTCGAGCGCAGGGGCGGATCGCAGCGCGCTGGCGAGGAGATCAGACTGGAATTGCTGCGCGTGCTCGATCGCGTCCATGCGCTCGCCCTTCAGCGCATCGGAGACAAATCGCGCCATGAGCGAGATCGGGATGAGGGGCACGAGCACGAGCAGCAGCAGCAGCGCGCGGAGTTGCTTGGGCCGGATTTCGTGCGCGGTCATGGGAGAAGTTTCATA
>JBBSEI010000133.1:0-8051 GCA_038239865.1 Chthoniobacterales bacterium
ACATCGGTCACGTCGCGTTTGAACGTGGCCTGCCACTGCGCATCCGTCGTGGCGATCCACTTCTGCATTTCGGTTTGCGCCGGAGCCTCTGCCGCCGCGGCCGCCGGGGCGGGATTGTCCTGCGCCAGCGTAGTGGTGCTTAGAAATGCCAGCACGGCTGCCGCGCTGAGGATGGGGATAGAGGTTTTCATGGAATGTCGGGTTCGGTGTTGTTGGTTGTCGTGAGTCCTTTGCGTCGGAGCAAGCCTACGCCCCCGTGAGCGTGAACTGCTTCCAGTCGCTCCATGCGCCGGTGGTGCCGTCCTTGAGCAGAAAGGCGAGGCGCACCTGGATGATGGCGCTCACGCTGGCGGCGGGGAGCCAGTTCAGCGTGTAGTTCGGGCGCGTATCGATGTCCTCCTGCGTGCCGGCGGTGCCGAGATTGAACTGCAGCTTCACGCCTTCGCTCGGGCCCTTGGTCCACACCACTTCGAGCTTGTCGCCGGTGGTCAGCCGCAGGGTGAAATCCGGCACGGCGGCGGGCGGCATACCGGGCGTGGCGGGCTGCTTCAGGCCGAGGTCGAGCGCGATGGCGTCCGTGTAGCCGGGGGCGGTCTGCACCTTGTTCGCGATGTAGGTGAAAATGCGCTGGAGGCAGCCGTAGGCCGCGGCGGCGGGCGCACCGGCGGGCGTGGGAAAGGGCAGCCACACGATATTGCCGGCGGGGCCGCCCTGGAGCGCCTCGTCCACGCGCGCATAGGCGGCTTTGGTAAAGGTGGCGATGCCGCCGCGATAGGCGTCGAGCGCGAAGATGGCGTTGTCCAGATCGAGCTGGGCGACGGTGAGTTCGCCGGCGACGAGCGGGAGCGTGGCCACGTAGCCGGGGAGCTTGGTCTTGAGGTTCTGGAGGCAGACGATTTGATTGCCGATGACGGTGGGCAACCGGGCGGGTTTTTTCATGGGTTTCTTGGGTTTGGGGGTGGCAGCGGAAAGGGTGTCCGAATCCCACGTCCCAGCGTCCCACGCCCCCGAGCCCGAGTCCCACGGCATCGCCAGGCGCAGCGGCTCGGGAAAGGGGTGGATTCGGGCGAGGGCATCGTGTCTGGCGGGGAAAACAGGCATTTCAGGGGGAAAAGCGGTCATTTTCGCAAAAAGGACGCCGATGTACGCACCGCTCACAGCGCTGCAAGCGCCGATCCCAGCGATGTTCCCACCGATCCCAGCGATGCACTCGCCGCTCCCAGCGATGTAAGCGCCGGTTACATGCCTGCGACCGCCAATTCGGCGACCTGCGCCCGCCGGTTGCAAGCCTGTACCTGCCGGTTACAGGCCTGTACTCGCCGATTACAGCGCTGCACCCCACGCCTACCGCCTTGCACCCCGCGCTCACAGCGCTGCGCCCGCCGTCCACATCCCGCTGAATCGCCGTCCACATCCCTGTACCCGCCGACTGAAACGCTGCAATCCCCGAGTACATCCCTGTACCCGACGCGTAAAAGACTGTGTATGGCTGATGCAACCCTGCCCGCTCCGCGCCCATTCCTCCACCCGCCTGTCCAAGATGGGACACTCCGACATTCCGAAGCTCCAATTGCGACGGGTAAGATGAACGATCGATTCTGGCGGGGGCCACACTCATCGGGACGAATGCAAACTATACCGGCATTCTGAGGTCAAGATGATTCTCACTCCCGAGTCTCTGTGCTGGCGCTGGCGAAGGCAGGCGTGTATGGCAGGCACTCAACCCCGCCTTCCCCGCCATGCTAAACAAGACTGCCCTCCGTTTGCTAGTGATGCTGTTGCTCCCGGTGCTCCATATCCATGCGGAGGAACCGAAGGTCCCGCTTCAGTTACTGGATGCGAACATCCTTGATGTTCTGGGAATGTACTCACACTGGACGGGGCGGAAAGTCTGGGTGGCGCTGGACCTTTACAGGGGACTTAATATCCGGGCCAGAACGGACAAGGCCGTGACCCGTCTGGAGGCCATTCAGTTCCTCCGGACAACCCTCCTCGAACGCTACTCCATCGAACTCCGCGACAGCGGTGACAAAGAGGTATTCGCAAGCTATTCGGACGATCCGAAATATGAGAAGGTCCGGGAAGCGTTGCGCAAGGGCCTTGACCCGGAACCTCCCCCTTCCAGCAACTCCGCGCCAAAGGACCAAAGTCCGAATGTTCCCGCCAAATGAACCGGGAAAGTCGCATTGCCTCCAAAGGTAGCGACCGCAAGCGCCATCCAAGAACATCCTCCGCGCGCTCTGCCTTAATCGCGAAGTGCCCGCCTCCTGTCGTCGGCGGCTGCGGAATGCCGCGCCATTGACACCACCGCCGCCCCGCGCAAATCTCCGCGCCCTTTTTCCATGAGCCTCATCGTCCAGAAATACGGCGGCACCAGCGTCGGCAACCCGGAGCGCATCCGCAATGTCGCGCGCCGCGTGGTCGCCACGCAGGAGCAGGGGCATGGCGTCGTGGTCGTCGTGTCCGCGATGAGCGGGGTGACAGACAATCTGATCAAGCTCGCACGCGAATGTTCGCCTCATCCCGAGGAGCGAGAGATGGACGTGCTGCTCGCGACCGGTGAGCAGACCACGATCGCGCTCACGGCGATGGCGATCAATGCGCTCGGCAAAAAGGCGATCTCCCTCACCGGCGCACAGGCGGGCATCGTGACGGATGGCGTCCACATGAAGGCGAAGATTTCCGCCCTCACGCCGAAGCAGCTCAAGCAGCATCTCGACGACGGCTTCATCTGCATCGTCGCCGGCTTCCAGGGCGAGACGAAGGACAAGCGCATCACCACGCTCGGGCGTGGCGGCAGCGACCTCACCGCCATCGCACTCGCAGCCGCGGTGAAGGCCGACCTTTGCCAGATCTACACCGACGTGGACGGCGTCTATACGTGCGACCCGCGCGTGGTACCGACGGCGAAGAAGCTCGACGAGATCAGCTTCGACGAGATGCTCGAGATGGCGTCGAGCGGCAGCAAGGTCATGCAGTCGCGCAGCGTCGAGTTCGCCAAGAAATTCGGCGTCGTCTTCGAGGTCCGCAGTTCATTCAACGACAACCCAGGCACCATCGTGAAAGAAGAAACCAAGAGCATGGAGGCCGTGGTCGTCCGCGGCGTCAGCATCGAAAAAAACCAGGCCAAGGTCACCGTCCGCGCGGTGCCCGACCGCCCCGGCGTCGCCGCGCGCGTGTTCAACGCCGTCGCCGCCGCGCACATCGTGATCGACATGATCGTGCAGAACGTCTCGCACGACGGCACCACGGACATCAGCTTCACGCTGAACACGGACGAGCTGCCGAAAGTCGAGCCGGGCCTCGCCGCAGTCGTGAAGGAAATCGCCGCGCGCGGACTCGAAATCCAGAGCGGCTACGGCAAACTGAGCATCATCGGAGTCGGCATGCGCAGCCACAGCGGCGTCGCGGCGAAGATGTTCGAGGCGCTGAGCAAGGGCGGGATCAACATCGTGATGATCAGCACCTCAGAGATCAAAACGGCAGTCATCATTGACGAGGCCAAGCTCACCGAGGGCGCGAACGTGGTGCATGAGGCGTTCGGGCTTGGGAAGTAGCGGGCGAACTCAACTCGACTGACCATGCCGGAACTCAGTCGCTTCTACGGAATCATCATCCGCATGTTCTACGGAGACCATGCGCCGCCGCACTTTCATGCTGTGTATCAAGGCGGTGAAGTGCAGGTGAACATCGAGACTCTCGAAGTGATGGCTGGCAACATCAGCCGCCGCGCGCTCGCGTTCGTGCTCGAATGGGCCTCACTGCATCGCGAAGAATTGCGGAGCGCATGGAATGCAGCCGCGCAAAATCAGGAGCCTGACAAAATCGCGCCACTCGACTATGCTGTCGCCATGACTCGCATCACCGCAGCGACCGCGCTCCACGGATACCGGCTGAAAGTCCGCTTCAACGACGGTGTCGAAGGCATCTACGCCGTGGAGCCTGAGCGCCGCGGCGGAGTCTTTCTGCGGCTGCTTGATCCATCCGTGTTCAACGCCGTGAGCATCAATCCTGATTTTGGCTGCGTGGAATGGCCGGGCGGCGTGGACCTCTGCCCCACCGCGATGCACGGGGAGATGCTGACGACAGCGGATGCTGCGGCAACGCCGTGAGGCAGCGCCGCCTCGCATTGCACTTCAAGGTCCATATTTTCAAAACCCCAGCCTCCGCAGGATCGCAGAGGGATCCTGGCGCAGATCGAGGACGGCGGTCACGACGAGCCGCCCACCGTGAGCGCGGTAAAAGATGCCGTGCGTGAACCGCCGCACGAGCAGACGCCGGAACTCCCCTGCATATCGCGGCTCGGACTCGGGAAACTGCGCGGCGATTTTCAATGCGCCTCGCACCGCAGCATCAAAACGGTCGCCCAATCCGGGCATCAATTCCTCATAGCGTGCCCACGCCCCGAACAACTCCGTCTCCGCTCCGGCAAGGATGACTATTTCCACGTCCGCTTCCGCTCTGCGAGCCGCGCGAATGTTTCATCCATCGGCCTCGCCTGCGAAGGATCGGCGAGGTAGTCGGCGAAACGATTTTCCAGGAATGCGATCACCTTCGTGTCTGGTGCCGCGCCCTCGACCTGCTGTGCGAGATCTTGCCAAATCTCGTCAATCAATCGCCATTTCTCCTCGACTGGCAGCGCCTGCACCTCGGGAAGTTTTTCGATGAGCATGGCTGGAGGTTACGTTTGGTTTTCAGTGGCGCAAACTGAAACTGCTGGCGACGCGATGAGCCAGCGCCGATTCGATTCGGATTTACGCGCCATCACTTCGATCGGCTGAAACGATTTCCCAGCACCGTCTCGGTGACGACGAGGCCGATGGCGAGCAGCGCGATCGGGAGCCAGAGTTCGGTGCCGTTGCGTTCGCGTTCCATCTCGCCGCGGAGGTCGGCATCGGGTGTCCAGCGGACGATGCGGGCGACGCTGCCGAGTGCGGTGAGGTCGGCGGTGGAGAGTTCATGCAGATCGCTCTCGGCGGGATCGGATGCGGATGCGAAACGCACGGCGGTGCCTGCTTCGCCGGTGACGTGAACGGCATACGCGCCGGCGATGGAGGTGTCGGCCTGCTCGATCTGCGGCGTTCCATTTTTCACCATCACGGTGCGCGTGCGCGCGGGCGCAGGCTTTGCGGCGGGACCGCGAGTCGCGATGGGCGCGGTGACGGTGTAGTCTTTTCCCGCGCGCTCTGCGGCGACGGTGTGCGTGAAGGGCGTGCCGGCGCGGACGTTCAGCCGGTCGCCGGTGCGCGCGAGGAGAAAGCCGAGCGTGCGGTGCACGAGCGGGACGAAGATGGGGCGCACGGGCAGGTCGTTCCACGCGCCGTCGGCAGTGCTGCTGAACTGCACCACGCGCCCGAGGCCGAACGGGCGCTCCATCACCGCGGGTTCGCCGTCGGAGTAGCTGAGGACGACGGCGGGCAGGCCAGCGTCGCCGGGCACGTCGCTCTTTTTCGCGGGCTGCAATGTGAACGCGCGGTAGAATTGCGCGGAGGCGAGCGAGCCGCTCGCGGGATCCTTCCACAGCTCGACGATGCGGTGCGCGTAGTCCTTTGACTGGAGGCGGAAAAATTTCTCCGGGCGCTCGGCTTTCGTCTCGTCGAATGCCTCGCCGCGCACGGGGCCGAATGCGGCGGGCAGCAGGCCGCGCTCGCCAAGAAGCAGGCCGTTGTAGAATGGCGCGCTGATGCGCGAGCCGGGAAAAACGAGCAGGCCGCCGCCGCCGCGCACGTAGTTTTGCAGCGCGTCCGCGGCGAGCGGCGAGAGGTCCACGACGTTCGCGAGCACGACGGCGTCGAAGTCGCGCAGCGCGGTCTTTTCAAACTCCGCGCCGGTGACGGTGCGCGTTTTGATGAAGAAGCGGTCGCGCATTTCCACGGGCACGGGCGTGAGGGCGTTGCGCAGGTAGAAGACCTCGCTCTCGCGCGGCTCGGCGCCGGGCTCGCCGTCCACGAGCAGCACGTTCACCTCGTCAATGACGCGCAGTGCGAGCGAGCGCTGGTCGTCGAATGGGCAGCGGTCCGCGTGCAGCCGCGCGGTGACGGTGTGGAAGCCCGGCTCGCGGAACGTGGCGAAAAGTGAAAGCGCTTTCGGTGCGCCGCCCGCGGGGATGGCGTCGAGCGTCTGCTCGTCGGCGGGCGGTTCGTCGTCAATGGCGAGGCTCACCGCGACGCCCGCCGCCTCGGCAGGGCCGAAGTTTGCGACCGAGACCTCGAAGCGCAGCGGCTGGTTCACCGTGGGCAGCGCGGTCGCGAGGCGGATGTCGGTGATGCCGAGATTCTTCTCCTCGCCCTCGGTGGTGAGCACGAGCGTCGCGCGCATCTCGCGCTTCACGGATTCGAGCAGCGTGCGGATTTCACCGCTTCCTTTCCAGCCGACTGCCTGTCCGTCAGTCACGGCGTAGAGGTGCTTGTGAACGCCCGGCTGCTTCTTCAGCACATCCACCGCGCGGCGCAACGCAGGCTGCCACTCGGTACCCTGATCGATGCGCTTCGCCTCGGTGATGCTCTTGCGCGCGAGCGCGAGATCGCGCGCGGGCTCGGCGACGGATTCGCGCACGGTGTCTGACACGAGCCACACCGCGACGCGCGAACCTGCAGGCAGGCCGTCGAGGATTTGCCCCGCGGCCTTTTGCGCCTTTTCAAATCGCGACACCGCGCCGTCGGTCGCGGACATCGAGCCGGAATTGTCCACGAGGATGATCGCCGCCTCATCGCCGCCGAGCATCCCGATGCCGTCTTCGCGCAGCGAAGGCCGCGCGAGCGCAAACGCGAGCAGCGCGAGGATGAGGCAGCGCAGCACGAGCAGCAGGATGTCCTCGATGTTCATCTTCCGCTTGTTGCGATCCACGGTGGCTTTCAGAAACCGCATCGCCGCCCACACCACGCGTTTGATCTGCTTTTTCGCAAGCAGGTGGATGATGATCGGCGACGCGATGCCTGCGATTCCAGCGAGCAGCCATGGATTCAGGAAAGACATCAGAGATTTTTGATTCTCGATTGCGGGATTTTCGATTGGCCGTGGCGGGCGCTGGTGCGGCGGCTGGCGACCAGCATGGCGGTGAGGGCGTTGGCTTCTTCGAGCAGGGCTTCCACGAGTTCTGTTTTCACCAGCCCGTGATCGCGGGCGAATTCGATCCAGAATGCTGCTTCGTCACATTCCTCCTCAGCGATGGCGAGTTTGTTGCGGAAATCTGCAGCGGAACGCGAGCGACACGCGGAACGGTAATTCGCAGCAACAGAAGTCGCGGCCCGGATCAACTGCATCGCCACCACTTGGGAAACGCGCTTTCGCGGTAATGCCTCGGCCATGCGCACCGCGCGATGAGCAAAGTCCTTCGTCCGCGCCTTGAATTCCGCCTCAGTCACAAAACAGCGCCCCTTTCCAATCGAAAATCCCGCAATCGAGAATCAAAAATCCAATCATCCATAGCGATGCTGCCGCGTGGCGAGGTAGGCGGTGAGGACTTCGGCCCACGGCTGATCGGTCGTCACGCGGAGGCATGTCGCGCCGCAGCGCTCGCAGCCGAGGCGGATGCGGTCGAGGAATGCGCCGAATTCATTGAGGTAGCTTTTCCGAATCTCCGAGGGGCGCGTGAGCATGCGGCCCTGCGCTTCGAGGCCGATGAACTCGACGTTTCCCTGAAACGGGAACGTCATCTCATGCGGGTCGAGCACCTGAAAGACAATGACCTCGTGCCCGACAAAGCGCAGGTGCTGGATGCCGCGGATGAGCTTTTCCTCGTCGTCGAAAAGATCGCTGATGAGAATCACGATGCCGTGGCGGCGCGTCTTGCGCGCGAGGTCGTCGAGCGTCTCGGAGATGGCCGTGGGCTGCGTGGGATTGAACGCGGCGAGTACGGCGCAGATCGTGTGGATTTTCGCGAGGCTGTCGGTGCGCGGGATGTGCTCGCGCGGCTTGTCGTCGAAGACCGTCACCGCGGCGGCGTCGCGCTGGAGGAGGATGAGGTATGCGAGGCACGCGGCCATCACTTTTGCGTAGTCGAGCTTCGTCACGCTGCCGGAGCCGTAGCGCATGCTCTCGCTGCCATCGAG
>JBBSEI010000134.1:0-8020 GCA_038239865.1 Chthoniobacterales bacterium
CGATCGCGCTCGTTGCTCAGCGAGGTGAAGTGCCACGCGCGGCGCGGCGTGCCGAGGTTGTTGTGGTCCTTCGGCGACTGGCGGCCTTCCGGGTCGAACGTCATCTGCTCGGTGTCGAGCGGCAGGCCGGTGACGGCGAAAAGGCTGTCCACGAGCTGCTCGGCGGTCATGCGCCGGCGGGCGGGGGACTCGAAGAGGCGCTCGCTGCTGCCCACCGATTTCATCGCGGAAGGCTGCGGGATGCGCTGGTACGTGTGGCTGTTCAAAATGATCCGCGCGACGTGCTTTGCGTCGTAGTCGTGCGTGATGAGTTCGTGCGCGAGCCACTTCAGCAGGTCGGGATGCGATGGCCCCGCGGTGCTCCAATCGTCCACGGGGTCCACGATGCCGAAGCCGACGAACTGCCGCCACAGGCGGTTCACGATCACCTGCGCGAAACGATCATCGCGCGGGTCGGTGAGGATCGCGGCGAGCATCTCGCGGCTGTCGTCCTTTTTCCGCAGCACGCCGGCCAGCGGCTCGCCGGAGGTGGCGAAGGGAAAGTGCGGATCGATCACCTGTCCCGGCGCGAGCGTCACGGTCACCTTGCTATTTTTGTTCATCCCCGGCGTGAGCGAACTGGCCGGCACTTTCAGCGGCGCGCGCTGGAGCATCGCGGCTATTTTGAAAAGATCGCCCTGCTCGAAGGGATGATTCGGCGCGTCGTGGCAGCGCGCGCATTTCATCTCGTTCGCCATGAATGCGCCCGAGACGATCTGTGCCTTCGCGGCCATCGGCAGATCGTTTTGCGAGGCGATGGCAAAGCCCGCGGGGCCGCCGTAGCTCGCGCTGCCTTCCATGCAGATCAGCTCGGTGGCGAAGCGATCCATCGGCTTGTTGTCGAGCAGCGCCTCGTGGATCCACCAGCGGAACGGGCCGGTGTTGTTCAGCGTGCCCTTGAGAATGTTCGGATTTTCCGCGAGCACGTCCTGCCAGTAGCTCGTCCAGTGGTCGGCCCAGCTCCCGCTCGCGAGCAGGCGATCGATCGCCTTCGCACGCTTGTCGCTCGACGTGTCGGAGAGAAAATCGGCGGCTTCCATTTCCGTCGGGATGAGTCCGGTAATGTCGAGCGTCGCGCGGCGGAGGAACGATGCGTCGTCGCAGAGCGGCGCGGGGGTGACGGATTTTTCGACGAGCTTCTTTGCGATGAAAGCGTCCACTGGGTTAGTGCTCAGTGCCCAGTGCTCAGTGCTCAGTTTTTCACCCTGCGCACCCGACTTTGACTTTGAAATGAGCACTGAGGACTGAGCACTGAGGAGTGGAACATCAGGCGCGCGCTTCGCATTCTTCCGCGCAAGGTCGTGGCGCATTTTCCAATACGTTTCCTCGGCGGGATTGCGACGGCGCTCGGCATTCAGCGCGGTGATGTGCGCGCGCTGCTCGTCGGAAAATGCCTGCCACGCCGCAGTCGTGAGCGCGGGTGCGGTGCGCTCCGCGCCCTCGGGTGCGAGCACGGCGAATGACTTTCCATCTTTCGTCACCGCGGCGAAGACCTCGCCCCACTCAGGACGCATTCCCTTTCCGCCGACGAGACTCTCGATGAGCAGCACGTGCGGCTGCCCGTCGCTGCTCAGGCGGCCCTGCGTTTCCTTGTGGCCGGGTGGCAGCAGCGGCATCGTGGCGACGAGCTGTTCCCTCGCGAGATCCGGCACGGCTTCCACGTCGCCGCCCTTCGCTTTTTTCAGCGGGGTCTCGGCGATGATGTGTCCATCGAAGGCCACGCGCGTGCCGGTGAGCGCGCGGACGTGCAGCGTGTATTCGCCGGCCGGCAGGCGCACGGTTCCGGCGGCGCGGACGAGGAAGGGCGCGGAGCGATCGATCTTCACGCCGTGCCCGCTGTATTTGTTCGTGAGGTCGGCAAAGGCGAACGCCCGCTCGGTGAATTCATCCGTGCGGACCGTCGGCAGCACGGACCACGATTCGTCCGCGTCTGCGGATTCCACTTTCTTTTTTCCGGAGTCGTTCGAAGACCAGCCGGGGTCCGGTTCCGCCGCCTTTGCGAATTCAAACACCTGCACGCGCACTTTGCCTTTCGGCAATTCCTCCGCCGCGATGATCGCGGGCGGCAGCGGCAGCGCTTCGCCATGCTGCGGAGCTGCACCTTTTGCGACGGTCTTCGATGCGGGCACCGGGAGCAGCGTCGGCACCGGGCCGGTGCGCGCGGCGTGCAGCGCGATGCGCCCGGCGGGCAGTGCCGCGCGGTAGATTGCCAGTTCATCGATGCGCCCCGGAAATTGCGCGTTCGGCGTGCCGCCCATCGAGCCGCCGATCCACACCTCGTCGTTGTCCACGATCGGCGCCGAGGCCGTTGCGCCGCCCATGTCCCACGCGCCTTTCACTTCCTCGCCGTTGAGGTAGCCGTGCACGCTTTCCGGCTCGCCGAATTTGTAGCTCACCACGACGTGCTGCCACGCCTCGCCTGGCTGAAAACCGCGCGTGCTCGTCCAGCGGTGCCACCCTTTTTCCCCCGCGCTCTCGCGGTCGTGGAAAAGGAAACTCGTGCACGCGAGGCCGCCCTGCCCGCGCAGCCGCAGCGCCCAGTTCTGATTGTCGGACACGTTGCCCGGCAGACCGGTGCGGCCTTTGCCGACGATGTACACATTCCGCCCATCCGGCAGCTCGCGGCACTGCACCCACGCCTCCAGCGTGATCGTGTCGCCATTTTCAAAATCGAACACGCCCTTCGCGCCGGGATTTTTTGCGCGCAGCGGCGCGTCGTTCACGCGGAGATACGTGTCGCGCGCGTAGCCGGTGAAATCGGCCGCCGTATTTTCCTCGGCAAAATTGGGGAAGGCTGGCGGGCGCGGTCCGGGCTCGTTGAGCGAAACCTTGTCGCCCGCGTTCGCTCGCAGCGCGGCGTCGGTCTCGCTGGAGGTGCAGCATTCCTCGATGCTGTCGAAGCGCCAGTAGGCGGCCGGCTTGTCAGCGAGCAAAAGCTCACGGTAGCTGCCGGCGAGAGTGGGCAGGGCGGAGAGAAAAAGGAGGAGGGCGGAGTGGGGCTTCACGGGGCGGTGAAACTACAATCCGCGAGCAGCCGTGGCAATAGGCCGGACTCTCGCTGTCTTGATCGTGCTCCCGCTCCCAAGCCCGGCGGGCCTCAGCAAAAGCACGGCGATCCGAAAGACATCCATTCAGGCGCTGACCGCATTTTTTCAAAAATCGTCGGCGCTTCCGAGTCTCGCAAAAAGCAAAATGCCGCGTCCCGTGAGGGGCGCGGCATTGCTCTGTGAGACTGTTGCCGACCTTTTTTAGAACACCAGCCGGACGCCGACGCGGGCCGAGATGTTGCCGAGATCGCTACGGCCGAAGCGGTCGCCGTAGTACGTGTAGCGCGCATCGGTGAAGATGCCGAGTTTCTGCGGCTTCACGCGCCATTCGATGCCTGCGCCGCCGTGAGCGGACGCCCACTGCAGTCCGTCCACCGCCGCGCCGCCGCCCGCGTAAACGTAGGGCGCGACGCAAACGCGATCGATCGGGAAGCGGTAGATCAGGCTCCCGCTGAAGTTGTGAATCGTCGTGCTATCGTTCGCTCCGCGGATCGCGGCGGGAGTGGTCGGGCGACGGAACAGGGGTTCCTGCGCGGCCAGCCATGAAGCGTCGAGACCGAGACCGAAATTACGCGTCACGAAGTAATTCACGCCGACGCCGCCGCCCCATCCGTGATCGCGGATCGGGCCTGCGTGGTTTGGTCCTTCGCCGACGGAGTATTGGCCGAACATGTCGAGTTGCAGTTCCTTCGCGCGGAAGCATTCCGTTTCCGGAGCTTTGTAGGTTTTCGCGGTCACGACGCGCTCGCCGGCGAAGGCGGTGCCTGCGAGAGCGAGGGCGGTGATGATGGGCAGGGTGGTTTTCATGGGTGGGTCAGTGGTTGGTGTTTGGTGGGTCCGAGGGCGAACACGCTCCCGGCTTTCGACTTCCCTTCGGACCTCCGGCACCGCGCGGATGTATCGATTTTACAAAAATAATGTTCCGTCGAAAATTGCGTGCGGTGCGCGATGCGAGGGCCGGCGGCAATTTACCCTTTGCTGACAATTCTTCGCGGACCGCCGGACGGATTGCTGACAACCCGGCATCACGTTCCGCGAACGCCGGTTTCCGCGCGCTCCCGATTCATGAAAATCAACGTTCCATTTTTCTCACTGCTGCTCCTCTCCGCCGTCACGGTCCCCGCATGGCCCCACGACGGCGGCGCGGCGCACACGTCGGATTTTGCGGGGCAAAAAAGTGCCGCGGAAATTCCGCAGGAGGTGCTGCAAATTCTGCAGGATGGGCACGGCGTGCTGGCGGCGGGCAGCGAGACGATCAGCGCGCTGACGGCGCGGTATCTTTCCCGCCGATCGAATCGCGCGGCTGAAGTGCGCGCGGACCTCGCCGCCGCCCGCTGGCGGTCTGTCACGACACCTTTCAATCCGCTGGAGGCATTGCTGCCCGCGCCGTTCGCGCTCACGGCGTACACTCCGCCGGCGGGCAATGGCGCGCTCATGGCGTCGTCGTTTGGAGCGTTCAAACCGCGCGTGCACTTCTTCTGGGATGGCTCCACTTTTTACGAGGAGTCCGACAACATGCCGGACAGTGCGATGATGCCGAATCTGATGGTCGGCATCACGTCCTGGCAGCAGCAGGTGCCGCTGCCCGCCGCTTATTTTGCGAGCGTGGTGAATCCGGAAAACAGCGCGGCCTCGCTCGGTTTCGGCCAGCCAAATTATTGGCGGCTGCCGCTGAGCCCGACGGTCGCGGGTTCGCCGACGCTCATCTTCACGCCGGGCTCGGCGACGAACAATTTCCAGCGCGGCGCAATCGCGCTGGCCTCGAATGGCATCGCCATTTTCAATCCGGCGAACAACACGGGGCGCGTGTCGTACGAGATCGGCGAACTCGACAGCTACGGCGGTCATTGCGGGCTGGCGGATGACTATCACTATCACATCATCCCGACGCACCTCTCGTCCCGTTTCGGCGGGCCGCTGACCGATGACAAGCCGGTGGCGTGGGCGCTCGATGGCTATCCAATCTACGGCTACGTGGAGCCGAATGGCACGGCGCGGCAGGCGCTCGATGCCAGCGGCGGCCACGACATCGGCAATGGCTGGGGCTACCACTACCACGCGATCGGCACGACTACGGTCGATGCGGCGCATCCGTACGGCACACCGCAATCGCCGTACACGATGACGAGTTTCCGCGGGACGGTCGTGAATTTCGGCGGTCAGGTGGACGGCCAGCCCGAAGTCGGCTCCCTCCGCGCGTCCGGCACGGGCGGCTACACGGCGCAGCCGGTGAATGGCGCTTCGATTGTCGCCTTTAAAAATCCCGTGGCGCTGACCACGGATGGCTCGGGCCATTTGATCGAAAACGCCGGCGGCGCGGCCTCGCCAGATTCGTATCTCATGCGCGTGAGCATCGGCGGCACGACGTACGACGAGTGCTGGAAAATCAATCGCAGCGTGAATCCGCGGACGCTCACGATCACGTGGCGGCTGGCCGGAGCGACGACGACCACGACGTACACGCCGGGCAATGCCACGGCCATCGCGCGGCTCGCGACGTACGGCATGGCGGACGCGAGCCAGGTGAAAATTCCGGACACGGGCCAGGTGCTCGACACCACGGCGACCTTTGGCGAGGACGCGGATTATTCGCTGAACACGCCGTCGTTCACCGACAATGGCAACGGCACGATCACGGACAATGTGACCGGCCTGATGTGGCAGAAAGTGGACAACGGGGAATCCGCGTGGGAGACGGCGGCGGCGAATGCCGCGAGCGTCGCGACCGGCGGCTACACCGATTGGCGACTGCCGACGCCGAGCGAGCTGTTCAGCATTTTCAATCACAACAACGGCAATCCCGCGGCGCTCAATGCGACTTGTTTTCCGAACAACCCCGCGGGCACCGCAGAGTACTGGTGGTCGAGCGATGTCTTCGGGACGAGCACGACGAACGTGTGGTGCGCGAACGCCGGCGGCGGGCTCGGGGGCAAGCCGAAGGCGGAGACGATCAGCGCGGGCGGCACCCTGCGCTACCACGCCCGCTACGTGCGCGGCGCGAAGCCCACGAACGGTCACAACTTTCGCAACAATGGCGATGGCACCATCACCGATCTCGACACGAATCTGCTGTGGACGCAGCTCCCCGCGCCATCGACGACGACCGGCGCGACAGCGGGCGGCGCGATGAATTGGGAGGCGGCGCTCGTGTATGCGGAAAATCTCACTCTCGCCGGCTACTCGGACTGGCGTCTGCCGAACATCAAGGAACTGCAAACGCTCACCGACTACACACTCGCGACGGCGACCGGCACGGCGAACATCAAGCCGAGCATCAATCGGCAGGCATTCGGCAGGACGCTCACGAACTGCGCGACGAGCAGTGGCAGCACCACCGTGACGTGCGCGGACACGACGGGTCTCCTCGTCGGCATGCCGATCATCGATCCATCGAGCATCGCATCGGCGTACGTTTCAAACACCACCGTGCCGACCGTGGCATCCGTGACGAATGCGACGACCTTTGTGATGAGCAGTGCCGCGACGGGCGCGGGCTCCGGTCTGAGCTTGAAGGCACTGGCGGTTCCGACGGCTTACTGGTCATCGACTTCGCTGGCGGGCGGCACGACGAAGGCGTGGCTGCTCGAGACCGGCGTGAACAATTCGGTCCCCGCCGCGAGCGGTCCGACTCGCGGTTCGCAGGGCATCATCAGCTACGAATCAAAAACCCTCGGCGCGTATCCTGTCTTTGCCGTTCGGTCCGTGTCGGCGGGTTCGATCACGCAGGGATTCGCGACGGCCACGACGGCCAATTTTTTTCCGGGCGGCCAGCGCGTGTCGGCGGTCGGGAGCATCACCGCGACCGATGGCTCCACCTGGACCGTGCCCTCGGCGACTTCCTTTGCGACGGCACCGAAAGCGGCGGATCTCTACAATGAATACAACGGCGTGACGCCCGCAAATATCGCGGCGGCGCAAGCCGCGATCAGCAGCCTGCCGACGCAAGTCATCGACGCCGACGGCGAAGTCGTGACCGGCTACATTTTCTCGGACAACTACTTTGAGCTGTACGTGAATGGGGTGCTCATCGGCGTCGATCCGGTGCCGTACACGTCGTTCAATTCCTGCGTGGTCAAGTTCAAGGCGAAGCGCCCGATCAGCTACGCGGTGCGGCTGGTGGACTGGGAGGAAAATCTCGGCGTCGGCACCGAACTGAATGGCGGCGATCCGTACCACATCGGCGATGGCGGCTTCATCGCGAGTTTCAGCGACGGCACGGTGACGAACAGCGAGTGGAAGGCGCAGACATTTTACATCGCACCGCTGGACAACCCGAACCAGGTCGTCGATCTCGCGAATGGCACGCACGATTCCTCCGCCTCGACGACGCACTCGCTGAATACGACGGCGTACGCCTTGCACTATCCGCTTCCGGCGGATTGGTATGCGAAGACTTTTTCGACGGCAGGCTGGCCGAGCGCGACGACGTACACGGAGGCGCAAGTCGGCATCAACAACATCCCGGCCTACACGAATTTTCCCGCGCAGTTTGCGAACAGCGGGGCGCAGTTCATTTGGTCGTCGAACCTCCTGCTCGATAATGAAGTGGTCGTCCGCTACACCGGCCCTGCTGCGGCCGCCACGCAGATCAGCGTGGAGCAGCCGGGCGGCACGGCCTTGGCCGATGGCGCGAGCACCGTGGCATTCGGGAGCGTGAGTGTGGGGGCGAATTTGCAGAAGACGTTTGTCATCCGCAACAATGGCAGCACGGCGCTCAGCATCACCGGCGCGACCATCGATGGCGTCAGCGCGGCGAATTTCACCGTGGCGACTTCGCCCGCGGCGAGCATCGCGGCGGGTGGCAATGCCACGATGGTCGTGCAGTTCGCGCCCGCGGTGGCCGGCGCGGGCGCGGCGGCGCGGGACAACGCGTGCAGCGACCCCCGGGGGGGTGCGGGGGGGGATTTGTTTCACACCGGGACGGGCTCCGTCCC
>JBBSEI010000135.1:0-8002 GCA_038239865.1 Chthoniobacterales bacterium
CTTCAACCCACACTCCTTCGGACCCAGCCGAGCTTTCACCGGATTATTCCGAATGTATTCCCGATACGCGACGAGTTGTTCCCAGCTCCGCACACACCGGTCGAACGACTCCTCCATCCAAAGCTGCCCGCTCCTTCCGAGTTGCTTGTTCACTTTGGTTGCCGTGAATGATTTCCAAGAATGCAGGATGCCACTGAGTGCATGCCCGCCCAACGGCTTCACGAGCACATGCACATGGTTCGGCATCACCACATAGGCATCCAGGACGTAGCGCTCGCCGCCGAAGTGCTCCAATGCGTTTGCGACAATCTCCGCTGCGTTCGGGTCGCGCAGCAGGCATGTGCCGTTGCCTGCATCGAGGTATTCCTCCACTCGTCCCGCGAAGCGCTGCTCGTATTCGCGTTCAGCCTGCTCGCTCCACGGTTGCGGATTGTGGCGGTGCCAGATTTCGCGTTCGGCTTTCCAGTCGGCGATGAGGTTTGAGGGCAGGGAATCGGCGAGGCGGAATGTGATGAAGTAGGTGGCGCCGGGTTGTGCCCAATGCGGGAGGTTGCGGCGGACTTGGAAGAGGTCGGCGTTTTCGTCGAATGGGTGAAACACCGCGTCATCAGGCTGGAAGCCTGCTGGCCCTGTCTCGCTCACAGGCAGGGATGCCTGTGTTCCACACGCTTCTACGATCTCCCGGATGTTCTCCAAGAACCACCGGTCAATCTTCGTCAGCTCGAAAATCTGCTCTACCGTCCAGCCGCGCTGGAATGCCAACCCCAAAAAGAAAATCCGTTCGGCATTCGGGACGGTGAGCTTCGTGCGCAGCGCGTCGTCCTCGATCACCGCGTCCTTGCCGTCGCCGATGAGCCCGAAGCGCTTGATCTCCAGCGAGCGCAGCGCCTTTTGCAGCGCCTCCTTGAACGTCCGCCCGATGGCCATCGCCTCGCCCACGCTCTTCATCTGCGTCGTCAGCACCGGGTCGGCCTGCGGGAATTTCTCGAAGGTGAAGCGCGGGCATTTCACCACCACGTAGTCAATCGTCGGCTCGAAGCTCGCGGGCGTCTCGCGCGTGATGTCGTTGCGCACCTCGTCGAGCGTGAAGCCCACGGCGAGCTTCGCGGCGATTTTTGCGATGGGGAAGCCGGTCGCCTTCGACGCCAGCGCCGAGCTGCGCGACACGCGCGGGTTCATCTCGATGACGATCATGCGCCCGTTGTCCGGGTTCACCGCGAACTGGATGTTCGACCCGCCCGTCTCCACGCCGATCTCGCGGATGATGGCGAACGACGCATCGCGCATCACCTGAAACTCACGGTCCGTGAGCGTCTGGATCGGCGCGACCGTGATCGAGTCGCCCGTGTGAACGCCCATCGGGTCCACATTTTCGATCGAGCAAATGATGACGCAGTTGTCCGCATGGTCGCGCATCACCTCCATCTCGAATTCCTTCCACCCGAGCAGCGACTCCTCGATGAGCACCTCGCTCACCGGCGACATGTCGAGCCCGCGCGTGACGATGGTTTCAAATTCCTCCTTGTTGTAAGCAATGCCGCCGCCGCTCCCGCCGAGCGTGAACGCCGGACGGATAATGAGCGGCAATCGTCCGATCTCCGCCGCAATCTTGCGCCCGTCCTCCATCGTGTGCGCAACGCCCGACTGCGGCATATCGAGCCCGATTTTGATCATCGCATTCTTGAACGCCAGCCGGTCCTCGCCCTTGTGAATCGCCTCCGGCTTCGCGCCGATCATCTTCACGTTGTATTGAGTCAGCACGCCGAGTTCGTGCAGCTTCATCGCGCAGTTGAGAGCCGTCTGCCCGCCGAGCGTCGGCAACAGCGCATCCGGCCGCTCCGCCGCGATGATTTTCTCCACCACCTCCGGCGTGATCGGCTCGATGTAAGTGCGGTGCGCAAACTCCGGATCCGTCATGATCGTCGCCGGATTCGAGTTCACGAGGATGACCGTGTAGCCCTCCTCCTTCAGCGCCTTGCAAGCCTGCACGCCCGAGTAATCAAACTCGCATCCCTGGCCGATGACGATGGGGCCCGAACCGATGAGGAGTATCTTCTTGATGGAATTGTCGCGCGGCATTTGGAGAAAAGTCCGCGGGGTGTAGCAGCGTCGCGCAGTGCGTGCAATGGGACGTTGGAAAAAATTCGGGGGCGCAGCGCAGGGACTGAGAAAATCCGCAAAGTCCGCCTGCGTTTCCGGCATTCAGTTTTCAAAACACGCGCGGAGGACGTTAGGAAACGGGAGCGCACGCTTCCAGCGTGCCGCGTCCGGCATCCTGCCGGACGCAGGGCGAAGGCGGCGAGTGGGTCGTGTGAAGGAAGCACTGCATCCATCCGCACGCCTGTGAGATTTTCCGGCAGGATGCCGGAAAGAGCACGCTGGAAGCGTGCGCTCCCCTTTCCCGCGTGCTTCCGAACGCGCTGAATTTTTGGAGATCAGAGTCGAATGCCGAATACCTCACCGACGCGCGATACAAACGGCCGAAGCGGCTGCGGGCAATTCTCCCGCCACTCGGCGATAAAGACGGCGAGCGACTGTTTCCGATCGCGCGTGCCAAGATTGATGAAGGTGACGGCTTCCCACCCGCGCGGCTCGGCTTCGAGGAGCGGCAGGAGTGCGAGCGCGACCGCCGTGTTGTTCGCCCGCAGCACGGGGTTGCGCCGCATCGCGGATTCATTTTGGCGAAACCATCGCACGAAGTCTCCGTGCGCCACCGCCACCGCGGAGCGCGTCCTTTCCTCGGCGTACGCGGCAAACTCCGGCGCATACGATCGCCAGCCGCGGAATGGCGCGGACCGCTCCCACGTCCGCGCCAGCGCTCGTAGCGCGAAGATTGACGCGGCCTCGGCGAAGCTTTCCTCGAGCCACAGATTCGGCTTCCCCTCAGCGCGCCACGTGCGCTGCCAGTCGTTACTCTGCGTCGCGAGGCCGTGGCAAAATTCGTGCGCGAATTGAAACGCAAGCTGCGCGCACTGCCGATCGCGCGCTTCGAGGCCGACGATGATCTTGCCGTCCGGCGTCCGCCCCCACGCCGTCTGCGGATGATCGTCGCGATGATGCACGAGGATCGGGCCGACATGCGTGCGCGGGCAATGCCGCGCAATTTCCTCCCCCGCCGCCGCGCAAATCGCGCGGATTTCCCGCGCGCTGATTTGCCCCCAGCCGCCGTCCTGCACGGTGAGATTCACCGACGCCGCGGGCACTTTCACGACAGTGAAAATAACGAATGCGGCAAGCGTGGCAGCAAAGTGCGGGCGGTTCATCGCCGCGAAAAATGCCGGGTGAAAGCGCGCGCGCCAAGCGCAGAGCGCGCCGCGATTCCCCTTCCGTTCAACCGCACCGCCGCCTAGAACTCCGTCACTTTATGAACACCCCGCTTTTCCTCGCAGAGGGCTCCGGCAGCCTGCTCACCAGCCCCGTCACCATCGGCATCATCATCGTAGTCATCCTCGGCGTGTCGCTCATCCTTTTCAATTTCCTCGGCATCTGGATCCGCGCGAAAGTCGCCGATGCGCCGGTGGGCATGGTCACGATGATTGCGATGCGCCTCCGCGGCGTGCCGGTCGCGCAAATCGTGGACGCGCGCATCACCGCGACCAAAGCCGGCCTGCAACTTGAGACCGATCCCATCGAGGCGCACTACCTCTCGGGCGGCGATGTGAACAACTGCATCCTCTCGCTCATCGCCGCGCACAAGGCGGGCATCTCGCTCGATTGGAACCGCACCTGCGCCATTGATCTCGCGACGAAGGGCACCAGCAAGACGGTGCTCGAAGCGGTGCGGACCAGCATCAACCCCAAGGTGATTGACTGCCCAAATGCGGCCAGCGGGCGCACGACGATTGACGGCGTGGCAAAGGATGGCATCGGCGTGAAAGTGAAAGCGCGCGTGACGGTGCGCACGAATCTGGATCGCTTCGTCGGTGGCGCGACGGAGGAGACGATCATCGCGCGCGTCGGCGAAGGCATCGTCACGAGCATCGGGTCGTCGGCGACCTACAAGGACGTGCTCGAAAATCCCGACCGCATTTCGAAGACCGTGCTCGCCAAGGGACTCGACAGCGGCACGCAGTTTGAAATTTTGTCCATCGACATCGCCGACGTGGACGTGGGCGAAAACATCGGTGCAAAGCTCCAGGCCGAGCAGGCCGAGGCCGACAAGCGCACCGCGCAGGCCCGCGCCGAAGCGCAGCGCGCACAGGCCGTCGCCACCGAGCAGGAGATGCACGCGCGCACGCAGGAGATGCGCGCGAAAGTCGTCGAAGCCGAGGCGCAGATTCCGCTCGCGATGGCCGATGCATTTCGCAGCGGCAACATGGGCATCATGGACTACATGAAGATGAAAAACGTGCAGGCCGACACCTCGATGCGCGAGACCATCGCCGGCACGCCGCGCGGCACTGAAGGCGGAAAATGATCCCGCTCGCCTCCATCGAGGGGAAGGTGGTCTTCATGGTCGTCGCCGCGATTGTCGGCGTGATCAATTGGTGGCTCGAGAAAAGGAAAAAGGAGATGGGCTCGGACTCTCCGCAGCCGCCCGCCGCGCCGCGCCCGACCGCAGCGGGCAGCGCGACGAACGAATCCGAGCAGGAGCGCCTCCGCCGATTTCTGCAGGCGCTCGGCGTCCCGCAACAACCCGGCCAGGCACAGCCACAGCCGCAGCGCCAGACTCCCCCGACGGCCAGACCGCAGCCGCAGCAGCAGGCTGCCATCCGTCCACGGGACCGGCGCCCGCAGGTCGCGAAAGCCGTCGCGAAACCCGCGCAAAAAGCCGTCCGCCGCCAAGCGCAACCGGTCCTCAGCGAGCCCGAAGAAATGCACCGCACAGGACGCATCGAGGAGGCCGCGTCCTCGATCGAGCGCATCTCCGGAGAATTCGGCGCGATGAATGTCCGCGTGCAAATGCCGCCCGCGCAAACGCTCTCGCAGCCCCCGCACCTCGCGATGGGAACCGCCGGCACGACGACCGTGTCCGAACGCATCGGCAACCCCCTCGTCGCCTCGCTCCGCCGCACGCTCACGACCCCGGCGGAAATCCGCACCGCATTCCTCGCCGCGGAACTCCTCGGCCCGCCGCGCGGCCTGCAAAAATAACTCCCGAGCGGACGCTCCGCCCCCGCTTCCCGCGGCCGTCCTCGCGCACGCTTTCCCGCGCGATCCCGATTTTTTGATCAGCATGTATCCAGCGCTTTGCGAAATGCGCGGCGGAGTGCGCATTCCACCTTCGCTTTTCCGCTTGCGCGAATCCCGCACCAACTCAAAGGTGCGCCCGCTGGACGCCATTTTGATCGCCCTCAAAATGCATCCGCAGACAAAGCCGACGTGGCGGAATTGGCAGACGCGCTAGACTCAAAATCTGGTATCCGCAAGGATGTGTGGGTTCGAGCCCCTCCGTCGGTATTTGCTCTCCGGGACGCGCGCGCACGGCGGATTTCGCCTGCGCGTGCTGCTTCGATCTCGGCGGGACTCTCCTGGCGCCGGCACTTCCACTTTCACATCCCGCAGTCTTGTCGGATTCATTCTGCGACGGCGAGATCGCTGGTGCGAACAGACCCTCGCGGATCAGAATTTTGTGCGCGTGACTCCGCCCGTTTCGGAGGAGATCTCGATCCAGGTGATCGCGATGGGTTGCTGTTGCTTCGGCATACTTCGTGGGATCGAATGCGGGATTCGGCACGGGCATGACGGGGTTTGTTTCCGCGAGGAATTTCGTGAGGAGCGCGGCGAGTTCCCCCACCAGTGCGGGCTTCTGCGCGGCGAGGTTTGTCTTTCCCCCCAGGTCATCGCGCAGGTGGAAAAGCAGGTGGCGGTGCGCGTCCTTTTCGCCGCCGTGGAAAATGCGGGTTAGTTTCCAATCGCCGCGACGCACGGAGACTGCCGGCGGGGGTCAGTCGTTCCAGTCAGGTGTGATTTAATATGATGATCGTGCGCCGACTACGGCGTCGTGAGTTCGGCGCGCTCGGCGGGATACATTTTCCAAAGTTCATCCAGCCGGGTGGCGATCTGCGGTGCGGTGCCGAGGATGAGCCAATAGCGAAATCGATAGATCGACTTCGGCCCGAGGCTCACACGGTCGAGCGGCGCGACATGCATGCAAGGCCCCGCTGCGGGATCGTCGGTCTCTCCGTCGCGGTGCGGCCCGAAATTCCACGGTTGCGTGGCGGAGGGACTGAACACCGCGACGCCCTGGCCGCTCGCCGCGAAAAACGCCATCGCATTGCGCGGCGGGCGCGCGTGGCCCCAGGGCGGTCCGGGCGGCTGCGTTTCATCACGCCATTGCCCGTCGCCGAGATAACTTTTTGCCGCACCGAAATTGCGCGTGAAATAGCAGGCGGGAATTTCCTGCGGCCGCGGCACCGCGGGCCCCCATCGATCGTTGTCATCGCGCCGGGAGACAAATTCGCAGCGCACGACGACGACATTCGGCATCCCAGGCTCGAAGGCCGTCCATTGCCGCATGAGCGCGGCGGCCTCCTCGTTCGGCATGTCCCAGAGCTTCGGCACCGTCTCGGAGTGCAGCGCGGGTGGGTCGAGCCGTTCGCATGCATTCACGCGCGCCCACGACCCGACGCCGCCGCCTTGGATGGGATTCCATGTCCACGGGCTCCACGCCGGGGACTGGCCATCGGCGCGACGGTCGAGACTTTTTCCCGCGTAGTAGGACTGCTGGATGAGCCGGCCGGGGTCGGTCACGTTCACCAGGTTCTTCGGATAATCCGCGGACGAGAGCCAGGTGATCGCCGCGCCCTTCGTGCGGTCGATGCCGACTTTCACGGTGCCATTTTCCAAAATCAGCAGGTCATCCGCGCCCGCACATTTTGCAGGATGCTGAAAGACGGATGACGCGAAAAGTGTGGCGAGGATCAGAAGGCGATTCATGCGTTCGGTTTTTTGCGTTCAAAGATTCGCGGTTCGCGCGCGCGGCACACGGCGGAGTTCAGCCGCGGGATCCGAAAAGGTAGCGCTTCGAATTCAGTCTCGCGTAGCGGTGCTGCGCCTCACCCCACGACGCGTCATCCTCAGGCAGAATTTCCTCCACCTCGCTCGACACGCGCGCCGCGCGCCGGATGTCGGCAAAGGAACCCACTTCCCCGCAGGCGCGCGCCTGCACGAGCACGTTGCCGAGCACGGTCGCTTCCACGGGACCGGCGAGCACGGGGCGGCGGCACGCGTTGGCGGTGAATTGATTCAGCAGCCGGTTGCGCGATCCGCCGCCCACGATGTTCACGGCGCCGATCAGGCTGCCGGTCATTTCCTTCAGCCAGTTCAGCACGGTGGCGTAGCGCAGCGCGAGGCTCTCGAGCGCGCAGCGGATGAATTCCCCCTCGGTACCCGGCACCGGCTGATCCGTCTCCGCGCAAAAATCCGCAATCGCCGCGGGCATGTCCGGCGGATTGAGAAAACTCGGGTCGTCCGGATGGATGATCGATCGGAAAGCAGGCGCTGCCTCCGCGGCGCGCACCAGTGCGGGGTAGTCGCTCGTGCTCCCGCCTTTCGCAAAAGAGCGCTTGCACTCCTGCACGATCCACAGGCCCATGATGTTTTTCAGCAGCCGATACGTCCCGTCCACGCCGCCTTCATTCGTGAGATTCAGCTCGAATGCGCGCTCCGAAAGATCCGGCTCATGCAGCTCCACGCCGAGCAGCGACCACGTCCCGGAGCTGATGTATGCGAGCCGTCCGCGACCCTCGACCGCCGCGCCGGGCACACCGGCGACCGCGGATCCCGTGTCGTGCGTCGCCGGTGCGATCACCTCCACGCCCGCATGCAGCCCCGTGCGCTCGCGCACGCCCGGAAGCAGCGTCCCGAGACGCGTCCCCGGCTGCACGATCTCGGGCAGCATCGCCGTGGGCAGACCGAATCTTTGCAGAAGCTCCACCGACCACCGTTTCTTCGTCGGGTGGAAAAATTGCGTCGTCGTTGCATTCGTGAATTCCCCCACCCTCGCGCCGCACATTTTGAAATGCAGGTAATCCGGGATCATCAGGAATTTGTCCGCCGA
>JBBSEI010000136.1:0-7926 GCA_038239865.1 Chthoniobacterales bacterium
ATTGGGGACAACCATTGTCTCAGCCACCGGAGGCGGGAGCCTTTCAGGCGGGGTAGTGCGCTGGACGGTCGGCACCTTGCCTGCTGGTCGGAGCGGCGTGGAAGAATTTGTGGTCGCCGTCCCGGTTGGAACGCCGGACGGAACGACCATCGCAGCCGCACCAACCATCAGAGATTCATCTGGCAACCAAAGCCGCTCAAGCGCGGCATGCGCGGTAAAAGCGGATTCGCCCATGCGAATCCAGATCGCGGCAAGTCCTGATCCCGCGGCCTCAGGCGGACAAATCAGCTATGTCATCAATGTGACCAATACGGGGGGATCGACCGTCCCGGCAGTCCGGGTGGAGGGGTTGGTGCCGGCCAACATTCCCAGCATCTACAACAACAGCGCGATCCCTGCCCTCACTAATGGAACCTATTCTTCAGGCAGTTCTTTTGGATGGGACTTGGGCGATTTTGTTTCTGGGCAAAGCAGGACGATTTACCTTACGGCATCGACGGCTGCATATCTTAACAACGGTTCCGTGGTGAAACTCGATCTTAAAGCCGGAGGGATCGGAGTGGCGGACGCCATCGGAAGTCGAGCCGTACCGATTGGACGCTACGTCGTTCCTTCGAGAGCGCGCGACTTTAACGGCGACGGCATTCCCGATCTTATCTTCCAGAATAACATTGGCCAGATCGCGGCATGGTATATGAATGGGAGCGGCGCCTATACCGGAACCGCCTATCTCTATAGAGGTGGCCTCGGCGATTGGAGGATTGTGGGCATCGCGGACTTCAATGGCGATGGGATCGCAGACATCCTCTTTCAGAATACCTACGGCCAGATCGCGGTCTGGTATATGGATGGCAGCGGCACCGTCACCAGTTCCGCCTTCCTCTACAGCGGGGGCGTCGGCGACTGGCGGGTGCAAGGCGTTGCGGACTTCAATGGCGATGGCATTCCCGACCTGATCTTCCAGAACAATGTCGGTCAGATCGCTGTCTGGTATCTGAATGCCAATGGCACGACCGCCAGTTCCGCCTATCTCTACACCGGCGGCCTCGGGGACTGGAGGGTGGTCGGCGCGACCGACATGAATGGCGATGGCAAAACCGATCTGCTTTTCCAAAATAACCTGGGCCAGATCGCCGTCTGGTATATGAACGGCGGTGGCAGCACGACCAGTTCCGCCTACTTCTACAGCGGCGGCCTCGGCGACTGGCGGGTGGCCGCGACCGCAGACATGAATGGCGATGGCATCGCTGACCTCGTCTTCCAGAACAACATCGGCCAGATCGCGGTGTGGTATTTAAACGCCAGCGGCACCGTCACCAGTACCGCCGTCCTTTATGCCGGTGGTCTCGGCGACTGGCGCGTGCGCTGACCTTTCTGCCTCGAAAGCCGGCTGGCAGGTTCATTGCGGAGGACGGCTCGCGCCTGCGCTCGCCCTCTGTCCTGATCCCATCTTTCGGAAATAACCGGACTCCAGCGGGAGTCCGCATCCGATCGTAGGCGCGTCCCGGAAGGGCGTGGGCGCTGCTCATCCGCCGCCCTCCGATCCATCGCCCCCGCTGACATGGGGCCGATTGTTTCCGAATGATGGTTTCAGACGCGACCGGATTGGCCGCAGACAAAGAACCCCGCAGGGCGGCGCATTACACTGACACGCGCCACCCTGCGGGGATTTGTTTGGTCCTGCCGCCGCCTACCGGCGCAGGGTGTTGATGAGTTCGTCCAGCTTGTTCAGAACGTCCTGCATCTGAGTCTGGTTATAGTTGTAGTCCGCGCTTTGGTTCAGCGTGGCCACGTTATTGCTATTGCTGCTGGTGCCGGCGACCGCCGACGAGATGGCGGAGTTCACCTCCGCCGTCGTGGCGCGCGTCTGCGCATCCGCATTCAGCGCGATGAACTGCGCGCGCATCACGCTGGACTCCAGCAGCGCATTGTCGGCGGGGAGAGGTGCCAACTCCGCCGCAAACCTTCCCGCAAAGGGTAAACGCCCGCCTGATTCTCTCAAAGATGCGGCGTCACGCCACGTCGGATTTTTCACCGCGCCGTGCGGAGAGGTGGAAGACGATGAGCCCCGCGAGCAGTGTGCCGAGGCCGGCGAGGGATTCGAGCGGGCTTTTTTTCAGGACGTGCCAGATCATCCAGCCATTCACGGCGAGGAAAATGAGCGGCGTGATCGGGTAGCCCCACGCGCGGACGGGGCGGGGGAGATCGGGCTCGCGGTGGCGGAGCACGAAGACGCCGAAGACGGTGAGCGCAGAGCAGAGGGTGATGGTGAATTGCACATACGTGAGCACCTTCTCGAATGTGCCCGTGGCGAGCATCACGATGACGATCGCCGTCTGCGCGAGCGTGGCGAAAATGGGGATGCCGCTCATATTCACGATGGAAAATGGACGCAGCGCGCGGCTGTCCTCGCCCATTGTCGCGAGCACGCGCGGGCCGATCCATTGCATCGCGCCGACGGTGGAAAGGAGGCCGCCGGCGATGAGCAGCGCCATCCATTTTCCGCCCGTGGCACCGAGCGCGTGCGTGCCGGCGATGAGGCCGACTTCGAGTTTGCCGCTGAGTTCCGCGGCGGGCGCGACGCGGAGGAAGACGGCGTTCAGCGCGATGTAGAGCACGGTCACGAGGACGGTGCCGATGGCCATCGAGAGCGGGACGTTGCGCGAGGGATTGCGCACTTCGCCGGTGACGTAGGACGAGGCGTTCCAGCCCGCGTACGCGAACATGACGTAGATGAGGCTGGTGGCGAATTCGGGACTAAACATGCGCACCGTGTCGCCGGCCTGCGGCGCGAGCGCGCTGCCGGTGGCGGGTGCAAGGAAGCCGGCGATGATGAAGGCGACGATGGTGAGCAGCTTCAATGACGTGGAAAAATCCTGGAACCACTGCCGCAGCCGCGCGCTCGCGAGGATCGCGACGGTGATGATGGCGAGCGCCGTGAACGCGAGCGGCATTTCCGCGACCGTCGGAAAAACGCCGTGCAAATATTTTCCAAACGCCATCGCCGCGAGCGCGACCGGCGCGGCAAAGCCCGCGGTGATCGCCGCCCAGCCTGCGAGGAAGCCGATGGACGGATGAAAAATCCGCCCGAGGAAATGATATTCGCCGCCGGAGCGCGGGAGGGCGGCGGCGAGTTCCGCATACGCCACGCTGCCGCAAAACGCGCACACTCCGCCGACGAGCCACAGCATGAGGATGACGAACGGCGTGAGCCCACTCGCAAGCTGGAACCCGAGGCTCGTGAAGACACCCGTGCCGACCATGTTTGCGACGACGAGGCACGTCGCCGTGTAGAGCGACATCGGGCCATGTTTTCCGTGGGACATGGCCGCGGAGAGTTCCGAAGCGGGCGGCGGAATGCGAGGAGGATTAAACTGCGACTCCGGCGAAAGGCGGAGCGATCGGTGATCGGTGATCGCTCATCGGCATGCATGACTCTGATTACGGATCACTGATCACCGATCGCGCGCCGACTTTTCCTCGTGAATCCTCCCGCGCCCTCGCGTAGTCACCTCGCCATGCAACGACTCCTCGCACTTTCCCTCCTCACGCTGACGGCCCTGCCCGCGCTCGCGCTCACGGAACGTGAGCTGACCTCCATCGGTCAGCGCGTGTGGCAAAATGAATGTGGCGGCACGCGCGAGGGACTCACGTCGTGGAATTCCGGCGAGAATTTTGCGTCGCTCGGCATCGGCCATTTCATCTGGTATCCAAAGGGCATGCGCGGTCCGTTCGAGGAAAGCTTCCCGCCGCTCGTGCGTTTCCTCGGCGCAAATGGAGTCGCGCTTCCCGCGTGGCTGAAGCCCGCTCCGCCGTGCCCGTGGCGCAGTCGCGCGGAATTCCAAGCTGCCGCGCATGGCCGGCAGATGACGGAGTTGCGCGACCTGCTTGCATCCACCGTCGCGCTGCAGAGCCGCTTCCTCGCGCAACGCATGGAGGCCGCGCTGCCGAAGCTGCTGGCCGCCACGGCCGCCGCGCGGCGCGAGCTGGTGAAGAAGCAATTCGAGCGGCTGGCCGCGACGGGTAAAGGCATGTTCGCGCTCATCGACTACGTCAATTTCAAAGGCGAAGGAACCAACCCCGCGGAGCGTTACAACGGCCGCGGCTGGGGTCTGCTGCAAGTCATCGAGGGCATGGAGGATTCCGATTTCGCCGTCAGCGCCTTTAGCGAGTCCGCCGCACGCGTGCTCGCGCAGCGGGTGAAAAATTCGCCTCCCGAGCGTGACGAAGCGAAGTGGCTCGTCGGCTGGGTGCGCCGCGTCGAGGCGTACTCGAGGTAGGACGGTTTCTTACGCTGTTGCAGCCGTGGCTGGAAAAAGACGGATGGCGGCGGTTTTTGGTTCCGTGCCGAGTTCGGCTTTTCGCAGATTGTAAGAACTGCACCCGGCCGGTCTGGGACAGTGCGCCGATTCTTTTCGGCCATGAAATTTTCAAAAGTCCTGTTCCGCTGTCTCCCAGTTCTCATCCTCGCCGGATCATTCGCTCCCGCGGCGGACGAAATTAAAAAGAAAGACCCGGTGCCCACGAGTTTCTCCCCGGTGGTTCCGAAGGAGGATTTCAAGACGACGATGGAACGGATGAAGGCCGAGAAGCCGGCGATCGAAAAACGACAGCACGATCTGCTCGCGCTGCGCTACGACTTGCGTGATGACGCGGCCGCCGGGGTGACGATGGCCCGCAGCAAACCCGTGCAGCAAGGAGTCCGGGTTCGCCTGCCAAATGGCATGTCGTGGGAAAAGCTGGCGGAGATGTCGCCGGAACAGATCCGCGAAAAGGATGCATGGCCCGCGGGATTTTTTCCGCTGCCGCACCCGAACCATCGCGAGGGCGGGATGGTGTTCCCGAAGTTTGAAATCGAGGAGCTGAAAAAGCAGGAGCAGCGCGATCTCACGCGCTTCGATCTCGACTTCGATTTGCCCGACCATTTTCTGCCGGAATTTCCCGCGCCCATCTTTCTCACGACGCGGCCTGACCTTGGTGATGTGTCCAAAGGGAAGCGCGTGACGATTGACAACTTCATGGAGCTTTTCGACGGGACTCTGAATCCCAAGCAGCTCGACGGATTGCGGCTGCTGCTCACGCCATTTCCGCAGCAGCAGTTTAACATGACCGGCGATCGCCGCTCGGAGCATCCGCATCGCGGAGTGGCCTGTCTGGACTGCCACTCGAACGGCCACTCCAACGGCGCGACGCACCTCGTGGGCGACATCCGCCCGCAGGAAAACCGGCATCGCATCGATACGCCCAGCCTGCGAGGCGTGAACATTCAGCGGCTTTTCGGATCGCAGCGCGCGCTGAAATCGGTGGAAGACTTCACGGAGTTTGAGCAGCGCGCGGCATATTTCGATGGGGATCCCGTCATCGCCACGAAGAAAGGAATCAACATCCTGGACCGGGGCAGCCAGGTCCATGCGATGTCGGAGTTTCAGGCGCTGCTCGACTTTCCGCCCGCGCCGAAGCTCGCGATTGACGGCAAGCTCGATGCGCGCAAAGCGAGCCCGGCGGAGTTGCGCGGGCAGGAGCTGTTTTTTGGAAAGGCGAAATGCGCTTCGTGCCACACGCCGCCGTACTACACGGACCTGACGATGCATAATCTGCAGACCGAACGGTTCTTCACCGAACGCATGATCAACGGACGCAAAGCCAGCGCCGACGGGCCGATTAAGACGTTCCCCCTGCGCGGCATCAAGGACTCGCCACCGTACCTGCACGACGGCCGGCTGCTGACGCTGGAGGACACGGTGGAGTTCTTCAATCTCGTGCTCGAGACGAAGCTGAGCGCGCCGGAGAAGGCGGATGTGGTGGCTTTCATGCGCGCACTTTAGAGGCGACGCCGGGTGGAGGGCCGCGCACCGCGCATGTGAAAGTGAGACCCCGGCTTGCACCGCCGCGCGATTTCACGCTCAAAACTCACGCATGAAGACTCTCTCCGCCGTCGTCCTCGCGTGGCTTGCGATCATCGTTTGCACTTTCGCCGAGGACGCAAAGCGCGCGCCGAGCGCGCAGGTCGGCCCGTGGAATCTCGCCGAACTTCGGAAGGAGCCGATGATGCGCTGGGTGGATCAGAGCGGCCCCGTGCATTCGCTTTTTTACGCGGGCGAAAACTACCAGGGCCACGCGACGGAAGTGTTCGCCTTCTACGCATCGCCCGCGACGCTCGGAAAGGCGGACGGTGCGAAAAAATTTCCCGCGGTCGTGCTCATCCATGGGGGCGGCGGGACGGCCTTTGCGGAATGGACGTGGCTCTGGGCGCAGCGGGGCTACGCGGCCATCGCGATGGATCTCGCCGGATGCCAGACGAGCGCGCCGATTTATGATCCGAAGAGCGGCGCGCCCGTGCTGAATCAGGCCGTGAAAAAGGAAACGCGCACGCGGCTGCCAAACGGCGGGCCGGAGCAGGGCGGCGCGGAAAAATTCGACACCATCGCCGGCGACACGAATGATCAGTGGCCCTTTCATGCAGCGGCGTCGGTGATCCGCGCGCACTCGCTGCTGCGCAGTTTTCCCGAAGTGGATGCGGAGCGGACGGCGGTGACGGGCATCAGTTGGGGCGGCTACACGACGTGCCTCGTCGCGTCGCTCGATGATCGCTTCAAGGCCGCGGTGCCCGTGTATGGCTGCGGCTTTCTCTTCGAGGGCGAGTCGGTGCAGAAACCGTCCATCGACAAGCTCGGCGAACTGCGTCAGCGGTGGATTGAAAAGTATGATCCATCAAGCCTGCTGCCGCGCTGCCGCGTGCCGATCCTTTTTGTGAACGGCACGAACGACGTCCACTACCCGCTCGACAGCTACGAGAAGTCCTTCCAGCGCGTGCCGGGTGCGAAGCAGATGCGCATCGAGGTGAACATGCACCACAGCCATCCCGACGGGTGGAAGCCGAAGGAAATCGGCCTGTTCATTGATTCATACTGCAACGGCGGGCTGCCGCTTCCGGTTCCGGGGCAGCCGGTGATCGAGGGTGACAAAGTGAGGCTCCCATTCACCGCCGCCACCGCGGTGAAGTCCGCGACGCTCCACTACACGGCCGACGAAGGCCTGCGATCGAAGCGCACCTGGCAGAGCATCCCCGCGACGGTCGGCGAGGGGAGCATCACCGCGCCGCGCCCGCCTGCGGAGGCGAACACATGGTTCGTCTCGATGACCGATGATCGCGACGCGATGGTCACGACGGACGTCCAGTTTGCGAAGCCGTGAGCGCGGCTAGGCGGTTCGGATGAAGTCACAAAAGCGTCGAATCGCATCACAAATCTTATCCCTCGGTGCCTGCGTTCCAGTGGCGTTCAGCACAGTAGGGTGCATTCGACTCATTTCCTGATCGAGCCGGTCGAAAGTCTCTTGGTCGGCAATGTATCCACGAAATCTCGCCGATGCTTCGGAGAGCGCTGCCATACCTCCACCCTCATAGTAAAGTTTTGCGAGATCAGTCGGGTTAAGGACGACCATAAAGGTGCCCTCCCATCGTTTAAGGATGGAAAGTAGTTCCGCCCTACGAGCCTCCTTGTCGCGCCGGTCAGAGTGCGCTCTGGCCTCGCGCTCACGAGTCAAGGCGGTTCTGTGGACAACGACCCATCCGATGACTGCAACAATGGCAGCCAGACAGCCGACCATGACGGTGGCTTCTGGGCCGTTAATTTGCGGGTTATGCCAATCACGGTGCTGCTGTTCGGAGTGGCTTGTTACCTGTGGTACGGGCACGGGCGTTGGGTTGAGCGGACTAGAGCGTGTTCTGGACTTCGGTTTGTAAAAGGAGCTGTACTTTATAGTTGCCATGATGCATCACGCTTGGGATGGCAAAAAAACTCTTCAAATCGGGCAGCGGAAAAACCAGCTATCCCAGTGATGTCACCGACGAGGAATGGGAGTTTTGCGGGCCCTATCTGGCGCTGATGAAAGCGGAGGCTCCGCCGCGGGAACATTCCTTGAGAG
>JBBSEI010000137.1:0-7697 GCA_038239865.1 Chthoniobacterales bacterium
CTTTGCCCATCCCAGGTCCGGCGGGCGCCATTGGACTATTCCGGCGGCACGCTCACGGATTGGGGCGCGCACCATCACGACATTGCGCTTTGGGGCGCGGACTGCGAGCGCAGCGGGCCGGTGAGCATCGAAGGGCGGCGGCTCATCGAACCCCTCGCCGGCGGCTACGATGCGCCGAGCCAATTCGAGGTGCATTACGAATACGCGAGCGGCGTGACGCAGACGACCGTGAGCACGCTGCGCAACCGCTTCGATGGCTCAATCGCGCCCAAGCAAAGCAAGGATCTGCCCGAGCACGGCGTAAAGTTCGAGGGCAGCGACGGCTGGATTTTTGTCACGCGCGGGAAGATCGAAGCGAGCCGCCCGGAGTTGCTCTCCGAGCCGCTCACGGAGCGCAAGGTGGAGCTTTACTTGAGCGCGAATCACATGGGAATTTCTTCGACTGCATCCGCTCTCGGAAGGCTCCCATTTGCGACGCCGAAATCGGCCATCGCTCCGTGAGCGTCTGCCATCTTGGAGTCCTGGCGATCCGTCTGGGGCGCAAACTCAAATGGAATCCCCAGACTGAGCAATGCGCCAACGATAGCGAGGCAAATGCCTGGCTGACTCGCGAACAAAGAAAACCCTTCACTTACGAAATGATATAAGGGGCGTCCTTATTGTTGGCCTGCTTTCGCTCGCTTGCTGTAAGGCCCAGCCATCCGAGCCATAAAATGTACCCCGCGCTTCCAGCGCTTTCGTTAGCTCAATTGATTCGCTCGCTTACTCTGCCGACAACCGCATCGCGCGCAACGCGTCGAATGATTTTCCCCTGCGATTGCGGAAAGATTCTCTGCCAGCTTTTTCACCGCACGCCGCTGTAAAGTCGCGCCCCACCGATTGCGAAGTTTCCTCTCGCGCCGCGCGCATCTTCGCTGTCAGTATCCGCACGATGAAAGCTCTCCCCTTTGCCATCGCGCTCCTTTTCGCGGTGTCCGCGAGCGCCGCGGCGCCGAAACGCCAAGGACCGCTCGCCGATCTACCCAGCGCGCCCGGGCCCGTGATCGCGCAGATCAAGGCGCTCGCCGATGACGTATGGCTCAATCTCGGCGCTCCCGCGCCCGATCCGCAGTGGGGCAAGGCGCGAGGCCGCTCGTGGGGTTGCCGGATGCCGTTCGCGCCGGAGCTCCGCGGCGCCTTTCTCACAGGCGAAGGCGTGCATGGCTACGTAAAGCCCGACGGCCATGTCATGGACGACCTCTGGTTTTACGACATCCCGCAGCACCGTTGGATTTGCTGCCACCCCGGCTCCGACGTCGCGCACCTTGAGTTTAAGGTGAATGCCGATGGCTTCGAGGCGACCGCCAGCGGCGAGCCGATGCCGCTCTCGCAGTGGGTGCACGCATACGAAAACGTCACGTACGATTCCGACACGCACCGCTTCATGGGCATGCCGTGCTCCAATACGGATTATCTCGAGAAGACGCTCAAGGCGCGGCGCGCACAGTGGCTCGCCGGCGAGACGTTGAACCACTCCAAGGCCAGCCCGTGGTTCTATGAAAGCGACCACGGCAGATGGAATCGCCTCGCTACCACGACTGCCAGCCCGCGCAGCGGCTACGGCGATGCGCTCGTCTATTTGCCGGGGCAAAAGCGCGCCTTCTTTCGCCATTCCGACGAAGTCTGGTTTTACGATAGCGCCGGCAATAGCTGGCAGCGCCTCAATCCAACCGGGCCGCCGCTCCCCTTCGGCATCGACGCCACCTCGTGTTATGACTCCGAGCGGGACCGCATCTACATCGGCGGCGGCAGTTATCCCGTCACTCCCGCCGGCGCCAATGCCTTTCGCATCTACGATCTCAAGACGAATGCTTGGATCGATCCGCAGCCCGCAGGCGCGCCCTGCCACGGCTCCAATTCCTACAACACCAACGTCGCCGCCATGCACTACGACAGCGCCGGCGACAAGGTCATCGTTTTCCGCTACGGCGGCGAAAAGGCGGAGCGCGGCATCTTCATCTACGACCCCAAGACCAACGCGTGGAGCGAGGACGCCCGCGGCTTTCCCGAGCGCTTCGGCTCCTGCCTCAATGCCTTCTACGATCCCGCGCTAAACGCCCACTTCTTTCACGTCGCGGGAGATAGCCGGGACGATGGCGTCATCTGGGTCTGGCGCCACGCCGCGCGCTGAAATTCTACTATGCATACTGAGGTCCCTCCCCACCGCGACGAGCGAATAAAGGGAGTTTCTGAGCAGCATTGGCTCGGATCCGGAGAAAATTTTTCCTCGCTCCGATCACATGCCTTTTGCCAAAGGATTTCGCGCCGCGCGGGTGGCAATGATTGCGCGTGAAAATTCCCTGGCTGGAGGCTGCTCCTTCGCGTCGCATCCTCTTCCCCCGCCTCCTTTCATTCGGTCCAGTCTTCCTCTTCCGCTTATCAAATGAACCCGCTGGTCGGTTCCGCACGAACTTTCCTCACCCTTCTTCTTTTTTCTGCGCATGCCATTGCCGAGCCCGTTCGGCTCGCGAGTGATGGTCGGGCGCGGCTGCCGATCGTCGTGGGGGAAAAAGCGTCTGCTTCCACGAAGGCGACCGCAGCGGAGCTCGCGCGGTTTTTGGGGAAAATCAGCGGCGCGGAGTTCGCGGTGAAAACAGGCGACGGCAGCGGCGGGATCGTCGTCGGCACCGCGGCGGATTTTACGAAACCGCCGTTTTCCGCGGAGTTCGGCAGTGGGCCGTTCGAGCGCGAAGACTATGTGCTGCGCTCGCAGCCGGGCGCTCTTTTTTTGCTCGGCTCGAGCGAAGTCGCCGTATCGGACGCGGCGTGGGATCTCCTGCATCGGCTGGGCTATCGGCAGTTCTTTCCCGGCGAAACGTGGGAGATCGTGCCCGAGACGCGCGAGCTGGCGATCGACGTGAACGTGCGCGAGAGCCCTTCGTTTTTTTCGCGGCGGATTTGGTATAATTGGGGGCTCTGGGGTTACAACGAGGAGCCGTATCGGCAATGGTGCGCCCGCAATCGCGCGGTGCAGGGATTCCAGCTCAACAGCGGCCACGCTTACGACGCGATCATCGCGCAAAACCGCGCGGAGTTCGAAAAGCACCCCGAATGGCTCGCGCAGGTCGGCGGGAAACGCGAGCTGCGCGGCGATGCGAAGTTCTGCATCAGCAACGCTGAGCTGCGGAAATTCGTCGTCGCGTGGGCTGTCGCGCAGTTCAAAAAGACACCGCAGCAGGACAGCATCTCCATGGACCCGAGCGACGGCGGCGGCTGGTGCGAGTGCGACGCCTGCGCGCACCTCGGCAGCGTGAGCGATCGCGTGGTGACGCTCGCGAATGAGGTCGCCGTCGCGATCAATGCGCTCGGTCTCGGCGCGAAATACGTCGGCCATTACGCCTACAATCAGCACTCCGCGCCGCCGCACATCCGCGTCGATCCGCACGTCATCCCGAGCGCGACGACAGCGTTCATCACCGGCGGCTTTACCTTCGACCAGGTGCTCAAAGGCTGGCAGGCGCAGGGCGCGACGATGGGCGTCTATGATTACCTCAGCGTCGTCGATTGGGACTGGAATCTCCCGCGCGGCGGCGCGGCCTCGCGACCGAAACGCGTGGCCGAACTGCTCGCGCGCATTCACGCGGAGGGCGCGCGCTTTTATGACGCCGAGTCCGGCGACTGCTGGGGACCGTGCGGGCTCGGCTATTACGTCGCGAGCCGCGTGATGTGGGACGTGCGCGAGGCGGGGCGCGTCGACGCGATCGTGGCGGACTTTTTGGAAAAGGCGTTCGGCTCCGCGCGAGAGCCAATGCGCGAATTCTACACGCTCATCACCGAGGACACACAGCGCCGCTCGCCTGCGGACATCGTCGGCCGCATGTATCGCCATCTCGCCGCCGCGCGCGCCGCGACTTCGGATGCGAAGGTGCTCCGCCGCATCGACGACCTTACGCTCTACACCCGCCACGCCGAGCTTTACTACGCGCTGCAAAACGGCGCGGGCCGCGTGGAAGACGTGGCCCGCCACGACTACCGCATCCGCAAGACGATGATGGTCCACAGCTACGGGCTGTGGGCGCGGCTGCTTAGCCAAAAAGCGGCGCTCACGCCCGATCATCCGCTCAAGAGCGAGACGCCTTTCGCGGCGGAGGAAATCGCGAAAATCCTGGCGGACGGTATCGCAAAAAATCAACCTGTCGAGCCGGGGTTCACCGGCGTGGAATTCAGCAAAGATCTTGTGCCGGCCGCCTCGCGGCTCGCCTTGCTCAAAGTGGCGCCCGGGTATTTCCCCGGCGAGGCGCAGGACCGGCAGCGCTACTTCGTCTGGATGGAAAAGCCGGGCGCGCTCGAGCTGAAAGCCGTCGTCAAAAAGGTCTGGGCGAATCGCGCGCCGAAGCTTGAACTTTTCTCGCCGCTCGAGGTCTCGCTCGCCCCCGTCGCTGTGCGTGAGGACTACAAGCCGGACGGCCAAGAGCGCACGCTCACGCTGCAAACTCCGCACGCCGGACTGCACCGCATCGAGACTTACGACGGCGGCGATCACACGTACGTCACCTGGCCCGCGGCGATGCCGGTGACCGTTGAGAGCGGCATCGACACGCCGGATGTCGCGAGTCATTTCCGCGGCGCGTGGACGCTCTACTTTTACGTCCCGCGCGGCACGAAGATCGTCGGCGGCTGGGCCGCGCGCGTGGCGAATTGGGCGCCACGCATCTCCGGCAAACTCCTCGCCCCCGACGGCCGCGAGCTGCTCGATTTCGCGAAGCTGGACGGCGACGGCTTTTTCAAAATCGAAGTCCCGCCCGGCGCGGACGGCGCGCTTTGGAAGTTCGAGCACTGCCTCGGCCAGCGCCTGCTCATGACCGTCCCGCCCTACCTCGCGCGCAGCGGCGAAGAGCTGCTGCTCCCGCGCGAGATCGTGGATGCCGACGCGCCCCGCCAATGACCACGCCCGCGGCCACCTCGCCATCCTTCGCTTCGCCCTCACCGAGACCCGCGCCCCGCGCTTCCTCGTCCTCGAGGACGACCTCCTCCTCAACCGCCACCTCCACCACAACGTCATCCGCTGGTCGCCCTTCCCCGGCGCCTCCTTCGCCACCCTCTACGACCCCCGGCCTGCGCCCGCTCGGCCCCGCGCCCGTTCCCGGCGACGACGCCCTCTTCCCCGCCGCTCGGCCCCTTTTGGGTCCACGCCCCGTCCCTCGTCCAGCACAACCGGCCGCCTCAGCACCTTGGTCCGGCCCCTGGCACGAGGCCACCTCCTTCGACCCCGCCTGGCGCGCTCAAGAAAAAGCCAGATCAGTTCACGCCCGCAGCAGCCGCTGAGCGTGGCGACGTTTGGTGCGGTTCAAATGATCTCGACGAAGTGCAAAGCACGATTCTGTATCAGTTCGTTAATCAGCACTGCGTTCCGACGCGAAAGCGTCTCAACTTGGTGAGGCGTGGCGTTGCCGCAGCGAAGCCAGACGACTTTGGGAGGCGCGCCGTAAAGTCGGCTGCGTTCCGCGAAGTCACTGTCTTGGGTCACAATGCAAAAGGCGTGGTCTCTGGCATACTCCCAGATTTGGTCATCAGGCGCTTCGTGAAGGGTGGCAGCACGAACCTGCGCTGAGTCGGGAAAAAGGTCGGCCAGGCGGGCGGGCAACCGGTGACTGAGGTTCTGGTCAAAAAGCAGCTTCACGCTGCCGAGCCAACCAGGTGGTGATCGCGGTCGGCGGCGTAGGCGAGCGAAGCCCGGATGTCCTCCAGCGTCAGCTCAGGAAACTCCTCGATGATCTGCTCGTTGCTCATGCCCGCAGCGAGCCAGCCGAGAACGTCATAAACCGAGATCCGCATCCCGCGGATACAGGGGCGTCCGCCACGTTTGCCGGGTTCAATGGTGATGATTTCCCGGTAGTTCATGGCGGGCACGTTACGGTATTTCGGTTCTTCGGGCAAGGCGGCTAAGTCGCCGAACGACCCCAAACTCAGCGACGCACGGAGCGGTTCGCTCCAGCGCATGGTTGAACTAAGCCGCTGGCGCGGCGGGTGGGCGGAGTTTCGGGATGCGGAGGTTGGTTTTGGGGTAAATTGTCTGACTATGAAAAAAATTCGGCGCCTGTTTATGATTCGATAACGAAGTTTCGGGAGTTTGTCGAGCTGCGCGATTTGCGACCGCGCACCCGCGAGGCCTATGTGCTTTATCCCGTGCTGCTCGGGCGGCAGGCGGGGGCGGACCCGGCGAGCTTGGGGGAGGAGGCGGTGCGCGCTTTTTGCCTGGGGTTGCGGCGGGAGCGGCATTATGCGGGGAGCTCGATGGCGCTGGTGCGTGCGTCGTTGCGCACGTTCTTTGCCGGGCATTTGGGGACGGGGAAGGCGTGGAAGCTCTGGGAGGAACTGCGGGTGCGGCGCACGCCGGCCTTGCCGACGGTGCTCACGCGGGAAGAAGTGGCGCAGTTGCTGGCGAGCGTGCGCGCGGATCGCTGCCGCACGCTGCTGCGGCTGCGCGAGGGGCGCCGACTGGAGTTTCCTCCAGCATGTGCTGCCCAAGGGATTCCGCCGCGTGCGTTACTTTGGCTGGCTGAGTCCCGCTGCCAAGGGGCGCTTCGCCCGCGTCGCCGCCTTGCTCGATGCGCCGCCGCCGCCGTAGTCCGACCGGGCTTGTTCAACCCCGCTTAACATGGACGCTCCGCCCACTTCCGGTCGCATTGGGGTTTGCGTTCATGTGTCGTAATGGAACCTCATCTGTGCCAGTAGAACGCCGCCCTCAACGGTTCGATAGACGAGCCGATGCTCTGAGTCGATGCGGCGTGACCAGTAGCCACGAAAAGCGTGTTTGAGAGGTTCTGGCTTGCCGATGCCGGAGTGTGGACTGCGCATAATGTCCTTCAGAAGCAGATTGATGCGCGATACCATTTTGGGGTCGGTGGCCTGCCAGAAGGTGTAATCCTCCCACGCCTGCGGTGCGAAGGTGAGATTCATGCGTTGAGGTCGACGTCGCGGACGACTCCTTTGCCGCTTTCGAGGGCGTGGATGGCTTCGAGCAGTCGCTTGGCGTTGGCGGGGCTGCGCATGAGATAAGCGGTCTCCTCCAAGGACTCGAAATCCTCCAGCGACAGCATGACCACGGACTGGTCGCGGTTACGGGTAATGATGACCGGCGTGTGGTCGGTGCAAACCCTGTCCATCGTGGAGGCGAGGTTCTCACGGGCGGCGGTGTAGCTGATTGCGTTCATATTGTACGCGATACTGTCCAGATGCGTTTTCGTCAAGGTGCGGTTTCACGGGGCGCGAGGAAACGCCTAAACCGGCTCCCGCGGCGGACAAGCAACGCATGGGAATCGGGAAGTGCATGAACTCGGAATCGGTTCTGAATAATGGCTCCGTTCTCGGGATTAACTCGGCAACGCCTAACGACATCAAGCTCAGCGACAGAGGAGTGCCGCGCGTCACTTGCGTGGTGGGTGGAAAGGCGGCGGTTGACGCAAGTCCCGTGAAGCACGGAGACCGATTGCTGCAACGCACGGTTGAACGAAGCCGCTTCGCGGAGTCTTTTGACATCCACGCGTTGCTGTATTTCTAAAAGTCTGTCCCTTTATACACCTCATCGAGAGTGGCGTCGAAATCACCCTGGTGCAAAGACTCCTGGGCCACTCCAGCCTGCTTACGACCGCTCGTTATCTCCACGTCACCGCGCCCCGTCTGGAGCGGGTGCGTTCGGCTCTGGATCTGATCGACAC
>JBBSEI010000138.1:0-7459 GCA_038239865.1 Chthoniobacterales bacterium
CTCGATCCGAACCAAATCCGCACGGTGCGCGAGCTGATCAAGAATCTTGCGGAAAAGCGCACGGTGCTGATCAGCACGCACATTCTTCCCGAGGTGGAAATGATGTGCTCGCGCGTCATCGTGATCCATCGCGGCACGATCCGCGCGTCCGACACTGCGGAGAATCTGCTGAAGAACCACCGCTCCGTCGGCGAACTGCGGCTCGAAGCCCGCGCGGGCGACGGCGCCGCGGGCGCACTGCGCAGCATCGCAGGTGTGAAGGACGTGGCCGAAACGCGCGATGGCGACTGGAATATTTTCAAGCTGCGCCTCGATGCGAATGCGAAGCCTGGCGAGGAAATCATGAAGCTCGCGCGCGAGCGCAACTGGCCGGTGCGCGAGATGCACCAGAAAAGCGCGACGCTCGAGGATGTGTTCGCGGACCTCACGACCTTGGAAAAATAGACGGCCCGCACGCACCGCAAACTTTCAGACACCACCCGCATGAGAACATTCATCGTCCAACTCCTCCGCGAACTGCGCAGCATCTTCCACACGCCCGTCGCGTACGTGGTCATCGCGCTGTTCGCCGCGCTCATGGGATTCAATTTCCAGAGCTACATCAGCGTCCTGAACAAGCAGCCCGCGGACGTCACCGTCCTCGAGGTCGTCTTCTTCAATGCGCTGTTCGTCTTCGTCTTTGCCTTCATCGCGGCGCTCATCACGATGCGATCATTTGCCGAGGAATTCCGTCTCGGCACCGTCGAGATGCTGATGACCGCGCCGGTGAAGGACTGGCACGTCGTGCTGGCGAAGTTCCTCGGGGCGGCGATCTTTTTTGGGATCCTGCTGCTGCCGACGGCGGCGTTTTTCTGGGTCTTCGACATCGTGAGCCACGGCGCGCCTGCGGCGAAAAGTGTGGGCGCGATCGCGAGCACATACCTGCTGCTGTTTCTGCTCGGGATGCTGTTCATCAGCATCGGCGTGTTCGCGAGTTCGCTCGTGCGCGATCAGATCAATGCGGCGGTCATCACGCTCGTCGTGTGCATTTTCTATCTCTACGTCCCGATGCTCATCGGGCGGCTGCTGAATGTGACGGACCCGCGCGTGCAGCAGGTCACGGAATTCTTCTCGCCGATCGCGCATCTTTCCGACTTCACGAAAGGCCTCGTGGATACGCGGCGCATCGTCTGGTACCTCTCGGCGACCGCGTTCTTCGTGCTGCTCACGCATCACGTCTTCCACAGCCGCAAACTCAAATCCGCCTGATCCGGCGGCGCATTTTTTACGACCATGGAAACGAAAAATATCACTCCCGGAAAAAGCGTCCGCCTCGGACGTCTCGAAGTGGGCTTCAACATCATCTTTCAGCTCATCCTCGTGCTCGCGGGCCTCGTGATGCTGAACTGGCTCGGCAACAAATATTACGCGCGCATGGACTGGAGCCGCGGGAAAAACATCACGCTCAGCCCGCAGACGAAGGCGGTGCTGCGCGGGCTGGAAAAGCCGGTGCAGGCGATCGTGATGTTTGCCAATGTCGGCGAAGCGGAGGCGGACGCGCAGGCGCTGCTGCGCGAATATCAAATCAATGCGCAGGGCAAACTGACGGTCGAGGAAGTGGACCCGTACGCGAATCTTGCGCGGGCGAAGGATCTGCAGGCGCAGTATAAATTCGGCGGAAATGAGAACGTGGTGATTTTCGAGTACGACGGACGTCACAAATTCGTGAACAGCGCGGACCTCGCGGAGATGGAGCAGATGGACCAGATGGCGATGATGATGAGCCGCCGGCAGCCGCAGATGCTCGGATTCAAGGGCGAGCAAGTTTTCACCGCCACGCTGATCGAGCTCACGGAGACGAAGCAGAACAAGGTGTACCTCGTCGGCGGCCACGGCGAATACGACGGAGCCTCGCGCGATCTTGCCGGTTTCCGCGAATTCCTCGCGCGGCAGAATCTGAAGACCGAGACGCTGAAGCTGGCGGACAAGGACAAGATTCCCGAGGACGCGAGCCTCGTGGCGATCCTCGGGCCGAAGTTCGATTTTTCCGAGCGCGATCTGAAGCTCCTCTCCGAGTACTGGGAGAAGAAGGGCCGCATTTTCATCGCCACCGGCTGGACGAACGGCAAGACGCCCAACCTCAGCGAGTGGCTCGGCGCGAGCGGTGTGCGCCCGCAAAACGATGCGGTGATCCGCGTGGTGAGCCTCGGGAATCTTGCGGGGATGCAGCCGCTCGAGGGCGTCGTCGTCGGCAAGGGTTCGCCCATCACGAAGGACCTCGACGGCGTGGGCACGGAGATGTTTGGCCCCACGCAATCGCTCGCCGTGGATCGGAATTTGGAAAAGGCGGCGCAGCTTCACATCATGGAACTGCTCGCCGCGCCGCAGGGATTCTGGGGCGAGACGGAATACAATCCCGGCGATCGCACGACGGTGCCGATGTTTGATCCGAAGAAGGATCACGCCGGCCCGCTCACGCTCGGTGCCTCGGTGGAGCGCGGCGGCTCGAACGATCCGAAAGTGAAACTGGAAACCGCGCGGCTCGTCGTTTTTGGCAACGGGGATTTCCTGTCGGACAAAGGATTGCAGGTCGGTGCCGCGAGCCTCGAACTCGCGCTGAACAGCGTGAACTGGCTGCTGAATCGCGACAACCTGATCAGCATCGCGCCGCGCGTGAAAGAGAAGCAGAGCCTGAAGCTGACCGACGCGCAGATCAGCACGATCCGCTGGTGGGTGATGGTCCTGATCCCGGTGATGATCGCCGTATTCGGCCTCTACCACCTCATGTGGCGCGCGGGAAAAAATGTGTTCGCCCTCACGCTGTGGCTCGCCGCGGCATTTCTGATCGCGGTGGCGGTGTGGCTCGCGTTGCAGTGGCAGCTCGGCCTGTGGAAACCGACCATCAAAATGTCTGCCGGATTCTGGATCACCGTGAGCGTCGCGGTCGCGATCGGTGTCGCGGCGGCGATTGCGAATACCTTCGAGCAAAGGCGCCGCGTGAAGAATCAGGAATAAGCCCCATTTTTTCCAAGCCATGAAAACCCGCAACACTCTCGTCCTACTCGTCCTTCTCGGCGGGCTCTTTGCCTATCTGAAATGGGTGGATCCGAAATTTGAAGGCACCGACGCGAAGCTGGAGAAAAAAGGCCGCCCGGTGCAGGTGGACCGCGATGCGGTGACGGCGGTCACCATCCGCAACAGCGAAGGATCGCTGCAACTCACGAAGTCGGCTGACGGCAATTGGATGATCGATGCGCCGGTGAAGGATCGCGCGGATTCGCTCGCGATCTCGACGCTTTTCACCTCACTCGAAGGCCTGCGGATGGACGCGGTGCCCGCGGGCAAAGGCGGCGCGCTCGCGGATTACGGGCTCACGAAGGGGGACGTGAGCATCAAGGTGAACGGCAAAAATCCGGTTGAGTTGCTCATCGGAAAAGAGACTGCCATCGAGGGCAAAGTGTACATACGCATCGAGGGAAAAGAGCTCGCGTATGTCGCCTCGAAAGACCTCCGCGATCAGGCGACCAAGAGCGTGAAAGACTGGCGCGATCGGAAGCTGAGCGACCTCACGGCGGCGCAGGTGAACAAGGTGGCGTTCAAGACGGCGAAGGGTGAATTTGCGGTGGAAAAAACGGCGAGCCACTGGTCGCTGACGCGTCCGTTCAAGGGCCGCGCGGATGATCAAAAGGTGAACGATCTCATCTCGAATGCGACGACGCCGCGCATCGAGGATTTCGTCGGCGAGACGAAGGACCTCGCCGCCTTCGGGCTGAACGAGCCGCGGGCCACCGTGACTTTCCAAGCCGAAGGCGTGAAGGAGCCGGTCGTGCTGCAAATCGGCAACGCAAAAAAAGCTGAGAAGCCCGAGGAGAAAAAGGAGGGCGACATCAAGGCTCCCACGACGCCGCCCGCGCAGCCGGTGTACGTGAAACTTTCCACGCGCGACGGCGTCTTCACCGTGCCGGCGGCGATCGAGTCGCTCATCAGCACGCAGCCCGGCGACCTGCGCGATCAGAACCTCATGCGCGTGCAGACGGACATGGTGGATCGCATCACGCTCGAAGCACCGGGACGCGGAAAAGTGGTCCTCGGCCGCAATGGCGAGGAGTGGGTGCGGAAAGTCGAAACACAAAAGGACGTGCCGGTGAACAACGGCGCGGCGAACAAGCTGCTCTCGGATCTCACGACGATGAAGGTCACGCGATTTGTCGCGGACGTGGCGGGAGACTTGAAAGAGTACGGCCTCGATGCGCCGGTGGCGACGGTGACGCTGAGCAGCTACTCGAGCGAAGGCACGCCGGAGACGAAGCCGGGCGATCGTCCGCTCGCGAAACTTCTGCTCGGAAAATTCGAAGGCGATGCAGGCTATGCCAAACTCGACGACGAGCCGTTCATCGTGGCGGTGCCCGCATCGCTCCTCGAAGAAATCTGGACGGACCCGCTGCAGTGGCAGGATTTGAAAATTCAGGAACTGAAGAGCGAGGACGTGATGAGTCTTGAGATCACGCGCGCGGGCCAGCCGATGCTGGCGTTCGAGCGCGACAAGGACAAAAAATGGAAGCTCGCGAAGGGCGACGGCACGGTCAGCCAGGGTGCCGCGGAATCGCTCGTGAACACGCTCGCGAATTTGCGCGCGGTGCGATGGGCGGGCGCGACGAACGCCGCCACGCAGGGACTTGAGAAGCCGAATGTGCTGATCACTTTCGCCCTCGCGGACAAGAAGACCGGCAAGCTCACGGTGGGCAGCAACACGCCGGATGAAATGTGGCACGCGACGCTCGATGGAAAAACGGGCACGTTTCTGCTGAGCAAGCCGGACTTCGACGCGCTGAATGCGGCGCTCATCGAGACGCCTCCGTCGGCCGCGGGTGCGGGCGCTGCGAGCACGCCGACGAACAGCGTCACCACGCCACCTGTCGCGGTGCCTGCCCCAAATCCCTATCCCGCGCCGGTGCCGAAGCCGTAGCGGCGATCAAGCGCGCTGCGCGGTGTAGAGTGAGACCACACCGCCGGTGAGCGGCTCGCATTTTGCATCCGCAAAACCTGCGGACTCGATCAGGACGTTCATGACGGCGCCGGTTGGGAATTTTTCGATCGAGGCGCCGAGGTATTCGTACGCCTGCCGATCGCCGGTGAGCAGTCGCGCAAAAGTGGGCAGCATGCGGTGCAGGTAAAAGCGGTAGAGCGTGCGGAGGGGTGGGCGGGGGAGGGAAAAATCGAGCACCAGCAGGTGTCCGCCGGGGCGGAGGACGCGTGCGATTTCCGCGAGGCCGCGCTCCCAGGATTCCATGTTGCGGAGGCCGAAGACGATGGTGACAGCGTCGAACGTCGCGGCGGCAAAGGGAAGGGACATGCCGTCGGCCTGGATCAGTTTGGTGAGGCCTTTGCGCTGCGCGGTGCGGAGCATCGGGAGGCAAAAATCCGCGGCGATCACTTCCGCATCCGGGCAGGCCGTGAAAAGTGCGCGCGCCAAGTCGCCGGAGCCGGTCGCGAGGTCGAGGACGCGCGCGGGGTTCCAACTGCGGACGATTTTCGCCGCACGGCGACGCCACCAAAAATCGAGCCCGCCGCTGAGGAGGTGATTCGCAAGATCGTACCGCCGCGCGATCGATCCGAAGAGCCGCCGGACGGCCGCGCCTTTGCCCTCGGCGGGTCCGGGACTGGGTGTCGGTTCTGCGGCCATTCGCACGGCATATCATGTGCTTCCTTTCGCACTGTCCATTGTCCATTTTCAGTGGGCATCTTCACAGCCCATGTCCCGCATCACGCTGCCTCCAGCCAAAATCCTCGTCATTGACGATGAGCCTTCGAACGTCCGCCTCCTCGAGCGGATGCTGCAGATTTTCGGCGGGCTGGAATGGCGCTGCACGACGGACCCGCGCGAGGCGATTCCACTTTTTGCGGAGTTCCAGCCGGACCTCGTGCTGACGGACCTGCACATGCCGCATCTCGATGGCTATCAGGTGATGGAGCAGCTCCGGCAGATCATCCCGGAGGATGTCTTTTTGCCGATCGTCGTGCTCACGGCGGACGTGACGCCGGAGACGCGGCGCAAGGCGCTGTCCGCGGGTGCGAATGACTTCATCACGAAGCCGCTCGACACGACGGAGGTGCAATTGCGGCTGCGCAACCTGCTCGAAAATCGCTTCCTGAATCAGAAGCTGGAAGATCAGGTGCGGCAGCGGACCATCGAATTGGAAAACGCGATGGAACTGATTCGCAACACGCAGGAGCAAGTGGTGAAGCAGGAGCGCCTGCGAGCGCTGGGCATGATGGCCGGCGGCATCGCGCATGATTTCAACAACGCGCTCACGATGATGCTCGGCTACGGCGAGCTCATGCTGCCGTGGTTCAAAAAAACCGCGCCGGACGTGAAGGAGCACACGTATCTCAAGCACATCATCGCGGCGGCGCAGGACGCGACGCACGTCGTGAGCCGGCTGCGGGATTTCTACCGGCCGGCGCAGGCGGATGAATTGCGCGCGCCGCTCGAGGTGAACGCGCTGTGCGAACAGGCGATCGCCTTTACGACTCCGAAGTGGAAGGCGAAGGCACGGGCGACCGGCGCGACGATCGAGGTGCGGACGGAATTTGGCGACGTGCCGCAAGTCCTCGCGAGCGCACCCGAGCTGCGCGAATCGCTGACGAATCTCATTTTCAACGCCGTGGATGCGATGCCCGCCGGCGGCGTGATCACTGTGAGCACGCGCAGCGACGGCGCGAATGTCCGCATCGACGTGCGCGACTCCGGCACCGGGATGACGGAGGAGGAGAGCGCGCGCTGCCTTGAGCCGTTCTTCACGACGAAGGGCGAACACGGCACCGGGCTCGGACTCGCGGTGGTGTACGGCATCATTCAGCGGCACGGCGGCACGATCGAAATCGCGAGCGAAAAAGGCAGGGGCACCACCTTTTCGCTGCTGCTCCCCGCGACGGAACTGCGCGTGGCGGAGGCCGAGGCGGCCGCGCTTTCCGCGGTGAACCGCACGCTGAACATCCTCGTGGTGGACGATCAGGAAATCATCTGCGAACTGATCGCCGAGCATCTCAATGCGGACGGACACCGCCCCGTGACGGCATCGGATTCGGCCGAGGCGTTCGTGCGCTTTGAGGCGGGCAATTTCGATCTGCTAATCACCGACCAGTCCATGCCGGGAATTTCCGGCGAGCAGCTTGCGCGGAAAATCAAGGCGTACAGCCCCGGCACGCATGTGATCATGCTCACCGGTTTCGGCGATGATATGCTGAACAACGGCAAGCCTCCCGAGGGCATCGATCGGATTTTGTCGAAGCCCGTCTCCTCGGAGGAACTGCGCCGCGCGATCTTCGAGGTGACGAGCTAGTGCCGTGTCAGCCGTGACACGATGGTAAAAAAGGAAGGAATTAGCTGGTACTAACAATCTTCGTGGATAGATGGGAGCGATGCCAACGAAGAAGCATCACATCCGACTGAGCGCGCAGGAGCGCAACGAACTTGAAG
>JBBSEI010000139.1:0-7190 GCA_038239865.1 Chthoniobacterales bacterium
CATTCCTCATCGCTCACATCGCTGGGGTATTCGGTCTTCGTGCCGCGGGTTTTGTGTGCCATCCCAAGCGTGATGCATGGCGGTGTTTACAAAGTACAGACATATTTCGCAGCAGAAGTGCATGACACGCTCTAAGCTCATGATCTTGGCAACTTGATCCGTATACCAAGGTTTCGGGGACATATCACCGATGGCCTTGGAGATTCTCGTTAGCCACGGTTTCGTTAACCCGCTTTCAATCTCAGCATGGAGACACCAATTGCAGTAAAACCACAGCGTTGGAAACGACTTTTTAGCGCGTTCCGCTTCAACTAAGCGCCGCATCGCAACCATTAACGAGATTACCTTCTCCTCGTTAAGGGTGTGGGTGGTAATCACGTTTGTGAATACCTTTTTGAAATGACGAAGAGCTTGACTCATAGATCCAAATGCGTCGGCGTTAATCAACCTGGGGGCATGAGGGCGCCGCGGAGTTCGCCGAGGCGCGGGGCCATCATCGCGAGGTAGGCCATCATGTCGTTTGGCCCGAGGAATTCCATGAAGGCGCGCATGACGCTGCCGAGCTTGTCGGCGCGCAGGGAGAGATCGTCGTAGATGTTGCGGTTCTCGATGTTTCATGACCAGGTGTCCACGAAGGCCTGAGCCGGAGCGAAGCGGAGACAGCCGCGGGCGAAGGCGGGGCAATCTGCGCGGCGGCGGCGGTGCCGTCCTTTTCCTGGAAGAAGGCGTTGTCGTGCTGCGCGCTGTTGAAGGGCGGGTCGAGATAGACGAGGTCCACGGACTCGTCGGCGATGTAGCGCGTGAGGATGTCGAGGTTGTCGCCGTAGTAGAGCGTGCCCATGGAATGGCGGCAGTAGCAGCCCCGGTTTCGGATGGCGAGTGGCTTCCGCGTTGAAAAGCAAAACGCGCGAGGGCTTTCGCACCTCGCGCGTTTGTGAAAGGAAACTTCCGGCTCGAAAACCGGGGGTTCCGCGGTCGGCGGATGGCCGACGTTTTGGAAAGGAGACTACTTGATCTCGACCTTGGCGCCTGCGGCCTCGATCTTCTTCTTGATCTCTTCGGCTTCGGCCTTGGTCGCGCCTTCCTTGACGGTCTTCGGAGCGCCCTCGACGAGTGCCTTGGCTTCGGCGAGGCCGAGACCGGGCACGGCGGCGCGGACTTCCTTGATGACGTTGATCTTGTTCGGGCCGCACTCCTTGAGGATGACGTCGAACGCGGTCTTCTCTTCCGCGGGTGCTGCGGCTGCTCCGCCGCCGCCTGCTGCGGGTGCGGCTGCGGCCACGGGGGCTGCGGCGCTCACGCCCCACTTGGTTTCGAGCTGTTTGACGAGGTCAGCGACTTCGAGGACGGTGAGTCCGCTGAGCTGATCGACGATGGTGGTGATATCTGCCATGATGTTTCGGTTTTTCTGCGGTGTCGTCGCCACCCGAGGCTTCGGGCGAATTAAGACCGGCTGCCACCAGTCCGACGAGGAACCATGTTTGGTTGTTTCCCTTTTGGACAGCCGCCTCGCGGCGACCGTTTCCGGCCGGATATGGCAGCGGCAGAAAAAGGGACTCGGAAACTATGGGAGGGGCCGCAGGTGTCAAGCGGGGTTTTTGGGCAGCGTTGGATGTTGGGAGTTGAGCGTTTGAAGTTGAGCGTTGAAGCCCCGCGCAGCGGACTCCGCATGGCCACATTCGTCACGCGCCCGGGAGGTGCCTGCGGCAGGCTCAACGTCCAACATCTAACTTCAAACTTCCAACGTCTCAACAAGACGTCGCCCTGCATTACGCGCAATTGACACTTCATCGCCGGGGTTGTTTATTTTCAAAAACCCAATCCCCCATGCAAGACGACCTCCAGACTGACATCCACGGCGAAATCGAGCAGCCGCTGACCTTCATGCAGAAATTCCAGCAGAGGCTCGCGGAGTCGCGTTACTTCATGCTTTCGTGCGTCATCCATGCGGTCATCGTGATCATCGCGGGGTCCATCGTGCTTTATAAGGCGGTCATCGAGCCGCCGGATTTCGTCGCCGAAGGCGGCGACGGGCTCATCTCCGCGACGGACGATCTCACGCCGCCGCCGGAGACTCCGCAGGATGCCGTACCGACCGAGCAGGTCGCGCCGCAGACGCCAAACATCAACAGCCCGACGATCGACGTCATCAGCACCACGGCGCAGTCGAGCAATTTCAAAGTCGCGCCGACGCAGGTGAACGTGAAAATCACCACGAACGCCGCGGACCTCGCCAAGGCGACGAACGGCAGCATGGCAAAAATCGGCGGCGGTCTCGGCAATCTTCCCGGCACAATGAAAGGCCGCGTGGGCGCGGGCCGCAAGGCGGCAATGGAGCAAAACAAAATGAAGACGAAGACCGAGCAGGCGGTCATGAAAGGTCTGGTCTGGCTCCAGCAAAATCAAAACGCCGACGGTTCGTGGGGCGATGCGAACAGGGGCGGCATGACGGGCTTTGGGCTGCTCTGCTTCCTCGGTCACGGGGAGACGCCGGAGTCGCAACAGTTCGGCCTCACGGTGAACAAGGCCGTGCAGTGGATTATCGACAACGGCACGAAGAACGAAGGCCGCCTGCACATGGCCACTTCATTCAGTCAGCCCGGCGTGTACGAGCACGGTATCTGCGCCTACGCACTGGGCGAATATTACACGATGACGCAGGACGAGCGCGTGAAGGAGCTTTTCAAGCAGGCCATCGGCTACATCGTGCAGGGTCAGGGCCCCGGTGGCGGCTGGATGTATTCGTACGACAAAACGGCGGACGATCTTTCCGTGAGCGGCTGGCAGATCCAGGCGCTGAAGGCCGCGCATCTCAGCAAGCTCGACATCTACGGCGTGGACCAGGCGCTCGACAAGGCCATCGCCTACATCGAGCGCGTGAAAGGCCCGAAGGGCGGCTACGGTTACCGTGCCGCCGCGGACACCTACAGCCTCACCGGAGTCGGCATCCTCAGCGAACTTTTTTGGAAAGGCGAACGCGGCATCCTGCGCAAAGGCATGGAATGGGTGCTCGACCAGACGGAAAAGGAAAAGCCGGTGAAGTATAAGAGCGAGCACGCGGATCTCTACGCATGGTACTATCACACGCAGGCGTGCCTGATGTTCGGCGGCAGCGCGTGGACGAAATGGAACCGCTGGTTTCAGGACGAGATTTGCGATGTGCAGAACCCCGACGGAAGCTGGCCCAAGCCCGGCGGCAAGGGCCATGGCATGACGGGTGAGTCGATGAAGGACAAAGTCTATCGCACCTCGCTCTGCATCCTCATGCTCGAAGTCTTCTACCGCTACATGCCCACGACGCAGGGCTAGGCCCCCCGGCACTTCCATTCCATTCGGCAAAGGCCGCGCTCCTCGGGACGCGCGGCCTTTTTCGTTGCAGGAAAGGCCGCGATGAATTCGCATTCACCGGGCGCTCGTGGATTGACGCTTCCCCCCTGCGTGGTCTGCTCGTGCACCACCCTATGGACACTCCCCTCCAGAATGACCCCACGGGTCCGCACACCGCTCACGAATCCGCCTTCGCGCGACTCAGGCGCAAGCTCACCGAGTCGCGCTTCTTCATGGTCTCGCTTCTCGTCCACGCTATCGTGGTCATTGTCGCGGGATCGATCGTGCTCCTTCATCCGCCAGTGCCGGCGGACGATTTCGTCTCCGGTGCCGCGGTGCCCGGCTTGGAAAATATCCCGGCCCCCGCAGAGTCGCCCATCGAGCATCCGGTGGAGATTTTGTCCACGCCCGCGCAGGCACCGGAAGTCGCCAGCCTCCCGATGGACGTCCTCTCCTCGCGCTCGTCGAACGGAACCTTCACCGTCGATCTCAGCGCACCGCGGGGCGGCGCGGCCATCCGTCCGCCGACCATCGTCGGCGAGGTGAAGCCGCTCACCGGCGCGATCACGATCCCGGCCGGGGTCCCTGCGACGATGCAATGGCGTTTCGGTGCCATGAAAGGGAAGGCTCCCGGCATCACCGACAAAGCCTTGCTCGCTGTGCAGCGCAGCCTGAAATGGCTGCGTGAAAACCAGAACCCCGACGGTTCGTGGGGCGATGCGAACAAGAGCGCGATGACCGGCCTCGCGCTGCTCTGCTTCCTTGGCTACGGCGAACTGCCCGAGTCCTGGGAATACGGACTCACGATCAACCGCGCCGTGCAGTGGCTCGCTGAAAACGGCACGAAGTCTGAGGGCCGCCTGAGCATGGAGAAGACATTCACGCAGCATGGCGTGTATGAGCACGGCATCGCGACGTACGCGCTCGGCGAATTTTTTGCACTCACCAAGGACGGGCGCGTGAAGGAACTGCTCACGCAGGCGGTCGCGCACATCGTGCAGGGCCAGGGCCCCGGCGGCGGCTGGATGTACGGCTTCGACAAGACCGCCGACGATCTCTCCGTGAGCGGCTGGCAGATCCAGGCGCTCAAGGCCGCGCACCTCGCCGAACTCAAACTCCCCGGCGTGGACCAGGCGCTCAACAAGGCCGTGAGCTACATCGGCTGCGTGCGCGGCCCGCGCGGCGGCTACGGCTACCGCGGCCCCGAGGATCGGTACAGCCTCACCGGCGTCGGCATCCTCGCGAGCCTTTTTTGGAAAGGCGAACGCGGCGACCTGCGCAAAGGCATGGAATGGCTGCTCGCCGAAACCGAGCAGAACAAGCCCGTGAAATACCGCGGCCCGAGCGCCGACCTCTACGCGTGGTACTATCACACGCAGGCGTGCCTCATGTTCGGCGGCAGCGCGTGGACCAAATGGAACCACTGGTTCCAGGACGAACTGTGCACCGCGCAAGGCACCGACGGAAGCTGGCCCATCCCCGGCGCAAAAGGCCACGGCCCTCAGTCCGACCCCGGTCGCACCGGGGCCGTCTATCGCACCACGCTCTGCACGCTCATGCTCGAAGTCTTCTATCGCTACATGCCGGTGAATCGCGGCTGAAAATTCGTAGGCGCGGGCGGGAGCCCGCGTCCGCGCTCTCCCGAGCGCGCCTACGCTCGCAGGCGATCTCCGCACGGCCAGCGAGGACCCCCGGCGCGCCTTCAAAAACTCCCGCCGACCTCCCAATCCTCGATCAGCTTCTTCGGAATCTCCGCGAGGAAACGCGACGGGCGCTGGAGCGGATCGCCGTAACCCGAGTTGAAGGACATGCACGGGTAGCTGAGGTAAAGTTCATCCTTCGCGCGCGTCACCGCGACGTAGAAAAGCCGGCGCTCCTCCTCGATCGCCTCGGGATTTTCCAGCGATCGGCCCGTCGGAAATTTCCCATCCGCCAGCCAGATCACAAAGACCACTTTCCACTCCAGCCCCTTCGCCTGATGCACACTGCTCAGCGTCACGCGATCTTGATCGTCGCTGGCGGCGGCGTTGGTATCCATCGTCGTCAGGAGCGCGAGTTGATCGAGGAACGCCTGCGCGCTCTCATACTGCCGCGCGAAATTCGCGAGCGTGTTCAGGTCCTCGCGGCGCAGATCGTAGTTCGGAAATTTCGCGCGTGCGTAGTCGTCGTAGATCGCCTCCATCACGCTGTGGATCATCTGCGAAGGCGGCACGAGCCGCCCGCCCGGCGCGAGTTCGTCGAGCGTCAGCACACATTGCTCCCAAGCCTTCTGCGCCTTCGCGGGAACTTTTAGCGGCTGCAGCAGCGATTTGATCGAGGGCAGCCCCTCCCACGGATTCGCGATCGTCTCCGGCAGCGGCTGCGTCGGCTCGTCCGCCGCCGCAGGACCAGCCGTGTTCTGTCCTTGGGCGTTGGGCGTTGGACGTTGGGCGTTGGGCGTTGAAATCCCGCCGCGCACAGGACTCTGCTCTTCGATGTTAAGCGTCAGAAGTTCGACGTCAGAAGTCGAATCCGTCCCACTCGCCGCGTCCGCGTGTTGGATGCCGGATGTTAAATGTTGAACGCTCGCTGTTCCCATCCCCGCCAGCACCCCATCCCACAGTGCATCCGCACTGCGCGGCCCCACGCCCGGCATCAGCTTTACCATGCGCTTGAACGCCACCTCATCGTGCGGATTCACCACCCATTTCAAAAACGCGCCCACGTCCTTGATGTGGGCCTGCTCGAAGAACCGCAGCCCGCTCGTGATCTCAAACGGCACGCCGCGCCGCGTGAGTTCCATCTGGAGTTCCATCGAGTGAAAATGCGCGCGGTAGAGCACCGCCATCTCCTCCAGCTTCGTGCCCTCTTCGTGCAGTTCGAGGATGCGCTGCGCGACGAACTGCGCCTGCTGCCCCGAGTCCGCGAGCGGGATCAGCGCCGGCTTCATCCCGCCGCCCTCGCGCGAGGCCACGAGCGTCTTTTCAAACTGATGCTCATTCGGCGCGATGACCGCATTCGCGAGTTCCAGCACCTCCGGCACCGAGCGGTAGTTCGTCTCGATCTTGTAGATTTTCGCACCCGCGTGCCGCTTCGGAAATTCAAGGATGTTCCGGAAATCCGCGCCGCGCCACGAGTAGATGCTCTGCGCATCGTCGCCCACGACCATCACGTTGTGGTGCCGCGCCGCGAGCATCTCGATGAAGTCGTTCTGCAGGTGATTCGTGTCCTGATACTCATCCACCAGGATGAATTGAAACTGCCGCTGATAGTGTTCGGCGATGGCCGCGTTGCCTTTCAAAAGCGTGACCGTCTTCTCCAGCAGATCATCGAAATCCAGCGCGTTCGCCTTTTTCTTGCGCGCCTCATACCGCTTCCGCGCATCCGCGATCTGCGCCGAGAATTCGAGGAAATGCGGATACTTTTCCACGAGCACATCGTCCAGTTTACGCCCCGTGTTGAGCTGGAAGCTGAGCACGTCGGAGAGCACCTCGCCTTTTGGGAAACGCTTCTCCTTCGGATCAAATCCGAGCGTCGCGATCACGCCTTCCATCATTTCCTCGGAGTCCTCGCGATCCATGATGCTGAAGCCCGGCGCGAAGCCCGCCTCGTTCGGATGCCGCCGCAAAATGCGATTGCCGATGCTGTGAAAAGTGCCGCCCCACAGTCCCATGAGATCGCCGGTGATGAGCGAGCCCACGCGATCGAGCATCTCGCGTGCGGCCTTGTTCGTGAACGTGAGCAGCAGGATGTGCTGCGGCAAAATCCCGTTCTCCATGAGATAGGCCACGCGATACGTGAGCGTGCGCGTCTTGCCGCTCCCCGCGCCCGCGATCACGAGCGCCGGGCCGGGCGGTGCCTGCACGGCCTCGAGCTGCTGCGGA
>JBBSEI010000140.1:0-7003 GCA_038239865.1 Chthoniobacterales bacterium
GTGGCCGAATTTCTTCCTGTGCTGCGACCGCATTTTGAAACGGCTGCGACCCTTCCAATTCAAGCCGCTGCGCACGCGCTCACTGCGGCTTTGCGAGGAGTGGCTGCTCGATCACATCGGCGAGGGCAGCGACGGGCTCGGCGCGATTTTCCCCGCGATGCTGAACTCGATCCTCGCGCTGAAAGCGCTGGGCTACACGAACGATCATCCCGTGCTCGCGAAGGCGAAGCGCGACTTCGAGGGACTCTTCGTGGACGACCCCGCGGACTTCCGCATCCAGCCGTGCCTCTCGCCGGTGTGGGACACCGCGATCACGACCATCGCGCTCGCAGACAGCGGCGTGCCGCCGACGAACGAGGCGCTCCAGCGCGCGGAAAATTGGCTGCTCTCGAAAGAGGTCCGCATCCGTGGCGACTGGGCGGTGAAAAATCCGCACCCCGAGGCGAGCGGCTGGGCCTTCGAGTACCGCAACGATTTTTACCCCGACACGGACGACACGATGATGGTGCTCATGGCCCTGCGCGCCGCGCGGCCGGATGTGGATTTCGGCGTCGCGCAATTCAGTGAGCGCAAGCACGCAAAGCACGCACCGCCGGCCGACGAACGCACGGCGATCTACCAGCGCGCGCTGCGCTGGCTGATGAGTTTCCAGTGCAAGGATGGCGGCTGGGCGGCGTTCGACAAGGACGTGACCAAGCGCTGGCTCGAGGACGTTCCCTTTGCCGATCACAACGCGATCCTCGATCCGACATGCAGCGACCTCACCGGCCGCGTGCTCGAGCTGCTCGGAAAAATCGGCTTTCCGCGCAACGACAAGCGCGTGCGCCGCGCCATCGCGCTCATCCAGCGCACGCAGGACTCCGACGGCTCGTGGTACGGTCGCTGGGGTGTGAACTACGTGTACGGTACATGGCAGATCCTGCGCGGCCTGCGCTGCATCGGCGAAGACATGCGCCAGCCGTGGATCGTCCGCGCGCGCGACTGGCTGGAGAGCTGCCAGAACGAGGACGGCGGCTGGGGCGAAACCTGCACGAGCTACGACGATCCGACCACCAAAGGCCGCGGCCCGAGCACGCCCTCGCAGACCGCGTGGGCGCTCATGGGCATCATCTCCGCGACGGATCCATCGCGCCCCGCCGCATTCGACTGCAAGAGCATCCGCCGCGGCATCGAGTATCTGCTCGAACAGCAAAACGCCGACGGCTCCTGGCCCGAGCCCGAGACGACCGGCACCGGATTTCCGTGCGTGTTTTATTTGAAGTACGACATGTACCGGAACAACTGGCCGCTCATGGCGCTCGCGCACTACGCCACCGCGACCGGTCGCTGAAGCGGGAGTGATTTTCAGGCGGCGGCGATTTTCAGAAGTCGGAAAGGTATGCCTCGGGTAGCGCGGGCGTCCCGCCTGCCGTCCGACGCATCCTGCGTCGGGCATCGGACGGCGTGCGATGCGTCAATCGAAAAATGCGTCCATTCTTTCCCAGTGTGCCGAGCGGGACGCTCGGCACGGCAGGCAGGACGCCCACGCTACCCGAGGCACGCCGTCCTGCTTTGCCACACTCCGACCATCTCATCACCGCCGCTGCGCTTGCGTGAGAACGCCGAGCATCGCTAGCCTCCGCGCCCCATGCTCATCCTCGAAAAATTCTCCATCGGCGTCGGCGACCGTTTCGCACATCAGGCAAAGGCGCAGCTCCGCGCGTGCGTGCTGGCCGCGGCACACGGCGCGGACATCGTGCCGGTCTGGAACAAGTCGAACCGCGAGCACACCTTCGTGCATTCGGAGCCGCAGAGCGTCTTCGATGCCGCGCAGGCCGCGGTGGCCGAACTCGGCTGGAAGCACGGCTGGCATGTTGATGCGGATCACATCCGTCTGGAAACGGTGGATCGCTTTGTCCCGTGCTCAGATTTTTTCACGCTGGATGTCGCCGACTCGATCGGCAAACCCGCCGCGCCCGAGGAAGTGCTCGCCTTTCTCGATCGCCATCCCGAACTGATCGGCACGATCACGATTCCCGGCATCGCGACGCCGTTCCAGACCACGCGCGCGGACATTGAACGGATCGTCTCGAAATTTCTCCTCGCCGTGCAGGACGCGGGCAGGATCTACCGCCACATCGAATTGAAAAAAGGCGCGGGCCATTTCATCACCGAGGTCTCGATGGACGAAACCGACGCGCCGCAGACACCGCCGGAGCTGCTCGTGATCCTCGCCGCAATCGCCGACGAAAAAATCCCCGCGCAGACCATCGCGCCGAAATTCACCGGGCGTTTCAACAAGGGCGTGGACTACGTCGGCGACCTCGTGCAGTTCGAAAAGGAATTTCACGACGACCTCGCCGTCATCGCCCACGCCATCGCGCGCTACGGACTGCCTGCGAATCTCAAGCTCAGCGTCCACAGCGGCAGCGACAAATTTTCGCTCTACCCGATCATCCGACGCACGCTGCCGAAATTCAGCGCCGGCCTGCACATCAAGACCGCCGGCACGACGTGGCTCGAGGAACTCATCGGCCTCGCCGAGGCTGGCGGCGACGCCCTCGCGCTCGCGAAGGAAATCTACGCCGACGCCATCGGCCACGTGGACGAACTCTGCGCGCCGTACGCGAGCGTGATCGACATCGATCGCGCAAAGCTCCCGACTGCCGAGGAAGTCGCGGGCTGGACGAGCCTGCAATACACCGGCGCGCTCCGCCACGATCAGCAGCACCCGCTCTTCAACCCGAGCTTCCGCCAACTGCTGCACGTCTCATTCAAACTCGCTGCGAAAAAGGGCCGAAGGTATCTCGATCTCCTCGAAGCGAACGAAGCGATCGTCGGAAAAAACGTGACCGAAAATCTCTACGACCGGCACCTCAAGCCGCTGTTCGTCGGCTGATTCGGCGGCGCGTTGACGCACTGCACGCGACCGTGCATCTTTCAAGCATGAGCACCGTCGCAGAGATCGAAGCCGCGATCACCACGCTGAACCCGAACGAGGCAGAGGAAGTGCGCGAGTGGCTGGAGCAATGGATCGAGGATCAACGGGAGATGAAGCCCGAGTTTCTTGCCTCCATCGAACGCGGCAATGCGGACTTGGCGCAAGGCATGGCGAGGAGCGTCAAGCCGTAGGCCATGCCGGCCTGGGCAACGCAGATTTTCTCGCGGGAGTTCGATGCGGCGCTGAACGGAATTCCGTCGCAGGTTCGCGAACTCATCCTCACAAAAATCACCGAGATGGGAGGACGTCTCGAATCCTTCCCTCATTACCGCATGACGGGTCGCGAAGAGTGCCGCCTGCGCGTCGGGGATTACCGGATCATCTACCGCTTCAGCGTGGCTCGGAGTGAAATCAATCTCATCACCCTTGGCCATCGCCGCGATGTCTATCGCGGATGATAATTCGTTCCGCCTTCACACCTTCGCCGGCTCCATCCTCGGCGCGAAGAGGTGAATCACAAGCAGCGCCACGAGATACGCGGAGCCTGCAATGATGAAGATGGGGACGTAGCTTCCGCTGCGCTGGAGAATCTGCCCGACGAGCAGCGCGATGAGCATTCCGCCGATGCCGCCCGCCATTCCTCCGATGCCCACGACTGAGCCGACGGCCTGCCGCGGGAACATGTCGCTCGCCGCGGTGAAAAGATTTGCCGCCCACGCCTGATGCGCCGCGGCTGCGAGCGACAGCAGGCCGACGGCGACCCACAGGTTTTTCGCATTTGCCGCGAAGAAGATGGGCACGACCGCGAGCGCGCACACGAGCAGCGCCGTCTTGCGCGCGGCGTTCACGCTCCAGCCGTGCTTGATGAGCGATGAGGAAAACCATCCGCCGGCGATGCTGCCGAGGTCCGAGAGGAGATAGATGACCACGATGGGCGGGCCCATTTTGGTGATGTCGAGGCCGTGGTTGCGCTGGAGGAAATCGGGGATCCAAAAAAGATAGAGCCACCAAATTGGGTCGGTGAGGAATTTCCCGAGCGAGAATGCCCACGTCTGCCGGTGCGGGAGCAGCCTGCGCCACGGCACCTTGCCGGGAGCATCCGCGGGATCGCTGCGGATGTGCGCGAGTTCCGCGGCGGAGACGGTGCGATGCTCGCTGGGCGCGCGGTAGATTCCGAGCCACACCGCGAGCCACGCAAAGCCAATCGCACCGGTGATGACGAAGGCCCACGGCCAGCCCCAGTGCGCGGTGATCCACGGCACAGTCAGCGGCGCGAGGATGGCGCCTACATTTCCGCCGGAGAGCACGATGCCGGTCGCGAAAGCGCGCTCCTTGCGCGGAAACCACTCGGCCACGGTCTTCACGCACGCGGGGAAATTCCCCGCCTCGCCGAGCCCGAGCGCGAAGCGGGCGACGGCAAATCCCGCCGCCGCTCCGGTGAGCATGACGATGGCCGGCGGGTTTAGGAGCAGCGTCGGCACCTGCAATCCGGGGAACCATCCGGCCGCCGCGTGCGCGATCGCTGCGACACTCCACACGCCCACGGCGATGGCGAATCCGCGCCGAGTGCCGAGCGTGTCCATGATTCGTCCCGCGAGCGGAAAGCCCAGCGCGTACGCGAATTGAAAACTGAAGACGATCGCCGCGTAGTCCACTTCGCTGAACTTGAACTCCGCCGTCAGCGGCCCCTTCAGCAGCGCGATCACCTGCCGGTCAATGTAGTTGATCGTCGTGGCGAGAAAGAGCAGCCCGCACATGACCCAGCGCACGCGACCGACACCGGGAGTTGGATTGCTGGGGATGTTCATTCGCGCGGGCCGTTGTTTCACAGACGGAGGGCCTGCGCGACAAGTGGAACCGAACCCGGTGTTGATTTGGAAGCCATGAAACCAGGAATGAAGCGGGATTCGGGAGGCAGCCCAAACGGCATCTGTGAATGGGACTGGCCGCTCTGCTTCTTGGATTCCTGGATTCCAAATTCAAACCTCCGCGCTCTGCGTTGCACAATTGTCTCCGTGCTCTCCGTGTCCTCCGTGGTTCAAAATCCCGAGGCTCGCCAACTCATGCGCGAACTGCTTCACCGTGCGCCCGCATTTATGAAATCCGCCATCACCGTCTCCCTCGTCCCGCAGGCCAAAGGCGGGCCGTTCGTTTTTTGGAACGGCCTCGCCGACGCGTGCGAAAAGGCCGCTGCGCTCGGCTTTGACGCCATCGAAATTTTCCCGCCCGCGGCCAATGCGCTCGACCTCGCGGAAGTGCAGGGGCTGCTCGATCATCACCGGCTGAAGGTCGCCGCGATCGGCACGGGCGGCGGCTGGGTGATTCACAAGTGGACGCTCACGCATCCCGACGCGGAGATTCGCAAGCACGCGCGTGAATTCATCCGCGCCGTGATCGATGTCGCGGGCGGCTTCGGCGCGCCGGCGATCCTCGGCTCGATGCAGGGGCGGTGGGAAAATGACGTCACGCGCGAGCAGGCACTCGCGTGGCTCGGCGAGGCTCTCGACGACCTCGGCGAGCACGCGGCGCAACACCGCACCGTCTTCCTCTACGAGCCGCTGAACCGGTATGAGACGAACCTTTTCAATCGTCAAAAAGACGCCGTCGACTGGCTGCGCTCCTTGCGGACAAAAAACGTGCGGTTGCTGTGCGACCTTTTCCACATGGCCATCGAGGAAACCGACCTCGCCGCGACGCTGCGCGGGTGCGGTGAACTCGTCGGCCACGTGCATTTTGCCGACTCCAATCGCCGCGCGATCGGCATGGGCCACACGGCCATCGCGCCCATCGTCGCCGCGCTGCGCGACATCGGCTATCACGGCTATCTCTCCGCGGAGATCGTCCCGCTGCCGGATTCCGACGAGGCGGCAAAGCAAACCATCGAGAGCTTCCGCGCACTCACCTCCTAGTTGACCTTAAAAACCGTGAAACGCAGAGACGCAGAGACGCAGAGCAAACAGGGGAAATGCGGTCTCGCGCTCGCACTCGCTTTGAACCTTTTCATTCTTCTCCGCGTCTCTGCGCCTCTGCGTTAAAAATAGGTTTTCATAACATCCGCGCCACTTACCACTCGCCGTTTGCCATTTGTTCCCATGCTCAAAACCCCGCTCCTCCACCCCGACATCCTCGCCATCGCCGCGCGTTGCGGGCACCACGCGAAAATTCTGATCGCCGACGGCAACTACCCCGCTTCCACGGCGAAGGGGCCGAACGCGCAGCAGGTCTGCCTCCAGCTCATCCCCGGCGTGCCGACTGTCGCGCAGGTCCTCCGCGCGCTGCTCAGCGTGCTGCCGTTCGACGCGATCAACACGATGGGCATCCCGCCCGATGATCCGTATGCGAAATTCGGCGAGCCGCCCGTGTGGGCCGAGCTTCGCACCCTCGCCGCCGAGGCTGGGGCGACCGTGACGATCGATCCGATTTCCAAGTGGGATTTTTACAAAGCCGTCGAATCCCCCGACCATGTGCTCACCATCCAGACCGCCGATCAGGCGCTGTGGGCGAACGTCCTCCTGACCGTCGGCGTGCGCACCGCCTGAGCAGTCCACAACCTTTCATTCATTCGCATTTCGCATCCCATGCAAACACGCACGCTCGGCAAAACCGGTCTCCAGCTTCCCATCCTCAGCTTCGGCGCGTCGTCGCTCGGCGCGGAGTTTCGCAATGTCACGCTCGAGGAGGTGATGAAGAGCGTCCACGTCGCGCTCGAATGCGGGCTGAACTTCATTGATACGTCGCCATTCTACGGACGCGGCATGAGCGAGGTGCTGCTCGGCTACGCGCTGCGCGGGGTGCCGCGCGAGAGCTTCACCCTTTGCACAAAGCTCGGCCGCTACGACCTCGCACATTTTGACTTTTCCGCGAAGCGCGTGGCGGAGAGCGTGGACGTGTCGCTGCACCGCCTCGGCACGGACCACCTAGACATCGTGCTCTGCCACGATGTCGAGGTGGTCCGTGCCGAGCCGGTGCAGCTATACGACCACGCTCTCTGCCACTCGCTACGCGGAGAAAACGAAATGCGGTAGGTCGTAGCGCCCGAGCTTCTTGCAAAGTGTGTAGCTCTCGCGCGGCATGCCCTTCAAC
>JBBSEI010000141.1:0-6948 GCA_038239865.1 Chthoniobacterales bacterium
AACATCCCCGCGACGAGCGTGGATGGGCGGGTGCTGAATCTCGGCTTTGAGGATGGCACGCTGCGGGACTGGACGGCGAGGGGGGAGGCGTTTGCGAAGCAGCCGGTGAAGGGGGAGATCGATCAGGCGCGGCCATTTGGGAAGGGCAAGACGGCGAATCAAAAGGGTGAGTATTGGATCGGCGGTTACGAGATTTTGCGCGATGAGCCGAAGGGAACGCTGACTTCCGTGGAATTCAAGGTCACGCAGCCTTGGGCGAGCTTTCTCATCGGCGGTGGGTCGCTGCCGGGGACTCGTGTGGAGATTGTGACGAAGGACGATGGGAAGGTGATTCACACGGCGCGCGGCGTGAATGATGAGCGGATGGCGCGCTCGGTCGTGGATTTGCGGAAGTTCGACCAGCGCGAGATTTTCATCCGCATCGTGGACGAGGAGACGGTGGGGTGGGGGCATGTGAACTTCGATGACTTCATCTTCCACGCGGAGGAGCCGAAATTTCCCGCGGATCAGCTCGCGCAGAAAAACGCGAAGCCCGCGCCGGTGAACAAGAGCGATCCGAATCTGAAACCGGACGAAATGCAGTTTGCCGGGCTGCCTGCGGAAAAGGCGGCGCAGGTCGCGACGGTGCCGGCGGGCTACGAGCTGAAGGTCTTCGCCGCCGAGCCGGACATCGTGAATCCGATTGCGTTCTGCATGGACGACCGGGCGCGCGTGTGGGTCGTCGAGGGCATGACGTATCCGCAGCGCGCGAAGACGGAGCCGGGCGCGCCCGAGTGGCTCGGCGGCAAGGACCGCATCATCGTCTTCGAGGACACGGACGGCGATGGGCATTTCGACAAGCGCACCGTTTTCATGGAGGGGCTGAATCTCGTGAGCGGCATCGAGGTCGGCTTCGGCGGAGTGTTCGTCGGCGCGGCGCCGAATCTCATTTTCATCCCCGTGGAAAACTGGGACGACCCGAAGCCGGGCAAAGTGGAAGTGCTGCTGAACGGCTGGGGCTACCAGGACACGCACGAGGTGCTGAACACTTTCCACTGGGGGCCGGACGGCTGGCTCTACGGCTGCCACGGCGTCTTCACGCACAGCGTCGTGGGCAAGCCGGGCACGGAGGAAAAAGATCGCGTGAAGATGAATGCGGGCATCTGGCGCTACCAGCCGCAGCGGCGGGAATTCGAGGTGTTCGCGCACGGCACGAGCAACCCGTGGGGGATTGATTGGAATGCGGACGGCGATCTCTTTGCCGAGGCGTGCGTGATTCCGCACCTCTTCCACATCATCCAGGGCGCGCGCTACCAGCGGCAGGCCGGGCAGCATTTTGATCCGCACACTTACGACGACATCAAGACCATCGCCGACCACCGGCACTTCCTCGGTGCGACGCCGCACGCGGGCAATGGCAAGAGCGACGCCGCGGGCGGCGGCCACGCGCACGCGGGCCTGTGCATCCCGCAGCACCCGAGCTGGCCCGACGGCATCCGCGGCAATGTGCTCATGAACAACATCCACGGCGCGCGCATCAACATGGACGTGCTGGAGCGCAAGGGCAGCGGCTACGTCGCGCACCACGGCGCGGACTTCATCAATTTCCACGACAAGGCCAGCCAGATCGTGGACCTCCGCGAAGGCCCCGACGGGACGCTCTTCATGATTGACTGGTATGACCTGAACCAATGCCACAACCCCCGCCGCGAGGCGCACGACTACACGACGGGGAGGATTTTCCGGCTGGGGAGGAAGGGGCAGATCGTGAAGCCTGTGGCGCTCGGGAAAATGAGCGATGACGAATTGATTGAGACAGATCTGATTGGCGATGCACGACAGCACCGAATTGCGGGACGTTTGATGCAGGAGCGACGAATGTCTTTAGAGCGATATACACAGCCCCTTTTGAAGAGTGGGAAGCTGGATGAAGGGCTCGACGATCCAAAGCAATGGGCAAAGCATGAGATCATTCAACTGCGGGCCACGTTTCGTGAACTTCTGAATTACAATCTACCCGATAAGATCATCTCCGAAAACTTGAGCGGGCTGGCTGATGCCGGAGGCAAATCGCCTCCCCCTGAGCCGGATTGGGCTCGATTAGTCTCCATGTTTGTCCGAGGAGCCGTGGAAAACCGAAAGGCAAGCGCCGATGACTTGAAGGGTCTTCTATTGAATGCGCAGATTAACAAGTCCCCCGTCGTCCGTCTCGCGCTCGCGAGCGCGTGCCAGCGGCTGACGGTCGAGCAGCGCAAGCCCATCGTCCTCGCGCTGCTCGCGCACGAGGAGGACAAGGACGACGCGAATCTCCCGCTCATGTATTGGTATGCCGCCGAACCCATCGTCGCCGCCGACCCCGCCTGGGCCGCCGAAGCCCTCGCCGCGTGCAAGATCCCCAAGGTCGCCGAGTTCATCGCGCGCCGGATGGCGGAAAAGTAGTCGGGGGCGCGCCACAGCCAAACTCCGCCGCACCTGCGTTCTGATGGAATGCCCATGAAGCTTTTTCCCGTCCTCTCCCTCCTCTGTCTCACAAGCCTCGCGATGCTCACGGGCTGCTCGGTGGTGGAGAGGGTGGGGATGAGCGTCCTTTATAAAAAGGCGGCGCTGCCGGAGGCGCAGGTGAAGCGCGACATCGCGTATCAGCCGGGGTCGGCGTCGCCCGCGCATCGGCTCGATTTGTTCCAGCCGGCGGGGAAGCACTGGCCGGTGATGGTCTTCGTGTACGGCGGCGGATGGGTGAAGGGGGACAAGGCGCTCCGCGTCGGCGGGCAGGATGTGTACGGGAATATCGGCCGCTTTTACGCAGCGCACGGCATCGGCGTGGCGGTGATCAATTACCGGCTGCAGCCCGCGGTGAATTGGCGGCAGCAGGTGGCCGATGTGGCGGATGCGGTGGCGTGGGTGAAAAGGAACATCGGCGCGTATGGCGGCGATGCGTCGCGGATTTTTTTGGCGGGGCATTCCGCGGGCGGATACCTCGCGTCCTTCGTGGGGCTGAACCGGGAGTTGGCCGCGCAGCACGGCGTGCCGCGGCTCTCCGGCGTGATCTGCGTGAGCGGTGCGGGGCTCGACATGGCGGACGAGGAAACCTACCGCCTCGGCAACAAGCCGTCCTACTACGAGAATCTCTTCGGCGAGCAGGGGAAGAATCCCGACTGGCAGCGCACGGCGTCGCCGGTGACTTTTGCGACGAAGAACTCGCCGCCATTTCTCATCCTGTATGCCGGGGGCGACAGCGCCTCGCTCCGGCGGCAGGGGCAGCATTTCCACGATGTGATGGACAGCCGCGGCGTGCGCAACCGGCTGGTGGTCGTCCCCGGCGAAAGCCACACGCGGATCGTCCTCACGCTCAGCCGCGACGACAAGACGGCGGGGCCGGCGATGCTGGAGTTTCTCGGGGTACGGTAACGGGGACAGGCAGCGCGGTGTGTTTTGCGGCGGTGACTGGTGCTTGGTGAATAGTGACTGGTAAGAGTCCCGTCCTGCCCCATTCACTTTGCCGATTTTGAAGTTGAACGTTGAGCGTTAGACGTTGATCCCGCCGAAGGCGCGGTGCGATTCAGGACGTGGGTTCAGAAACTGAAAGGCCGGTGCGCGGGGCTTAGCGCCAAACTTCCAACGTCAAACTTCAAACGAAGACACTACCCGCCGCCACCCACCCTTGACCTTGGCCCGCGTGCTGCTTTTGCTCCGCCCGCATCGCGCGCGATGCAGCCCAATCATGCCCGCCCAGGAAATTTACCGCATCCTCTTCGCGACCTTTGCCTTCGTCCTCGGCGCGAGCATCGGATCATTTTTGAATGTGTGCATCTACCGCATGCCGCTCGGCATGTCCGTGAACAAGCCGAAGCGCAGCTTCTGCCCGCACTGCAAATATCAAATCCCCTGGCACGCGAATCTCCCGCTCGTGACTTGGATCGTGCAGCGCGGAAAATGCGGCAACTGCGGTGCCACGATCGCCGCGCGCTACGTGCTCGTCGAGCTGCTCACCGGCCTGCTTTTCCTCGGCGCGTGGATGCGCGTGATGCACTCGGCGTTCGGTCCACTCGACGGCTCGTGGGTGATGGTGCTGCCGCTGTTCACCTTCATCGCGCTGCTCGTCGTGGCGACGTTCATTGATTTCGAGCACTACATCATCCCGGATGAAATCACGCTCGGCGGCGCGGTCGCGGGCGTGCTTTTCAGCGCGGCGATCCCGGTGCTGCAGGATAAAATCGGCGACGCGGGACTCGCGGACGGCTTCTTCCCGGCGATCACTTTCCTCCACGATCGGACGAGCCATGTCTGGGGGCTGGCGATGTCGCTGCTCGGCGCGGGCGCGGGCTTCGGGCTGCTGTGGCTGGTGAGCGTGCTGGGCAAAATGGCGTTTGGAAAAAAGACGCTGCTGTGGGACGAAGCGCGCGCCTTCACGTGGAAGCTCGATGGCGAGCGCGCGAAGCTCACGATCGGCACGGAGGAGATGTGGTGGGACGAGCTTTTCTCGACGGAGAAAGACTGGATGGTGATGGACTGCGCGCGCCTCGAACTCGACGGCAAGACGCACGAAAGCATCGAGGTGCGCTCGCAGTATGAGCGGCTGGAGGTGAACGGCGTGCAGCATGATTTGAACGCGGTGAAGGAATTCGCCGGGAGCGTGCGGAAGATTTCGTTCAAGCGCGATGCGATGGGTTTCGGCGATGTGAAATTCATGGCGTGCATCGGCGCGTTCCTCGGGTGGAAGGCGATCCTTTTTACGGTCATGGCGGCGTCCGTGATCGGCGCGCTCGTCGGCGGATTTTCGATCCTCCTGCGTCACCGCGAGTGGTCGGCGAAAATTCCATTCGGCCCGTATCTGTCGCTCGGCGCGCTGCTGTGGCTTTTCGCCGGACCGGAATTGCTCACGCTGTGGCTGAGTTTTTCCGCAGGCTCTCCGACAGGCGAGTGACGTGCCTCGGGTAGCGCGGGCGTCCCGCCCGCCGTGCTGCGCGTCCCGCGCAGCACACGGCAGACCAGCGGCACGCCGCTCGACTTCTCATGCGCCGCGTTTGTCGTGACCCATCATCCGCGAATGGGATGCTACGCCGAGTCGCGCTTCGCGGTTTCCAAATCACGGCCTTTCATCCATCAGCATCGCCATGCGTTTGGATCAATGGCTATGGGCTGTCCGCGTTTTCAAGACGCGCACTCTCGCTGCTGACGGGATCAAGGCCGGGCACGTCCGCATCAACGGCGAGCCCTGCAAACCCGCGCGCGAAGTCCACCCCGGCGACACCGTCGTCGCCCGAGTCGGCCTCATGAGGCGCACCGTCCGCTTCATCGCTGATCCGCCATCCCGCGTCGGCGCGAAGCTCGTGCCGCAATTTGCCGAAGACCTCACACCGCCCGAGGAATACGCGCGCCGGCCGGAGCCGAATTTTCTGCCGCCGATGTTTCGTCCGCAAGGCACCGGACGCCCGACGAAGCGGGATCGCCGCGCGACGGATCGGCTGGGTGAGGGGTGAGGTTCGCGAACCAGCATTTTCCCGGGCACGCTTTTTCTCCGCCGAGATTGTGAATGGTGACTGGTGAATAGTGACTGGTAAAAACGCACTGGTCGCAACCATTCACCAGTCACCTGTCACAGCCACCGAATTTCGCCGGCCCGCACCTTTCCATCCGCTGCTACGAACTCACTTCGCCGCGAGCAGTCCCTCGTAATCGTATTCCACGTTCGTGGATCCGAATTTGGGATAGATGAAGCGGCTCGCGGGGACGTTCTCCTTTGAAATGCCGTACGCGGTGGTGAGGCCGGCGGCCTTCAGGTGCTCGAGCGATTCGTGGAGCAGCGTCGTGCCGATGCCGCGGCTGCGGTACTCGGCGAGCACGCACGGGCCGGAAATGAGATGGCTCGGCGCGTCCTCGGTCACATTCAGCGCGGAGGCGGCGATGATGCGCGTGCCATGCGTGAGCACGAGGCAGGGGACCGCGCGATGCGCGAAACTCGCGGCGAGCTGCGCCTCGACAAATTCGCGCACGAACCGGATGGAATCACCCCACGCGGCATCGAGACCGAACGCGGTGAAGATGACCTGATGGACGGTCTTTTCCTCATCACGGGATGCGGCGCGGATGTTAAAAGAGGAGGAGAGGCGCGATTCAAACGCAGGGAGTTTGCTAAGGTCCCAGGCAAATCGCTTCCAGCGAACGAGCTTCATGGAGACACGCTACGGGCGGGTCCGGAGGAATGCAATCGTCCTGTGGGGAATTCGCTGCGGAGGTGGGAAATTGCGAGGGCCGCAGGCCCGCATCGTCATGCGGCGGGCGTGACTTTCGCGGCTGCAAGCTCAGTCGAAACATTCGGTGAGCGGCTTGCCTTCCTCCAAGGCGAGGGGGTGCGCCGGCTCGCGATTCCCGTGGAGGCGATCATTTTTTTCGGCGCTCCCCCGACGGACGAAAATCGGATTGACTCCCGTTTTTCGATCCCGCAGAGAGGCGCTCTATGAAACACATCGCCAAACTCGTCCTCGCCGCCGTCGTTCTCGCGTTCGCCTCGTGCGCACATCACGATTCGGGTTCGCAGACTACGACCACGACGAGCACGGGCTACCGTAAGTAACGCGGATGCTTCGCCGGCGCGCGGACGCGTCGGGCGGAGGAGTCGTCGGGACGGAGATTCCCGGTGCAGAGAATCGTCGTATGGGCATCTGCGCGGACGGTCGGAAGGCGGTTCGCGCAGATGCCGTGCTACGCTGCTAAGATCTGAGCAGCGTTGCCGTGTCGCTTGATGCCGCGCCTCGATCGCACTCGCATCAAAACGGCGCAGCAGAGGCAACTATGTCCGCGAGGGTCTGCGATTCGCTCTAAAGCGTCGGCTAGCAGCCTGTCGGACTTGATGGCCGACGAGGGGGGGTGTGGTGCGGCGGGTGGAAAAAGCTGGATCCGAGCGGGAGTCTGGCGCGGATGTCCTCGCGCCCCGACCGTTTGCGGAGGTCTGTTTTGCGCGGCTAATGA
>JBBSEI010000142.1:0-6294 GCA_038239865.1 Chthoniobacterales bacterium
GCATCTGGGAGCGCCTTTACCGCGGCGACAAAAGCCGCACGGCCCGCGGGGGCGGGCGGGGCCCCGCGCCGGTCAAATACAACAACCAAACACACCGCCCCCCGCCCGACGGCGAGAGCACCCCCCCCCCCCCGCCCCCGCGGGCCGTGCGGCTTTTGTCGCCGCGGTAAAGGCGCTCCCAGATGCGCGGGATGTCCTCCGCGGGGATGCCGGGGCCGGTGTCGCGCACGCCGAGCACGGCACCGTCGCGGCGCGTCTCGGCGAAGAGGGTGACGGTGCCGCCGCGCGGGGTGTACTTGAGCGCATTGTCGAGGATGTTCACGAGCGCCTGACGGATTCGCCGCGGGTCCGCAAAGGCGTGCGCTCCGGCGGGAACTTCGATGCGCACGGTGATGCCGCGATCCTCGGCGACGAGTTCGTAAAGTGCGACCGCATCGCTCGCGAGGGTCGCGAGCGAGATCTCGCTTTTCTCCAGCCGCATCAGTCCGGTCTCGGCCTCGGAGATGTCCATGAGCGTGTCGAGCAGCATGAGCACCTTGTCGGTTTCCTCGAGCGCGTCGGAGACGGCTTCGCGGTCGGCGGGGCCGGGCGGATTCGCGAGGGCACGGTCGGCGCTGCCGCGCAGGCGCGTGAGCGGGGTGCGGAGATCGTGCGCCACATTGTCGAGGGCCTCGCGCATGCCGCGGAGGAGGGCACCGTTTTTTTCGAGCATCCGGTTGAAAAGATCCGCGAGTTCGTGCAGTTCGTCGCCCGGTCCCGCGCGGATCGCTACGCGACCATCCATCTGCCCCGTGGAGAGGACGCGATGCACGGCGGCGATGAGATCCCGAATGGGACGGAGCGCACGGCCTGTGATGAGCCAGCCAGCGAGCAGCCCGAGTGCGAGCCCCAGCGCAAGCACGAGCGCGGCGACGACGCGGAAGTGTTCGAGCAACGCCTCGTGCGCCTCGGTCGTCTTGCCGACTTGCAGCCAGTGTCCGTCGCCGAGTTTTGCAGTGGCGATCAGCCACGGGCCACTGCGCGCGCCTGCGGGCAGCCGGGTCCATTCCTGCGGCGTGGCACCGAGCGCATCGAGTGCCGCGGAATCGAGCGCCGCCGCGCCCGGCGGCTGGCTGACGAAGAGGCCCGCGCTTTCCGGCCCGGCGACGCGGACGAAAAACGTTTCGCGCCCGCTGTCTTTCTGTTCCGAAAAGCGCCGGCTCAGCCCCGTGATTCCGCCGTCTTCGTACCACGAGCGATAGAGATCGAGCTGGACGCGGATCACTTCGCGATCCTTCTGCACGATGGACGAGGAGAGCAGGAAATACGCGGCGAAGAAAAGCGCGAGCGTCACCGCGGTGACTGTGGCGGCGAACCAAAGGTTCAGCCGAAATGCAAACGATCTGCCGTGCTTATTCGGCGCGGATGACATAGCCGGCACCGCGCAGGGTGTGGATGAGCTTCTGGTCGAAATCGCGATCCACTTTATTGCGCAGTCGGCACACGAGCACGTCCACGACATTGGTCTGCGGGTCGAAGGCGTAATCCCACACATGCTCGAGGATCATCGTCTTGGAAACGACGCGCCCTGCGTTGCGCAGCAGGTATTCCAGCAACGCAAACTCCCGCGCCTGCAGGTCGATCTTCTCCCCGTCGCGTGTGACTTCGCGCGAGAGCAGATCGAGTTTCAGTCCGCCGCACGAGAGCATCGTGGGCTCGCTCGTCTGCGTGGAGCGGCGGATGAGTGCCTGCATGCGCGCGAGCAGCTCCGAGAAGGAGAACGGCTTCGTGAGATAATCGTCGCCGCCGGCCTGCAGGCCGCGCACGCGGTCGTCCACGGATCGCTTCGCGCTGAGGATGAGCACCGGCGTTTTCACCTGCTCCGCGCGCCAGCGTTCGAGGATGCTCAGGCCGTCGCGCCCCGGCAGCATGAGGTCGAGCACGGCGGCATCGTAGTTGTTCTCCAGGCCGTATTGCAGGCCATCCTCGCCGTCGGCCACATGGTCCACGGCATAGCCCGCTTCGCGGAGCCCCTTCGTGAGGTGCTTCGCGATGATGCGGTCGTCTTCGACAATGAGAATGCGCATGGCAGCGGCAGACTTGCCGCCATCGGGATGACGGGCAAGCCAACGGTTCACGACCTGTTCGGCTGCTTCTGTTTCGCGTCGAGAGCTTCAAGCAGCGCACGGAGAACGCACTTCACCTGATTGCTCCGTATCTTTGGGAACACCTCCGGCGCCCAAGATTTCAACGTTTCTTCGGGGATGTTCTTCGTTTTTTCGAGCGCATAGAGCGTGTCGGCGCGGGTCATTATCGTGTCGAAGTCAAGCGCCGCAGCCGCACCGGTCGCTGCACGCGAACTGCCGGCAGCGCATTTTGTTTTCGTGGGTTTTGTCTCCATAGATTGGTTTCCGGGTTTCGACGCGGCGCTTCCGGCCCGCAGTCGGTGAGCTTGTCGATCAGCGTTTGGTGAGCACCGGTTTGGCAGCCGGGGCGAGCAGTTCGACGTAGTCCGTGAGAATGTGCTCCGTCTCGCGCAGGAGGAGATCCACCGCGGGTGCGGCGGGCGCATCTTCCGCAGCGTCCTCGTCATCGGCTGCGGCTTTGGCGGCCTTCGACTCTGCCGGATCGAGCGGCTTTGGCAGGTCGGGATCTGCGGCATTCTTCACGGTGATCTCATAAGTCACTGGCGAGCTCTCCTTGCGGCCGAGTCGTTCGGCGTCGTGCGCTTTGGCGCGGGCTTTGGCGTCGTCGCGCTCCTTCGTGCGCTCGGTTTCGTTGAGCGACACGGATTTCGTGGCACGGGTCTTCGTGACCTGCGCGAGGTCTTCCGTCCACCATTTGAAGTCCTGCTCCGCCGCGATGCGCGCTTGTGATTCCTCGCGGAGCTTCGCGACGCAGGGCTTCACGAGGTCAAAGTGCGGATACCGCGCCGCAGGCACCGAGTCCCATTCCAGCGGATTCTTCATCCCGGCCTCGCTGATTTCCGGCGTGTCGGTGAAGGACGGCAGGACAATGTCGGCACTCACGCCGCGCAGTTGAGTCGAGCTTCCGCCGGGGCGGTAGAATTTGCTGATCGTCAGCTTCAGCGCGCCCGGATCGCTGGCAGGTACGACGCCCTCATGCTGCATGATCAAACCGAGCGGCAGCATCGTCTGCACCGTGCCTTTGCCGAACGTGGACGTATCGCCGACGATGATCGCGCGGCCATAGTCCTGGAGCGCGCCGGAAACTATTTCCGAAGCTGACGCACTCAAGCGGCTCGTGAGCACGATAAGCGGGCCTGCGTAAAGCGTCTTCCCATCGTCGTCGGTGCCGACCTCGATGTGCCCCGCGAGATCGCGCGTCTGCACCACCGAGCCGGACGGAATGAACAAGCCCGTGAGCTTGATCGCCTCGTCGAGCGAGCCGCCGCCATTGCGCCGGAGATCGAGAATTACGCCGCGCACATTCTCCTGCCCCAGCTTGCTCAGCAACCGCGCGACATCGGCGGTGGCCGACTCTCCCCTGCCCTTCTCGCTCGCATAGAATGCCGGCAGATCAATCACGCCAAGCCGCATCGTCTTCCCTCCCCCGACGGGAAAATCCACAATGCGCGCCTTTGCCTTCTGCTCATCGAGATGAATCTCGTCGCGCCTGATCGTCACCGTCTTCCGCGCGTCCTCGGTGGCGTGGGCGGGCATGATCGTCAGCGTCACGTCCGTGCCCTTCGGACCGCGGATCAAGTCCACGGCTTGCGGCAGCGGCAGATCGACCAGATCAACGCTCTCCTTTCCCGCGCCCTGGCTCACGGCCAGGATGCGGTCCCCGTTCTTCAGTTTCCCGCTGCGCGCCGCCGGGCCGCCGGGAACGAGTTCGCGGATTTTGCACATGCCGTCATCCGACTGAAGCGTCGCGCCGATGCCTGCGAGCGAGAGATTCATGCCGATGTTGAAGCTCTCCAGTTGCTCGCGCCCCATGTAGTCCGAGTGCGGATCATAAACGTGCGCGAGCGCCTCCAGGTAAATTTCCAGCACCCCGCTCGCGCTCAGCTTTTTCATCGTTTGCACCTGCCGGTCGAAGCGGCGCGCGAGTGTCTGCGCGAACTGCCCCGGTTTTTTGCCGGAGAGCTTTTCCTGCAAAATGTCCGCGCGCAACCGCTGCCGCCACAGCTCCCGCGCCTCCGCCACGTCGCGCGGACGCGGGGCATTTTCGCGATCATACGAATAGCGATCGTGCCCGGTGAAATCGAATTTCTCCTCCGCCAGCGCCTTGGTCACAAATGCCGTGCGCTCCGCGATCCGCTGGAGATAGCGGTCGAAAATCACGCGCGCCGGATGCGTGTCGCCCTCGTCCCGCGTGGCCCTCGCGAGCTGCGGAACGAAGCGGCGGAACTCGCCCACATCGCTTTGCAAGAAGATGTCGTGTGACGGATCGAGCGAGTCGAGGTAGCGGTCGAGGAACCTCGCCGCCATCGCATCGTCGAGCCGGCGATGCGCGAACTGTCCCTGTTCGAGAAGCTGCGCGGTGAGCTGCGTCACCCGGCCGTCCGGCGTCGGCGCATCGAGCCGCAGCGAAGGCCGCAGCGCCCATAGAGGCGCAGAGGTGATGAGCGCGAGACCGAGCGCGGTGAAGGCAATGGAGCGGTGGAGTGGTTTCATGGTGAGTTTGGCTCGGCAGCGTTACGACGCAGACGGAATGATCTTCTCAATCTCTGCGGAGCTGACCCAGCCGTGCTGTCCGTCGGCGGTGCGGATGCGAACAAAGGCACCGTAGCGATTTTCCGCGCTCACGAATTCGCCGGGTTTCAACTGGAACGACACGGCGGCATTGGCGGCGGGTGCGATGCGCGCGCCCGCCGGAGCCGCGGAGACGATCACGGCGCGATTGAGTTCCGGCCAGCGCAAGGCGACAGCGCCCGCGGCGAGCAGCGCGCTCGCGCCGAGCAATGTCGCCGCGCCGCGCGAGAACCTGCGCAGCGTCGTCGGGATCAGGCGCGTGCCGAAAAAGATCAGGCAGAAGAACGCCAGCGAGACGCTCGCCAGCGCCGCGAGGGTATCGAAACCCAGCCAGAATGCCGGGCGTTCCCATTTCGGAACAATCGGCGCGGCGACACCCGCTTTCCCCCGCGCGACGGTGAGATTTTTTGCAATCGCGTCGTCGCCCGGCGCGAGCACGCGGGCGCGTTCATAGTCGAGGATCGCGGGACCGAGACGGCCCGCGCGCTGCGCGGCGTTGGCATCGTTGAAGAGCGCAGGAGCTGAGACCGCGCGCGGCTCCGCGGCGTTCAACGGCGCAGAGCCTGCGGCGGCGAGGCCGAGCACGCAGGCCACGATGATGAGCGTGCGCCGCGCGATGCCCGCGCCGTTTTGCGAATGGCGCGACGGATGACGCTCGGCGGCGCGGCGATGGCGCGTCGAGAGCAGGACTTTTTGTTCGTCAGGAGACAGGTGTTTCATGATCGGATTTGTCGGGAGTTGCTTGCAGGTTTTCATGACTGGGCGAGTTGTTGGAGTTGGCTTTTGACGAGGTCGCGCCAATGCTTGAGGTCGGGCGCGGTGAAGCGTTTGCCGGAGTAGGCGAGTTCGTCGGCGGTTTGGAAGACGGCGCGGACTTGTTCGCCCTGGCCGTTGAGGCGCGTGCGGATTTCCGGGAGCGTCACGCCGCTTGCGGGCACATGCCACTGCGCGGCGAGTCGCTCCTGGAGCGCATGGCGCGCGGCGTTGAAAAACGCGGAGGCGTCCTGCTGCTTGAGCGCGGCGTCCATCGCGGCGAGCGAGGCGTTCACGGATTGCTCGGCGGCCTCACGCTCGCGGCGCTGCGGGTCGTTCGCACGGCGGCGACTGATCCAGCGGAACAGCGAGCCGACGACGAGCGCGGCAAGCATGAACGCATTGACCGCGATGAACCACGGGCGCAGCACCAGCGGACGCAGGCTCGATGTCGCGTGCTGCGGCACGAATTGATCGGCGACGAGTCCGTCGGCGCTTTTCACCGGCTCGGGATTCTGCGCGCTGGCCGAGGGCGTTGCGATGGCAGCGACCGGAGCCGCCGTGGCCGCCGTGATGTCCACCGCAATCGGCTGCGTCGCCTTCGTCACGTATTTCTGCGTGCCGGGATCGAAGTAGCTGAAATGCACCGCCGGGATTTGCTGAGGGCCGGTCTTCACGGGCACAATGGATTGCTCGAAGGTCTTCGTGCCGGAGGTCGCGCTGCTGTCGGCGGGCTCGAAGCGCGCGCTCGGCTTGTAGCTCTTCCACGCGGTGCCCGCGGGCAGGCCGTTCGTCGTCACACGGTCGAAATTGCCGCGGCCGGTGATCTGCATTTTCAAAGTGA
>JBBSEI010000143.1:0-6244 GCA_038239865.1 Chthoniobacterales bacterium
GATCCTCCGGCACCCAGTCGCGCAAATCCGGCGGCAGGAGCATCGGGGTGTCGTGATCAATCGAAACGAAGCGCGCGGGCATCCTCCTTCAACCCGCAATTTCAAAATCCGTAGCGCGGAAAGTCCGACAGGCTGCTAGTTTTCGTGAAAAGCGCCGAGGTGCTTGATTTCCCGCTTTGGATGCACCCGTCTCGATAAAAATGTCGTTTGCGATCAGAGGATCGCGTTCGCGCGACAGCGCAATGACCCGTCTTCCTCCGCGAGGTTTGCCTTGGCTTTTCAAACCCGTGTGGAAACGTCTCCGCGATGAACCACCGCTGGCGGGGATTTGCATGGATCTCCATCCTCACCTTCCTTTTCTTGTGGGCCGATCTGATCCGGAACTTAAGCTCCACTTGGTCCACCAACCCGCAGTACGCCTACGGCTGGACGGTCCCCGCCCTTTCACTTTTTCTGCTCTGGGAATGCTGGATCACCCGTCCCGCGCCAGCTCCCGCCCGCTCGCAGCGTGGCGCAATTTTGATCATCGGGATCCTCGCCGCGTGCCTGCTCCCCACTCGTTTGGTGCTCGAAGCCACGCCCGATTGGCGCCTCGCGCAATGGGCGCTCGCCGTGGAAATCATCGGTCTTTCACTGTGCGCGATCACTCTCGCGGGTGGCCGTCCCTGGCTGCGCCAGTTCGCGTTTTCCGTCGCCTTCATTCTCGTCGCAGTACCGTGGCCGGTAAAAATTGAGCAAGCGCTGATTCGAACCCTCACCGACTGGGTGTCGGGCCTCACCGTCGGCGGCCTGAACCTCTGCGCGATTCCCGCGATCCGCCATGGCAATCTCATCGACATCAGCACCGGCACGCTCGGCGTGGAGGATGCGTGCAGCGGCGTGCGCTCGTTTCAGGCCACGCTCATGGCCGCACTTTTCCTCGGCCAGCTTTGGAATTTCCCCTGGCGCTCCCGCTTCGCCCTCCTCGGAGCCGGCGTCGTGTTCGCCTTTTTGTGCAATGTCCTCCGAGCCATGCTCCTCGCATTCGCGGCGGAAAAAAACGGCATCGCCGCGGTCGAAAAATGGCACGACCCTGCCGGCTTCACCATCCTCGGCGTCTGCTTCATCGGCCTCCTCGGCCTCGCGCTCCTCCTCCGTCCAAAAGCCGGCCGCCCGCTCGCCGCTGCGGACCTCCCGTCCGCTCGCGCGCTCTCCCGCAGCCTCGTCATCACCCTGTCCGCGTGGGTGCTTTTCACCGCCCTCGGCACCGAATGGTGGTACCGCTACGCCCCGGCCGGCACCGCCTCGTGGTGGCGCGTGGAGTGGCCCGAAAAGCAGCCCGGGTTCGCCGACATTCCCTTCGTCGAAAAAGTGCGCGAAATGCGCTTCGACACCGGCCGGCAGGCCCGCTGGCGCGAGGACGACGGCTCGCAGTGGACCGCATTTTATTTCCGCTGGCTTCCCGGCCTCGCCCTTTCCCGCAGCTTCGCCCGCTGGCACAATCCCGACATCTGCCTCACCGCCGCCGGCTTTAAGCGCATCGCGGAATACGAGCCACTCATCATTCGCAAAGACGATTTCGAACTCGCCTTCCGCACGTACCGCTTCGACGCCGGCGACCGGAAAAATTTCGTCTTCTTCTGCGTCTGGGAGGACCGCGCGGAGCCCGGCCCCACGCGCGCCGTCCCCGAAGAATGGACCGCCGCCACCCACTGGCGCGCCGTCCTCCAGCGCAAGCGAAACCTCGGCCAGCAAGTCTTCGAAATCGCCATCAGCGGCATCGAAAATGAAGCCGACGCGCGCGCCGCCTTCCAGCGCCGCATCACCAACCTGCTGCGCCCCGACACGCTCGTCCCCGCCGAGATTCCAGCGGCCGACGTGAAAGTGACGACCACCCGCTGAGATTACTTTCCGTGCAGCCGCGGAGAAAACCACCACGCCCTTCCTCTGCGCGCCTCTCCGTTCATCTCTGCGCCTCCGCGTTCAATACCGCGACTGCCCGATCTCCGCGCGACCAATTCCAAGTTCCAAGTTTAGCCCCGCGCACCGGCTCCCCGATTTTTCACAGCGCAAAGCAACGTCCGAAACGCGCCTGCGGCGGGCCGAAGTTGGAACACGGAACTCAGAATGCGCCCGTGGCAATTCTGAAACCGCCCTATTTCTTCGTCAGAAACCCGAACAGATCCCGCACCTGCTGCTCGCTCAGCGCATCCAGCAGACCCTCCGGCATCAGCGACATCGGCGATGCCGTGAGCGACTTCAAATCCGCGCGGCTGAGCACGAGCTTCTGCGAATTCAAATCGCGGATCGTCACCGACTGCGGCGTCTGCGCATCGAGGAAACCCATCAGCGTCTGCCCGTCCTTCGTCTCCACCGTGAACGCCGTGAATTCCTCGCGGATCGCCAGGCTCGGATCCACGATCGCCGGCAGCATGAACTCCAGATTGTCCCGCTCGTAGCCCGTCAGGTCCGGCCCGATTTTTCCGCCCTCCTTACCGAGCGTGTGACACACCGCGCACGACGTTTTGAAAATCGCGTGCCCCGCCTCCGCGTCGCCTTTGCCCGACCCGAGAAGTTTCCGCACCTGCGCGATGCGCGCCTCCTTCGCCGCGGAACTCTGCCGCAGCGCGCTCCAGTGCTTCGCCAGCAGCGCATCGCACGCCGCATCATGCAGCCCCTGGATCGCCAGCAGATTTGCGGAAGTGAGCTGCTCCTTTTTCACCCCGCCCGCCTCCACCGCCGCGAGCAGCAGCCGCGCCCAATTCGCACGACTGCACATCGCCGTCAGCGCCGTTGCCCGCGTCTTCGCCGGCATCGCCGGTGCGAGTTCCAGAAAAGTGCGCGCGATTTCCTCGCCGCCAAAACGCTGCAGCGCATTCGCGAGCGCGAGCTGCATCGCCTCCGCTTTTTCCACGCGCAGCAGATCGAGAAAAACGGGCACCGCTTTTTCCTCACGCCGCTCCGCGAGCAGCGCGATCAATCCCGTGCGCTCCGCAGCCTTCGTCTTCGCATCGCGCACGCGCTCCATCGCGACATCCAGCGCCGCCGCATCGCCAAGTCGCACGCCGAGCCGCACGAGCGCAGTCTGCGGTCCCGCATCTTTCCACAGCATGGCAAATTCATCGCGCAGTCCCGCCTGGATTTTCCCCGCATCGCCGCCTTGAAACCCAGCATCCATGCCCTCCGCGAGCCGCAGCCGGCTTTCCGCATCCGGCGCCAGCGCGAGCAGCCGCGCGCAAATTTCCAGCCCGCGATCCGTGCGCTCCGCCGCGAAGCGCTGCCCGAGTCGCGACGCGATCGTCTGCTGGAAAATCGGCGCGGCCCACAAACTTTTGTCGTCGAGCATCGCCAGCACCGCCGCGCGATCCGCGCCGCACTTGCTCTCGATCGCCCACCACAAAAGCAACGGCTGATGCTTGTCCGGCGCGTCTTCGCTGCGCAGCAAAAGCTCCCGGATGATCGGGAGCGCATCCGACGCGAGCAACCGGCGCGCGGTGCTCGCGAGTTGCGTGCGCACCTCCACGTCCGTTTCCGTCCGCGCGAGATCCACGAGCGCTTTGCACGCCTGAAAGTTCCACGAAGTCCGCTCGTATTTCACTGCCTTTTCATGGCCCGGCACCTGCGCAGGCCACTTGTCCCCGAGCAGCCGCACCGTCCAGTACCGCACCATCGGGTGCGAATGTTTCAGCGTCTTGAGCGCGTAAGTTTCATCGAATCCACCGCACGCATTCACCGCCCAGAATGCCTCCAGCGCGAGCTGCCCGCGCTCCGCGTCCACGAGCGCGCGCAGCTTCGGAATGAGCGTCGCGTCGCGTCGATCCCACAGGATGCGCAGCGCCATTTGCCGGTGCCATTTGTTCGGATGCGAGAGCCGCGCGATCAGCTCGTCGCCGCTCATTTTGGCAAAGTCGAAGCTCTCCATTTTCGTCTCTGTGCCCGCGGCTCGCACGCGCCAGATGCGGCCCGAATCCTTGTCCCATGTGTCGCGGGGATCGAGGTGGCTCAGCCGGCTGTCCGACCAGTCCGCGAAATACAGCGAGCCATCCGGCCCGGTCTTCGTGTCCACGGGGCGGAACCAGTTGTTGCTCGACTCGAAAAGCGGCGGCCCGTCCTCGGTGCGAAACGTCGAAGTGTCTCGGTACAGCGTCGTGCCGAGTACGCGATTTGTCAGCGCCATCGAGGCGATGAAGCGGCCCTCCAGCGACGGAATCGCGCCGCCCTCATAGATCGCCATGCTCTGCGAAAAGCGCCGCGTGTCGCCTTTGTGCGCCATGTGCTCGAACCAGCCAAACGAGTACGGATTCATCAGCGGCCCGTGCTTGCCCCAGTTCTTCACGAACGCGCCGCCCTGCGGATAATGCAACCCGCGCGGGCTCCCGTTCGTGCCGGAAAAAATGCGGCCCTCGCGATCAAAATCGAGGCTGTAAGTGTTCCCGCCACCCTCGGCGAAAACCTCAAACTGATTCGTCTCCGGGCTGTAGCGCCAGATCGCCTGACCGAGAAATTTCACGCCGCGAATGTCCGCCGTGCAAGTGCTCCCGTGCGCGCCGTAGAGCCAGCCGTCCGGCCCCCACGCGAGCGAGTTTGCGCCGCTGTGCGTGTCCTCGAGTCCGAAGCCGCTCAGCACGACTTTCGGATCACCGTCCGGGATGTCGTCGCGATTTTTGTCCGGGTAAAAAAGAAGATACGGCGGATTCAGAATCCAAACGCCGCCGCGCCCGGTCACCACGCTGCGCGCGATGTTCAGATCGCTCAGGAAATCGTGCGCTTTGTCGAATACGCCGTCGCCTTTCGTGCTCTCCAAAATGGTGATCCGATCCGCGCCCTTCACATGATTCGGCGGCGGCGGCGGAACCTTGTCAAAAACCGCGCGCAGATATTCGTCGTAGCGCAAAATTTTCAGCCCCGCCGGAAACGGATACTGCAAATACTGCACGACCCACAGCCGCCCGCGCTCGTCGAAGTGCATGTTCAGCGGCTGCCGCACCATCGGCTCGCTCGCCACAATGTCGAGCGCGAGCCCGTCGCCCACTTTGCACGCCGCGAGCGCCTCGGCGGGCGAGGGCATCGGAGCCTTGTCGCCGAGCGCGCCGTGCCCCGTGAAGCGCTTCACAAACTCCGCCATCTCGGGCGAAAATTTGTCGTCCGCATGGACCGCGAACGAAAGCAGAGACAGCGCGGCAACAACGGGGAGGAGAGAGCACTTCATGGCGGGGGCGGGGAGTTGGTTAAAAGGGGAAAGCAGTCAACGGCTCGCGCCTTAGAGCGTGTACCGGAAGTCTGTCCCAGATCTGAAAAAGCACTTTATGAAACGCGGAGACGCAGAGACGCGGAGGAAGGAAAAGAAAGCGTCTGCGCAGATCGTTGCCGTTCTTCTCCGCGTCTCCGCGTCTCTGCGTCTCCGCGTTTCAAAATTCAACCTTAGTTGCTGTCGTGTAGCTCTGTTCGGAACACAGCAGTTCGCGGTCGCGCGTTGCATTCGCGCGTAGTGCAGCGAAACTCTGCGGCATTCCAAGAAGATGATGCTCCGCGCCGCCGTTTTTCTTTTCGCACTCACCGCCGCCACGCGGGCGGGAACCGCAGCCGCTCCAAGCTGCGTGACTCGCGAAGAGGCGATGGCCACGGCGGAAAAATATCGGACTATCGAATGGATTCCGGCCGCCGCAAACGTGCTCCACGGGCGCGACACAAACGGCATCCGCGTGGAAACGCCCGACGAAGGCTTCAAGCCCAAGGGCAGCTTCGGCGGATGGTGGACGGCGGGCTGCATCAACACGTCCATGCCATACCAATGGGGCGGCTTCGATACGCCGGAAACTTTCCTCGCCGGCATTATCGAGGGCAGGGCCGCGGGCGATGTCTGCACGCCGGAAAAGCGCCGCCTGCTCGATGCGGCGGTGAGCGCGCACGCCGTGGGGATTGACTGCTCGGGCTTCGTGTCGCGCTGCTGGAATTTGCCGCGCGCCTTTTCCACGCGCACGCTCACGAGCCTCTGCGAACCGGTGCGAAATTTCCGCGACCTCCAGCCCGGCGACATCCTCAACGCACCGAACTCGCACGTCTTCCTTTTTCAAAAATGGACCGCGCCGGATCGCTCGCGAATGCTGGTGTACACGACCGGCACCCCGCCGATCTGGGCCGTGCAGACCGGCCCGCTGCGCACGAAGCAAATGGCGCCGCTCGGCTACACCGCGTGGCGGTACCGCGGGATGCGGGATTGAAAGCCGCGCGATGTGCGCGATGGTGATCGAATGTCGGCATTCCA
>JBBSEI010000144.1:0-5533 GCA_038239865.1 Chthoniobacterales bacterium
CTGAGTGAATGCGACCTCTACGCGACGAAGGAGCCGTGCGCGATGTGCGCCGGCGCACTCGTGCATGTGCGGATGCGACGCGTGATTTTTGGCTGCCCCTCCCCGAAGGATGGCGGTGCGGGCGGAGTCGTGGATCTCCTCCGGCACCCGAAGCTGAACCACCAATGCGATGTGACGCCCGGCGTGCGTGAGAAGGAGTGCGCGGAAATACTGCGCGCATTTTTCCGCGAGCGGCGGGAGGAGAAAATGTGAGCCGCCGCCCGGACTCGCGCCCGGCTACAGCCGCACCGTGCCGTGCAGATCGCCTTCGCGCGCCGCCGGCGTGGTGCCGGTGAGGTAGGCCTTCGCGGCGTCCCACATGTATTTGCAGCGGTTCGCGCCCGACGCGTCCCAAAATTCGCCGGCCTCAGGGCGCACGACGATGAGTTCGATGTCCGGATCGTCCGCGCCTTTCGGGAACCACACGCGATACCGCTCCTTCCAAAGATGCGCGATTTTCTTCCGATCGCCGATCAGCGTCGCCCGACCGGTGAGCGAGAGGAACGCGCTGTCGCCGTCCTGCGCGACGAGATGCACGTGAAAGTCCGCCTCAATCTCGCGGACCTTTGGCGTGTCGCCACCCGTGAAGAACCACAGCCGCCCGTCGTCCTCGACCTCCGCGATGGCCATCGGCCGCGCGTGAAAATCGTCCGTGCCGCGATGCGTGACCAGCATCGCCGTGTGAAATTTTTTCAGCAGCGAAATGAAATGCGCCGCTTGTTCGCCGGATGAAGGTGTCGTGCTCATACTGCAAAATCGTCCTGCGCCCGCATGCCGGACGCCTGCAAAATCGCGCGCGTCGCCCCGCGGCTGCGGGCCGCTACACAATCAGCATGCAGTCGCCGTAGCTGAAAAAGCGGTAGCGCTCGCGGATGGCCTCGGCGTAGGCGTGCAGCACGAATTCACGCCCGGCGAATGCGCTCACGAGCATGAGCAGCGTGCTCAGCGGGAGATGGAAATTTGTGAGCAGCGCGCCGACGACGCGCGGCTCGTACGGCGGGTGGATGAAAATTTCCGTGCTGCCGCCGGTCGCGCGCAGCGGACGGTCGATCGTCTCCAGCACGCGCGCGCTCGTGGTGCCGACGGCGACGATTCGCTGCGCGGCGTTGCACGCGGCGGCGGTGGCGTCGCTCATCGAGAAGCGCTCGGAGTGCATGCGGTGCTCCGCGAGATCGTCCACGAGCACGGAGCGGAAAGTGCCGACGCCGACGTGCAGCGTGACGAATGCGTGCGGCACGCGTGCGAGCAATTCGGGCGTGAAGTGCAGCCCCGCGGTCGGTGCAGCCACGGCACCAGCTTCGCGCGCGAAGACCGTCTGGTAGCGCACGTTGTCCTCGGGCTCAGGCTTGCGCTCGACGTACGGAGGCAGCGGGATTTCGCCGTGCGTGTCGAGGTCCACGTGGCCGAGAAATTCGATGATGCGCTCGCCCTGCGGTTCGATGCCGCGCACGACGCCCGCCACCCCGCCGACATGCACGAGCGCGCCGAGGCGCATCTTGCGGCCAGGCTTCACGAGGCATTTCCAGACGTGGGAAGTCTTCGCCGCGCTCAGCGATGGCGATGCCGCCTGTTCGACGCTGATGTGTTCGAGGAAGAGCAACTCGATCCGTCCATCATCCGAAAATGCACGCGCGGGGATCACGCGTGTGTCGTTCAGCACGACGAGATCGCCGCTTTTCAAAAAGGTCGCGAAGTCGGCGAACATGCGGTGCTCGATGCGCTGCTCGGCGCGGTGCAGCACCATCATGCGCGAACCGTCGCGGCGCTCGGTGGGGTGGCGCGCGATGAGGCCCTCGGGGAGCGTGTAATCGTAGTCGGCGGTGCGGAGACTCACAGGGCGGCGAAGGTTCCGTTTCGCGCGCACGGCGTCCATGTTTTTACCACGAAGGGCACGAAGTTCACGAAGGGGATTGTGATTGGTGACTGGTGAAAAGTGATCGGTTCTCAGTCCGCACCGGTCGCGCGGAAGCACACAGTAAAATGGGAGCGCACGCTTCCAGCGTGCAGTGGCCGGCATCCTTGCCGGGCACATGCTTTGCGCGCGGGCGGCATGTGCAGCCCGAAGATGGTCCGCGCCGGTGGCGCGCCCCGGCCCGCGGGACGCGGCCGCTCCCGGACTGCGGCCCTCTTTCGTGCGAATGCACCCACACGGTATCCGACGATTTTTTTCGATTCGTGGCAGCCGTTGCGTCGGCGAGCGGGTGCGCCGCATTTCGCAGTCGCGGTGCGCGTCGTTCCGCGCTAATCGCCGGTCATGCGAACGCTCTCCCTCATGTTCCTCGTCGCCGCAACGTGCCACGCCGCTGTCACGCCGCCCGATCAGATCAAAGTCGCGCCCGGCTTCAAAGTCGAACTCCTGCGCGAGGCCGGGCCGCGCGAGGGCTCGTGGATCTGCATGACGCAGGATGACAAGGGACGCCTCTACATTTCGCCGCAGAACGCGATTCCCGAATCCGGCTTTGCGAAGGACAGCAAGTGGGGCGGCATGTGGCGCGTGACGCTCCGCGATGTGTCCACGGAAAACACGGAAGGCACGGAAGAGGGAACCGCGAAAGACGCGAAAGGCGCGAAGGAAAACAAGAACAGCGGGAACACGAAGGGCGCGAAGGACACGAAGAACGGAACAATCGAAAATCCAAAATCGAGAATCGAAAAGTGGGAGAAGGTGAACGTCCCCGTCGGCGACGCCATGGGCATGCTCTGGGCGTTCGACTCCCTCTACGTCTCCGGCCAGGGCCCGCAAGGCCGCGGCATCTACCGCTGCAAGTCGAGCAAAGGCGACGACCAGCTCGACACCGCCACGCTTTTCAAAGCCATCCCCGGCGGCGCGGGCGAGCACGGCGCGCACGCCATCATCCTCGGGCCGGACAAAAAGAGCCTCTACGTCATCAACGGCAACGCCACGCCTATCCTCGACGGCCTCGCGCCCGACTCCCCGTATCGGAATTGGGGCGAGGACGACCTCCTCCCGCGGCTGAAGGACCCCGTCGCCACCTTCTTCGACAAAATCAAGGCCCCCTACGGCTGCGTCTATCGCACCGACGCCGACGGCACCCGGTGGGAACTCTTCGCCGGCGGCCTCCGCAATCCCTACGACCTCGCCTTCAACCCCGACGGCGAACTCTTCACCTACGACGCCGACATGGAGTGGGACCGCGGCCTCCCGTGGTATCGCCCCACGCGCATCCTCCACATCGTCCCCGGCGGCGAATACGGCTTCCGCGAAGGCAGCGCGAAATGGCCCGCGTGGCAGCCCGACTCCCTCCCCGCCGTGTGCGACATCGGCCTCGGCTGCCCCACCGGCATCGCATTTTATCCAGGAAGCCTGGATGTCGGCACCGGTGCGAAAGGCTGGCCGGAAAAATACCGCCGCGCGCTCTTCCTGCACGACTGGACCTTTGGCCGCATCCTCGCCGTGCAGCTCCACGAGCGCGGCGCGAGCTACACCGCGAGGAACGACCTCGCCAGCACCACCTACCCGCGCGACGCCGAGGTCGATCCGAAGGGCGACGTGGAAGTCTTCCTCAGCGGAAAAGGCATGCCCGTCACCGACATGGAATTCCTGCCGGACGGCTCGATGGTCTTCACCACCGGCGGCCGCGGCACGGCGAGCGGGCTGTATCGGGTGAGCTATGTGGGAAAATCCGAGCCAGCGAATGCGCCGGAGGCGCAGCGGAAATTAGCCGGTGGTGCGGCGAGCGAAGCGAGCGCCACTACTGGATCGCCGTCAGCAAAGCCAAGCGCCCCGGCAGGGACGCAGGGTTCCGAAGCGACACAGCTTCGTGGCGCGATTAGGAAGGTCGCTCGTTTGTCGGGAGATGCGCGAGACATGTCTCAAGACGAATGGAGGCTCTATCTGCAAGCCCTCTCACATTGGAACGAGAATAAGGATCACTTCGCGATGTATTGGCCTCGGTTTCTAACGGAGGAAGATTGGAGTTTGGGGATGTTAGGAGACGATCCGTTTAAGGGGGAACTCTTGGCAATGACATATCGGCAATCCGTGTTTCCGCTATTGCTTGGGATTGCGCGTTTTTCTCCTTCCCGCCTCCAGGGAAAGCTTCTTGAAACTCTTAAGCGATACCCCTTCGACTCGCTCGATGACGAACTGAAGCTCATCACCCTCCGGGTCCTCGAAGTCGGCTTCGCGCGGCAGGGGCGGCCTTCGGCGGAGGTGGTGAGGGCGCTGGTGGAGGAGCTTTCGCGGCAATACCCGGCGAAAGGGCCGGAGGCGGCGAAGCTCAACCGCGAGCTTTCGCAGCTCCTCATCTGGCTCACGAACCCGGAGCTGGGCGAACTGAACTCCGAGCTTGCGGCGAAGGCGAATAAGGTAGGGCAGATTTCCAATCTGCCCGGTGCAGGAGCGGCGCATGAAACGAAGGCAAACGAAAAGAGCCAGCCGCCCGCCACGGAGACCACCGCACCGCGGCAGATTGGAAATCTGCCCTACATTGGCGCGGCGCGCGGACTCGGCCCTGTGCCAAACCCCGGCGCGTCCATTTTCCCCGGACGCAAGGGCGACCCCGCACTCGCCGCCGCGGGCCGCGAGGTGATCGGGAAGACGCTCGCGCTCATGGATGCCGCGCCTTCGCAGGAGGAGCAGATCCAGTATGTGCTCGCGCTCCGCTGGGCGGATGGCTGGTCGCCCGAACAGCGCGTGCGCTACTTCCGCTGGTTCCACGAAAAGGCCGCGCACTACACCGGCGGCAATTCGTTTGCGAAATTCGTGGAGGCCATCCGCGCCGACGCCGAGTCGCGCGTGCCGGAGCCCGAGCGCGCCGCCCTTTCGCAATGGCTGCGCCCCATCGCCGCACCCACGCCCGCCGCCGCGCTGAAGCCGCGCGCCTTTGTGAAAGCGTGGACTTTGCCCGAACTCGAAGCCGCCCTCGACAAGCTGAAGGATCGCCAGCCCGACCTCGCCCGCGGCCGCGAACTCTACACGCAGGCGCAGTGCGCGCAGTGCCATCTCTTCCGCGACGCCGGCGGCAACGTGGGGCCGGACCTCACCGCCGTCGCGCAGCGTTTCGGGCGGCACGACATCCTCGAATCCATCACCGACCCGAGCAAAGTCGTGAGCGACCAATACGCGATGGTGACGCTGACGATTCTCGACGGCAAAGGCGGCACGCGCGAAGTGAGCGGCCTGATCAAAGAGGAGACGAGCGCGACCATCACGCTGCTCACCGACCCGCTCGCGGGGAAGACGTCATCCATTTATACGAACGTGATCACCAAGCGCGAGAAGGCCGCCGTGAGCACGATGCCGCCCGGCCTGCTGAATACGCTGAGCGCGGAGGAAGTGGCGGACCTGCTGGCGCTCTTCGGGACGAAGTAAGTCGGAGTCAGAGCGACCGCCCGAAGCACCCAGGAAAACGGGAGCGCACGCTTCCAGCGTGCCGGTTCGCGCATCCCGCGCGGACCACCTTCGGACTGCGACCGCCACGAGGCATGTGGCATGTGTCCGGCAAGGATGCCGGACACTGCACGCTGGAAG
>JBBSEI010000145.1:0-5186 GCA_038239865.1 Chthoniobacterales bacterium
CTTGCAGAGCATCGACGCCGACGCCTACCCCGGCGAAGCCCACACCGGCCCCCGCCCCGCCGCCGAATTCTGGAAAGCCTACGACGCGGGGAAGGCCAGGCAGAAGAAGTGAAGGCGGGCCTCGGGTAGCGCGGGCGTCCCGCCTGCCGGTTCGGGCGTCCCGCCTGGACCATCGGGCGTCCCAGAGACGGCCCTCTCGCCCAGGACGCCTGCGGACGTCCGAAGGGTTCCGCGAGACGCGGAACCCGGCAGGCGGGACGCCCACCCGACCCGCGCGCGTGCCCGACCTTGCCCGGCACCCGGCGAATCCACCCCCGGTTTTGCCCCATTCATTCGAGGATTGGCCCCATCCGCTCCACGGTTCCTGGCGTCGGCGCAAGAAATTGCCCTGTCCGCCCAAGCATTTGCGCCATCCGCCATGAGGTCTGCGGCATCCGCCGTGAAGTTTGCCGCATCGGCCATGGAGTTTGCCGTATCCGCCATGAAGTCTGCGCCATCCGCCATGGAGTTTGCCGCATCCGCCATGGAGTTTGCCGCATCCGCCATGGAGTTTGCCGCATCGGCCATGAAGTCTGCAGCATCCCCCATGAAGTCTGCGGCATCCGCCATGGAGTCTGCCGCATCCGCCATGAAGTCTGGGACATCCGCCATGAAGTCTGCGCCATTTGCCATGGAGTTTGCTGCATTTGCCATGAAGTCTGCCGCATTTGCCATGGAGTCTGCGGCATCGGCCATGAAGTTTGCCTCGTCGGCGAGGGAGTTTGTGGCAGTCGTTCAGTGGGTTGCGGCATTGCTGTGAGGATTTGGGACTTTTTCATTGACCTTATATTTGCCCTGCCTAGAAGGGTCAGCGCCCTATCGCGGCCTGCGTAGGGTTTTTCCACCCTCTACCCTCCACTACATGCCTGCTCCGCTTACTTGGGACACGCCCGGCCTTACTTGGGATTCGGGCGCGACTTGGGACGGTGTCGCGGCGACCAAATCCAAAGCCATGAGCACCATCAAAGCCATCATTGACTTCAGCGGCTACACCGCCGTGGAACTCGGGCCGCTCGCCCATACCATCCACGACAAGATGACCGCAAATGTGGGCACTTTCACCTCGCCGACGGTGGCGATGGCGACGCTGCAAACGCAGATCACCACCTACGACACGAAGCTCATCGCCCGCGCGAGCAATGCGAAGACGGACGTGATTGCCTTTAATGCCGCCCGCGCCGTGCTGGAGAATTCGCTCGGCGTGCTGGGAAACTATGTGAACGGCGTGGCCCAGGGCGATGCGATGATGGTGGATAAGAGCGGCTTCCCCTCCTACGATACCGCGCGCCCGGCGAGTGCCGGGCCACCCGCCGCGCCGACGGATCTGCGCCTGCGCCAGGGCGTCCTGCCCGGCACCATGGTGGCACGCTACAAGCCGGATCGCCAGAACAGCACGAACGACGTGCAGACGAACACGGGTGATCCGAACACGGAGGCCGATTGGCACACCAAGGGCATCTACCAAGGCGCCCGTGCGGAGATGGATGGCTTCACGCCCGGCGGCATCGTCTGGGTGCGCGTGCGGACGGTCGGGACCAAAGGCGTGATGGGCGCATGGAGCGACCCGGCGCAGATCCGCGTGCTTTGAAGCAAAAGCTGAAGGCGGAAGGATGAAGGATGAAATTCCTGCCCTCCGCCTTCGCCTAGCTGCAGCGCCTTTTTTCATCCTTCATCCTTCGCCCCTCATCCTTTTCTGCCATGCCCTTCGACCCCGCCAAACCTGCCGACCACGCGCCGCTCTCCAGTGCAGAAATGCGCGGCCAGCTTAATGCGCTCAACCAAACCATCGGCGACACGGTGAATGCCGCCATCGCGGGGACCAGCAACAACAGCAACGGCGTCGGCACGATGGGCCAGGGTGCCGACGGCAGTTACCAGCAGTGGCAGATGCAGATGCTCTTCGACAAGCTGGACGAACTCATCAACGCGCTGCGGCGGTAAGTATCGCGGCAGTGCCCAGAGGGAAAAGCGGAGCAAGCCTTCGCATTCCAAAGCCTCGCCGGACTCACGCGGGGGCACTCACGGTTCGTGAGGTCTGGCGCTATCATGCGAGCTTGCTTTGCCCGCCACGGTCCCGCTGTCCTCCCCGCACATGAAACTGATCTCCTGGAATGTGAATGGCATCCGTGCGGCGCTGAAGAAAGGGTTTCACGATTTCATCGCGGCGGAAAAGCCGGACATCGTGTGCGTGCAGGAGACGAAGGCCTCGCCGGAAGTCGTGGAAGTGCAGTGGCTCGAAGGCTACGAAGCGCACTGGAATTCGGCGGAGAAAAAAGGCTACTCGGGGACACTCATCCTCAGCCGGCACGCGCCGCTCTCGATCGCGCAGGGCATCGGGATGAAAGAGCACGACCGCGAGGGGCGAGTGCTCACCGCGGAGTACGCGGATTTTTTCCTCGTGAATGTGTACGTGCCGAACTCACAGCGCGAACTCACGCGACTGGACTACCGGCAGCAGTGGGATCGCGATTTTCTCAAGTACCTGAAGGCGCTCGAACGCACGAAGCCCGTGATTTTCTGCGGCGATCTGAACGTGGCGCACACCGAGATCGATCTCGCGCGGCCGAAGGCGAACCTGAAGACGCACGGCTTCACGATCGAGGAGCGCACGGGCTTCGGCGCGCTCATCGGGGCGGGCTTTGTGGACACGTTCCGCGAGTTTGAAAAAGCCGGCGGGCACTACACTTGGTGGAGCCAGATGAACGGCGCGCGCGCCCGGAACATCGGCTGGCGGATCGACTACTTCCTCACCTCAGCCGCGCTGCGCCCGAGGCTGAAATCCGCGCGGATCTATCCGCACATCCTCGGCTCGGATCACTGCCCTGTCGGGCTGGAATTAAAGTGAGCGTCCGCTCACTTGCCGTCCGCGTTCGGGAAAGTGAACGTGAATGCGGCACCCTCTCCCGGCGTGCTTTCCGCGGTCACCGTGCCGCCGTGGGCCTGGATGATTTGCCTCACGATGGCCAGCCCCAGCCCGGTGCCTTCCTTCTCCGGATCGGTCGCGAGCTTCTCGAAAATCTTCGGCAGCATCTCGGCCGGAATGCCGGAGCCATTGTCCCGCACCACGCAAGTGACGCCGCCGGCATCCGCCTCCGCGGTGATGACGACGCGCCCGCGCGGCGTGTATTCGAAGGCGTTGACGAGCAGATTTTGAAACACCTGCGAGACCAGCCCGGCATCCGCGTGCAGCGAGAGTGAACGGGGGATTTCGTTGATGACTTCGATCGCGTGCTTCGAGGACAGCGACCGCAGATCGAGCACGAGACGCTGCACGAGCGGCCAGAGTTCAAACGTCCGCAATTCCGGCTTGAACGCCCCGGCCGGTGCCGACGTGACGTGACTCTGGAGCACGCGCCGGATCAGCTCCGCGAGGCGCTCAAGATTGCGGCTCAAAATCTGGAAAAGATCGCCTGTCTCCGCCATGGTCTTCGGGTCGAGCCTCTCGCGCAATTCATCCGTGAGCAGCGAGACGGCGTTTAGCGGCGTGCGCAAATCATGGGCAATGAAGGCGAGGTACTCCGCCTCCCGCTGGTGGCGGATCATCTCCTGCTGCCCCGCGAAGGCGGTGACCGCCAGGCGCACCGCTTCGTCGATCCGGTGATTGATGATGCGCGCCGAGGCACCGACGATGAAAATCTCGTGCTGCTCCGCGACCGTGATGAATGCGCCGCGCAGGAGATTGTACTCCGCGACGACCTGCCCGACATCCAGCCCATCGTAGTACCGGCGCACGCCGTGGGCGAGCGGGCTGCCGCGCACGTGCTCCGCGGAAAGCGGTCCCTCGCGGGAGAGCGCGAGGTCGCGGATGATTTCCGCGATCACGTCCGGCACATGATCGGTGATCGTCGTTTTATCGAGATGCAGATCGCTCAGCAGATCCGCCGCGCGCCCGCGCCACTCGGAGATGATCTCCGAGTGGTGACGCTGGAAAACGGCGGCCACTTGCTCGATGCTGCAAAAACTTTGGGATGACACGGTCGCGATATTCGCACGCACCTGGGGGCAACACCACAGCAATTCAAAAAGTAACCGCGATGTCCGGCGTCCGGAGCGCCTAATTCGCTCTGAGGCACAGCATCGCGACGGCCGCGAGCGCCGCCGCGCAGGGCAGCGTGATGACCCACGAAAGCGCAATGCCGCCGACCGCCTTCCAGTGCGCCCGCCGCGTGGCGATGCCGATCCCCACGAGTGCGCCCACGCTGACATGCGTGGTGCTCACCGGCAGCGTGTTCCAGGTTGCCGTTGTCACCAGCAGCGCGGTCGCCACATTTGCGGCGAAACCTTCGCCGGGATTCATGGCGGTGATTTTTTTGCCGAGCGTCTCGGCGACGTTGCGGGCATCAAGCAGCCCGCCCGCGGCCATCGCGAGCGCGACGGCGGCGAAGCCCCAGCGGATGTCGAGCGCGTTCGCGACGAGCAGGAGCGCGGCGATCTTCGGCGTGTCATTCAGCCCGCGCGCAAAGCTGGCCGCGCCGCCGCTGAGGAAGTGGAGCGTGTCGAGCGTGCGCGTGCGATGCGCCGGCAGAAGGCGCGCGCCTTTGAGCAGAAAATAGATCACCGATCCGACCGCGATCGCGAGCACCGGGCTGATGAGCAGCGGCTGCGCGAAGGTCTTGCCGAGCGCGGCGAATTGCACCGTGTGATCGCCGCCCGCGAGCCCCGCGCCGACGAGCGCGCCGATGAGTGCGTGCGTCGTGGAGACGGGAAAGCTCAGCCGCGTCGCGAGAAAACTCGTGAGCGCCGCGCCGAGCGCGACCGCGAGCAGGAAGCCCGGCGAGTGCGTGAGCGCATCGGGCACGAGACCTTTTCCGCTGAAGGCTGAGAGCAGCCCGCGCGCGGCGAAGAGCGCGGTGATCGCGCCGGCGAAAGTGGTCGCCGTGCCCCACCAGATCGTCGTGCGCAGGCTCGCGGTGCCGCTGCCGTAGATGGAGGCGACGCCCTTGAAATTGGCGTTCGCGCCATTCGTAAACGCGACGAAGCAGGCGGCGAGGAAGAGCAGCGCGATCAGCATGATGCAACGCGGCGGGCGGAAAATTCTGAGTTCAGAAAATGCAACTGCGCCGCCGCCCAGAGGCAGCGGCGCAGTCGGTGAGCGATTTTCCGGCCGCTATTTTCCCGCGGGTTCGCCGCCCGTTTCCGCGGGGAGC
>JBBSEI010000146.1:0-5095 GCA_038239865.1 Chthoniobacterales bacterium
CATCTGGATTTCGTACTGCCCGATGCCACCGCAGAGCTTTGCTGCGCATGAGCCCGGACTGTTTAACTCGCATCACCGTCTGGCGAGTCCAGTATCGCCCTGGGAGATGCTGAAGATTGGGGGCGGCGCTCCGCCCGTTCTAACAAGGCATGGATGGCTGTTCATTTATCATGGCGTGAGTAAGTCATCCGAGCCCGATAAAACGGGACGCGAGCTATGTTACTCTGCCGGGGTAATGGTGCTCTCAAAGGAGCACCCGCGGGAGATCCTCTACCGATCGCCGGAACCAGTATTGTCGCCGGAATCGCCGGAAGAACTTCGCGGAACCATCGCCAACGTCGTCTTTCCAACCGGCATTGACCGACGCGATGATCTCGGCACGCCCGACCGTTTCGACGTTTATTACGGGATGGCTGACAGCCGAATCGGTGTGGCCCGCTTGGACGTGCCGATACGCCTGCCGCCAGGAGTCCCAGCCGATCGTCCGAAATAAGACACCGCATCTCGCACAAGCGAAAAAGAAATGAAGGAATGCAAACACCAGGACCGGAAACTATAAGCCGTCGAGACGGTATCACCTTCAGTGAAGGAACACTTTGTGAGAGCCTCGGGCGCCACGTCTGCGTTTTGCCACGGCGATGTGATGTGTCGCGTGCGACACTTTCGTACTCCGATAGGTTACGGCATCGCCGCATTCGGCGTCGGCCCCGGCGCCGTCGCCACGCCGATCAACACCGGCACGATGAACGATCCCCCGCAGTGGAAGAGACTCGACGACGCGATTCCGCTCGGTCGCATGGCCCGGCCGCAGGAAATCGCCAGTCTTGTCGCCTTGCTCGCCAGCGACGCCGCGAGCTTCACGACGGCGACCACCATTTTCGCCGATGGCGGCATCATGCAGGGCGGGCCGGGGCTCTGACCGACATTTCAATCCAGCCGAAAAACTTCCTCGGTCTCGCCGAAATGCCGCGTCGCATTTACATCTACGCAGACCTGCCGGCCTGGGGCTGGATGAACAGGCTCTCGACAGTCGGCGCGTTTTTCACGGCGGCGGCGGCGCTGCTGATCGTGTGGAATCTCGCCGCCAGCCTCTTCCGCGGCAGTTTTTCAGAGCGAAATTCGATCGTTTGTGAAATGCCGCAGGTTCTGCGCAGCTTTCGCTAAAGAAACGAATCCGCGAGGCGCGCGATATTTTGCAACACTTTCTGCGGGGCTGGCCGCCTCCGCCACACAGCGAGATCGAGTTCATCACTTTCAGCAAGATAGCGCTCCTGAACAACGGCGAGTGCCGCGACCACCTCCGGGTCGTAAATGACGAGGCTGATTTCCGCGTTCAGTGCGAATGAGCGGATGTCAATGTTCGTCGAGCCGAGCATCGCAATCGAGTCATCCACGGTGAGGTGCTTGGCATGAAGGAAGAGCGGACGGTAGAGATGCACGCGGATGCCGGCTGAAAGAAGATCGTCGTAGTAGGATCGCTGCGCGTATTGGGGGAATGCCACATCTGCGTGCTGCGATACGATGATTCTGACGTCCACGCCGCGCAGAGCGGAGGAGCGCAATGCTTCGAGGAACGGCTCCCCCGGCACAAAATAGGGCGTGGTGATGATCACCCGCTTGCGCGCCGCGTAGAGCATTGCGACCAGGAGTTCCTTCACATTCTGGCGACGGTAACCGGGGCCGCTTGGCAGCACTTGCGCCAGCGAAGTGCCGACCGGTGCCGTCTCCGGGAAAAGCTCCGGCATCCCGATGCTGGCCCCCGTTTCAAAAAAGCGATCCGCCAGCAGCACTGCCTGCATTTGTGCGACGACCGGTCCGGTGACACGTGCGACGAGCTCCTCATTTGGAAAACCCTGAACGAGATTCGGACCAACGAGGTTTTGCGAGCCGATGTATCCAGTCACGCCGTCAATGATGGCGAGCTTGCGGTGATTCCGCAGATCGAACCGTGTGGCGTTATGGCGAAAAATTCGGACGGGCAGCAGCTTCACCACCTCGATGCCGGCGTCGCGCAATTCGGGGCCGAGTGCTGCCAGACCGGCTCTCGAACCGACCGCGTCCGCCATGAGCAGGCATTTGACGCCGCGCTTTACGGCGAGCTTTAGTGCTTCCGCAACACGGCGCGCGCTCGTGCCGTCGCCGAGGATGTAGGTGAGGATGTTCACATGCTCTCGCGCGGCACCGATGTCCGCGACGAGCCGGTCGAGAGTTGCCTGGTAATCTGCGAGCAATTCGACGCGGTTTCCGCCAGCCGGCTCGAAGTCCCCGAGCCGCGCCGCGAGCAACGGCAGATGGGCCAGATGCTCCGGCAGCGTCGGCACCACCCCGACACGGGTCTTGATTTGCGCCTGCACTTCCTGGATTCGCGCCGATGCACGCGCCTGCAATGCAAGCCGCCTTTTCGCCACGTAAATCCGACCGAAGAGCAGGTAGCACGCAAGGCCCGGCCACGGCAGCAGGAAAATGAGCAACAGCCAGGTGCGCGAAGCCGCGGCGGTGCGCCGTTGCGGCACGTAGATGAGCATGATGAATCGGATCGCCCATTCGCTGATGAGATAAATTACGCTCCACTGCGGCATGACGCTGCAGATGATTCCCGATGCGGATCGTCGTGTCGAGTTGCATGCGTTTGTGGCGTTGCCGGTTGACGATCGGCGATTCCGCGGCGAAGCATCGCGCCCCGTGCAAGTCCCACTAGCAGTCAGCCGCAGTTGCATTGATCACCTGGCGTCCTCCCGCAGTGATGCGGCGTTTTCCGCGTGGACGCGTTGCGCGCGACTGGCGGGCATTGCGCTCGTGCTTTTGCTGATGGCCAGTTTGCCTGTGACCACACTCTGCGCGCAGGAACCCGCGCCGCCTGTCACCGCGGGCAAGCCGGTCGCGGCACCTGGCAAGGTGGACGTCAGCCCGGTGGCGCGCGATCCGGAAATCCGGGATCGGCTCCTGAGCATTTTGCGCGCGACGGATTGGTTCACCGACCCGACGGTGGAGGTGAAGGACGGCGTTGTTTTTCTCGGCGGGCAGACTCCGCAGTCCACTCAACGGCAGTGGGCGACTGATCTGGCGAGAAACACGCAGGATGTCGTCGCCGTCGTGAACCGGATCACGGTCGCGACTCCTCAAATCTGGAATCTCCGTCCGGCCACCGAGGGGCTGCACGCATTGCTGAGGGACTCGATCGCCGCGCTCCCGTTTCTCGTGTTCGGGGTCATCATCCTTTTGCTCTCGCTGCTCACGGCTTTTATCGCGGGGCGTCTCACGAAGGGGGTGTTTCAAAGGCGGATTGACAGCCCGCTCTTGCGCGATGTCGTCCGCAAGTCGCTCGGCATTTTCATTGTGCTGATCGGATTTTACCTGGTCCTGCGCGTCGTGGGACTGACACGTCTTGCGCTCTCGCTGATCGGCGGCACGGGGCTGATCGGCCTCGCCCTTGGCATCGCCTTCCGAGACATCACGGAGAACTTCCTCGCGAGTATTTTTCTCAGCATGCAGCGTCCGTTTCGCACGGGCGACCTCGTCGAGATTTCGGGAATCACCGGTTACGTCCAGCGCCTCACGATCCGGGCCACGATCCTGGCGACTACGGACGGCAACGACGTGCAACTGCCCAACGCCATCGTCTATAAGAACCCGATCCGGAACTTCACCAGCAATCCGAAGCGCCGCTTGGAATTTGACGTGGGCATCGGCTATGCGGACCCCATCGCCAATGCGCAGCAAGTCGCGTTGCGCGTGCTGGAGGAGCATCCGGCGGTGTTGAAAGAACCGGACCCGTGGGTTCTCGTGGAAAAGCTGGGAGCGTCCAGCGTCAACTTGCGGGTGTATTTCTGGATTGATGGCAAGCAGCACAGTTGGCTGAAGGTCAGGTCATCGGTGCTCCGGCTCGTGAAGCGGGCATTCCAGGATTCCAAAATCACAATGCCTGATGAGGGGCGCGAGATCATCTTCCCGGAGACCGTGCCGATCCGGCTGGTGCGCGAGCCGCGGAAAGAAATGACCGACACACGGCCCGGCGTCCGGGAACCCGCGCCGCCGAAAAAAGAATCCGAGCCGGAGGTCGTCTCCACCGAGGCGGAAGGCGGACTGCAAAGCGACGCCGAGGAAATCCAGGAGATCGCCGACTCGTCGCGACCGGCGGATGAAAGTAAAAATCTGCTGGAGCCATCCGAGCCGCCGCACCGCGACCAGGCGGCAGCGGGTGATCCTCCGAAAAAGCGAACGGATACGTGATCTCACTTCGCCCTTTCGCTCGCCGCTGCGGACGAAGCGGCGCTCTGGTAACTGACGATGTAATAAGTTTCGTGGAGCTACGCGGGGTGGCCGATCAGGTTTTGCCACCGGCGCGATTGCGATTCCTTCGAGGAACAGCGGCGCATTCTGCTGCCCTGCCGTCTCGACGGGCCTGATACCATCTTCAGGAAATAAGCGGACTGGTGCCACCGCCGACGCTACGCGTCTCCCTGTCCAAATATTTCTGAAAGATGGTATGAGGCCACCTTCAGACTTCCGCTACGTCCACGTCTCGACGCCGCGACTGGGCGAAAGCGGCGGGAGCGTTTCCTGATCCGCACCGAGCGCATCGCGCACAGACTCGATCCGCGCGCTGATGCGCTCCCGGTCGTAGGCCGCGGGCACGGAATGATCCGCGGCCTCCGCCACCAGTCGCGCGTGCCGGAGCAGCGTTTCGCGCCGTGTGGCGCTGCGCGTCGCCTTTGCCACGCGCTGCAGGACACCGAGCATCTTGAGCAGAATCGTGACATTGCCCGCGGCGCAGGGGCGGATTTCATCGAGGCTCTTCGCGACATGATCGCCAAAATCCGGCGCAGGCGCGATGACGCGCAACTTGCCATCTTCCTCGCAAAAGGCCGGCGTGATCCGCCGCGTCGCAAGCCGGCACAGGATGGCGCTCAGGTAGTCCAGGCACGACACCGCGGTGCTCGTGTCATTCACGCCCGGCGAGAGCGCCTTCAGCGCGATGTCCACGATTTGGCGGATGCCGAAGCCCGCGTCCTGATCCACCGTGCGGAAATCTCCGATGGCAAAATGCGCCCGCAGCGTGGCGGCAGCGGCATCGTCGAGCGGGCAGCTTGCGCAG
>JBBSEI010000147.1:0-4886 GCA_038239865.1 Chthoniobacterales bacterium
CCTTGGTCTGCGCGGTAAAATGAATCGTGTGCTCGCCCGGCGGGAGTTTGGCAGTGGCGAGGTCGATCGTCGCCGTGGCAGTCGTCGCATTCGCGGCTACTTCGATTTCCTTCACCGGATCGAAACCCGGCGCGCCCGCCGCCTTCAGCTTCAGCGCCTCCTTGAACTCCCCGCGCCTCGTGATCTTCAGCGGAATCTCCACCTTCCCGCCCGCGCCAATTTCCCAGCATTTGTCTTCGGTGGCAGCGATGCTTACCGGCGCAGCTTCGGTGGTCACGCCGAGCCCGATGTCCCGCGTCAGGCGTGCGCGAACCGTGTCGGTGTTCGCGTCCGCGACCGTCCAGCGCACGGCACCGCCGCGAGCCTCCCTCGTCACTTCGGCATCCCCGATCTTCGCCTTGCCGGTGATGCGCACCGCACCCGCCCAGCGCTCGGGCTTTTCGATGCTCGTGAAAAGGACAACGCCCTCGCTCGCTCCAGCGGGAATACGGCTCGGCAACGACTTCACGCCCGGCGGGAGCCCCTCAGCGCGCAGCTCAATCTCGCCGGCAAAGCCATCGCGGCGCAGCGCGAGCACCTTGATCGCCGTGGTGCCATCGGCTCGGATCAAGGCGGCGCGTGGCGCGGCAGAGCGATCGTCCTTTTTTTCGGGCGGTGGTTCGGCCACGGCGGCGAGGTGAAAATCGGGCGCGGCTTTGCGGATCGCGAGGCGATAAACGTTGCGCGGGTCGGTGCGCGAAGCGCCGAAAAGATCGCGCAGCTTCAGCCGATAGGTGCCGTCATCCTTCGCTTCGAAGCGCACGATCGGGTCCGCCGTCGCGGTGCTGAAACGCAGCCCGCCGACGTCCGTGCCGGGACCGTAGAATTCCTGCGCGTCGCCGCCGTCGCGTTGAATGAGGAGGAAAGGATTCGTCGGCAGATCAAGGCGCTGCGAGATCACTTCGATCCACCAGACGTCTCCCTTTTTCGCGTCGAAGGCGAAGATATCGATGTCGCCCGCCGTCGCAAACTGCCCGGCGACTTCGCAAGGAAGGGTCAGCTTTTGCGCCTGCTCCGAGGTGGCGTTCGGCTCGACCTCAGCGACTACGGGCGCATCGGTGAACCCGATGAACACGGGATTGGAAACGTGCGGTAGTTTCAGCCGGAAGCTGAAACCGTCGAGCGCGGCAGACGCGGGATTTGCGAGACCATCGCCGCGGGAATCAGCGATCACGGGCAGGTCGATTTCCACGTCGAGATTATCGAGCGGCTTGCCCTCGTGGGAGCGGATGCTCGCGGGCGTGCCGCCGGGCAGATTTCGGCCGAAGACAGTGAACTTCGCTTTCGTGCCCGGCTTCCCGCACGGTGGAAAAATGTAGTCAATGCGCGGACCAGTCGTGATCGTGAGGAGGTAAAAGAAGTCGGCGGTGCCAGCGAAGGCGAGGTCATGCAGTCGGAGCAGGTAGCTGCCTTCGGCGGGCGCGGTGAAGTCGAGCAATCCGCCGCGGCGGCTGGTTTCCAGTTCGCGCCCGGAGGCATCGAGCACGGTGAGCACGGGCGCCATGCGGGAATCGAGCTCGGGCGCGGCACAGTGAATGAGCACGCGCTGGCCGGCTTTGGCGGTAAACTTGAACCAGTCAGCGATAGCTACCTTGGCGGTGCCGGCGACGGTGGTGTCGAGCGGCACTTCCATCGCGGCGGCAGCGGTGGTATTGGTCGCGGGTTCGACCACGAGCGGCAGGTCGCTGACCACGAATGCTCGCGGCGCTGAAATGCCGAGCAGGCCCGAGACGCGCGCGTCGTAGATGCCTGGCGGAACGTCGGGCGCGATCTTGATGAGGAAGCGCTTATCCTTCGGCGTCGCCGTGATGCCGGGATGCGAGAAGTGCAACGCCTTCGCGTCGTCGAGGTCGGTGCCGGTGATCGCTGCGTCCAGCTCCGTGCCGACTTTGCCGCCGGGCGGGAAGATGGAATCGAGGCGGATGACGGGAAGCTCGACGGCGAAGCCGCGAACGACGAAGAGCGCGGCGAGGGTCGCGCCGACGATGGGGGAACGGCGAAAGGCCATCCGGCTCAGTGGTTGAACAAAAATTCCTTGGTGTTCAGCACGGCCCAGAGGATGTCCTCGTAACCTTGGCGCCTGGCTTTCGCAGCGTCGAGCGGCTTGCCTTCGGCATCCTTGCGCATTTTGTCGATGTGCGCTTTGGCGAGACTGAGTTCGCCCGCCTCGGGCGGACGGGCGTAAGCGGTGAGGTACAGTTCGCGGAGCTTGTCGTCGGCGCTGCGCGGGTCGGCGGCGAGCTTGGCGGCGGCACCGGAGTCGGACGTGAGTTTTTCCTGGATGTCCTTCGCGTTCAGGAGATGCAGCGCCTGGGCGAGGCTGGCTTCCTGAGTGCGTTCGCATTCACACGCGCTGGACGATTCCGGCCGGCCGAAGACGGTGAGGAAATACGAGCCGGCGTTGAAGCTGTTATCCGGCAACGCCATCGCGCGCGTGCCGCTCGGCACTCCGGGGAAGGTGCTCGGCGTGCGGGTCACTTCATTCAGCGAATCGAACAGCACTTCGGCGGTGAGCCGTTTCGCGTAATAGCGCGAGAAGTTTTGCCGGTCGGCTTTGTTGTAGTTGTTCGGCACGGCGCTGAGCTGGTAGGTCGCCGAGCGCGTGATGTCGCGAACGAGCGCCTTCAGGTCGTAGCCGCTGGCGATGAAGTGTTTCGCAAGAGCGTCGAGCAGCTCGGGGTTCGATGGCGGATTCGTTTCGCGCATGTCGTCCTCGGGCTCGACGATGCCGCGGTTGAAGAAGTGCTTCCAATAGCGGTTCACCAGCGTGCGGGCGAAGAACGGGTTGGCGCGATTGCTCATCCAGTCCGCGAGCGCGGCGCGCGGGTCGTCGTCGGGCGCGATGTCGAGCGGACCGGTGATCAAGGCGGCAGGCTTCACCGGCGACTTGGTTTTTTTGTTCACCGCCGTCGCCACGCCGCGCTTGTGAAAAATCGCCTCGTTATCCTTCGCGCCGATCGTCTTCCTGCCCACCTGGGTGAAGAACGCGGAGAACGCGTAGTAGTCGTTCTGACTCCACTTTTCGAACGGGTGATGGTGGCACTGCGCGCACTGCATGCGCATGCCGAGGAAGAGCTGCGCGGCATCTTCGAGCTGCTGCTGCGGCTCCTTCACCTGCCGATACCAGCCGACCGCGGGGTTCTCCGTCACGTCGCCGGTTGCGGCGAGCACATCGCGCACGATTTCGTTGTAGGGGCGATTCGCGCGGATGCTATCGCGCAGCCAGCCGTGGAAGGCGAAGTTCGCGGGCGCGTCGCTCGGCTTGGTGCGTTTGTTGCGCAGCAGCGCGGCCCATTTGTTGGCGAAAGTATCGGCGTATTCCGGGCTCGCGAGCAGCGCCTCGATCAGCTTGTCGCGCTTGTCGGAAGCGTGGTCGGCGAGGAAGCGCGTGGTCTCGTCGAGCGTCGGGAGCCGACCGGCGATATCGATGCTCACGCGGCGGATGAAAGTTGCGTCGTCCGCCGGATCGCTCGGCGGCATGCCCATCGCCTTGAGCTTCGCGAAGACCTGCTCGTCAACATAGTTCCGCGGCGCGGGCAAATTTTCCACCAACGCACCGAGCGGCACGGTCGCGCGAAAGGTCGCCACCTTTCCCTGATACCGCACCATGATCGCCACGTCGCCGGGTTGATCGAAGAGCTTCACGCGACCGGTTTCATCGGCCTCGGCCATTGATTTTTCATTCGGCTCGTAGAGCGCACTGCGGGTCACGTCCTGCACCGAGCCGTCGGTGTAACGCGCGAGCACCACGAGCTGCTGATCGCCGCCGAGCGCCATGACGCGCTGCGCGGGGAGCACCTCGATGCGCTCCACTTTCGGATCGGTAGGCTCCCCGAGCGGCAGTCCTTGCGCGATCCACCGGGCGACGAGCGCGTAGTCGTCGGACTTCGGGTCGAGCCGCTTGCCGCCGCCGTGCGGCGCGGCGTTGATGCCCTTGAGCAGCAGCAGGCTGTTCTCCGGCGCGGCGGGGAAGACGCGGCGCCCGCGCGCTTCCTGCACGATGTGCTCGTAGTCTTCGCCCGGCTCGAAGCCGAGCAGGGAGAGCTTGAAGCCATTCTGCCCGCTCGCCTTCCCGTGGCAACCGCCGGAGTTGCAGCCCGCCTTGGTGAAGATGGGGACGATCTGGTTGCCGAAGTTGATCGGCTGCGTGGTGCCGGAGCCCTCCACTTTCACCGGAAAAGTCGCGCGCCCGCCTTCGGTCTCGGCGGTGATCGTGACCGCACCATCGGCCACCGGCGTGAGCATGCCGCTCGCGTCCACTTTCACGATGCCCTCGGGCGCGGCGGTGTAGGTCGCCTTGTGAGTGAAGTCGCGCAGCATGCCGTCAGCGAGCTTGCCGGTGACGAGCAACTGCTGGCGCGCGTCCTTGCCGCGCAACGTGAGCTCGGGTTTGCCGGTCGCTTCGATCTGCAGGCTGGTCGGGGTCGCGGCGAAGGCAGCGGTGCCGAGCGTGAACAGCGAAGCGAGGACAGCGGGGCAGTGTTTCATCGGATGAAGTGAGTGCAGCGGCAGCTAGCCGAAGAGTTCGAGCAGCGGCTTGCCGTCTTCGAGGAGGTTGTAAGGACGACCGAAGAGGTCGCTGGCTTCGAGGTTCGTGATGCCCATGGCGTGATAGACGGTTTTGATCACGTCCGCCGGATCGATCGGGCGGTCTTTCGGATATTCGGCGCGCGCGTCGGTCGCGCCGATTTCCTGTCCGCCGCGGATGCCCGCGCCCGCCATGAGCACGCTCATGCAGGCCGTCCAATGGTCGCGACCGGCGCCGATTTTTCCGCCCGAGCGACGGTCGCCGACTTTGGGCATGCGGCCCATTTCGCTGGTCACGAGCACGAGCGTTTCGTCGAGCA
>JBBSEI010000148.1:0-4826 GCA_038239865.1 Chthoniobacterales bacterium
AACCAAGTGTTAACCAATACACGAATATCAGCAGACCAACCGCAGGGGACCTAAACACCCGCCATGCACCGCCGCTCCACTTCCCCGGCCACGGTTCCCGAATCCTCCGCGAGACGTTACCTAATCAAGTAATGAAGAAGTTCCATTTTCTTGTTGCAAACAAGACAGCCATATCAACGAACCCAAGCTCAGCGACACGCGCGGCTGGCGCGGCCCCTGCGTGGTGGGGGAAAGGCGGAGGCAGGAAGCAGGGGCCGTGACAGCCGCGCGTGTTCGCTGCAGCGGGGTTTTCGGTAGAATCCGCAAGTAGCTCAAATCACGACGCTTCCGCAAGCGGCGCACTAACGGCAACAGAGATTCCATGCACAGGTTCATGCAAAAAGTTGACTCCGCGCACACGGCACAAAGCCATGCGACGCAGATCAATCATCACCGTGGGAGCCGGCGACGCCGAGGTCAAGATTTACACTCTGCACCGCAAGGACGGGTATCCGTCCGTCCAGTGTGCGTGGTATGACCTCGGCAGCCGCAAGACGAAGACCTTCGCCAAGCTCGACGCCGCGAAACTATTCGCCCAGCAGACCAGCAGTTCGTGTCAGCACGAACTGCGGGACAGAAGCCCGGCGACACTCCGCGACCTGGAGCTTTTTCGCGCGTGCGAGGCGCGCACTAAACGCTTCGGCCTGACTCTCACCAGCGCGGTTGAGGAATGGTCTGACGCCAAGACCTCGGTGAAAGGCGGCTCGATCCTCGACGCGGTGCGGTTCTTCAACGCGCATCATGCCGGCTTGCCGAGCAAATCATTCGGAGTGGTGGCGGATGAGTGTCTTGCCGCCAAGGTGGCGGCGGGTGTCAGCCTCGTCTATCGGCGCGGCCTCAAGCACTACCTCGCCCGGATGAAGCTCGCCTTTAGCGAGCAGCCCATCGCGGACATCACGACCACGCAGATCGACGCATGTATCCGACCTCATGCGCCGGATGGTGAAGGAAGACCTCTTGAAGTTCGATGCGACGCCGCTCTTCCCCGAACGCCACGCGCACACCGCGCCCTACGAGCTTTCCGATGCCGAGGCGCAGCTTTACCGCGAAGTCACCGACTACGTGACCACGGAGTTCAACCGCGCCGAGGCGCTGGAAAACAACGGACGCATGGGCACGGTCGGATTCGCGCTCACCATCCTCCAGCGTCGTCTCGCTTCGTCACCCGAGGCCATTTACCAGTCGCTGCGTCGCCGCCGCGAACGGCTCGAAAGCCGACTGCGTGAGGTCGAAATACTCAAACGCGGCGGCGCGGTCGCCGTGCAGATCAATGCGGGCGTGCCCGACCTCGACGACGAAGCCGTGGACGAACTGGAGGATTCGCCCGACGAGGAAGCGCAGGAGATTGAGGAGGCCGTCGCCGACCAGGCTACGGCGGCGCGCACCATTGCCGAGTTGCAGGCGGAAATCGAAACGCTCCGCCGCCTCGAAACGCTCGCCCACACCATCCGGCGCAGCGGACAGGATCGTAAATGGGAGGAGCTGTCGCGTGTTCTCGAAGACATCTTCACGCCTGCGGCATTTTCGTCGCGCGTGGCCGAGGAACCGCCGGAGATCAAACCCTCGCCGAAGCAAAAGCTCGTCATCTTCACCGAGCACCGCGACACGCTCAATTACCTGCGTGACCGCATCTCCACGCTGCTCGGAAATCCCGACGCGGTGCTCGTCATCCACGGCGGTGTCGGGCGCGAGGAGCGGCTGAAAATTCAGGAATCTTTCCGCCACGACAAGGACGTGCAAATCCTGCTGGCCACGGACGCCGCGGGCGAAGGCATCAATCTGCAACGCGCGCATCTCATGGTGAACTACGACCTGCCGTGGAATCCGAACCGCATCGAACAGCGGTTCGGGCGCATCCACCGCATCGGTCAAACCGAAGTCTGCCACCTTTGGAATCTCGTCGCCGCCAAAACACGCGAAGGCGAAGTTTTTCACACCTTGCTGGAGAAGCTGAATCAGGCGCGCACCACGCTCGGCGGAAAAGTTTTCGACGTGCTCGGCAAAGTGAACTTCGAGGGCAAGCCGCTGCGCGAACTGCTCATCGAGGCCGTGCGCTACGGTGCGCGGCCCGACGTGCGGGCACGGCTTACGCAAGTCGTCGAAAACGCGCTCGATCAAAGCCATCTGCAAAATTTGCTCGAAGAGCGCGCCCTCGCCCACGACGCGATGGACGCGAGCCGCGTGCGCCTCATCCGCGAGGACATGGAGCGCGCCGATGCCCGGCGACTTCAGCCGCACTACATCCAGTCGTTTTTCATCGAAGCCTTCCGGCGCGAGGGCGGCACCGTGCGCGAGCGCGAACCGAAACGCTACGAGGTCACGCACGTCCCCGCGACCGTGCGGAATCGCGACCGGCTCATCGGTCTCGGCGAACCCGTGCTCCCGCGTTACGAACGCATCACCTTCGAGAAGGCGCTCATCAATGTGCCGGGCCAGCCGCTCGCCGCATTTGTTTGCCCCGGCCACCCGCTGCTCGATGCGTCACTCGACCTCATCATTGAGCGCCACCGCGACCTGCTCAAACGCGGCACGATCCTCGTGGACGAGCGCGATCTTGGCGAACAGCCGCGCATCCTCTTCCAACTCGAACACTCCATCCAGGATGCCGTCGTTACGCGCGGCGGGCAGCGCCGCGTCGTGTCGAAGCAACTGCTCTACGTCGAAATGAGCGAGTCCGGCGAGACGCGCTCGCTGCACTACGCGCCCTATCTCGATTACCGCCCGCTCGCCGACGACGAACCCGGCGTCGATGCGCTCCTCGCGCGGCCCGAGTGCGCGTGGCTCGCCGCCGGGCTCGAAGCCCGCGCGCTCGATCACGCCGTCGCCCACATTGTCCCCGAGCATTTCGCGGAGGTGAAGACCCGCAAGCAGCAGTGGATCGCCAAGACCGAGGCGGCGGTGAAAGACCGGCTCACCAAGGAAATCGCGTATTGGGACCACCGCAGCAACGCCCTCCACGAGCAGGAAGAAGCGGGCAAGCCGAACGCGCGGCTCAATTCCAACGAGGCCCGCAAGCGTGCCGATTCGCTGCAAGGCCGCTTGCAAAAGCGCATGGAGGAACTCGCGCAGGAAGCGAAACTCTCACCGCTCCCGCCCGTCGTCATCGGCGGCGTGCTCGTCGTGCCGCTCGGTCTGCTTCGCAAGCTGCATGGCGCTTCCGCGTCCACGCCGACGCACACGCCCACCGCGCCGATAGACACCTCCATCAGCGCCGCCCGCGCCCGCGCCGTCATCATGGAGGTCGAGAGCCAGCTTGGTTTCGTGCCCACCGACCGCGAGTTGGAAAAACTTGGCTACGACATCGAATCGCGCATCCCCGGCACCGGCCGCCTGCGCTTCATCGAGGTCAAAGGCCGCATCACCGGCGCGGCCACCATCACCGTCACGCGGAATGAAATCCTCTACTCGTTGAACAAGCCCGACGACTTCATCCTCGCCATCGTCGAGTTTCTCGATGGCGACACGCATCGCGTTCACTACCTCCGCCAGCCTTTCCGGCGCGAACCCGATTTCGGCGTCACGAGCGTGAATTACGACTTCGCGGACCTGCTCGCACAGGCGACAACTCCTTCCTGATGTCCGACTCCATTTCCATCCGCCTGCTCGATGTCCTCGGCGGGCCGCTGGCCGTCTCCACGGACGACGGCCAGCTTTTGCACGACCGCATCGCGCCGCTGGTGCGCGCCGGGCAGCGCGTGGCGCTTTGCTTTGGCGGGATGGAAATAACCACGCCCACTTTTCTCAACGCCGCCATCGGCCAGCTCTACGGCGAGTTCGACCACGGGATTCTCCGCACCCAGCTCTCGGTGCGTGATGCGGCTCCCGACGACCTCGCCATGCTTCGTCGCGTCGTGGAGAATGCGAAACACTACTTTACTGCGCGCACCACACGCGCCGGGACGGGAAGCCCGGTGCTGGAGTGCGACGAGGAATAACGACGAATGACCACACGCTGCCGCAAGAAACTCATCGAAGTCGCCCTGCCGCTGGAGGCGATCAACAAGGCCAGTGCGCGGGAGAAATCCATCCGGCATGGGCATCCGAGCACGCTCCATCTCTGGTGGGCTCGGCGTCCGCTGGCGGCGGCGCGGGCGGTCATCTTTGCGCAGATGGTCGATGATCCGTCGGGGTATGTGGACACGCTGAAATCCGATCCGATGCTCAAGCGGCGCGCCAGTGCGCTCCTCAAGTCCCGAACCAAGCTCTGGGAAGAGGCCACCGCCCTGTTGAAAAAGGCCAGGGAAGCAGGCATCACCGCGCCGGAACCCGGACCGGAGCCGAAGCTCGACGACATCCTTGCCGAGCAGGAGCGCGATCGGCTCTTCAAGATCATCGAAGACCTCGTGCTGTGGGAGAACACGACCAATGAAACCGTGCTCCAAGCCGCGCGGGAGGAAATCTGGCAGAGCTGGCGGCGGACTTGCGCGGAAAATGCCGGGCATCCGCGGGCGAAGGAACTCTTCGACCGCCACAAGCTGCCCGCCTTCCACGATCCCTTTGCCGGCGGCGGCGCGTTGCCGCTGGAGGCGCAGCGGCTCGGGCTGGAGAGCCATGCCAGCGACCTCAACCCCGTGGCCGTGCTCATCAACAAGGCGATGATCGAGATCCCGCCGAAGTTCGCAGGCCGGCCGCCGGTGAATCCGGACTCTCAACACTCAACCCTCAACACTCAACTTTGGAAAGGCGCGCAGGGGCTGGCCGCGGACGTGCGCTACTACGGCCAGTGGATGCGCGACGAGGCGGAGAAGCGCATCGGGCATCTCTACCCGAAGATTGAAGTCACCGCC
>JBBSEI010000149.1:0-4812 GCA_038239865.1 Chthoniobacterales bacterium
AAGTAAGTCCATTCCTTCGGCGCGAGCGGATCGATTTCGAGCACGTCATCGTTGCGCGTCTTGAGTCCGACGAGGCCGGTGATGACGAGGTCGTTGAAGCTGCTGTGGAAGTAATGCTCGCTGTGATTGTAGCCATCGTGCCCCTCGAACGATCCGGTATCGGGATGCAGCGCCTCGGCGAGATACGGCACGCCTTTTTTCCGATGCGAGACGGCGAAAATGCGCAGCAGCTTCGCATAGTCGGCGCGCGTGATGACGCTCTGCTGGTAGTTTTGCAAAAGGTTGGCCAGCGCCTTGAGCGTCTGCGCCGTCGAGTAAGGCCATGACTGGCCGCTCCACCAGCAGCAGGAATTTTTCAGCAGGAACATCGGGTCATGGCGCTCGACGGTCGAGGGGCCGAAGTCGGCGTGGAAAAAATTCGGATCCATCAGGAACTTCCACGCCGACTCGTAGCCGGGGTCTGGCAGATTGAACTGCCACGGGATGTAACCGTGCTCCTCGCGCCCGTGTTCGTCGCCCGCGAACTTTCCTGACTGATAGGTGAGCGTGTGCTTCTTCACCACGTTGCCTTCCTTGTCCTCCTCGTCGCGCATGGACATGGGAAAGAAAAACTCGCGCTTCGGATCCCACAGCAGCTTCTGCAACTTCTCCTTCAACCCCGCCGCCTTCGTCTCGTAAGTCTTCGCCGTGGCCTCGTCGCCAGCGAGCCGGGCGATGCGCGCGATGGCCAGCGCGTCGGCCCACATGTAGGCGTTGAAGCCCGGACGATAGCCGTTCGCACCGCGCAAGATGTCCTTCGTCTGGCGGCTGTTGATATTGAACTCCATGCCGTCGTCGTGCCCGTTCTGCCAGAAAAGGCCGACCTCGGGGACAAACTGCCGCTTCTCCCAAGCCTCGTAGTTTTTCTTCAAGTCGGGCAGCAAGTCCTTCACGAACGCATCATCGGGATGCACCTGATGCACGGCCCAGATGCCATCGGGAATCCATGTGCCGTAGTTCCGCGGCTGCGCGCCCTGCGTGAGGAACCAGTAGCGCGAATAGTCGCGCGCAATCGCGGGATCATTCAGCCAGCGCACTTCGTAAAACTGGTGCCCCGCCGGACAGCTAATCGCGCCATACGCACCGCTCCAGAATGGCCGATCAATGAACTCAGTGAAACTATAGCCGCTGTTCGGCGAGCCATACGTGAGATGCTTCGTGATAAGTTCCCAGCGGTAATAGTAAGTCGTGACGATCTCCGCATCCGGGCAATCGAAGAAAGGGATGTTCGCCTTGAACCAATCGAAGTCGCGGTTGTCCCAAAACGTCTGGGCCGCGAGTGCCGCGTCCTTGTCGATCACCGGTGCGGCGTGGGCGATGGGAGGGTTGCACGACAAAAATGAGGCGACGATTCCGGCGGCAATGCGCTGTGTGATGATGGAGTTCATAGTGAGATTGGAGTCTGCGGTGTGATGCTGGCCTCAGCGTGCGCCCACCCACTTCACCGCGTTCGTGAGCAGCGTTTTGAAGGCGGAATTTTCATGCGCTTCGGCGGCGTGGCCGAGCGTGATGCAGGCGATGCGTGTCTTTGGATCCTTCACCACCCAGACGCTCGGGTGTGCGACGCCTTTGTCGGGCGCGTTCTCGGCGAGGACTTGCACTGCGGCATCAGCGTCGAGTTCGGCGTGGTAGTCCTCGTCGGTGATTTTGAAAGTCGCGGGAACGCCGCGCAGCAGCGGGTGCTGCGATGGTTTCACGGTGACGGTGAATTCACCGTGCCCGTGGCTCTTCGCACCGCCGCCGACGAAGCGCCGGTTGAATCCGGTATCCGGCGGCCAATTGCGCCACGTGCCGGCGTGCAGCACGACGACGCCCTTCCCTGCGTCCGCGAATTTGTTGAGCGCATCCTGAAATTGCGGCGTGCCAAACTGGCGATGGTTCCCGCTCAGCACGAGCACGTCGGCCTGCGGAAGCAGCGTGAGGGCCTCGTCGAGATTCGGCGTGGCGGCGGTTTCGATGCCGCCGGAGGCGCGGAGGATTTCCGCATCGGTGCCGAGGAAGAAGCGCGGGAAATCATGCGACGAGCCTGCGCCGACGAGGAGCACGCGCAATGTGTTTGCCGGTTTCGGTTCGCTGAATTTCTGTCCCATCGGCGCGTTCGCTTTGTCGGTGCTGCCGCTGGCCGCCGGTGCTGCTTTCGGTTTCGCGGGCGCGGGCTTTTCCGCAGCGGGTGCAGCCGGCTTCGCCGTGGCGGGCGCGAGCGATGCAGGCGCGGACGCGCCGGGTTTTCCGATCTCGGCGGTGATGGCGACCGTAGTTGCCGCGATCTTGTTGCCAGCGCTTTCGAGCACGAGCTTCTCGATGACCGCCGCATGCTGCACCGGGATCGCGAACGTGCGGACCTGATGATCGCTCACGATGCCGGCGGCGAATTCCGAGCCGGGCGTGTCCACGCGCCGCATGTAATCCACGAACTCACGTCCGGCGTAGAGGTCGGCGACCTGCGTCGCGCCGCCGGCGAAATGCAGCGTGGCAGTCATGGCTGGCGTGCTGCCGCCGGGGCCGCCGCCCCATCCAGCGACGCCGCCGAGGAAGTGCAGCCGCGACGCGGCGACGCCGACGGGAATTTCCACGCGCTGCGGCAACGTTTGCGAGAACGCTTTCTCCGGCCCTCCCTTGAGGACGATCACGTTCTTTCCGTTCGCGCTCTTCGCCGGATCGGCGATTTCAAACGCGACACCGTTCGCGACGACGCGGCCAAACTTCACGAATGGCAGCGAGTCGCGTGTCGCCTTCTCCGAGCCGTAGAGTCCTTTGCGCGTGTCGGCGGTGAACGCCGCGGACAGATTCAGCGGGCGGAGTTCCCCGGTCACATCGGCGATCGGCACCACAGTCGAGGCGAACGTGCGATCAGCGGCGGCAGGCGGGCGCGGCCCGGCAGTCGCACGGCGGCCGAGCTTCTTCAGTTCCTCGTGAGTCCACGGCGTCTTGCGGTCGGCGACTTCCTTGCGCACGCGGGCGATGTCCGCGGCGGCGACGGGCTTCTTCCAGTGGTGCCAGCGCTCGCCGATGAAATTCAGCACGCTCGCGAGCTGCGCATCGTCATAGACTTGTTCCAGCGGGAGCATGAATCCTTCGCCGTAGCTCACTCCGGCGATGGGGCCGGTCTGGCCTTTCAGCACCACTCGCGCGAGCGCGTCCACGTTGCCGTTGCGTCTAAACCACTCGGACTCCGCAAACGCGGGCGCGAGAAATTTGTCGCCGACCTTCACGCCTTTGCCATCCGGACCGTGACACGTCGTGCAGAGCGTCTCGTAGATTTTCTGACCTTGCTTGGCAGACTCGCCGAGCACAGCAACGTGGCTGTCGGTTTTTTCCTTTTCAAGGAGCGCCGCAATGATCGGATTTGGCTTCGCGGTGAGTTCGGCAGGCACATCCATTTTCGCCGCGCGGTAGGCGAGGAAAAGCTGGATGCGCACCTGCGCGTCGGCGTCGGCGAGCATGGCGGCGAACGTCTTCGCGATGTCGGCGTCGCCTTTTCCCAGCCACGATTCCGCGAGCTGCACGGCGGCGCGGCGCACGCGGGGCTCGGCGCTTTTTGTGGCGGCGACGATGCTTTCCTTCGGCAGCGCATCGAGCCCTTGCAGCGTCCACAGCGCGTGGATGCGGGCGTTCGCGTCGGCGTGCGTCGCGGCCATCTTGGTGAGCGCGGGGACGACCGACAAATCGCGGCGCGTCACGAGCAGCATCTGCGCGGTGTCGCGCCACCAGCCGTTCGGATTTGCGAGATGCGCGACGAGTTGCGCGGGCGTCTCGTCGAGCATGTGCGGCTGAGGGCCGGGCTTCCTGCCGTCGGGCACCAAGCGGTAGATGCGCCCGTGGCGGTTGATTTCGATCATGCCCCACTTTTTCACGCGATGGTAACGCGCGACCCATTCCGTGTTGCCGCCGGTCGTCGGGAACCACGTCTTTTCCTGGATGATGCCGCGATACATGTCGGAAAAAACAAACGTGCCATCCGGCGCGGAGGCCGACCACACGGGGCGGAAGTATGCATCCGTGCTGCGGATGAATTCGCTTTTTGGAAACGAGTTGTCGGCGATGCCGAGTCCGTCTTTCCAGTCAATCGTGCTCATGCGAATCAGCCGCCCCACCGGCTCGCACGTCGCCACGCGTCCGTAAAATTCCGGCATGAGCGGACTGCGCAGCACGCTCTGCCCGCAGCACGCGGAGAAATCGCGCAGCACGCGCTGCTCGTCCGTCTTGTAGCCGCCGGACGACTGGTCCCACACTTTGCACGACGCATACGGAATTTTGTATCCGTTCGCGTGCTCGTTGATTTTCAAAATGGGATAACCCGCAGGGAGCTGGAAGGAGTGCGCGGGATTCGCCCCGCCCGCCCACGTGCCGATGAGCCGCCCGTCGTCGTCGTGCGCCAGTCCCCACTGGCTGATGCGCGCGAGGGCGTGCCTGGCCGCCGTGAGCTTCCCGTCGCGATAGGTGAAGCGGTAGTCGTTCGTGCAAATCGTGTTGTCGAGGTTCCACAGCATCCCGGAGTTCTGGTGCTCGATATTGCCGTGATTCTCGCCGCCGTCGAAAACCAGCTCGCGGCGGTCCGCGACACCGTCCTTGTTGTCGTCAAAGTAGGCCCACACGGAATTCGACCCGGTGAATTGCACGAGCACGCGGTCATGCAGCGGGAGCACCGTGCGCGGCAGGACGACGTTGTCGATGAACACCGTGCGCTTATCCATGATGCCGTCGCCTTTCGTGGACACGAGCTTCACGATGCGGCTCACGGGATCGAGCTGCTTCGTCGCAAATTCATCCTGC
>JBBSEI010000150.1:0-4702 GCA_038239865.1 Chthoniobacterales bacterium
CGCGGGCTTCCGAGCCTGCAGGCGTCAGGTTCCGCAGGCTGGAAGCCCGCGGGCCGCACAGGCAAGGATGCCTGTGTTCCCCGCGTTGCGACGCTGGCAATCTGCAATCTGCAATCCGCAATCTGCAATCTGATGCCCTTCCTCGATTCCATCCCGTGGGCGATGCTCGCCTGGTCCGTCGCGAAGGCGGTCTTCGTCATCTTCCTCGTGGTGCTGCCGATGGTGAGCTACACCGTGTATGCCGAGCGCCGCGTGAGCGCCGCCATCCAGGATCGCGTCGGCCCGAACCGCACCGGCTTCCCCACGACGCTGCTCGGTTTCAAAAAGGATTTGCAGATTGTCCTCGGCGGCCTCGGACAGCCGATCGCCGACGCGGTGAAGTTTATTTTGAAGGAAGACTTCACGCCCGGCGGGGTGAAGAAGTTCTATTTCTGGCTCGCGCCGTGCCTCGCGATGCTGCCGCTCGTGTCGCTCGCATTCGTGCCGTTTGGCAGCACACTTTTCGGGGAGAAAATGGTCATCGCGGATGTGAACGTGAGCGTGCTCGGCGTCTTCGCGGTCACCGGCGTCGGCGTCTATGCGATCGTCATCGCAGGCTGGGCTTCAAATTCAAAATATCCGTTCCTCGGCGGCATCCGCAGCAGCTCGCAGATGATCGCGTATGAGCTTTCGATGGGCATGTCCATCATCCCCGTGCTCATGGCGCAGGGGACGATGCAGATGAGCCACATCGTCCAAAATCAGGCCGACCATGGCTGGACGCTCCTGCCACTCTGGGGTCACGGACTCAGCGTGCAAAGCTGGCTGCTGCTCATCCCGTTCGGCATCAGCTTCATCATTTTCGCCATCTCAGTTTTCGCCGAGACGAACCGCCTGCCGTTCGACATGCCGGAATCGGAATCGGAACTCGTCTCCGGCTACCACACCGAATACAGTTCGATGAAATTCGCACTGTTCTTCCTCGGTGAATACACCGCGATGATCGTCGGCAGTTCGCTCATCGTCGTCTTTTTCCTCGGCGGCTGGCACATGCCCGGCATCCCCGATGGCGATGGAAACGGCGGTCTCCCGATCCTGCGCGAACTCCCGCACTGGATTCTCGGCCTCGCAAACATCACGTGCTTCTTCGGCAAAGTTGCCGCGCTGCTCGTGTTTTTCATCTGGGTGCGCTGGACGCTCCCGCGCTTCCGGTTCGATCAAGTCATGAAGCTCGGCTGGCTCTACCTCTTCGAAATCGCGCTCGTGAATATCTTCATCACCGCTGCAATTATCGCGTTCACGAACAAATGACGAACGTCACTCTTACTCTTTGTCTTGCTCCTGTTCTTGCTCTCTCCCGTGAGCAAGCGGGCAGCACGTCGTCCGAGAGCATGGGCAGGAGCAAGACAAAGAAGTAAGAAGGAGCAACATGGCCTACGTCGTCCCACGTCCCGAGCTGACCCTGAAGGAAAAGGTTTACCTGCCGAGCATCATCAGCGGGTTGAAAATCACGTTCGGGCATTTCAAGAAAATGCTCCAGGGCAAGACGAAGGTGACGATGCAGTATCCCGAGGAAAAGTGGGACGCCGAGCTGCCCGAGTATTACCGCGGCGCGCCGACGCTCGTGAAGGACGAGCACGACCGCGAGCGCTGCGTCGCGTGCCAGCTCTGCGAATTCATCTGCCCGCCGCGCGCAATCACGATCACGCCGGAGGAAATCCCAGTCGGCGAGCGCTTCGAGAAAGTCGAGAAGCGCCCGGCGGAATTCAAGATCGACATGATCCGCTGCATCTACTGCGGCATGTGCGAAGAGGTCTGCCCCGAGCAGGCAATTTACCTGCGGAAAGACTACGCCATCACCGGAGTGACCCGCGAGGAGATGGTCCACGACAAAAAGAAACTCTACGAGCTGGGCGGCGTCTTCCAGGGGCTCGTGCATAAGTGGAACCCGGAGAAGTAAGGAATTTATGATTTATGATTTAAGATTTAAGATTTCTGCGCGCGCTCTCCGGGCGGTGCGCAGTGATCTGTCTGAATCCGACTCCGGGCTGACAGCGGCGCAGAGTTTTGTCTGGCAACGCGTGTGTGATGCAGGCCGCAAATCAGAAATCTTAAATCCTAAATCTTAAATTTAGTGAACCCGCTTCTCTTCGGCCTCTTCGCTTTCCTGATGCTCGCCTTCGGCGTGAGCGTCGTCGTGAACCGCAATCCCGTCGCGTGCGCGCTGAGTCTCGTCGTCAGCTTCCTCTGCCTCGCCGCGCTTTACGTCGGGCTCGATGCCTACCTCATCGGTAGCGTGCAAGTCGTCGTCTATGCGGGCGCGGTGATGGTCCTGTTCCTGTTCATCATCATGCTGCTCGACCTGAAAGTGGAGCAGCGGCGGAAATTCAACCTGCTCGCAGTCGGCGGCGGCGCACTCGTGGCACTCGCATTCGCCGCACAAATCGTCGGCGTGCTCGGAAAATTTCCGATGGGCGACAAACCGTTCCCAGCGCTGAAGCTTCCGCCCGGCGAGTCGCTGAATGACATCCGGAAAGTCGGCGAGGTGATGTTCTCGCAGCACACGCTGCCGCTGCAAATCGTCGGCGTGCTCATCCTCGTCGCCACCATCGGCGTCGTCGTCATCTCGAAGCGCGAACTGAAATGAGACCGCAATATTTTCAACCGCGAAAAATGCGAAAGGCGCGAAAGGACTTGGGCGGAGCACCCGCTCTTGCGTCTGATCCCCTTTCGCAAATTTCGCACCTTTCGCGGTCACAAAAAAAATGACCCTCACGCTCAATCACTACCTTCTCGTCAGCGGCCTGCTCTTCGCGATCGGCTTCGCGGGCGTGCTGCTGCGGCGGAACATCATCATCATCTTCATGTGCCTCGAGCTGATGCTGAACGCCGCGAACCTCTCGCTCGTCGCCTTCAGCCGATTCAACGTCGGCGCTCCGGGAACACCGAACGAAGGTCTGCCGAATTTCAACGCGCAGGTGCTCGTGTTTTTCATCATCACCGTCGCCGCCGCGGAAGTTGCGGTCGGCCTCGCCATCATCGTCGCGCTGTTCCGCTCGCGGCAGACCACGCACGTCGAGGACATCAGCTCCCTCAAGTTCTAGCGCCGGATGGATACCGCCAAACTATTTCCCTGGTTCATCCTCCTGAATCCGCTCATCGCAGCGGTGCTTATCCTCGTCGCCACGCGGAAAAATCACGGCCTTAGCGCGGTCATCAGCACGATGTCAGCGTTCTTCGGCCTCGCGGCGGCGCTCTGCGCGTGGTCGCTCCCGGAAGTCCACAGCTCGGTGATGTGGCTCGACTTTGGCAAAGCGTTCCAGGTGCCGTTCGGCGTGAAGCTCGATCATCTCGCGAAGGCGATGCTCCTCGTTGTCACCGGCGTCGGCTTCCTCGTGCATCTCTACAGCACGGTTTATATGGAGCACGACGATGCCCGATCGCGTTACTTCGGCCACCTCGCGCTCTTCATGTTCTCGATGCTCGGCATCGTGCTCGCGGATAATTTCGTGATGATGTTCATCTTCTGGGAACTCGTCGGCGTGAGCAGCTACCTGCTCATCGGCCACTGGTTCACGCGCGACGCCGCGGGCAAGGCCGCGAACAAGGCGTTCATCATGAATCGCCTCGGCGACTTCGGCTTCATGCTCGGCATCCTGATGCTGTGGGCGACCGCGGGCACCGTCACTTTTGACGGTCTCGTGGAAAATCAGGTAGCCCTCGCGCAGAACCCGGTCTTCCTCGGAGCGGCGGTCCTCCTCATCTTCTGCGGCGCGATCGGAAAGAGCGCGCAGTTCCCGCTGCACACGTGGCTTCCCGATGCGATGGAGGGCCCCACGCCCGTCTCCGCGCTCATCCACGCCGCGACGATGGTGGCCGCTGGTGTTTACATGCTCGCGCGCATCGCGTTTCTCATCCAGTGGTCGCCCTTCGCCGGAACAGTCATCGCGTGGATCGGCGCTTTCACGAGCATCCTAGCCGCGCTGATGGCCACGCAGCAGGACGACATCAAGCGCGTGCTCGCCTACTCCACGATCTCGCAACTCGGCTACATGGTCATGGCCGCCGGCATCGCGCCGGACACGGAGGGCGGCGCGGCGATGTTCCATTTGTGGACGCACGCCTTCTTCAAGGCGCTCCTCTTCCTCGGTGCTGGTGCGGTGATTCACGCGCTGCACCACGAGCAGGACATCTGGAAAATGGGCGGCCTCTCGAAGACGATGCGCATCACGACGGCGACATTCGCGCTCGGCACGCTCGCACTCATGGGATGTCCAGGGTTCGCCGGATTTTTCTCGAAGGATGCGATCCTGCTCGCCGCCTTCGAGCACGACAAAGTGATCTTCGGGGTCGCGCTCGTCACCGCATTCCTCACCGCGTTCTACATGACGCGCCTCTTCATCGTCGCCTTCCTCGGCAAGCCGCGCAGCGAAGCCGCGCATCACGGCCACGACTGCCCGCGCCGCATGACATGGCCGCTCGTCATCCTCGCGTTCCTCTCGATTTTCGCCGCGTACGGCGCCGCGCCGCACTGGTTTGGCGTTGAGCACGGCAATGCCAGCGCCTTCGTTCCCACGCTCGCGATCCTCGCCTTCGTCGCCGGCACCGCCGTCGGCTGGGTGCTCTACCACGGCGTGGAAAAAGAGCCGCTCTCGCTCCCGCTCTTCCGCAACAAATTCTACCTCGATGAAATCTACGGCGCGATCGTCGCCGGCACGCAGGA
>JBBSEI010000151.1:0-4521 GCA_038239865.1 Chthoniobacterales bacterium
CCCATGAGCAGGCAGATGACCGCCGCGCCATCGGCAATTTTCCGCACGACGACATGGTCGCGGAAACCCAGTTCACGCAGCCGCACACAGTGCGGGCAGTCCGGGCAAATGTGCCGGACACGCAGCCGCTCGCCGCATTTCGCGGTCGCGAGAGTCAGTCTGGAGATGACGGGAAGCATGGGTATGGTTCTTATTAGCGCGATTGAGATTGGGTCGCAAGAAGAATTGCGATTGAGTCGCAATTAAGCCCGCTGACAGGGAAAATACCCGTCTGAGGCCGCCGAATTAGGCATCTTGTCGGACAACCCGAGGCAAAGTTGAGAGTTGAGCGTTGGGGGTTGAACGTTTGACGTTGATCCCGCCGAAGGCGCATCTGGATTGAGGACAGCGGTTCAGAAATCGAATGATCGGCTGCGCTGGGCTTCAACGGTCAACGTTCAAAGCTCAACGTCAAACTAGGGTCGAGGCCGGTGCTTGACTTCCCTCCTCCCGCCCGCGCCAATGCGCGCCGCATGAAACTCCTCCTCACCCTCGCATTTTTCGCCGCGTCTCTCCCGCTTACCGCCGCCGAACCGCTGCCCGACAGTCTCAAACAGGGCAGCTTCGTCATCGGCTGCCAGGCGTGGACGTTCAACCGTTTCTCCGTCTTCGAGGCCATCGAGAAAACGGCGGCAACCGGCGCGAAGACGATCGAGTTTTTCCCCGGACAAAAACTTTCCGCCGAGCAGAAGGACGTGAAGTTCGACCACAACGCTGGGCCCGAGATGTGGGAGAAAGTGAAGGCCAAACTCAAGGAGAGCGGCATCACGCCCGTGGCCTACGGAGTCGTCGGCCTCTCGAAGGACGAGGCTGCTTCGCGCAAGGTGTTCGAGTTTGCGAAATTTTTCGGCATCCGCGTGATCAACACCGAGTCCGTGGACGCGATCGATACCATTGAAAAACTCGTGAAGGAATATGACATCAAGGTCGGCTTCCATGATCATCCGAAGCGCGAGAAGAATCCCGAATACCGGATGTGGGATCCGAACTACATCCTCGAAGTCTGCAAGGGTCGCGACGCGCGCATCGGCTCGTGCGCCGACACCGGCCACTGGGTCCGCTCCGGACTGAAGCCCGTGGACGCGCTCCGCCTTTTGAAAGGCCGCATCATGAGCAGTCACCTGAAGGATCTGAACGAGGAAAGCCCGAAGGGTCACGACGTGCCGTACGGCACCGGCGTCAGCGACGTGAAGGGCATCCTCGACGAATTTGCCGCGCAGGGCTTCTACGGACCGATTTCGATCGAGTACGAGTTCAAGCAGGAGGACAACCTCGCCGAGGCGAAGCAGTGCATCGAGTTCGTGCGCGGCTACACGCCGAAAAAGTAGTCCCCCCGCGGTGAAATGCTCTGGTGGAACGGGCGCTCCGCGCACGTTTCAACGCGCACGGAGTGCGCGTTCCACCCGGCTTCGAGACAACACAGCTACGCGAGCCCGAGCTTGCGGAACGTGTCGTCCACCCAGCGGAAGTGGTGCTCCAGCGAGCACAGCGCTGCGATTTCATCCGGCGGAATCTTCGCGGTGATCTCTTCTTCGAGGACAAGATTTTCGAGCAGCGACTTGTCGCCCTGCCACGTCTTCATCGCGGCGCGCTGCACGGCTTCGTAGGCGGTCTTCCGTTCGAGCCCGCGCTCGGTGAGCTTCAGCAGGATCGTCTGCGAATGATACAGGCCGCGCGTGATTTCGAGGTTCCGCTTCATGTTGTCGGGATACACGATGAGCCGGTCCACGAGCTTGCGCAGCAGCGTGAGCATGTAGTTCACGAGGATGCATGAGTCGGGAAAAATGACGCGCTCGACCGAGCTGTGGCTGATGTCCCGCTCGTGCCAGAGCGCGACATTTTCGAGCGCTGCGACTGCGTTGCTGCGCACGAGCCGCGCGAGGCCGCTGAGCTTTTCGCCGGTGATCGGGTTGCGCTTGTGCGGCATGGCCGAGCTGCCCTTTTGCCCTGCGGAAAAATACTCCTCCACCTCGAGCACCTCGGTGCGCTGCAGGTGCCGGAACTCCGTGGCCCAGCGATCCATCGAGGATGCGATGAGCGCGAGCACGGTGTGAAATTCCGCATGCCGGTCGCGCTGCACGACCTGCGTCGCGAGCGTAGCCGGCGTGAGGCCGAGGTGCTTGCAGACCTTCTCCTCGACGTGCGGATCGAGATGAGCGTGCGTGCCGACTGCGCCGCTTAGCTTGCCGACGCGGATGCGCGGCTGCACCTGCTCCAGCCGCTCCAGCGCGCGGCCAAATTCGTCGTACATCAGCGCGAGCTTCAGCCCGAACGTGATCGGCTCCGCGTGGATGCCGTGGCTGCGGCCGATCATCGGCGTCATCTTGAATTCCTTCGCACGCCTCGCGATCACCTCGCGCAGTTCGCGCAGATCCTTCAGCAAAATGTCCGACGCCTGTGCCGTCTGCACAGCGAGCGTGGTGTCGAGCACGTCGCTGCTCGTCATGCCCTGGTGCATCCAGCGGCACGCGGGGCCGGCGTAGCTCGCGACATTTTCGAGGAACGCAATCACGTCGTGATTCGTGCGCTTTTCGATCTCCATCACCTCGCTGAGAACAAACTTCGCCTTCTCGCGGATCGTCTTCGCATCCGCCTTCGGGATGTGGCCGAGTTCCGCCTGCGCCTCGCAGGCGAGCGTCTCGATCTCGAGCCAGATTTCGTATTTGCGCTGTTCGGTCCAGATGGCCGCCATCTCGGGCAGCGTGTAGCGATCAATCATGAGGGCGCGGAAGATGTGAGCCGCGCCCGCGCTCGGCAAGCCGGAAGCACCCGGCTCCTTATTTGCGTGCGGATGCCAAGCGCGCTGCCTCCAGCGCCGCGAGATGCACCTCGCGCAGCGTCACGCCTGCGCGCTCGGCGATGGCATGGCAGATCGCAAATTCCGGCGCGATTTGCAGCAGCCGGTCGCCCTTGAAGCCGAGCTTCACCGTCACCTCGCCGTGGCGCGTCTTCACGGTCTCGAAGCGCCGCGTGAGTTTCAGCCGCGCGATTTTTTCCACACGCAGGCCGAAGGCGGTCGTCTCGGCAAAAATAATGTCCGCGATTTTTTCCACCGCCTCTTCGTCGCACAGTGCGGAGAGCATCGTGCCGGGGCGGGATTTTTTCATCTGCACGGGCGTGAACCACACGTCCAGCGCGCCTGCGGCGAGGAGCTGCTGCATCACCGCGCCGAGCACCTGCGGCGAGACGTCGTCGAGGTTCGTCTCGATGCGCGTGACGGTGTCGGTCTCGTAGCCTGGCATCGCAGGAGGGGTGGAAATTACGCGAGTTCGCCGAGGACGGCGCGCAGTACGTTCGGGCGGTTGGTAAGTTCGCGTGTGCCGAGGCCGTAGCCGATGCGCTCGACTTTCATCGCGGGCATGAGGCCGAAGCCGGCGGCAAATTCCGCGGCGATGCCCGCGCCGGTCGGCGTGATGAGTTCATGCGGCTCGTCAATTTGCCCGAGCGGGATCCCCTTCAAAATTTCCATCGTCGCGGGTGCGGGCACCGGGAAAATCCCATGCGCGCATTGCACCGTCCCGTGGCCGTCATTGAGCGCGGAGACAAAAACTTTCTCCACGCCGAGCGCCTCGATGCCCACGCACGAGAGCACGATGTCGGCGATGGAATCCAGCGCGCCGACCTCGTGAAAGTGGACGTCGTCCGCGCTCATGCCGTGGATTTTCCCCTCGGCCTCCGCGATGCGGCGGAAGATCCCGAGCGCATGTTTTTTCACAAATGGCGAGAGGTCGCTCGCCTCGATCAGCGTGCGGATTTCGCGATGCGTGCGGCCGTGGACATGCTCGTGGTCATGTTCACAGGAATGCTCGTGCTCATGTCCATCGCTGACCTCGTGGCCGTGCCCGTGCTCATCCTCCTCATGTTCAGGCTCGTGGCTGTGCGAATGAGCTTCGTGCGTGTGTTCGTGAGTATGCTTGAGCGTGGGGTGTTCTTCGCCGTGTTCGTGGGCATGCACGTGCTCCGGGTCATGATCGTGCTCGTGGTGGTGGTGCACGTTGCCCTCCTCGCCGTGCGCGTGCCCGCATTCCGGTCCATGCGTATGCCCATGCTCATCCCCGTGCTCGTGTGAATGGCCGTGTTCGTGTCCGTGCTCATGATGCGTCGCGCCGCCGTGGATGTCGAACTTCACGCCCTCGATGTCTTTCCGTTTCGCGCGGTCGTAGTGCATGTGGAAATCGCCGATGTGCAGCTTGCTCAGCTCCCATTCGAGCGCGCTGGGTTTCACGCCGAGGTCAATGAGCGCGCCGACCATCATGTCGCCACTGATGCCGGAGATGCAGTCGAGGAAGAGAGCTTTCATGTGCGGGAGAATTGACAGGTTTTGCGCGGATGCAAACAGCGAACTAGGGAGTGCGCAGGACTCTCACGCGCAAGGTGCCGGGCGACTATTGCCGAAGAGGCGATCACCGGGCGGCGGCGCGAAAAAATGATGCGCCGACGACTTGTCGGTTCGCGCAGGCTGGCGGATTCGCCCTGTGCGTC
>JBBSEI010000152.1:0-4471 GCA_038239865.1 Chthoniobacterales bacterium
CAGAATTTTGAAATCACCGAGATGCATGGCACACATGCCGAAGCGAAGAAGACCGAGGCTGCGGCAAGCACGACCGAGTATCTTTTCGAGCCGAGCGCGGGCGGCGTGCTGGAGCACCTCGTGCCGCACTACGTCCATTTCACCGTCTATCAGATGGTCCTCGAAAGCCGCGCTTCCGAGCACAGCGCGCGCATGGTCGCGATGAAGAACGCGACCGACAACGCGAAGCAGCTCATCAAGGATCTCACTCTCGAATACAACAAGGTCCGCCAGGCGGGCATCACCACCGAACTTCTCGAAATCACCACGGCGCAGATGGCGCTGGGGTAGTTGAGTGTTGAAAGTTGAGAGTTGAGAGGCTCCGGCCCTCACTCGCGACTCCGACATAGCCGACCGACATCACTTTCAAAACAAAAACAGCAACGCACACCGAACCACAAACCGCGTCGCCAGCCTCTCAACTTTCAACTCTCACCTCTCAACTATGAATCAAGGCAACATCGTCCAAATCATCGGTCCCGTTGTGGACGTGGATTTTTCCGCGACCGGCATCCTCCCGAAAATCTACGAGGCGCTCGAAATCACTTTCAAGTCCAACGGCGAGGACACCAAGCTCGTGCTCGAAGTGCAGCAGCACCTCGGCGACGGCTGGGTTCGCTCGGTCGCCATGAGCAGCACCGAGGGCCTCAAGCGCGGGCAGAAAGTCACGGCCACCGGCGACTCGATCACCGTGCCCGTCGGCGAATGCACGCTCGGCCGAATCTTCAATGTCACCGGCGATCCCGTGGACGAGCGCGGCCCGGTCGTCGCGGAAAAGCGCTACCCGATTCATCGCCCCGCGCCGAAGCTCACCGATCAGGACACCAAGGCGACCATCCTCGAAACCGGCATCAAGGTCATTGATCTCATCTGCCCGTTCACGAAGGGCGGCAAGGCTGGCGCGTTCGGTGGTGCAGGCGTGGGCAAGACCGTCGTCATTCTCGAACTCATCAACAACATCGCCAAGAACCACGGCGGCTTCTCCGTGTTCGCCGGCGTCGGTGAACGCTCGCGTGAAGGCAACGATCTCTATCACGAGATGAGCGAGGCGGGCGTCATCAACCAGAAGGACCTCAGCAAGTCCAAGGTCGCGCTCGTGTATGGCCAGATGAACGAGCCGCCAGGCGCGCGTCTCCGCGTCGCGCTCTCAGCGCTCTCGATGGCCGAGTATTTCCGCGACGAGAAAAATCAGGACGTGCTCCTCTTCGTGGACAACGTCTTCCGCTTCTCGCAGGCCGGCTCCGAGGTGTCCGCGCTCCTCGGACGCACGCCGTCGGCGGTCGGTTACCAGCCCACACTCGCTGCAGAAATGGGCCAGCTCCAGGAACGCATCACGACGACCAAGTCCGGGTCCGTCACCTCCGTGCAGGCCGTGTATGTGCCCGCAGACGATCTCACAGACCCCGCACCCGCAAACACCTTCGCGCACTTGGACTCGACCATGGTTCTTGAGCGCAGCATCGCCGAGTTGGGCATTTACCCGGCCGTCGATCCTCTCGCCTCGACCTCGAAGGCCCTCGCGCCAGACATCGTCGGCGAAGAGCACTACGCAGTCGCCCGCGGCGTGCAGAAAGTGCTCCAGCGCTACAAGGATCTGCAGGACATCATCGCGATTCTCGGCATGGACGAGCTCTCGCCCGAGGACAAGCTGCTCGTTTTCCGCGCGCGGAAAATCCAGCGCTTCCTCTCGCAGCCGTTCTCCGTCGCCGAAGTCTTCACCGGCACGCCCGGACAGTATGTCCCGATCAAAGACACCGTCCGCGGCTTCAAGGAAATCCTCGAAGGCAAGCACGACAGCGTGGCCGAGGGAAATTTCTACATGAAGGGCGGCATCGACATGGTGACTGCGTGATTCATTTAAGAATTCAGATTTAAGATTTAAGATTTCTCGCCGCCGCACGCGCTCGGAACTCTGCCAAATCTTAAATCCTAAATCCTAAATCTTAAATTTCCCATGCCCACTCTTCGCCTCGAAATCGTCACTCCCGAATCGCGCGCCTACAGCGACGACGTGGAGATGGTCGTGCTTCCCGCCATCGAGGGCGAGATGGGCGTCTATCCGCAGCACGTCCCGCTCATCACCGCGATCAAGCCCGGCGAACTCGTCGTGACGAAGGACGGCAAGCAAACGCACCTCGCTGTCGGCGAGGGCTTCGTCGAAATCACCGGTGAAAAAGTCAGCGTCCTCGTGGACATGGCGCTTACCGAGGAAGCGATCGACGAGAAAGCCGCCGAGGAAGCCGTCAAGCGCGCCGAAGCACGGCTCAAGGAAGAGCACGTCGGCGACGAAGAAGCCGCACTCGTGCAGGCCGTGATCGCAAAATCGCTCGCCCAGCTCCACGTCAAGCGCCGGAGGCGCTCGTTGTAGAGGCACGGGTGATCGTCACCCGCTCAGTCGATGGTGCGGCACCCGCGGCCCGGCGCGGAGGTCACAGCTTCCACTGCGCGAAAATTTCGTCCAGCGCGGCTTTCCATTTCGCGTAGCCGGCTTTGTTCGGGTGGAGCATGTCGGGGAATTCCTCTTTTCTGCAGCTCCCGGTCCCGTCGTCGAAAATGCTCCATGTGTCACAGGTCACGACGCGTCCGTTTTTCTTCGCGAAGTCCTGGATCAGCGCGTTCAGCTCCTTGATTTTTTCCGGAAATTTTCCCGGCTGCAGCCCGCGCGGCATCACGAGATTCAGCACGATCCGCACGTTGCGATTTTGCTTTTCGAGTTCGGCGACGATGGCGCGGAGGTTGTCGATCACCTGCGAGGGCGTGCCGCCGAGGGCGAGATCGTTCGTGCCGATCAGCAGCACGACGGCGCGCGGATGCAGGTCGAGCACGTCCTCTTTCAGCCGGTAGCGCAGCCCGCGTGAGGTGTCGCCGCTGATGCCGCGGTTCACGACTTTCAGATTCGGGAAATCCTTCGCGAGCGTCGCCCAGCCCTGCGTGATGCTGTCACCGAAGAAGACCACGGGGCGCTGCTCCTTGTCCTTGTTCCGCGTGAATTCGAGGCGGCGCATCATCCACAGTTTTTGAAACCACGGTGCGACCTGGAGCGGACCCGCGCCGGGAAAGACATTCTCCGGCGGCATGGCGAGCGCGGTGAGCTGGCTCGCGGCGAGTTCCATTTTCTGCGCGGGCTCGCCGCGCCGCTGCGCAAAAAGCCACGGCAGCAGATTCGCCTCCGAGTATGCAAAGGTCCACGAATCGTGCGCGACGCCGGGGTACTCCGTGAGTGCCGCCGTGCCACCGGCCGCGCGCACCGCCGCGACCATGTCCTGCGAGCGGACGGGCAGCACCACTTTGTCCTCGAGCCCATGAAATGCCCAGACGGGCACGGCTTTCGCAGCCGCGGCTTTCGTCTTGTCGCCGCCACCGCAGACGGGAATTGCGGCGGCAAATTTCTCCGGGTGCCGCGTGATGAGATCCCACGTGCCGAAGCCGCCCATCGAGAGACCGGTGACGTAGATGCGATCCGGGTCGATCTGGAATTCATGCGCGAGCGCATCCGCCGCGCTCAGCACGAGCTTCTCGATCGGACCCGGATCGGCAGGCGCGGTGCCGGTGACGCCACCCCACTCCATCTCCACCCATTTTTTGTCCTTCGGGCATTGCGGAGCGAAAACGAAGCACGGGAATTTCTCGCGCGCCTCCGGCTTGGCAAAAGCGGGCGCGCCGTTCTTGAGCTGAAGCGCATTGTCGCTGCCGCGCTCGCCCGCGCCGTGGAGGAAAATGACGAGCGGATACTTTTTCTCCGCCTCGATTTTCGCCGGGACGAGGAGGCGATACGGCAGCGTCCCGCCGTCTGGAGTGGAAAAACTGCGCGGCTCGAATTCGTCCCCACGCACCACACGCGCGAAACAGAACAGGCTGAGGAGAAGGAGCCGGAGTTTCATGCGCGGAGTCTGGCGCGCGGGTTCGCGGACAATCAAGCCCGCGATGGCTCAACTGCATGACATCTCTGCCACTCGACAAATGGATGCCGCCATCCCTACGAATGCCTCGCGTCCTCTGCTCCCCTCCCGATGAAATTCCTCCCTGCTGTCGCACTTGCCCTCACACTTTCCGCTGCTGCCCATGCGGAACTCCGCATCCCCGCAGCCACCGCATACGGCGACCCGTGGGAGCGCGGCGCGAAAATCGGCAAGGACGGCATCACCGATTGGAAAGATGCCTCGCAGAAAATTCTGTGGTTCGGTGAAATCAAAAGCGCCGGGAAACTCGATGCCTCGCTCGTCGTCCGTCTCCCTGCCGGAAAATCGTCGAAGCTCCGCCTCACCATCGCGGGGCAGTCGCACGATGCTGTCGCGAACGGCGGCGCGGCACCAGTCACGGTTTCATTCGGCAGCTTCACGATCGCGAAGCCCGGTTACGTGCGCTTTGAACTTTCATCCACGAATCCAGCAGGCACCGCGAACGGCGATCTCGACGCGCTCGTGCTCGACGG
>JBBSEI010000153.1:0-4466 GCA_038239865.1 Chthoniobacterales bacterium
CACGGGGTAGCCGAGATCGTTCGGGCGGCCGATGTCGTGGCGCTCCTTGCCCGCGAGCATCGTGTCGCGGTTCTCGATCCAGCCGGATTTTTCCGAGCGCAAAATCGCGGCGAGACTCTTGCCCGTCATCTGCTCGTGCGGTTTCAGTCCCGCGAGTTCCAGGTACGTCGGCGCGAAGTCGCGCACGTTCACGAAATCCTCCACGACGCGGCCCGGCTTGATCCCTTTCCCCCAACGCATCGCGAGCGGGAGATGAAACGCATCCTCGTGGATCTGCCCCTTCACAAACGGAAACGGCATGCCGTGATCGGAGGTCACGACCACGAGCGTGTCCTCAAGCACGCCCGCGTCTTCGAGCAGCTTCAGCGCGCGGCCGATCTGCGCGTCGCCCCACTCGACTTCCACGGAGTAGTCCAGCAGATCGCGGCGGACGATTTCCGTGTCGGGCAAAAATTTCGGCACGACGACATCCTCGATTTTTTTGCCGAGCCGCACGCCGGAATTCCACTCATACGGCCGGTGCGGCTCGTGAAAGCCCATCCAAAAACAGAACGGCTTACCCTTCTCGCGCTGCGTGAGAAAGTCGCCGAAATTTCCCGGGTAGTCATTCTTCGCGATGCCCGACGCGATGACTTCCTGCGTGAGCTTGTCGAAGCTCGGCCCCGCGGGATTCCGCGTGCGTTTCGCGAGCGTCTTGAAATCGCCCGGCCCCCAGCCCTTGCCCGTGAGCCCGACGGTGTAGCCGCTTTTCTCCAGCAAGTCCGGATACGTCTCGAATCCCTCCGGAAAATATCCGCCGTGCGAGACGGCTTCCTTGAGCTGCCACGTGTTGCGCCCCGTGAGGATGCTCGCCCGGCACGGGCTGCACTTCGGATTCGAGGTGAACGCATTTTTGAACAGCACGCCCTCGCGCGCGACGCGATCGAAGTTCGGCGTCTTGATCCAATCGCAGCCGTTCACGCCCGCGTGCGTGCTGCCATTCCAGTCGTCGAAGATGATGAAGAGAATGTTTGGCCGCGCGGGTTTTTCGTCCGCGCCGCGCGCCGGCCGCGCGATGAGCAGTGCGGTGAAAAGGAACGCGAGGAGGGCGAGGGGAGTCTTCTTCATGGCGAGAGGGGAATAGCGGATGCGGCGCGGTTTGGCTTTGGAAAAAGCCGGGTTCGTCGCCGGGAAGCAAAGCGACCTGTGCGAGCGCGCCGCAGTGGCGGAATGGCGCGGAGCACATGCGCGCTCGGAAAGCGCGGCGAGGGCTTCCGTCCACGCCGACGCACGGAACCCTGTTCGCGCCTTGACGCCACGGGGGCGTTCCGAGCAAATGGGGCTTCACGGGAGCGACGGTTCCGCCCCGCGCGGTCCCCTTCGAACCCTCAAAACAACAACCCAGACCCAACCAACATGAAGAAGCTCCTGTTCACACTCACCCTCGCCGGCGCGCTCGCGCTCGGAGGTCAGTCCGCCTTCGCGCAGGCGAAGAAGAAAGCCGCCGAACCCGCCGCCGCCGAAAAACCGAAGGCCGCGGACACCGCAAAGCCGAAGGCCGAAGGCGACGCGAAGAAGGGCGAAAAAGCGATCCCGATGTATGTCCGCGCCGATGAAATCGACACGACGGCGAAGACGATCACGCAGGTCAACAAGGACGGCAAAAAGGCCGTCAACACCGTCACCGCCACGACCGTGATCCACAACCTCGAGAAGCCCGCGAAACTCGAGGACATCAAGAAGGGCGACTACGTGAGCGGCAACCGCATGAAGACCGGGGAGAACACGTATGACATCGTGAAGATCACGAAGTTCGGACCGAAGGCTCCGAAGGTGGAAGGCGAGGCGAAGAAGCCTGCTGCCGAAGCTACGAAACCCACCGCCGAGCCGAAGAAAAAGTAGGCCCCGCGGATTTCTCCTGCTTTCAAAAAACCGGCACCTGCGTGAGCGGGTGCCGGTTTTTCTTTCCCCCAAAAAATCGATGCGACGCGACTCGCGAGGGACCGCGGATGACGCGGGCGATTTTACAGTCCGGTCACGCGCATCTTGTCGCGGAACGCGGCGATCTGCGGGCGCGTGGCGAGGTCGTTGAGACGCTTGTCGAGATACGTCGCCGCCTGCGTGGCGGCTTTGCCGAGGTCGGTGGTCTCGCCGAGTTCGCTGGCGAGCGCGCGGAGCAGCGGCAGTGCTTCGGGCCGCTGCGTGTCGGCGAGCGCCTGCACGGCGGCGAGGCGATAGACGGGATGCGTCTGCGCGCCGCGCGCCCATTTCGGGAGCATCTCGAGCGCGATGTCGGGGTAAAATCGCGCGATGCCGAAGAGCGCGTAGTGCCGCGTGCTCGGGCTGCCCTCGAGCAGTTCGTGCTTCCAGAAATCCCACTCCATTTTTTCCGTGATGCCGTAGTAGCGCTTTGCCGCCTCGCGGCTGAGCGGCTCGATCATGGCCTCGATGCGCAGTTGCGGATCGAGCGCGATGGCAAAGGTGTCCATCCGCGCGCCGCAGTCGCGCAGCGCGCAGAGGGCCGCGAGCAGGTCGCCGGTTTCCGCGCGGAAGGCATCGGTGTTGTGCTCGCCGGGATGGCCGGTCGCGAATTTCGCGAGCGACTTCAGCGGGAGATTTTCCGTGAGCGCGAGCACGACGGTTTGCGTCGCCGCGGCCGACATCGCGCTGTGCTCCGCCGCCCAATTCAGGAAGCCATCCACGCGCTCGGTGCTGTGGTAGGAAAGTTTGTAGGGCGCATCGCCGAGCAGGTTCGAGGAGTGCAGCGCGGCGGTCGTCATCTTTACCTCGACCGTGCGCGCGGGCATGATCTCGGTGGAGGTGGAATGCGTGACCACCACGCGGTTGCGTCCGCCTTCGAGGACTTGTCCCGCGGGGACCGTCACGCGCATCGGCGTGGGGCTGTTGTTGCGGAGCGCCGCCGTCATCCGCTCGCGACCGTTGCCGCGCAGCGTCGCTTCGATCGTGCCCTGCTGCACGGCGGCGATGAGTTCGGATTCCTCAAATTCCACGGCAGCCGGTCCCGCGGTCGCAGCGATCGGCGCGGCGGCTTCCGCGGGCAGCGGTGCCGCGGGCGCAGGCAGCTCGGCATTTTCCGCAGGTCCGGCGGCGACCGGGTCCGGCAGCGCTTCGCCCTTTGCGAGATCCGCGGAGAGCGAGGCGGGACGTGCGGCTGCGAAATTCTTCTGCGATTGCGCGGCGGAAGTCACGGCGACCACGGCCACCTGACCCGCACTCAGCGCGCTCACGGGCAGCTTGGCGTAGATGATTTCCGCGATGCTGAAGCCGCCCCATCCGATCGCGGCGGCCAGGAAAATGAGACTCAGCGGTTTGGAGGATTTCATGCGCGATGCAAACGCACGGTCCATGCCAGAGCGGAAACTTTCTCCGCGGGCGCTCCCCGCCGGAATCACGCCTTGGAAGCCGTCCGCCCGAGCCGCCGCCATTCGCGGCAGCCGACGAAGGCGAGCAGCGCCGCGCCGAAGGCAGTGACACTTCGGAAAGGTAGTTCTGGAAAAACTCGCCCCCGCGTGTCGCTGGATTGAACGCTGGTCCGGCTGCACTTCGGGGGGATTCACTCCGGCAAAACTCACTCTCGTCATCCCGCACCGGGCTGATCCAATCTGCGCGCCATGCCCACCCCGCAGACCGAAGTCCTCATCACCGTCGCCGGAATGGAGACGGGACGCTTCATCCTCACGCCGGGCGACTACGTCATCGGGCGCAATGAGGACTGCCCCATCCGCGTGGACGCCGACCTCGTCTCGCGGCAGCACGCGAAGCTCATCCTGAACTACGACCACGCGCTCATCGAGGACCTCGGCTCCTCGAATGGCACGCAGGTCAATGGCCAGCCCATCGCGAAGGACGAGCGCACGCGGCTCTGGCCGAACCAGAAGATCCAAGTCGGCACCGCGACCATCGAGCTGCGGCGGCTGAAGGTGGAAGTCTCCGACATGTCGCTCGCACCCGCGCAGGCGATGGTCCGGCGCGTGCTGCCGGAGGAGTTTCTGCGGGAGAAAAAATACGACATCGGCAAGGTGGTCGCGCAGGGCGGCATGGGCGCGATCCTCAATGCGCGGGAGGCCACGACCGAGCGCACGGTGGCGATGAAGGTGATGCTCGACACGAACGACGCCGACGGGCTCGCGCGTTTCCTCAGCGAGGCGAAGATCACCGCGCAGCTCGAGCACCCGAACATTGTCCCCGTCCACGAGCTGAGCGTGGATGAGAACGGGCAGCCGTACTACACGATGAAATTCGTGAAGGGCATCACGCTCAAGAAGGTGCTCGAACTCATGGCCGCGGGCACCGAGGCGACGCTGAAAAAGTATCCGCTGCCCGCCCTGCTCACCATTTTTCAAAAGGTCTGCGACGCGCTCGCCTTTGCGCACAGCAAGGGCATCATCCACCGCGACCTGAAGCCGGAGAACCTCATGCTCGGAGACTACGGCGAAGTGCTCGTGATGGATTGGGGACTGGCGAAG
>JBBSEI010000154.1:0-4040 GCA_038239865.1 Chthoniobacterales bacterium
CGGCAGCAGCCGCTGCGCGTCGTGGCGGCGAAGCGCGTGAGCACGCAGGAAAATTACGCAATGGACATGGTGATGCGCGAACTCGACGTGCTGCTCGACGACGATCAGGAGAGCCAGGGGGGGCTGAAAATTTACACCACGATCGATCCCGCGCTGCAGGACGAGGCGCAAAAATCCCTCGACCGCGCGCTCACGAAAATCGAGCAGGGCAAGGGCTACGCGCATCCGAAAAAAGCGGGCTACGGCGATGAGGAGCGGAAGCAGGAATTGCCCACCGACTACCTGCAAGGCGCGGTGGTCGCGGTGGACAATCGCAGCGGCGCCATCCGCGCGCTCGTCGGCGGGCGCGATTATCGCGACAGCAAATTCAACCGCGCGATCGATGCGCACCGCACGCTCGGGTCCACGTTCAAACCGTTCGTGTACGCGGCGGCGTTTGCGGGCGGCATGTCGCCCGACACACCGATCAGCGACGGCCCGCTCGAGCCCGGCGAGATCGCGCACGGCGGCGGCTGGCATCCGGGAAATAGCGACGACAAATTCGGCGGGATGCTGCCTGCGGAGGAGGGCCTCGTGCATTCGCGGAACACGATGACCGTGCGCGTCGGCAATCGCGCCGGCCTCGAAAATGTCGCGCAGGCCGCCGCGAAAGCCGGGCTGCCGGACATCCCGAAGAACGCGCAAAGCTACATCGGAAATTTCGGCGCGACGCCGCGCGATGTGACCGTGGCCTACACCGTCCTCGCGAATGGCGGCGTGCGCCGGCAGGGCTACATGATCGAGCGGATCGACAGCGCGGATGGCGACATCATTTTCCGCGCAGCGCACAACACCGTGCCTGTCTTCGATCGCGGCGTGTGCGCGACGACCACGCAAATCATGGGCGAGATCATGACGCGCGGCACCGCGGCATCCGCGAAGTCTCTCGGCTGGACAAAGCCCGCCGCGGGGAAGACCGGCACGACGGACGGCTATCACGATGCGTGGTTCGTCGGCTTCACGAGTTCGCTCACATGCGGCGTGTGGGTCGGCCTCGACCAGCCCGCGACCATCATCCCGAAAGGCTACGGGGCCGCGCTCGCGCTGCCCGTGTGGGTGGATGTGATGAAGCGCGCGCCCGCCGAAAAATATCCCGCCACTCCGCTCTTCAGCGCGGGCGTGCCGCGCGCGCCGATCGCGATTCAGTCGCGGAGCGGCGATGGCATGATCGAGGATGGCAGCCTGCGCAAACCCGAGCCGAAGCGCGGCGGCATCCTGCGCTCGTTCCGGAAATTTTTCGGCGGCGAGTGATCCGCGCGATGGCCGACGATGCGCCGGTGTCGTGCATCGGAAAATTGCCACGCCCACGAGCGGCCATTTTTCGAGGAAAGAAACGCGACGCCTCCGGCAAAATGCGAATTGCTTTGCGACGATCGCGCGACGAAAAGCGCCCCCTTGTTTTCCCGAATGAACCGCGCCCGCCTGAACTCGTGAGCCTTCGCCTTGATCGATTTGAAATGAAGTTCGCGATCACGCCGGCTCAGCGCGCAGTGCTGATGGCGCAACTCGCCGAGCTTTTGCGCTCCGATGAAAACGCCGGCGCCGGCGCGCGCTACCCGGTCGTGAGTCTCTACTACGACAATGCCGATCGCGACTGCTACTGGGAAAAGGCGCGCGGCCTGCCGAGCCGCCGCAAGCTCCGGGTGCGCGTGTACGGCAGTCGCGACGGCGCGGTGCCCGCCGTGTCTTTCATCGAGATCAAGCACAAGTGCGAAGGCCGCGGCGCGAAGCGGCGCGTGCTGCTCCCGCTCGCGCAGGCCCTGCGCGTGTGCGACGGACTGCCGCCCGAGGGCATGTCGCTCCGGGAAACCGATCGGCGCGTGATCGCGGAGATTCACGATCTCGTGGAGCACAGAAAATTCCGTCCGCTGATGCTCCTGCGCTACGATCGCACCGCCCTCGCCGCGGTGGATCCCGAGAGCGATCTGCGCGTGACTTTCGATGATGGCATCCGCGCGCGCCTCGATCATCTCACGCCCGAGCCCGACGACCGCCGATTTTCCGCAAGCGACGAAATGCACGGCGACGGCTCCGCGGTGATGGAGGTGAAAGTCACCGGTGCAATCCCGTACTGGCTCAGCCGCACCATCGCCGCCGCCGGCTGCCGCATGCAGAGTCATTCGAAATATTCCTGCGCGCTCGAACAGCGCGATCCCGTGCTCCGCGCGATGCTCTCGCCGAATTGGCGCGCGCGCCTCGCCAGATGCACGTTGGAAAATGCCGCCGCATTTTCATCGCTGCCCGCACCTGCATTTGCGGCGGTCGCGGGTTGATTCACCCCATGCTTCCTTTCCTCGGATCTTTCCTCCCACTGCTCGCCGCCGCCGACCCGGCTGAGCCCGCCGCGCTCGGCCCTTTTTCCCGTGTGCTCCACGACACTTCCTTTGGCAGGCCGCTGGTGGATTTTTTCAACGTCACGCTCGGCTTTGGTTCGGACGTGCCGGGCCTGCCGGAGATTTTCTTCGCCGGGCTGCTCAGCTTCGCGCTCATGGCCCTCATCGCCGCGCTCTACAAGTCCACGTTCCGCGGCCCGAAGCTCTCGCAGGATTACGTTCATACGCTGATGATTCTCGGCATCGTCGTGTCCGTCATCGTCATGGTGATCCGCGGCGGGAATGGGGAGAAAGCGATGGCCACCGGCTTCGGAATGTTTGCCGCGTTTTCGATGATTCGCTTTCGCACTTCACTTTCGGAGGCGCGCGACGTTGCGTTTATTTTCTTTGCGATGACCGCCGGCCTCGCCGTCGGCGCGCGGCAATACGGCCTCGCCGCGGCGACGACCGTTTTCATCTGCGCGATGATCTATTGGTTTTCGCGTGGCAACTGGTTCGCGCCGAACCGCGCGAGCCATTACCTGCGGATCCGTGTGACGAACGACATCAACTACGACGAGGCGTTCGACGCCGTCTTTTCAAAATTTCTCGAACGCCACGACCTCATCTCCGTCGAGTCCATCCAGGCCGGAATGATGACCGAGTTGCGCTACAACATCTGCCTCCGCGGCGAGCACAAGCCCGGCGAACTCGTCTCCGCCGTCCAGCAGGTGAACGGCAACAACCGAGTGCTGCTCACCTCGACCGCACCGAGTCGCACGCTCGGCACCGATTAGTCGGAAGTGATCAAAGTAGCCGCCGACGACAGGAGGCGGGCCAATGTAACGCCGACGACTCGTCGGCCAGTGGTGCGAATTCGCGAATGCGTCCATTGAAGTTCAAGCGCGGAACTTTTGCTCCGCGCCATCCCGCCGCCTGCGCCTATCCTGGATGCCGACGAGTCGTCGGCGCGACATTTTCCCCTCGGAAATCCTGCACTCGACTGCAAACCTCCGCGCGATGCCCGGCGCGCCCCCGCAATCCTCCCTCTCGCCGCTGCTCAATCCCGAGGCGATCCAGAAGACCGAGTACCTCGGCCTGCAGGCGCGCACGATCGTCGAGGGCTACATGGCCGGCGCGCACAAGTCGCCGTTCCGCGGATTCGCCATCGAGTTTGCGCAGCACCGGGAATACGTCCCCGGCGACGATACGCGGCACCTCGACTGGAAGGTACTCGGTCGGAGCGACCGCTACTACATCAAGCAATACGAGCAGGAGACGAACTTCGTCGCGCACCTGCTGCTCGATGGCAGCGAGAGCATGCGCTACGGCTCCGGCAGCGTGACGAAGCTCGACTACGCAAAAGTGATGGCCGCGTGCCTCGCGTATCTCATCCTACTCCAGCGCGACGCCGCCGCGGTGACGGTCTTCGATGACAAGCCGCGCGAGCACATCCCGCGCACCGACAGCCTCGCAAAAATCCACACGATCTGCGCCGTGCTGAGCGCGTTCAACCCCACGCAGCCAACCGCGATTTCCGAGACGCTCGACGACCTCGCGCGCAAGACGCGCCGCCGCGGCATCGTGATCCTCATCAGCGATCTTTTCGACGACGAGGAAAAGCTCATCCGCGGCATCCAGCACCTGCGCTTTGTCGGGCACGAGGTCATTGTCTTTCAGGTGCTCGAC
>JBBSEI010000155.1:0-4032 GCA_038239865.1 Chthoniobacterales bacterium
CGCGCGGCATTGAAAAACGCGGCGGCGTCCTGCTGTTTCAGCGCGGCGTCCATCGCGGCGAGCGATGCATTCACCGATTGTTCGGCGGCATCGCGTTCGCGGCGCTGCGGGTCATTCGTGCGGCGCGAACTGATCCAACGGAAGAGCGTGCCGATCGTCAGCGCGGCGAGCATGAACGCATTGACCGCGACGAACCACGGCCTGAGCACCAGCGGTCGCAGGCTCGATGTCGCGCGCCGGGGCACGAACTGATCGGCAACGAGTCCGTCCGCGCTTTTCGCCGGTCCGGGATCGGGCGCGGTGGCTGCGGACGTCGCGGTGCTCACGGCTGGAGCCGCGCTGGCCGGCGCGATGTCCACGGCAATCGGCTGCGTCGCCTTCGTGACGTATTTCTGCGTGCCGGGATCGAAGTAGCTGAAATGCACCGCCGGAATTTCCTGCGCGCCGGCTTTCACGGGCACGATGGATTGCTCGAAGGTCTTCGTGCCGGAGGTCGCGCTGCTGTCGGCGGGCTCGAAGCGCGCGCTCGGCTTGTAGCTCTTCCACGCGGCGCTCGCGGGCAGGCCGTTCGTCGTCACGCGGTCGAAATTGCCGCGACCGGTGATCTGCATTTTCAAAGTGAGCGGATCGCCGCTCGCGCCGGTCGTCGAGGCGGCTTCGCTCGTCACGTCGAACTGCCCGACTGCGCCGGAGAATTCCACGGGCCGTCCGGTCGTCGGCAACGCCTTGATTTTCACGACCGAGCCGTCGGTGTGCAGCGTGAGCGGTTTCTCGGTCATGCCGCCGAGGAAGTCGTTGAAGAACGAATCGTCGAATGGCGATTCGTCGCCGAACGGCGAGTTGCCGCCGAAGAAATCCTGGAACGGATCGCGGCGTTTGGCGCGGCGCTCGGTGCGATCCTTCACGCGCACCATCACGGGCAGATCCAGATTGAGCGGGTAATCGCCGGCCTTCACCGCGGAGAGCGCGCTGGTCCAGGTGACGACGGTGTAGGGCACGCCGTTCACCGACTCGCGCGTCTGCTCGGGCTGGTCGCCGAGTTTGTTCAGCGAAAAGGCGTCGCTGTTCAGCATCGGCAGGCCGTTCAGCGACGCGGAAACTCCGGCGCGAAAATACGCTTTCACCTCGACGGGCACGAGTTCGCCTACGGTGAGTTCCTGCTTCGGCAGCACCACCCGGAGAAAGGCCGACTTGTTCTTCGCGTCCACGGGCGCGCTGTCGTCGCGCGTGATGCCCGGAGCGGGAAGTTGCGAGCGGCCCCGTGAAGGCGCGCGCTGCGCCTGGCCGCCCGCCCCGCGATCCACGCGGAACGCGATGGGCTGCGTGCTGCCCGCGCCGGACGCGGTGATCGCGGGGATGGTGAAGTTGCCCGCGCGGTTCGCCGTGACCTGGTAGACGTGCGTGACGTTTGCCGTGACGTCGCCGTTGATCATCTGCATCGAGGTCTGCTGCCCGACGGGCGCGATGTCGAGGCCGTCCACATCGGGCACGCGCGGCGCGGCGTTTTGCGAACCGTTCACGGTCACGGTGAGCTGCGCGGCTTCGCCGAGCCCGAAGCTCTGCGGCTGGAGCCGCGCGGTGATTTGGTTTTGTGCGGTCCAGGCCGGCGCGATGAGCGCCGCGATGCCGAGGACGGTGAGGATGGTGCGTGTGGTTGTGTTCATGGTTACCAGTCTTTGAGTGTTTTGTGATCGTTGGGCGCGAAGCCCGCGCGGCCTTGCGCGGAGATGGCGGGGACTTTGCGTTCCTCGCCCTTGAGTGAATCGAGGAGCTGCTTTGCCTCGGCCCTGGTCATCTGGCCGGGCTCGGCGCGCTGCTCGTCGGCTGCGGCCTGCGCGGCCTGTGCTGCAGCAGCGGCTTGCGCGGCGGCCTGTTCGGCATTGGCGGCCTCGGCCTTGCCCTGCGAAGGCTTCTGCTCGGCGTTCACCGGCTTGGACTGTTCGCTCTGGCCGGGTTTCTCGTCGGGCTTTTGCGCCTGATCTTTCTTTTCATCGCCGGCCTGCGCCTGGCCGTCCTTGTTTTGATCCTTGGGTTCATCCTTCTTCGCGTCGCCCTTGGAATCCTTCGACTCGTCCTTTTTCGCGTCGCCTTTCTGATCCTTTGGCTCGTCCTTCTTGGCATCGCCCTTTTGATCCTTCGGTTCGTCCTTCTTCGCATCAGCCTTTGAATCCTTCGACTGATCCTTTTTCTGATCGTCGCCCTTGGAATCCTGCGAATTCTTCTGCTGGTCGCCGCTGCCCTTGGAATCCTTCGAGTCGCTCTTTTGATCCTTGGACTGATCCTTTTGGTCCTTTTGATCTTTGGATTGGTCTTTCTGATCCTTGTTCTCCTGCTGATCCTTTGAATCACCCTGCTGATCCTTGGAGTCGCTCTTCTGGTCCTTGTTCTGATCCTTCTGATCCTGCTTCTGCTGATCCTTTTGATCCTGCTGCTTCTGCTGGTCCTGTTTCTTCTGCTCCTCCTGCTTTTTGAGCTGCTCGATCTTTTGCTTCACGATGTCGCGATTGTGTTTCGCATCGGCATCGCCGGCGTTGATTTGCAACGCCGCGTCATACGACTTCACCGCTTCCTCCCAGGTCTTGATCGTCTCCTGCGGCTTTTCCTTCTCGGTCTTTTGTCCGAGCCGGAATTGCGTGTTGCCGAGATTGTAATACGCGCCCTGCTGCACCGGCACCTCGCCGGTCTTCAGCGTCTTTTGAAAATCGGTCGCGGCCTGCGCATAGTCGCCAGTCTTGTAGGCGGCCGAGCCGGTGTTGAATTGCAACTCGGCGCTCGTCGGCTGCTTCGCCGCGGTCGCCGCATACTCCTGCTGCGCCTTGGCAAAGTCGCCCTTCTGGTAAGCCTGCTCCGCACTCTGCGGCGTCGCCGCCTGCGTGCCGGCGACACCGGCGAACAGCAACAGTGCGGCAGTCGCTGCTGCGGGTCGCAGCGCGTGGCCTTTCTTCGCCATCGCGGGAACCGGCGCGGTCTTCCTCGCGCGGCTGCTGCGGCGATTGCCGATGAGCTGCTCGGTGATGAAGCACGCCAGCGCGGCGAGCAGCGCCCAGTAGAATTTCTCCAGCGGCACCTTCGCCTTGCGTGAGCTGAGATCCTGCCGGGTGAACTTCGCGAGCCCCTGCTCGTAGATGGCCGTGAGCCCTTCGCCGTGCGCGCCGAGCGGCTGATACACCCCGCCTGTCGTCTCGGCGATTTTCTTCAGCGTCGCGTCATTGAGGTGCGACTTCACGAGCTGCCCGTTCTCGTCCTTCGCAAATTCGGTGCCGCCTGTTTCGCTCGGCACCGGCACCAGTTCGCCGGTCGTGCTGCCGACGCCGACGGTGAAAATCTTCACACCATCATTCGCCGCGTGCTGCGCCGCGGTGATTCCCTCGCCGTCGAGATCCTCGCCGTCAGTCACGAGCACCATGATTTTCTCCGCTGCCGTGCGCGTCTTGAACACAGCCTCCGCCTCGTGAATCGCGGCGGCGATGTCCGTGCCGCCGCGCGGGATGGTGTTCGTGTCGAGCGCGTCGAGCGACTCGCGGAATGCGTCGTAGTCAAGCGTGACCGGGCATTGCAGGAACGCATTGCCCGCAAACGCGATGAGACCTACGCCGTCGCCCTTCAGCTTCGAGACGAGATCCGTCACCGCGAGTTTCGCGCGGGTGAGCCGGTCGGGCTTCACGTCCTGTGCGAGCATGCTCTTCGAGGTGTCCACGGCGAAGACGAGTTCGAGTCCCTTGCGGTGCGTCTCCTGCCATTCGAATCCCACCTGCGGGCGCGCCAGCGCGACAAACATGAACGCAACGCCGAGGGTGAAGAGCACGCGCTTCACGCGCCGCCGCGTCGTGGAGAAGGATGAGGTAAGCTTGTCGAGCAGACGCGCGGAGGCGAACTGCGCCAGCGCCACGCGCTGCCGGAGGTCGAAGCGGCGATATTGCCAGATGAGAAAGGCGCAGGCGGCGGCGCCGACAGCGAGCCAGATGGGTTGTGCGAATTGCATAAGTCGAGGTGAGTTGGTGGGTGAGGTTGTGAGTTAAGGCAGGCGGCGGA
>JBBSEI010000156.1:0-4013 GCA_038239865.1 Chthoniobacterales bacterium
CCCGCGCAGCGTCTCCAAAATCGCGAGCCCGGTGTCCGCGCTCGCGCGGTCGAGTTTCCCCGACGGCTCATCCGCCACGATCACCCGCGGGTCGGTCGCTATCGCGCGCGCGATCGCCACTCGCTGCTCCTGGCCGCCAGACATTTGCTTGGGCAGATGCCTGCGCCGATCGGCGAGGCCCACCAGATCCAGTGCCGTGTTCACCAGTTCGCGACGCTGCGCCGAGGAGAGATTCATCAGCAGCAGCGGCAGCTCCACATTTTCAAATGCCGTCAGCACCGGGATGAGATTGAAGCTTTGAAAAACAAACCCGACCGTCTGATTCCGCCAGTCCGCGAGTTCCGACTCATTCAGCGAAGTCACCTCCACGCCCTGCACGTAGCAGTGCCCTGATGTCGGGCGATCCACTCCCGCGATGATGTGCAGCAGCGTGCTCTTGCCCGAGCCGGACGGCCCCATGAGCGAGAGGAATTCACCGCGCGCGATGTCCAGGCTCACATCATCCAGCGCCGCGATCTCCATTTCGCCCTGGCGATACATCTTCGAGAGACTGCGAATGGAAACGATGGGTTCGGACGGCACGCGCGCACCCTTACGCGACGATCACGCGCCGCGCAACGCGCGCCGCTCCGCGACGTGCCGGATGATTCCGTGCAGGAACTCCAGCTTCGGCATCTGCGCACCCGCGGCGAATCCCTGCCGCAGCGGCTCACCCCAGATCGCCTCCACTTCGACTGCCCGGCCGAGTTCGTAATCGATCATCGAAGACGGGCGATACGGCCCCATCGAATCGCTGCGCTCGATTTGCCAGTCCGCAAATGAATCCGGGATCCCGTGCCCGAGCCGCCGCGCCGCATCGAGCACCTCATCCATCAGCGAGCGCGCGAGCGCCCGCAGCGTCGGGTCCGCCAGCACCTCCGCGACATTCGCACCCGCGGCGATCGAGAGGCCGTTGAACGGAATATTCCACAGCAGTTTCCGCCAGCGCTCGCCCTCGAGATCGTCCACCGCATTCGCCTGCACCTCCACCGCATTGAACGCCTCCGCCACCGCACGCACGCGCGCCGAAACGGGCCGCTGGAATTCCCCAATCGAAACCGAGCCGTGATCAATGTGCCGGATCACGCCCGGCGCATCGCGGTTGATGCACACAAAACACAGCGCTCCCATCACGCGCTCCGCACCCCAGCGCTTGCTGAGGAACGCCTCGTTCCCGAGCCCATTTTGCAAAGTGAGCAGCGCCGTGCGCTCGCCGATCAGCGGGGGCAGCAGACGCTCCAAGTCCCGGTTTGCGGTCGTCTTCACCGATACGATCACGAGATCCGCCGGCCCGATTGCCCCGGTCGTCCCCGCGCACTGCACGCGCGGCAGCCGCACCTCGCGGCCTTTGGTCAAAATCACGAGTCCGTCGCGCCGCACCGTCTCGAGATCTGCGCGCAGCAGAAAATGCACATCATGCCCCGAAAATGCGAGCATCCCGCCATAGTAGCACCCCACCGCGCCCGAGCCGACGACCGCGATTTTTCCGAGCGAGCTTTGCTTCATCGCCGCCATTTCAATTCCTCATTTCACATTCCGCAATCCACTTTCCTCCCGCCGCCCCACCTCCCATTCAAAATTCAAAATCCAACATGCAAAATTTCCTCCGCCAAGTGGGCCCGCCGGGATTCGAACCCGGAACCAAGGGATTATGAGTCCCCTGCTCTAACCGTTGAGCTACAGGCCCGCGTGCGGTGCGGGTGCGGGCTCCTCGCGCACCGCAAGGCACGCATACGGGCACGATCCGGCGAGCGCAAGGACACGCTTCGCGCCGAGGTTCCCGTCAGCGAATCGGCTCAAACATTCAGCGTCCGCCGTCGTCTTGCGCCGCAGGATGCGATCGCGGACTTCTCGTTGTCCGCCGATTCGCCATGCGCGCCCACGTCGAGTCCGGAGGGTCCGGACTCGGCGCCCACTCCCCGCCGGCTCAATGCACACCGGATCAGGCATCGGCCGGCTCCAGCTCCAAATCGGGCATGCGACGCCCGGGCACCGGGAACATTTTTCCCGCACTCCGATCGCGGGCGATCAGCATGTAAATCGCAGGCAGCACGAAGAGCGTGAAAATGGTGCCGATGATCATTCCGGAGACGAGCACCACGCCGATGCTGTTGCGCGAGCCGGCACCGGGACCATTCGCGAGCACGAGGGGAAAGTGGCCCGCGACGGTCGCGCACGAGGTCATCAAAATCGGCCGCAGGCGCGTGCTCGCGGCCTCGATCACGGCTTGGAATTTCGCCATGCCGGATTCCTGCAGGGTGTTCGCGAACTCGACGATGAGGATGCCGTTTTTTGCGACAAGGCCGACGAGCGTGATCAGGCCGACCTGGCTGTAAATATTCAGCGTCGTGAACCCGAGAAAGCTGAAGAGCAGCGCGCCGGAAAGCGCGAGCGGCACGGAACCGAGCAGGATGATGAGCGGATCGCGGAAGCTCTCGAACTGCGCGGCGAGCACGAGGAAAATGAGCACCATTGAAAGCAGCAGCGTCGTGCTCAGCTTGTTCCCTTCGACGCGGAGCTGCCGCGCCTCGCCGGCGTAGTCGATCGTGTAGCCTTTCGGCAAAATTTTCGCGGCCTCCGTCTCGAGCACCTTCAGCGCCTGATCGAGCGTGATGCCGGGCGGAATCGCACCTTGGATTTTCGCGGAGTTGAGCTGCTGAAAGCGGTTGAGCTGGCGCGGTTCGGTCGAGTCTTTCACGGTCGCGAAGGTGGAGAGCTGCACGAGTTTTCCACCCGGACCGGTGACGTAATAATCCTTGAGCTGATCGGGATTCAGCCGCTCGGTGCGGCGCACCTGCGGGATCACCTTGTAGCTGCGGCCCTGGATGCTGAAGCGGTTCACAAAATTGCCGCCGAGCATCGTGCCGAGGTCGGCACCGACCTGCTGCAGGTTCACGCCGAGCGACGCGACCTTGTCGCGGTCGAAGACGATCTCGGCCTGCGGCATGTCGTATTTCAGATCGGAATCCGCGAACATGAAGATGCCGCTGGCGCGCGCTTTTCCCACGAGCTGATCGGCAAAGCCGAGGAGTTCGCGCGGCTCGGCGGTGGACGCGATCACAAACTCGACGGGAAACTGCCCGCCGCCCGGCAGCGGCGCGGGCGTCGTCGCGATCACGCGCACGCCGGGAATCGCGCCGAGCTTGGCGAAGGCCTCGGGCATCATCTGCTCGGGGCTGCGCTTGCGCTCGCTCCACGGTTTCAGGCCCATGCCGGAAAATCCGCCGAACGGCTGCGTGAGCTGAAACGTGTGCTTCGTCTCCGGGAACGACTGGAACGCCTCATTCACTTTCTCCGTGTAGAGCGTCGTCTGCTCGATCGTGGAATTCGGCGAAGCCTGCACGATGCCGAGGATCACGCCCTGATCTTCCTTCGGTGCGAGTTCGCTCGGCGTGAACATGAAAAACGGCACGCCGAGGAGGATGATGATGGCGGCGAGCGTGAGCGTGACCGGCCGCCAGTGCAGCGAGTGCGTGAGCGTACGCCGGTAGCGATTGCGCAGGCCGTCGAAGCGGCGATTCACCCAGCCGGCGAAACCCTTGTGCGAATCGCCCGCGCGCAGGAGCTTTGAGGACATCATCGGCGAGAGCGTGAGTGCGACGATGCCGGAGACGATGACCGCGCCCGCGAGTGTGAAGGCGAACTCGCGGAAGAGGGTGCCGGTGAGCCCGCCCTGCACGCCGATGGGCGCGTACACGGCGGCGAGCGTGATCGTCATCGCGATGATCGGGCCGACCAGTTCGCGCGCGCCCTTCATCGCGGCATCAAAAGGACTCAGCCCCTTGTGCAAATGCCGCTCGACATTTTCCACGACGACGATCGCATCATCCACCACGAGGCCGACGGAAAGCACGATGGCGAGCAGCGTGAGCAGATTCAGCGTGAAGCCGAACGCGAGCATGAGGAACGCCGCGCCGATGAGCGAAATGGGAATCGCCACGATCGGGATGAGCACCGAACGCCACGAGCCGAGG
>JBBSEI010000157.1:0-4012 GCA_038239865.1 Chthoniobacterales bacterium
GGGCGCAAATGGGCGACACGCTGCGCCGTTCCTGGGAGGATGCAAAATCCGTCCTCCAACTCATTGGTCGCCACTGGCTGCGCTCAGAACTAAACGCTACGCAGAAAACTCATCTGTCTGGTTAATTTGAAAAGATGGTATCATTTGGAGAATGACGGCCATGGTGTTTGGTTCCTTTCTGGTTTGGTGTTGAAACGACAAAGCCCGGCGCGATGGCCGGGCTCGTTCGTCGGTGTGGTCGATGCCGGGACTGGAATCAGCCCGGCGATGTGCGTGTGTTTGTTGGTTCCTCCGCAACGCGCAGTGCCGCGGTTGAATCAGCCGCAGGCAGTTGTGCTAGCGTCTCTTCAATCAGCCGGTTGGCGAGCCGGGTCATCGGCATGCCTTCCGCCTTCGCTCTGTGATACAGGGACGACACGAAATCGCGTCGCAGTTGCGGGGATTACCACTTGGCGTGTGCCATAATGATTCCCTCGGTGATGCACGGTGCGATGCACCGTGCGAGTTGTGATGAATTCTGAACCAGCGCGAGTGCACCAATTCAGCACTGCAAGATCACAGCGAAACCGTGGTCTCTTGCATTTTCATATAACGCTCAGGGTGCAGGCATTTCATCCCGAGGTGATCCACACGCAGGGAACCATTCAGCAGGGCCGTTTGGTCGCCGCGGGTCGCGATGGCGGTTGCAAAATCTACCTGCGCAGTGCCTTTCGGATCCGTTCTGGCCAGAGGGCGTCCACGGGCACCTCGAGATGTCGCGCGAGGAAGACCACCGCGAAGTCAGCGACCCACCTGCGCTGCAATTCGATGCCCGCTACAACGTCTCGGGTGATGTCCCATCCTTGGAGTTGGCAGCGGGTCGCAAGGTCACTTTGAGGAAGCCCGAGTGCGTAGCGCAAACGCGGTGCACTACTCTGCGATGAGCGTGAATCAGAGGTTTGGTTCGCGTGCGTTCCGAGAGTCATTTGATTACCAATCATCGCTCCGGAACGGCGATGCGGGTAGTCCGGCGCGGTTGTAGAGGTTCGCGCCTTCGGGATTGCTCAAGTAGGCGTAGCGCACAGCGATCGGCGCAGCGACTTCGGGTGATGACACGACGACGCTGTCTCCCTCGATGACCGCATCGGCCCACACCCATTTCCTGTCTGCACCGGCGATGGCAAAGCGGCGCAGCTTCGCGCCCTTCTCCTCGACCGCGGGATTGCGCCCGTCCTTGCGTGCGGTGATGAGTCCGCCGCCGATCGAATCGAATGTCACGCGCGCTTTGCCGCCTTCGATTTTCAGTTCTCGAAAAAGTGGGCCGCTCGTCACGAGATCGCGCTTCCCGTATTGGTTCGCGAGCGCCCAGAGCGCGAGGCGTTCGCCGACATCGGCTTTGTTTTTCGGATGGATGTCGGCGGCGTCGCCGATGTCCACGGCGCTTGCCATGCCGGTGTGCGGGATCGCGAGGCAGCGGCGCTGCGCATCGCGAATCGGGCCCCATTCGCCGCCGGCGGGGTTGTCGTTGGGTTTCAAAAATCCCGCTAGCTGGACGAAATAGAATGGCAGTTCCGGATCACCGAAAAATTTCCGCCAGTCGCCCAGCATCGCCCGCGTTTTTTCGACGTAGAGATTTCCGTCCGCGTTGTTCTCGCCCTGATACCAAAGCACGCCGCGCATCGCCATCGGCACAAGCGGCGCGATGTGGCCGTTGTGCAGCGTCGCGCAGCGCGGGCGCGCGACTTTCTCGCCAAACGGAAACTCCGGCCATTTGGGCGGCATCGGGATTTCCTGTCCCGCCTTCTGCGCGGAACGGCAGCGCGCGGTCCATTGTTCGATGCCGGGCAGCGCGTCGGCAAGCTGTTGCTGATAAGCGGCGAGCGACTCGCGCATCTGTTTCGCATAGGGCGCGAGCGCAGGTGTGCCGAGCAGCGTCTCCTGCGAAATCCACAGCTCGATGTTCGTGCCACCAACGGCGTTCGTAAGCAGGCCGATGGGCACGCCGGTCTCTGCGTGGACTTTTCGAGCAAAGTAAAAACCGACCGCACTGAATCCCGACGCCGTTCCAGGATTGCACACGCTCCAACGCCCTTTCACGTCCGTCACTGGCACGCTGGAAAAATTGTATTCCACACGGAAATGGCGCACGAGCGGAAGGTCGGCGGCCTTGATGTCCACGGGCGCGTTGCAGGCACCGAGCGCCATGTCCATGTTCGATTGTCCGCTGCACAGCCACACATCGCCGAGCAGCACGTCTTTCACTTCGACGGTGTTTTTCCCGGTGATGGTGAGCGTCAGCGATTCTTTCGACGCGGGCTGCGCCGCGAGTCGCACGATCCAGGATCCATCGGCACCCGCGGTGGCCATGCCTTTCTGAGCGCCGAGTTCGACGCTCACCTTCTCGCCCGCGTCCGCCCAGCCCCAGACGGGCAATGGCTTGTCGCGTTGCAACACGACGTGATCGGAAAAATGCGCGGGCAGTCGCACATCAGCGACCGCGCTGGCAGTGAGCGCGAGGATGGTGAGCAGGGAGTGTATTTTCATAAAGTGTCAGCAGTGGTCGGCGTATGCGCCTTGTTCATTCCTTCCAAAGTTCCAGCTCTGTCACGCCGCTGCGCGCCTTGCCTTGGTGGGTGAAGACGACGCGGATTTTCGTGGTGATGACTTTCGTGAACGTGACGGTGTTCATCGCGCCGCCGATGGGCGTGGCGGGCGACTTGAATTGATTTGCCGCGTCGCGCCACTCGCCGGCGGCGAAGTATTGCACCGTGTAGCTGGCGGGAGGCTGCACACCGCCGCGGTCGTCGTAGAGGTAGAGTTCCGCGCGGCTGACTTCCTTCGCCGCGCCGAAATCCACTTCGAGCCAGTCGCTCGTGTTCGGCGATCCGTAGCTGGTCCAGCGGTTCATCGGCGTGGGTTTGTAGATGACGCGGCCATCGGTGGCGCTCTTCGGCACACCGCCAAAGACATCCGAGTGCGACGCGCTCGCCTTGGGGAATCCTTGCGCGGTCGGGTTGTAGGCGAGGTTGCCGGGCTTCGCGGGCGGCGCGACGTAAGGCAGCGCGCCTTCGCCCCACGCTTCGATTTCCGTCAGGCCGGTGAAGCCGCCTTTCGAGTGCGTGAACACAGCGCGCAGTTTCGTAATGTCACGCGCGGCAAACTGAATCGTGTTGGCGCGGTGGCCCGCGGGCTCCGCGGGCGTGCGCTGCTGATTGGGAATCGGCTGCCACGCTTTGCCGTCGTGAAACTCCAGCGCGTAGCTCGCGGGCGCGACCACGTCCTTGCCGTCATCGAGGAAATAGAGCTTCACCGTGTCGAGGCGGCGCGCGGTGCCGAAGTCCAGTTCCACCGAGTCGGTGGCGTTCGGCGAACCCACCGTTGTCCAGCGGTTCGGCGGATTGATCGTGTACCAATAGTTGCCGTCGTTCACCTTATCGAGAGCGGTCTTCGGTGCGGTAAAGGTGGCAGCAAGGCGCGGGTAATAGTCGCCGTCATTGTTCACGGCGAAGTTCAGCTTCGCCATCGCCATCCGCTTCGGCGCGGCGGCACGCGGAAGCTTGGCGGTGATTTTCCCGAGTGTAGCGAGCGTCGCGAGTTCCTTGCCATCCGCGAGCACACGGAAGCCGGCGCCTTTGTGGTAACGCGAACCATCCTTGTCCCAAAGGATGCTCAGGCGATGGCCGCGATACGACACGTCATCGAGGGCAAAGTAAGTCCATTCCTTCGGCGCGAGCGGATCGATTTCGAGCACGTCATCGTTGCGCGTCTTGAGTCCGACGAGGCCGGTGATGACGAGGTCGTTGAAGCTGCTGTGGAAGTAATGCTCGCTGTGATTGTAGCCGTCGTGCCCCTCGAACGATCCGGTATCCGGATGCAGCGCCTCGGCGAGATACGGCACGCCTTTTTTCCGATGCGAGACGGCAAAAATGCGCAGCAGCTTCGCGTAATCCGCGCGCGTGATGACGCTCTGCCGGTAGTTCTGCAAAAGGTTGGCCAGCGCCTTGAGCGTCTGCGCCGTCGAGTAAGGCCATGA
>JBBSEI010000158.1:0-3976 GCA_038239865.1 Chthoniobacterales bacterium
ATGATCGGCCGGTACGCGGTGGCGGGAATGCGCGTCATGAGCCACGTGCCGATGACCACGCCGATGCATGCGATGGGCAAAGTGCGCGCGACGTGTTTCCAGACGGCGTGCCTTTTGAAGGCGATGACCGCGCAGATGTCGCCGATGATGAGCATGGGCAGCACGACGCCGGTCGAGGCTTTGTCGCCGAAGATGCTCGCCATCACGAGCACATGCACGAGCGAGACGCCCGCGAAGCCGCTCTTCGCCACGCCCACTCCGAGGCCCGCGAGGATGCAGAGGAGCCATTGGGTGAGCGTGAACGCGGGCATTTTGGAAAATGAAATGGGCGCGAACGTTGGCGAATCGATCCCGTCGCGGCAAGAAGCAGCGAGGTGCTGCTCGAAGTTTGGCGTGAAACGTTGAGCGTTGAGTGTTCGAAGTTGAGCCCGCGCAGGCGTGTGTGGAATTGCGGATGCAAGTCGTGAAGTGGCTGGATCCGCTGCGCGGGGCCAAACGTTCAACGCAGAACGTTCAACGCCAAACTTTCAACGACAGATCGGCACCCTGCGCGCGAGGCGTCAAAGGGTTTGCAAGTTCACGGCTTTGGGTCATCTCACCCGGCTCACTTTTGAAAACCATGCTCCGCAAATTTGCTCCCGCACTCACACTCGCTGTCTCGCTATTGGTGCTGTCCCCTCATGCCGGTGCGCAGGGGAAGAAAAAACCTGCGGCTGACCCGAACGATCCTTACGGCAAGGAAGGCAACATCGCGCCGACGATCGTGAAGCTCACGCCCGAGCAGGAGGCGGAAATTTTGAAGGACACGAAGGTGCCCGAGGGATTCGACGTCTCGCTCTTCGCGAATTCGCAGGCGGCGAACTACCCGGTGTTCATCTCCGCCGCGCCGGACGGCACGCTCTACGTCGCCAGCGACGGCAACGGCTCGCTCGGACGCCAGTCGCACCGCGGACGCATCGTGCGACTGCGGGACACCGATGGCGACGGGCGCGCGGATGAGGCGAAGGAATTTGTGAAGGACGTGGATTCGCCGCGCGGGCTCGTGTGGGATCGCGACCGGCTCTACCTGATCCATCCGCCGGACATCAGCGTTTACATTGACAAGGATCACACCGGGATCGCGACCGAGGAGAAGACGCTGATCAAAGGGATCGCGTTCGGCTTTGCGGATCGCCCGGCGGATCACACGACGAACGGACTCTCGCTCGGCATTGATGGCTACCTCTACATCGCGGGCGGCGACTTCGGTTTCATGGACGCGGTCGGCACGGATGGGAAACATCTCCAGCATCGCGGCGGCGGCGTGATCCGTTTCCGTCCCGACGGCTCCGGCCTCGAACTCGTGAGCCACGGCACGCGCAACATTCTCGAGGTCGCAGTCGGCCCGCTGATGAACATGTTTGCCCGCGACAACACGAATGACGGCGACGGCTGGGACGTGCGCTTTCACCATTTCACCGGCCTGGAAAATCACGGCTATCCGGTCTTCTACAAAAACTTCCCCGACGAGGAAATCACGCCGCTCAACGACTACGGCGGCGGCTCCGGCTGCGGCGCGACTTTTCTCGACGAGCCCGGCTTTGGAAAATGGAACAACGCGCCGCTCACAGCGGACTGGGGCACCGGCGCGCTGTGGCATCACACCGTGAAGCAGAAAGGCTCGACCTACATCGAGACGGAGAAGCCGCAGCAGTTCATCAAGATGACGCGTCCGACCGATGCGGACGTGGACGCACTGAGCCACGTCTATCAGGCGAGCTGGAAAGGCGCGACGTTCAACTGGGCTGGCGCGGATGTGGGCTACATCGTGCGCGTGACGCCGCATGGCTTCAAAGCGCCCGCCCTGCCGGATTTTGAAAAGGCAAGCGACGAGGCACTCGTGAAATTGCTCGAATCCCCGAGCCACCGCACGCGCCTCGAAGCGCAGCGCACGCTGCTCGCCCGCGAAGACAAACCCGCGACACGCACGCTGCTGCTCGCGCTCGCCGCGGATAAATCGAAGCCGCTCGCCACGCGCGTCGCCGCGCTCTACGGCGTCTCGCAGCGCAACGTGAGCGCGCCGGATTCCGCAAACATCAGCGCCGTCGCCGCACTGGCGAGCGAGCCGACGATCCAAGCGTACGTGCTGCTCGCACTCGGCGACTCCGGCCTCGCTGCAAAGTCGCAGGCGAAGTCGCTCGTGCCCGCCGCGATCTTCAGCGCGGGGTTCAAGAGCAACGACGCGCAGGTGCGGCTGAACGCCGTCATCGCTGCGACTCGCCAGCGCATTACCTCGCTCGCGCCGGAAATCGCCGCGCTGCTCGGCGACGGCGACGATGTGATCTCGCACACCGCGCAACGCGTGCTCGCGATGCTCGCGATGCTCGACACGCCGGAGCCCGTATTCGCCATCGTGGACGATCCGAAGGCACCCTCAAAAACGCGCGACAGCGCACTGCGTTCGCTGCGCATGATGCACACGCCGCAAGTCGTGGACGGACTGCTGAAGCGGCTCGCCGCGACGAAGGGTATCGAGGCGCGCAAAGGCATTCTCAGCGCACTGTGCCGTCTGCATTTCACCGATGGAAAATGGACGGGCAACAGTTGGGGCACGCGCCCGGATTATCGCGGGCCGTACTACCAGCCCGACCCGTGGAGCGAGACGGAGAAAATCGCCGCCGCACTGAAGGCAGTGCTCGCCACCGCGCAGTCCGAGGAGGCCGCGTTCCTCGTCAGCGAATTGGGCCGCAACCGCATCCAGTTCAACGACGCGCTCCAGCGCATCCTCACTCTCGCGAAGACCGACGCCGGACTCATCCCCGACGCCGTCGCGCAGCTCGCCACCGCAGACACGATCCCGAGCGACGCCGTGCCGCTGCTCGTGAAAGCCGCGCAAAGTAGTCTTGGGCTTCAGCCCGTCACGGCCCCGGCATCGCAGCAGGCGAACATCAGCGAACTCACATCGCAGGTCGGGCTAAAGCCCATGACTACTTTGTCCGCCGCCATCATCGCGCTGGCAAAAGTGGACAGCGCCGACGGCGTCCGCGCATCGCTCGCCGGACTCGTGAAGCTCAACGCGGCCGTCGCCGCATACGCAAAGGCGAACGCCGCGACGAACGACATCGCCGATCCCGTCATCGCGAAGAAGCAGAAGAAGGACACCGGCGCGCTCCTTTCCGCCGCCCGCAGCGCGACGGACAAGGCCACCGCCGCATTTCTCGGCGCACCGAAGCTGGAGAATCATCACCAGCTCATCGAGTCCATCGCGGAGAAAATGGAAGGCGCAGTTTCGGTCTGGGCCGACGCCGCGCTGCTCACCCTCAGCGCACGCAAGACGGGCGCACCCGAGCCGCGCGAACTTTCCACGAAGGCGCTCGACGCCGGATGGCAGAATGCGAAGCGCCGCGTGCAAATCCTGAAGGCCGCGGGCGAGATCAAACACCACGCGTATGCCGACAAAATCCTCGCTGCGCTCGACGATCCCGACAAGGCCGTCGCGTCCGAAGCGAAGGACGTCGCTTCGAAAATGAAGCTGGCGAAAAAGGCGAAGGACACCGGCCCGCTCATCGGCACGTTGCAGGTGAAGGACGTGATCGCGCAGGTCGTGAAGACGAAGGGCGACATCGCACTCGGCGAGCAGCTCTTCACGCGCAACACCTGCGTCGCCTGCCACACGACTTCGCAGGATCAGCCGCAAAAGGGCCCCTACCTCGGCAACATCGCGCAGACTTACAAGCGCCCCGACCTTGCCGAAAACATTCTCGATCCGAACAAGACCATCGCGCAGGGCTTCGCCACGAATGTCTTCACGCTCAAGGACGGCACGGTGAACGTCGGCTTCGTCGTGCGCGAGGGCGCGGACAAGGTCACGATGCGCAATGTCGCCGCGCAGGAATCCACCTACGCCGTGAAGGACATCGCGAAGCGCGAGACGCTGCCGACTTCCATCATGCCGCCGGGACTCGTGAACAACCTCACGGTGCGCGAATTCGCGAGC
>JBBSEI010000159.1:0-3857 GCA_038239865.1 Chthoniobacterales bacterium
GCAAGGCACCCTCATTAGCCGCGCAAAACAGACCTCCGCAAACGGTCGGGGCGCGAGGACATCCGCGCCAGACTCCCGCTCGGATCCAGCTTTTTCCACCCGCCGCACCACACCCCCCTCGTCGGCCATCAAGTCCGACAGGCTGCTAGACGGCAGCGATGCTTTCCCGAACCTCCCTCCGGACTCTGGCTGCGGCCATCCTCACCACGTCGATTTTCACCGCCGCGTCGCACGCTGCCCGGAGCGAAAGTGCGAAGCTCACCGTCGCCGAAAACAAAGTCTCCATCGCAGGCCAGCCGAAGAGCGTGGGCGCGACGCTCGCGCCGGGCGAGACGATCCTCACCGGCGCGCGGTCGCGTGCGGAAGTGACGCTGCCGGATGGCACGGTCGTCCGCATCGGGCAGGGCTCCAGCTTTTCATTCGATGGCACGAAGCTCGTGCTCAACCAAGGCTCCGCGCTTTTCCACCTCACGCGGAAAAATACGACCATCACCACGCCCGCGCTCGTGCGCACCGGCCAGCCCGGCGTGGTCTCCGTCCATGCCTCGCCGAGCTACAATGCCGTCTTCGCCCTCGAGGGCAGCGACACGGTGAACGGCACGCCGCTCGTCGCCGGCCAAGCGTGGGTGCGCGACGGCAGCGCACCCCGGACGTTCGCCTTTGATCTGAAAAAGATGACCTCCACCTCCACGCTCGTGACGAAATTCCCCGTCACCCCGTGGATCGCGAACACGCAGGCGCTCGCGACGATCCAGCAAAAGCTCATCGCCGCCAACGCCGCGAGTCCCTCCCAGGTCCAAGCCGTGAATCGCACCGCGAACGGCGCGACGAACACGGTCGGGGCAAAGGGCATCACGCTCGCCAATGGCACCGCCCTCGCAGCCGTCAGCCGTTCCGGCGCGACGACCGGCATCCTCGGGGCCGTGCGCTCATTTTTCTCCGGCGGAAATGCGAATCTGATCGCGTCGCAGGGCGCGCTGACAAAGACGGCTGGCGGCACGCTGACGCTCACAGGGCAGCAAAGTGGAAATGGTATCCTCATCGCGAACGCGGGAGGGCTCACGCGCACGCAGACGGGTTCGGCTGGCGGAACTCTGCAGATTTCAAATTCGTCCGGCGCGATTATCTCGGGCGGGTATGTGGGTGGCGCAACTTTGGCACTGGGCAGTAACTCTGGGGGCGCGAACGCCTTCACTGTTAACGCGTACACCGGAACCACGAATGTTGTCGCCGGCACCACCGCGGGAGGCGTCCTCAATGTCGGCGGCGGGAATGTCGGCGGCACCGGTTCGCTGGTGAACGTCGGCTCCGGGACGTTGGACATCGGCTCCGCGCAACTTTTCACCGGAGGCAATGCAATCGTCAACCGGACGTTGAATCTCAACGCGGGAAATCTGACGCTGGCAAACGGCGTCGGCCCGGCGACGATCACCGCGACGGGCGGCACGCTCAACGGAGTGGCCGTCTCGACCTTGCAAACGGGGCAGACGCTCACCGTTGGAAACGGGGTCACGTACTCCGTCGGAACTCCGCTCAGCAACGGCGGCTTCATCCTCACGCGCGTCGGCGGCACCACACCGACGGTGCTCGGTGCGCGTCCCCCGTCGCCCGTTCCGCTCCCGCCGAAACCGCCGGGCCGCTGAGCCGCGCGCACCGCATTGGCAACTCGTGAAGGCACCGCGCAGCGCATCATTTTTCCAAGAGGCACGGTCATTTTGAAAGGAACGCATTTCGGATTTCTCGCGATCATCGGGATCGCGTCCCACGGCATCGCGCAGAACGCGGCCCCCGCGCAGAATCCCGCCGTCGAGCAAGTCCGCGGCAGCACGCAGGCGCTCACGCCGGAGACGCGCGCCGACTTGCGGATGATCGCGGAGGACCGCGGCGAGGTTGTCGAACTCAACGGCCGTTCCGGCCGCACGCCGCGTTTTCGCCTCGGTGCATCCACGAGCATCGAGCACCAGTCGAATGCCCCGCTGCTCCCGAGCGGGCCGCGCGATGACTGGGCGTCCACGTCGTACTTCGATGCGGGCTGGAATCCGGCGCTCTCGGAGAGCCTCAGCTTCGACCTCTCGCTGCGCACGGAAATCACCGGCTACTTTCACCTCGATCAGCTCAGCTACTGGGGCCCGACGGCCAGCGCGCTTTTCGACTGGCATCCGCGCGCGAAGTGGCCGCACGCGTACGCCGGCGGCCAGCTCTACCGCTACGATCGCATCCGCAGCGGCGCGGAAATCACGAGCGCCGGCGCCGTGCTCGCCGGGCTCGAGCAGTCGTGGGATTTTCACGGCGGGCGCACGCGGTTCTCGCTCGGCTACCAGTTTGCCAACTACTGGGCCTTTCCGCTCACCGAAGATCGCATGACGCACACGCTCTTCGCCGCGATCACGCACCAGCTCGCGGGCCCGCTTTACGCGCAGGGATCCTACATCTGGCAGTACACGGATTTTGAAAATCAGGCCCGGTACGATTCGCGGCACACGCTCGCGCTCGGGCTGCTCTACGCGCTGAACGATCGCACCGCGCTGCGTCTCTACCTGAACTTCGTCCGCAACGAATCGAGCGCGCCCGCCGCCGACTACGAAAACGTTTCCTCCGGCCTCGGCGCGACGTTCTCGATGCACTTCTAGGGTCAGCCTGGAGTCATTCGTGCATTTTTGTGAACCGCGTGATTGAAGGGCTGAAGTTGTTGGCTCGCGCGTGCTGAGGGCCAAACACCCGCGAATGTGCGAGCCCAAAGCAACGCCTTGGGTCGTGGGAAAAACAAAGCTCAAAGCCCTGAAAGGACGGCCTCACCCTGCTGCCTTTCAAGATTTCCTGCGCCCCGCGGGCAAAAGGTGAGCGACTTCTCACGAAGATTGTCTCGCGCTCCCGCGCACGCGGCGGCGAGCGTCCCGCGATGATCCCATTTTTCCTCTCCGCCCTGCCCGCGACTCTCGCCGCCGCCGATGCGATTTCTGCCGCGCCGGCCGCTTCCACACCCGGCATGTGGTCGCTCAGCCTCCCGTGGTATGAATTCGTCGTCCGCGCCGTCATCGTCTATGTCTTCCTGCTCGGCCTGCTCCGCGTCACCGGCAAGCGCCAGATCGGCCAGCTCGCCCCCTTCGACCTCGTCCTCCTCCTCGTCCTCTCAAACGCCGTGCAAAACGCCATGAACGGCGGCGACAATTCCGTCGGCGGCGGCCTCATCTCCGCCCTCTCCCTCGTGCTGCTGAACTATACCGTCGGGCTCGCCACCTACCGCAGCAAGCGGCTCGAAGCCTTCCTCGAGGGCCGCCCGGAATTGCTCATCCACGACGGCAAGATCGACCACAAAGTCATGGAGCGCGCCCAACTCACCCGTCACGAACTCGATGCCGCCCTCCGCCAAGCCGGCTGCCTCTGCCCCGAGGAAGTCCACACCGCCATGCTGGAAAACAACGGTGCCATCAGCGTCGTGCCGAAGAGCAAGGTGTAGGCCCCTGCAGGTTCCTTGGACAGTCGGTGTTGCCGGTTGCGAGGGAGAACGCACGCTCCCCCGCCCGCGAATGAAAATCGCCGTCCGTCCGGTTTCCCCGGGGAACAAAGCGTGCTGCTAGCCGTGTGCTGCTTCCCTACTCCCGCACCGCACTCCGCCGGCGGCGGGCCATCCCAGCACCGAGGCAGAGCAAGCCCACGGCGAGCGTCGCAGGCTCGGGGACGGCGGAGGGGGCGGTGGTTACGTCCAGCATGCCAGTGCCGCTGAAGAACGTATCGTTCACATGCGCCGCGAGAGAACTGCTGGAACCCCAAGTCCCGCTGGCGACCTGCACGCCGCCCAGCCAAAGTTTGTCAATCGTGTCACTCGCACCCGCCGTGTCGAGGGCGAACTTGCCACC
>JBBSEI010000160.1:0-3762 GCA_038239865.1 Chthoniobacterales bacterium
CGCAAATCCGGCGGCAGGAGCATCGGGGTGTCGTGATCGATCGAGACAAAGCGCGCGGGCATCCTGCTTCAACCCGCCATTTCAAAATCCGTCGCGCGGAAAGTCCGACAGGCTGCTAGGCGTTCGCTCGCGCCTTCTGTTGACCGAGACCGTTTGAGTCGCTACTTTTTCGCCATGTCCACTCAACAACTCACCACTGAAGCAATGGCACTTCCACTCTCCGAGCGAGTTTCTCTTGCTCAGACCCTGTGGCAGAGCATCGACGAGGGTTTGGCCGACACCGAGGAGCGCGACGCGGTGCGAGAGGCCATTCGACGCGACCAGGAGCTTTCTTCTGGCACGGTGGTTGGTCGCACGCACGAGGAGGTCATGCAAGCTGCGCGCCGCGCCATCGGATGCGCCTGATTCACCACCCCGATGCCGAAGCGGAACTCATCGAAGCGGCTCAGTTCTACGAGCGTCGAGTTCCCACGCTCGGCGCACAGTTTCTCGATGCCGCAGACCGTGCCATCGGCGTCATTCAGGAGGCTCCCGAGCGTTGGAGTATCGTTGAGGCTGACGTTCGCCATTACCTCATGCCGCGTTTCCGTTACGCCATCTACTACCGCGTCTTGCCAGACCATCTTCGCATCCTCGCTTTCAAGCACCACAGCCGTCACCCGGACTACTGGCGCTACCGTCTATCCGACTGAACCGCGAACGCCTAACCATGCGCTGCATGGAGTTCGGAATCCGCAGAACTTGCGTAAGTCTGCGTTGTCATAGAGAGATATGCTCTACCTGAGTTTTGGAGGTAGCGCAAGATTACGTTACTTCACCACGCGATTTGCATGGAATGTGTCTGGAAAATGTCCTTGGGAGACGAGGTAGTCATTTGCCAATGTGTATTTCGTGGAAGTTCTGCTAGCTGAGGGTTTATCTGTCGCCAGGACAGAGGCCTTTCGGCGATGCGGTTCTCAAGAATCCACTTTGGTATCCACAGAACCTGGCTGAGCCAGTGGGACGACCGGCGGGACTGCTACTCTTGTTCAAATCCCTGACTTTTGAACTTCAGCGTCCGGCAGTTCTCCGTGACTGTGCGGACGATCTGCTCGCTCGCGCCACTCGGTATGATCGCGTCGATCTCGATGGTCACTTTCACGTCGGCACCGATGATGCCGGCTAGATGTGAGATTACTTCCTGTGCGATGGTGCCCGCGTCACGACCAACGCGCTGCGGGTCGAGCTGAACGGTGCCGTGGAAACGCTTCGGCTTCGGCGATTCGGCGGGAGCGCCGCCTGCCGTTGGCGTGCCTCCCGGCGTCGTGGTCGTCGGGGTAATGCCGCCCGGTGTTGTTGTTGTGCCCGGTGTCGTGCCGGGCGCAGGTGCGCGCTCGGCGTCGTATTGGCGGCGCGCAGGTTCGGGCTTCACCAATACCCCGGCGCTGTCCTCCGTGATCGCGACTTGCTGCCCGCAGCGGAGGGCGCGGTAGCGTTGTCCAGTTTCATCCCCGCCATCGGCGTAGGCGAATGATTCTCTGTCCCACGTCAGCAGGCCAAGCCCCTCGGCGATAGCGTCGATGAGCACACCGCTGTCGCGCAGACGCGGGAGGTAGGTGTAGCGGGCGAAGTCCTCGATGAGCGTTTTCACCGCGACGTGATCGCCACGCCAGAGCGGCACGTTGTCGAGTTCGAGGCGAAGGCGCGTGGCCGCGAGGCTCACGACGAGCAGCTCGTCCGTCTTCATCTTCCGGCTTGCGCGGGCGGCGAGCGGTTCGCTGCCGGTGAGACGAAACGCCGACCACTCCACCGCGTCCTGCGGCTTCGTCTGCGTCGGCGCGATGAGCCATTGGTAGCACTCGGGGAGACGTGAGGCGACGGTCTTGTCTGCGTTGCCGAGCTGGGTCTTCGCGTTCTTTTGCTGCTGCGGATCGAGGTTCAATTCCTGCGATTCGTTCACGATGGAATCCCACGCGAGAAATCGGCGCACCGCTTCGTCGAGGTCGGAAAGCTTCGTCTTGTCGGCGGCGAGAAAGGCGAGCGTGTTCTTAAGCAATCGCGGGCTGCTGCCGCGAGTATCGAGGATCGCTTTCGAGGCGGCGACGGCCGGGCTGTCTGCGTCTTTTGTGTACGGATACTCGACGCCGAGAATCACGAGCCGCGCATCGGGATCGTCGGGCACGTCCGCGTTCGACGCTGGAAAGCAATGCACCCGGCTGAACTCTCCTTTCGACTGGCGCACGTCGAGATTGACGCGCCGCTTGATGTCTTCGGCCACCGCATCGGGATTCGATTTGAGCTGCTCGGCGCGATCCTCCGCGAGCTTTGTCACCGTGGGCTGCGTCGAATACCAGTAACGCGCGCCGTCGTGATAGAGATACGTCGCGGCGGCGCTCAGGCGTCGCAGCGCGTCGCCGAAAATCGTGGGCGCTTCGCCCGGCAGCACGCAGCCGAGTTTCACGCGGCGGTCTTCGAGGCCGCGATTGGCCGCGTTCGCGGTTGGCGCGGAGCCGAGATAAATGGTGCGCGCCACTCGGCGGCACGCGGAGTATTTGCCGAGGTTTGGCTGCTCGCCGTCCATGCGCAGTGGGAGGGAGTTCGGGCCGTCCACGTCTTTCTCGATCACCGGCACCCATTGATCGGGAAGGTAGCGCGTGAGTTCAAACTGCACGCGTGGTTCATCAATCGGGATGTGCGCGGGCAGGATGAGCGGGTTGCGGTCGCCCTTCTCCCACAGCGCGTGAATCACCGCCGCCATGAGCCGCAGCACGCCGCGCGTCCGCTGGAATTTTACCAGCGTGCTCCAGTCCGCGTAGAGCCGCTCGAAACTTCCGGGTGAATCGGATACGCCAGCTTCATGCGGCGCTCGTAGTCCGAGTCGCGGCACTCCGGCGGGAATTCCTGGTGCTGCGTGCGGTAAAGCTCCGCGAACGCCTTTACCGTCGTATCGCACGCCACGAACTGCGCCTGCTCCACCAGCGGCGTGAACAGCCGCCGCCGCACGATCTCAAAACCCTCGTCCTGATTCGCCGGACGCCACGACGACTCCACGCGCCCGATGGCGTTGCGCAGCCGGTCGAGCGACGCGCGCCCGCGTTCGCCGCCCACTTCCACATCGTCGGATTGTGCGTGCGGGCTGGTCGCGTTGGACTCCGACGCCGGCAAGCTCACCATGAGCAGCGTATTCTTCGCCGTCTTCGCCGCCTCGGTCAGCGTCTGCGCGAAAGTGAAATGCGTCTCGAAATCGCCGCCCGGCAAATCCTTCGAGTCGTGAAGCTGGCGCGCGTAGGCCACCCATTCATCAATCAGGATGAGGCACGGCCCATACTTGTTGAAAAGCTCGTGCAACTGGTCGCCGGGATTCGTCGCCCTTTCGTCGTCGGCGGCCACGAGCGCGTAGCCTTCCTTCCCGCCGAGCTGCCACGCCAGTTCGCCCCAGAGCGTCCGCACCACCGTGCCATCGGGCTTCGTGCGCGGATTGCCGGGGGAGATTTTGTTCCCACGATCACCACGCGCTTCACCGACGGGATTTTCGTCACGCCGGATTTTTGCTGCACCGCTTCGAGGCCCGGCAAATCCGCCACCGGTCGCCCGGAGAAAAGGTGGTAAAGCGCGAGCATCGAGTGCGTCTTGCCGCCGCCGAAATTCGTCTGGAGCTGCACCACCGGGTCGCCCGCATTTTTCCCGAGCCGCTGGAGCGCGCCCGTGAGCAGACCCTTGAGACTCTCCGTGAGGAAAGTGCGGCGGAAAAACTCCACCGGGTCGCGGTATTCATCGCCACCC
>JBBSEI010000161.1:0-3698 GCA_038239865.1 Chthoniobacterales bacterium
CGTGCAGCCGCCGGAGTGGATGCAGGGCCACGCGTTCCTCGGGAAATTCACCACCGAGCGGCAGCCCTTCCTGCACGGCTTCCGCGGGCGCATGGACGAGCGCCTCGACCTCGTGCGCAGCGTGACCGACGGCCGCTACGTCTATGTGCGCAACTACATGCCGCACCTCATCTACGGCCAGCATCTCAACTACATGTGGCAGACGCCGACCACGCGCGTGTGGGAGCAGCTTCACAAGGAGGGAAAGCTGAACGCCGTGCAGGACAAATTCTGGAACCCGAAGCCGTGGGAAGAGCTATTCGACCTGCAAACGGATCCGGATGAGGTGAAGAATCTCGCGGAGTCGAGAGAACACTCCGAGATCAAAACCGGTCTCGCGCAGGCGCAGATTTATCACGCGCTTGGGATCAAAGACGTTGGCTTCGTCCCCGAGGGCGAACGATTGGAACTCTCGCACGGGAATTCGCCGTATGATTTTGGACACAGCGACGCGTATCGGAGTGCCGATGTCATTGTAACCGCAGACAGTATCACAAACTTTGATCCAGGCTTGATGGAAAATCGCGTCCCTCTGATGCGAACGCCTCTGCAAAATCCGATTTCGGCAATCCGCTACTGGGGTGTGCTCGGCCATCAGATATTGGGCAAGCCTGCGGTGGACGCAAACCACGATCTGATCGCGGCCGCAATGAAGGACACCTCCGCGCCCGTCCGCATCGCCGCCGCGCGCGCGCTCGGGGAATTCGGCAGCGAGGCCGACACGCAGGCCGCGCTGCAACTCCTGCTCGCCCACGCCGACTGGTCGAAGAACGACGTCTTCACCGCGATGGCCGCGCTCGACGCCCTCAACGCCCTCGGCCAAAAGGCCGCCCCCATCGCCGCGCAAATCAAGGCGCTCCCCGCCAAAGGCCCGGCCCCGGACGCCCGGCTGCAGGAATACATCCCGCGGATGCTGGAGGAACTGCGCGAGCGCTTCCCGTAGCTTTTCGGACGGGTTTGAAACGCAGAGGCGCAGAGACGCGGAGGGGGGAATGGATTGAGAGTGTGTCCCGAAACTCCACGGCCCGCTTTGAGATGACGACAGGATTGCGAAGATTGGCAGGATTCACGGGATGGAGAACGGAGCTCTGAAATCATGTCCATCCTGCCAATCCTGATAATCCTGTCTCATTCTTCCCGCAGCAGACGCCTTTCGGCACACACGCTCAGATTTATCCGGGGGTGGGGTGTGATGTGCTTGCCGATTTTCCTCCGCGTCTCAGCGTCTCTGCGTTTCACCTGCACCCCGTCCTCCAGACGAGCCGCCCGGAAAAAGCCCACGTTGAGCCTTGCCCAAATGATCAACGTCCTGTATCACCCGCGCCTTCTATGCGTTTTCCACTCGCCCTCACGGCTCGTATCGCCCGGCACATCATCAGCAACAAAATGCGCGGCGTGAAGAAGTTCGCGACCGTGCTCCAGCTTGAGCCGCTCCACACCTGCAACCTCACCTGCACCGGCTGCGGGCGCATCCGCGAGTACTCGACCTCCATCAAGGACGTGATGCCGCTCGAAGACTGCCTCCAGGCCTCCGACGAATGCGGCGCGCCGATGGTGAGTATTTGCGGCGGCGAGCCGCTCATCTACCCGCACATCGAGGACCTCGTGGCGGGCCTGCTGAAGCGCAAGCGCATCATTTACATCTGCACGAACGCCACCTCGATGCGGAAAAAGATGCGCGACTATCTGGCGTCACTTTTCCTGAAAAACAAGGACGCCGCCGAGGCGAAAGTCCAGGTGCTGCTGAGCGAGGAACTCATCACCGCCGCGCAGGCCGACGAAGCGCGCAAGGGCCCGAAGGACCCGAAGAAAGCGGTCATTTCGCCGACGCAGTGGATGTACTGGAACGTGCATCTCGACGGGCTGGAGCGGACGCATGACCTCATCGTGGAGCGCGAAGGCGTCTTCAAGGAAGCGGTGCTCGCGATGCGCATGGCGAAGGTGCTCGACTACCAGGTCGCGACGAACACGACCGTGTACAAGGAGACGGAGGTGCAGGAAATCGAAGACCTGTTTGAATTCCTCAACACGCTCAACGTGGACGGCCACACCATCGCGCCGGGCTACGAGTACGACGCCGCCAAGGCCGACATGGTGAAGCGCCTGAACATTGAGCCGGAGAACTTTTTCCTTACGCGCAAGCTCACGATCAAGAAGTTCGCCAAGATCGAGGAGTGGGGCCGCCTGTTTCCGATTCTCGGGACGCCGGTGTATCTCGAATTCCTCGCCGGCAAGCGCGACCTCACTTGCTCCGCGTGGGCAATCCCGACGCGCAATGTCCGCGGCTGGAAAGGCCCGTGCTACCTGATGACGGACGGTCACTACAAGACCTACGCCGACCTGCTCGAAAAGACGAACTGGGACAAGATCGGCGTCGTGAACGGCGAGGCCCGCGATCCGCGCTGCGAGAACTGCATGATGAACTGCGGCTACGAGCCGACGGCGGCGCTCGGCATCGGTGCCAAGTCCGGCGACATGTGGAAGACGATCAAGTTCAACTTCGCCACCAAGCCGAAGCCGAAGGCGAAGCAGGTGGACGCATTCAACGGCGTGACGGGCGGGAAAGGACATCTCACCGGCGCGGGCGCACCGGCGAAAAATGCGGGCAGCACCGCAGCCGCACCGGAGCCCCTCGCCGCGGCGAAGTAACGATCCCGGCAGCGTCCGATGATCACCGAGGCACTCCCGCAGACTGAGCGCGATCCCCTGCCCCGCGCCATCGCGAACGCGCAGGCAAATCTCCTCCGGCTCCAGCGCGACGACGGCCACTGGTGTGGCGAACTCGTCGTGGATAGCACGCTCGTCAGCGACTACATCGCGTACATGCATTGGGCGAGCGAGGTGGATCCGGTGCTGCAGGAAAAATGCGTCGCGCACATCCGCCGCCGCCAGCTCGCGGACGGCGGCTGGAACATTTACGAAAACGGCCCGAGCGAAATCAACGCGACCGTCAAAGCCTACTTCGCGCTGAAGCTCGCGGGCCACGCGCCGAATCTCCCGTGGATGCAGGAGGCCCGCGCCGCGGCCCTGCGCCTCGGCGGCATCCCGCGGATGAACACTTACTCGAAGCTCTACCTCGCGCTTCTCGGGCAGTTCCCGTGGAAATATCTGCCGACCGTCCCGCCGGAGATGCTGCTTTTTCCAAAGTGGCTCTTCTTCAACATCTACCACATGAGCTCGTGGACACGCGCGATGCTCATCCCGCTGGCGATCCTGAATCACTTCCAGCCCACGCGGCATCTGCCGTCGGAAGTCGCGCTGCACGAGCTTTACCCCGCCGGCTCCGAGCAGGCCGACCTGCGTCCCCGCTGGCGCAAGCCGCGCGCTTCGTGGCCGAATTTCTTCCTGTGCTGCGACCGCATTTTGAAACGGCTGCGACCCTTCCAATTCAAGCCGCTGCGCACGCGCTCACTGCGGCTTTGCGAGGAATGGCTGCTCGAGCATATCGGCGAAGGCAGCGACGGGCTCGGCGCGATTTTTCCCGCGATGCTCAACTCGATCCTCGCGCTGAAAGCACTCGGCTACACGAACGATCATCCGGTGCTCGCGAAGGCGAAGCGCGACTTCGAGGGACTCTTCGTGGACGACCCCGCGGACTTCCGCATCCAGCCGTGCCTCTCGCCGGTGTGGGACACCGCGATCACGACCATCGCGCTCGC
>JBBSEI010000162.1:0-3524 GCA_038239865.1 Chthoniobacterales bacterium
AAATTCAATGTTGCCCGTGCGAATGCGCAGCAGGCTCGCATTTTCACACGTGCAGCCGCCCTGCATCGCGGTGCTCACCATCACGCACGGCACCGCGACGGTGATGCGCGGATCGAGCGCCGCGAGGAGCATGGATTGCGTACCGCCGCCGCTCGCGCCGGTCACGGCGAGGCGCGTCGCGTCCACGTCGTCGAGCGCGGTGAGGAAGTCGAGCGAGCGCACATTATTCCACGTCTGCAGGCCCATGATATTTTGGCTGTACGTCTCCGCCTGCGGCGAAAAGAGGCCCCACTTTCCGGCCTCCGACGAGATCATCTCAGGCCGCTGCACCTTGAATCCATGCGCGATCGCCGCGCTGATTTGCTGCGAGTCGCTGTTGCCGAGCATGTCGCTCACAAAGGCCACGCAGCCCATGCGCGCGAGCTGCACGCCGATGGATTGGAAAATCGTGCGCCCGCCGATCATCGAGCGCTCCTGCCCGGCCTCGATCTCCTTCTTCAGCGCCGCGTCCGTCTTTTCCCAAAAGCGCGCATCCTGCCAGTGCCCGTGCGTGACGATGACGGCGGGATGTTTTCCCGGCTGTCCTTTTGGCCGGTAGAGATTCCCGGTGTGGAAAAATCCAGGCAGCGATTCAAAGGACACTTTCTCGACCGTGTAGCCGTCGCGATCGATCCTGCCGTGGATGACGGCATTCAGCGGCGTGCGCGTCGGCTCGGGCCACAGGCCGATGGCGACGCGCATCTGCGTGCGCAGTGCGGCGGCGCGATTTTCCCAGACGAGTCTCGCGTCCGGCGGCGACCAAGGGAAGTAGCCGTCGAGATCCTTCAGCGGCTGCAGGCGGAGGTCGTCGGGCAGCGAGGCGGGCGGGAGCACGCGCGGAGATTCGGCTGCGAAAAGTGACGAGGCGGCAAGGAGGCAGAGCGAGAGGAAGGAGGGGACTTTCATCGAGGCGAGGCTGTCAGCTTCGCAGGACGACGGCAACGGTTTGAGCGTGCTGAAAAGTCACGGCACCATCATCCCACCTCCGCAGAGCGCACGGCAGCACGCAGGAAAATGGGAGCGCACGCTTCCAGCGTGCCGCGTCCGGCATCCCTGCCGGACGCCGGGCGAAGGCGGCAGGATGGTTCTGAGTGCTAAGTCCGGCTGCAGTGAATCGGAGACAGTCGGACTCCCTACCGCGCCGCGGCGAGCAGGCGATCGAAACCATCGAGGCAAAGCTGCGACCAAGTCTCCAGCGCTTCGCGGCGCGCGCGCAAGTCGGCGACGGCGAGAAAACCGGACTCGGTGATCATCGCCTCGCGTTTGCGGGCGGCGGCGGTGTCGAGCCGGAAGATGTGGACGACGCCGAGATGCACTTTGCCGACTTCGTTCGAGTCGTCGTTGAGCAGCGCGACGACGTGATTCGTGAATTTTGCCTCGAGGAAAACTTCCTCCGCGACCTCGCGCTGCACCGCCACATTGTACGCCTCGCGGTCGAGCGCGAAGAGTCCTTCGTCGCCGTCGTTCATGTGACCGCCGATGCCGATGCTGCCCTTCGCGACGAGGCGCTGCTCGCCCGCCTTCTTGCCGCGGACGTAGTGGAAAATCGAATCGCCGTGGACGAGCAGCACGTACGGAATGATCTGCTTGAGTTCCGGGTTTTGCTCCGCGGGACCGCGCGGGGTGAAGAAGTTGTTTTCGCGCGCGAGGAACGCGGGCAGGTAGCGATCCACCTCGAAGCACAGCCCCTGAAACGCGCCAAGCTGATCGAAAAGCGAGCGGCGGACGACGAGGATGTTTTCTTCTTTCATCGCGTGTGCTTAGCGGCGCGCGGAAATTTGTTGGAGACAAAAATCCGCGCGCCCGAAAGTCCGTTCACCGATGCCTCTCCTCCGGCAGCAGGAAGGCACTTTTGATCACGTTGATGTGCGGCTTCCCCTCTCCGATGATCACTTCGACGATGTCGAAGCGGAAGTTCACCTCGGGCCGATCGAGCAGCCGCAGCCAGGCGCGTGCGCCGCGCGCGAGGAGTTCCTCTTTCTCGCGATCGACGGCGTCGGCGGGGCGTCCGAATTCGCCCCACATCCGCGTTTTCACCTCGGCGAAGACGAGCGTGTTTTCCGCGAGGTCGCGGCAGATGAGATCGACTTCGCCGCCGCCCTTCGCGCGGAAATTGCGACGGAGAATTTTGCATCCGTTCCGGCGCAGGAATTTTTCCGCGAGCCGTTCGCCGCGCGCGCCGAGGCGGTGCCGCGGATCAGAGCGCGAATTCCGCCTGACGGACGGGAAGAAAAGACCGGCGATGGATCGGACAAGGCCCATGTTTTTTGAGCGCGGCGAGATGTTGTGGCGTGGCGTAGCCCTTGTGTCGGGCAAATTCGTAGGCGGGAAATCTCGCGCACAGCTCGACCATGAGGCGGTCGCGCGTGACTTTCGCAACGATGCTCGCCGCAGCGATGCTGAAGCTGAGCGCATCGCCGCCGACGAGCGCGGTCTGCGGATGTGGAAAGGGGCGCACGGGCAGCCCGTCGATGAGCACGTGCTCGGGCGGCGGATCGAGCTGCGCGACGGCGCGCCGCATGGCCTCGTGCGTGGCGCGCAGGATGTTGATGCGATCGATTTCCACGCTCTCGACGACGGCGAAGGCGAAGCGGATTTCCGCGTGCCCCGTGATTTCCGCGAAAAGCAGTTCGCGCGTCGCGGCGTTGAGCTGCTTGGAGTCGTTCAGCTTCCGGTGGCGGAAGCGCGCGGGCAAAATCACCGCCGCCGCGACGACCGGCCCGGCGAGCGGACCGCGCCCGGCTTCGTCGATGCCGGCCACAAAACGCAAACCTCGCGCACGAAGCTTGTCTTCATGCGCGAGGTTGCAGGCCATCGGAATGGCAAATGATTGCGGTGCGACTAGACGGCGGCCGCGGCAGCCGCCCCGGGCACCTCGCGGGCCTTGTCCTTGACCGCCATCGCGGCCTTGCCGGTGCGGTCGCGCAGGTAGTTCAGCTTCGAGCGGCGCACGGCACCCTGGCTCTCCACGCTGATCTTCGAGATGCGCGGCGAATGCAGCGGGAAGACCCGCTCCACGCCCTCACCGTAGCTGATGCGGCGCACGGTGAAGCTGGCATTGATCGCCGTGCCGCGACGGCCGATGACGACGCCGGTGAATTTCTGAATGCGCTCCTTCTCGCCTTCCTTGACGATGGTGTGGACGCAGATGGTGTCGCCGACATTGAAGCCGTTGCGATCTGCCTTGAGTTGCGAGTTGTTGATTTTTTCGATGATCTTCGACATAGGATCCCGGTTGGGTTTGGAAAAGGGGCGGCGTATTTAACCGATTCACACCGGCACGCAACCGAAATCTCCGCCCGCTTTTCCCATGGAAGAAATCATCGATCTGCACAGCGACCACTATTTTATGGGCGAAGCCCTGCGCCAGGCGCACCGCGCGTGGGAGCGCGAGGAGGTGCCGATCGGCGCGGTGGTGGTGCACAATGGACGGATCATCGCGCGGGCTTGCAACCAAGTGGAGACGCTGAAGGACGCGACGGCTC
>JBBSEI010000163.1:0-3405 GCA_038239865.1 Chthoniobacterales bacterium
ACGAGCGCCTCGAGGCCCTGCGCATCGGGCAGCGTGAGATCGAGCAGCACCACATCCACGCCGCCTGCATCGAGCTTCGTGACCGCCTCGGAGACGCGCGCCGCGGTGGTGATGGAAATGAGATCGCCGCATTCCTCCGAGAGCAGCACCTTCAGCAGCGCGACATCGCCGGGATTGTCTTCGACCAGCAGGATATTGATGGGGGTGCCACTCATCGGGATGTGTGAGCGTCGGAGAAAATGGGCGCAAAAGGGGCTGTCGAAAAGCTTCCGCGAAATGATCCGCCAGCGCGAATCTTCATTGTTCGAGCGGGGTGACTTTCGCCGCAAGACAAAACCGAACCGCACTTCCGCGCCGCACTCCTCGGATCGCCGCGGCGATCAGAAAACTTCCGCGTCATCCGGGAGTCCCGAATCATGCCGGATGCTGTCGAGCCGCTTCCGCGCGCCGCGCTCCGTGGCGGGGCCGCTGATGAGATGCGAGATCGCATCCACGATCGCCGGGAGCGCCAGCAGCGCGCCGACGCCGAGCACGGAAAACGCCGTCGCCTTTTGCGCGCGGCGACTCATTTTCCCGCCGAGCAGCAGGCCGAGGCCGCAGCCGACTGCGGTCTGTGTAACGGCGAGGAGCGAAGTGTTCAGGGCGTCGGTCTGCTTGGCGGGTTCCATGGGATGCACGGGGAGGATGGGGGATTCGTCCTTCGTGTAAAGCATAGTCTGTTCCGCTGCGATCGCTGTGCCGTGGCGTGCGTTTTGGTGTGCCGTACCGCTCGATCGCCGGGATTTCCCGGGCACATTTTTTCACCGAAACTCGGGCCAGCCGCGCGCCGCGGAAGATGCGAGCGAACGCTGCCAGAAATCCCCTAGTGAAATCGCCGCGCTTGCGCTACGAACCACGCCGATGACGTCCAATCCCCCCTACGTTCTGATCCTCGCCGGCGGCAGTGGCGAACGATTCTGGCCGCTCAGTCGCAAGTCGCGGCCGAAGCAGTTGCTCTCGCTTTTCGGCGGCGAGACGCTGCTCGAATCCACGCTGCGCCGGCTCGACGGCCTCGTGCCGCCGAAGAACATTCTCATCCTCACAAACTCCGAGCAGGAATCCGCCGTGCGCGAAATCGCGCTCGGCCTGCCCGCGGAAAACATCGTGGCCGAACCCGCGAAGCGCGACACCGCCGCGGCCATCGCGCTCGGTGTCGGATGGGTCGCGGCGCGCGACACGGAGGCCACGATGATCGTGCTGCCCGCGGATCATCTGATCAAGGACACCGCCGGTTTTCAACGGACGCTCACCACCGCGGTGGCGGCGGCGCGGCAGACGGGCGAACTCGTGACCATCGGCATCCAGCCCACGTGGGCGTGCCCCGGCTTTGGCTACATCGAGTGCGGCGGCACGGTGGCGCTGCGCGATCATGCGGACGGTCCCGCCGTGCATGACGTGAAGTCCTTCCGCGAAAAACCGAACGCGGAACTCGCCGAGCAATTTTTGCGGCAGGGGAATTTCCGGTGGAACGCCGGCATGTTCATCTGGACGATCCCGGCCATCCTCAGCGCGCTGCGGCATCACGCGCCGGAACTCGGCTCCTTCGTCACGCGCCTCCACTCGGGCGAGGCATTCGCCAAAATGCTCAGCGACGTGTTTCCGACGCTGCCGAAAATCTCGATCGATTATGCCGTGATGGAAAAAGCCGGCCGCGTGCTGATGGTCGAAAGCGCGTTCGACTGGGACGACGTGGGAAGCTGGACCGCCGTGGCGAAGTATCTCGCCGATCGTGGCGCGGGCAACGTGGGCAACTGCGAAGTGAGCGCGCTCGATTCCTCGGGCAGCATCGTTTTCTCCTCGCAAAAGCGCCGCATCGCGTTGCTCGGCGTGAACGATCTCATCGTGGTGGACACGCCCGATGCGGTGCTCGTGTGCAGCCGGCACGAAGCCGAGCGCATCAAGCACCTCATCACCAAAGTGCCGCCGGAACTGCAATGAAGCGCGCCCTCGGAATCGATCTCGGCGAGGCGCGCATCGGCGTCGCTGTCTCGGATGAACTCGGTATGCTCGCGCATCCCGTCGAGACGATCGTGGTGAAGGACACGGCTGATCCCCTCGCACGCATCGTGCAGATCGCGGCGGAAAAGGACGTGAGCCACATCATCATCGGCCTGCCGAAAAACATGGACGGCACGACGGGCAGCGGTGCGGAAAAGTCGCGCGCCTTTGCCGACAAGCTGCGCGAAAAAGTGACCTGCATCGTGAAGCTGTGGGACGAGCGCCTCACGACCGTCGCCGCGCAGCGCTACCTGCACGATGCGGGCCGCAATGTGAAGCAGAGCCGCGCGGTGATCGATCAGGTCGCCGCGCAGATTATTCTGCAGGGGTGGCTGGACTCGCAGGCTTTTGCGTGACGCGGCATGGCTGAGGCGCAGGAACGGCTGAAGCTCACCGTGGCATACGACGGCCGCGGATTCGCCGGGTGGCAAAGTCAGCCCGGCGGGAACGCCGTGCAGGACCACATCGAGGCGGCATTCCTCGCCGTCGCCGGGATCCGCTTGCGCATCCACGGCTCGGGCCGCACGGACTCGGGCGTCCACGCCACCGCACAAATCGCGCACGCCGATGTCCCGCGAGGAAAGCTCGCGCCCGCGACATGGCAGGCCGCGCTGAATGCGCGCCTCCCGCACGGCATCCGCATCCTCCGCACCTCGCGCGTGCGCGGCGGTGATGCGGGATTTCACGCGCGATTTTCCGCGAAGGGAAAGCGCTACATTTACCGGATCTGGAATGCCAGCTACCTGCACCCGCTGGAGATCAGCCGCGCTTGGCACGTCCCGCGCGAACTCGATCTCGCGCTGCTGCGCAAGACCGCTGCGATGCTCGTGGGGCATCACGACTTCGCGCGCTTCACCGCCAAGCGCGGGCTGAAACCGAGCGGCACCGTGCGGACCATTCACCGCATCGGCGTGCAGACGCGCGGCCCGCTCATCATGCTCACCTTCGAGGGCGATGGCTTCCTTTACAAAATGGTGCGCCTCCTCACCGGCACGATCATCCGCATCGCGGAAAAGCGCGCGCCGCTGTCATTCATCACCGATCTGCTCGACATGCGCGTGAAGGCCCGCACGCACTTTATGGCCGTCGCCGAGGGACTGTATCTCTCGCGAGTGTTCTACTGATGTCGCTCCCTCAGAAACTGTGAAAAAGGTGCGTCTTTCGCATTTTGCCCGGCATCCCATTCGCGGAAACCGGACGTAGCACGCAGGAAAATGGGAGCACACGCTTCCAGCGTGTCCTTTTCGGCATCCTGCCGGAAAGATGCACCGTGCTGCGGGACTGCGACTGGTATTGCATTGCGGAAATCGAGCGGACCCACCGCCTTCGCCCTGCGCCCGGCAGGGATGCCGGACGCGGCACGCTGGA
>JBBSEI010000164.1:0-3031 GCA_038239865.1 Chthoniobacterales bacterium
CACGATGGCGAGCAGCGTGAGCAGATTCAGCGTGAAGCCGAACGCGAGCATGAGGAACGCCGCGCCGATGAGCGAAATGGGAATCGCCACGATCGGGATGAGCACCGAACGCCACGAGCCGAGGAAAAGAAAGATGACCACGACGACGATGCCGAGCGTCTCGATGAGCGTGTGCAGCACCTCGCGCAGCGCGTCCTGGATGTATTTCGTCGCGTCGTACGGCACGCCGACTTTCATGCCGGCGGGCACCTGCCTTTCGATCTCGGGAAGCTCCGCGCGCACAGCTTTGATCACATCGAGTGAGTTCGCCGTGGGGAGCACCCAAATGCCCATGAAGGTCGCCTTCTGCCCGGAGAAACGCACGTCCATGTCGTAATCCTCCGCGCCGAGTTCCACCTCCGCGATGTCCTTCACGCGGATGATCGCGCCGTTTTGCTCGCGGATGGCGAGCTCGCGGAATTCGTCGGCGTTTCGCAGATCGGTGTTCGCGATGAGGTTGATCGAAATCATCGAGCCCTTCGTCGTGCCGAGCGCGGAGAGATAATTGTTCGCCGCGAGCGCCTGCCGCACCTGGCTCGGCGAAACGTTCAGCGCAGCCATGCGATCGGGCTTCAGCCAGATGCGCATCGCGAAGGTGCGCGCGCCGAGGATGTCCGCCTTTTGCACGCCGCTCACCGCGGTGAGTTTCGGCTGCACGACGCGCGTGAGGTAGTCGGTGACCTGGTTCGGCGTGAGGTTTTCCGCGGAGAAGGAAATGTACATCTGCGCGAACTGCGTGTCGCTCAGCGTGAGCTCGATGATCGGCGCCTCGGCCTCGGGTGGGAGATCGTTCCGCACCTGCGCGACTTTCGCTTGCACCTGCGTGAGCGCGGCGGTCGTGTCGTAGTTCAGCTTCAGGTGAACGGTGATGATGCTGAGTCCCTGCGAACTGCTGGAATCAATGTAGTCAATCCCGTCCGCGCTCGCGATCACGCGCTCGAGCGGAGTGGTGACGAAGCCGCGCACGAGGTCCGCATTCGCGCCGATGTAGCGGGTCTTCACGTTCACCACCGCGATGTCGCTGCGGGGATATTGCCGCACCGCGAGCGAGCGGATGGACTGCAGGCCCGCGAGCAAAATGATGAGGCTGACCACGCTCGCGAAGACGGGCCGGCGGATGAAAAAGTCGGTGAATTTCATGGTCGCGTGCGACTGCGGTCAGGACGGTCAGGAGTTGGGCGGATTCGGATGCGGGTCATTGCCGGGCTGCACCGAGTTGTCCACGCGCACTGGCGCGCCCGCGCGCAGCCGGAAGACGCCCGCCGAAACCACCTCGTCGCCAGCCTTCAGCCCGGACGAAACGGAAACCTGATCGCCGCGCGTCGCGCCGAGTTGCACGACCTGCTGCTCGACGACTTTCGCGGGCTTGCCGTCCGGCCCCTTCTTGTCGCGGACGACGTACACCGAGTCGCCGTACGGTGCGTATGAGATCGCGGAGGACGGAATCGCGAGCACGCCGCCGGTCTCGGGCAGCAGCACTTCGATGTCCGCAAACATGCCGGGCCGCAATTTGCGCTCCGGGTTTTTCACCGTGCCCTGCACCAAAATGTTGCGCGTGTTCGGATCCACCAGCGAATCAATGGCGGTGATGTCACCCTCGAACTCGCCGTCCGCGATCCCCTTCACCGCGAACTTCAGTTTTTTCCCCACCGCGACCGAGCCGAGTTGCTGCTGCGGCACCACGAACTCGACGAAGATCGGATCGAGCGACTGCAGCGGCACGATCGCCGCGCCGGGATTCACGTACTGCCCGAGATTGATCTGGCGGATGCCGACGATGCCGTCGAACGGCGCGGTCAGGCGCTTCCGCGCGACGAGCGCCGTCATTTCCGCCACCGAGGCCTGCGTCTGCGCGACCTGACTCTCCGCGGTGTCGAAGTCCGATTGCGCGATGGCCTTCTTCGCGATGAGGTCGCGCTTGCGCTCGAGGTCCGTTTTCGCGAGCGCGAGCCGCGCCTGCGCCGAGCGCACCTGCGCGTCCTCCTGCTGCGTGTCGAGCTTCACGAGCAGGTCGCCCTTCTTCACCGCCGTGCCGGATTCAAAGTCGATCTCCGAAACGATGCCCGCGAGGTCCGTGCTCACCGTCACGCCGTGGATCGCCTTCAGCGAACCCACCGCGCGCAGCACCGGCTGCCACTTTTGCGCCTTCACGATCACGGTCGTGACCGCACTCGGCGGCGGTGCAAATTTCGCACCCTCGGCCATGCCTTTGCGGATGATCCGATATTTCCAAAACCCGATCGCCGCGATGAACGCGACAGCCGAGACGAGCATGATGAACATTCGTTTTCCCATAAAAAAGCGCCTCGGTTAGCGAGCAGCCACCGCAGCCTCGGGCTGAGCTTCCGCAAGGAGTCCGCGTTGGATTTTTTGCAGCAACGTCACCAGTTGCTTTCGTTCAGCGTTGTTCAGCGGGTGCATCATTTTCGTCACCGACGCGAAATACCCCGGCAGCATCTGATCGAGCAGCTTGCGTCCGGCGCGCGTCAGTTTCACGAGCACGGTGCGCCGGTCCGCCGAATCATTTTTGCGCGTGACCAGCCCGTCTTTTTCCAACGTATCCACCAGTCCCGTCATCGTCGCGCGGGTCACGCCCGCCTCGTCCGCGAGTTCCGCGGGCGTCGAAGGCTGCTCCGCGCAGCGGTTCAAAAGCATGAGCACCGTGAAGCGCCCCTGGCTGATTTCATGCCGCGAAAGGTGCGCGCTCTCCGCGGCAAACACCGCGTCGCCCGTCCTGAGCAGATGCAGGAACGCCTCGCAGGCCGACGGGTTCAGCGTCGGATATTTCTCCGCGGCCTTGAGCAGGCATTCGTAGCGCGGCACGTCTTTCAGCATCAGAAGGGGCATGGCAATGGGAACGGTTTGGCGGCGAATAATAAGGAGCCGAACTAAAGTCAAGGCCGATGGCAAAATCCGGTTCCGTTTTGCAACTGCATCCACGCGGAACACAGGCTTCCAGCCTGTGCGGACGGCGGGCTACGGCATTTCTTAA
>JBBSEI010000165.1:0-2563 GCA_038239865.1 Chthoniobacterales bacterium
ATGTAGCCGCCGACGGTGCTCACCTCGGTGCTTTCGAGTTCGAGGCCGAGCATTTCGTTCAGCTCGTGCAGGCTCAGCGTGGCGGCGATGACGAACTCGTCCTTGCTCACGCGGCGCATCTCGCGCTTGTCCACGTCGAATTCATCATGGATGACGCCGACGAGTTCCTCGATCACGTTGTCGAGCGTGACGATGCCGGCGGTGCCGCCGAATTCATCCACGACAAGCGCGAGGTGCGCGTGGCGGGCGAGGAAAAAACTGAGCAGTTTTTCCAGCGGCATCATCTCGGGGACGTTGTGCAGCTCGCGCTTGATGCTCGTGATGTCGGGCTTCGGCTCGCGCATGAGGCGCAGCAGATCCTTGATGTGGACGAGGCCGATCGTCTCGTCGAGATGCTCGCGGCAGAGCGGGAAACGCGTGTGCCGCGACTCCATCGCGCGCTTCAGGTTTTCCTCGAACGTGTCCTCGATGTTCAGGAAAATCACATCGCCGCGCGGCGTCGTGATGTCGCGCACGACGCGGTTTTGCAGGTCGAGCGCGTTGATGAGAATCTCCTTTCCCATCGGGCTCACCTCGTCGGCGCGCGCGCTCTCGGCGAGGATCACGCGCAGTTCCTCCTCGCTGTGCGCGAGTTCGGATTCCGCGACGGGGCTGATGCGGAAGACGCGGCGCAGGAGCAAATTTGCGGACACGTTCAGCACCCAGATGAACGGTTTGAACACCGTGATGAAAATCTGCAGCGGCCGCACGAGCAGCAGCGACATGCCGAGCGGATTGCGGATGCCGAGATATTTTGGCGCGAGTTCGCCGAGGATGATGTGCAGGAAGGTGATGATCGTGAGCCCCAGCGCCCACGACGCGCCGGTGACGAATGCCACGCTGTGGATGCCGACTTTCAAAAAAAACGGCTCGAGCAGCCGCTCCATGTACGGCTCGCCGATCGCGCCGAGCACGAGGCTCGTCACCGTCACGCCAAACTGCGTCGCGGAAAGGTAGGCATCCATGCGCCCGAGGATGTGCTTGACGGTCACCGCGGTCTTGCGGCCTTCCTCGATGAGCGGATCGAGCTGGCTGGTGCGCACTTTCACGAGGGAAAATTCCGCGGCCACAAAAAAGCCGTTCAGCAGCACGAGCAGGAGGATTCCGACGAGGCTCAGGACGATGCTGCCGCCGTCATCCCACTCGGTCACGAGTGCTCCGGCGTTCGCGAGAAAGAGAGTCATCGGAAAAGAAACGAGCCGCAGACCAGCGGTCTGCGGCTCGTGAAAAGGTCAGCGGAATTTTCTACCAGCTCGACTTGGTCACGCCGGGAATCAGGCCGTTTGAGGCGAGTTCGCGGAAGGCGATGCGGGAAAGTTTGAAGCGACCCATGAAGGCGCGCTTGCGTCCGGTCGCGTTGCAGCGGCGGCTCAGGCGCACGGGGCTCGCATTGCGCGGGAGCATCGAAAGGCCGATGTAGTCACCCTTCTTTTTCATCTCCGCACGTTCGGCGGCGTACTTCGCCACACATTTGGATTTGCGTTTTTCACGTTCGAGCCAGCAGGTTTTTGCCATAGGGAAATTTTTTAGGAGCGCGAAGACTAGGGGGCGGGCCTTGGAAATCAAGCGTTAATTTCCGCCCTCACATGAGCCGCACGGGAATGGAAAACTCCAGCCGCCCGCCGCCCGTTCGCGGCGCCATCACCTCGACAAGCGTCAGCGATGCCTTGCGCACATGGATGCTCCCGCGCTCGCCACCGAGCAGGTGCGCGATGAGGTGGCCGAGATCCGGCTCGTGGCCCACGAGCATCACGGCGGAGACATTCTTCGAGGCGGACAATTCCGCAAGAATCCCCTCCGGCGTTGCGCCGCACGCGAGCCAGCGCGCAGTCGTCACTTCCAGCCGGAGTTCCTTCGCCACCGGCTTCGCCGTCTGCTGCGCGCGAATCAGCGGGCTGGCGAAAATCACGTCCGGCTGAATCCCGTGCTTGCTGCAAAATTGCGCGACCTCCCGCGCCTGCTCCTCTCCCTTCTCGGAAAGCGTGCGTGCGGCATCCGTCGCCGCCTCGGTATCGGCATCTGCGTGCCGGAGAATGTAGAGTTGCATGGCGTGAGGGACTTGTACGCGACAGGTTCCGCTTTTTCCCTCTCAACACTCAACTCTCAACTTCCAACTTATCCGTTCACATCACGAGTCCGCCATCCACCGTCAGCACTTGGCCGGTGATGTAGCCCGCCTCCGCGCTCGCGAGGAATGCCACCGCCGATGCGATGTCCTCCGGCTGTCCGAAACGCGCGAGCGGGATCTGCTTCACCACGCCGTCCTTGATCTGCTGCGAGAGCACCTCGGTCATATCCGTCGTGATGAATCCCGGCGCGACGGCGTTCGACGTGATGCCGCGGCTCGCAAGTTCGCGCGCGACGACTTTCGTGAATGCGATCAGCCCCGCCTTGCTCGCCGCGTAATTCGCCTGCCCCGCATTTCCCATCAGCCCCGCGACGCTCGCGATGTTGATGAGCCGCCCGCTGCGCTGCTTCATCATGCCGCGCACGACGCCCTGGTAAAAATTGAACGCGCCCTTGA
>JBBSEI010000166.1:0-2543 GCA_038239865.1 Chthoniobacterales bacterium
AACTGGATCACATTCTTGATCCCCTCGGCCTTGCCGATGAGCAGCTCGCGGTGCGCCGCGATCGGGTGCCGCCCGGTGATCAGCGCCGCGACCGCCTTCGGCCAGCGCTTCTTGAATTCGCCGAGGTCGTGAATCGCGTCGAGAAATGCCTGCGGGCTCGCGTTCACCGTGCCGATGAGCGCGTGATTTTTCAGCGTGATGTTGCGGATGATCGTGTCGGCGAAGACCGGGATCTGCGGCTTCTCCGCCGGGATGCCCGTGAAAATAAACACGCCATTGATGCCGAGCACTCGCGCCAGCTCGAACGACACCGCGCCTTCGCCCACCGCCTCATACACGAGATCGATGTTCCCGATTTTCTTCGCGAGATCGTCCACGGAGACTTCCTTCGCCGAGAGGTATTCCGCGCCGATTTGCTCCGCGATGTCCGCCTTGAAATTCGGCTTCGGTGAGCGCGAGTAGATGAAAACGCGGAAGCCCTCGATGAGCAGTTTCATCGCGCCGAGCAGGCCGATCGGACCCGCGCCGAGCACGACTGCGTTGCGCCCGAACCCGCGGCCTTTCCCGTCGCGATTGTCGTGCTCCCAGCCGGGCACGCGCTGCTGCACCTGCCACATTTGCGCGAGCCCTTTCTCCGCGATCGTGAGCGGCTCGGCCATCACCGCCACGTCGCGCAGATCGGCCGGCACGTGCGTGAGGTAGGCCTCATCCTCCACGAATTGCTCCGTCATGTAGCCGTGGAGTTGGTTGATGCCGCGCTCCTTAAACGTCCACGTGAAACAAAAATCCTGCCGCCCCTCGCGGCACGGCGCGCAGCCCGGATCCGCGCATGGCCGCCGCACACTCGGCACGACGAGATCGCCCACTTTGAAATTCTTCACGCCTGCGCCGATCTCCGTGACTTCGCCGAGGCACTCGTGGCCGAGCACGAGATAGTCGCAGCCCGCCGGCCCGTGCCCGTACGCAAACGTGCAAATCTCGCGATCCGTCCCGCAGATGCCGACCTCGAGCACGCGCACCTTCACTTCATTCGGCGCGGTGATCTGGGGCTCGGGGTGCGCGACGAGACGCAGTTCCTTTTTCTCGGGAACGACGCCGACGCCCTGCATGGTATTCGTGGTCATGGATGGTTGGGAAAAAATCGCGCCCGGCGCGGCTTCTCATCGGCCCGAGCGGGCGCGGACAATACGCGGGCTGCGCACGAGGACAAATTTTTTTCGGCCATTCGGTTTTAGCATGGAGCGGCGCGCGAGCCGCCTTTCCGGTTGACTCACTTTTCCCCCGCCCCTTCCCTCCCACCCCGCGTTCCGCGGCTGCGACTGGCAGCGGAGCAGCGCGCAAAAAAACATCATCGAATCATCCTCCGTGCAAAAAGAACCCTTCGGAAAAACTGCCGCCGGCGAACCGGTGGACGCCTTCATCCTCACGAACCGCCACCACACGCTCCGCGCAAAGCTCACGAACTGGGGCGCGTGCCTCGTCGAAATGCACACGCCGGATCGCAAGGGCACGCTGGCGGACATCACGCTCGGCTTTGACACGCTCGACCGCTACCTCGTGAAGCATCCCCATTTCGGCGTGACCACGGGCCGCTTCGCCAATCGCATCGCGCGCGGGAAATTCACGCTCGACGGCATCGAGCATCAGCTCGCGGTCAACAACGGCGCGAACCATCTGCATGGCGGACCGACGGGCTTCCACGCACGCGTGTGGAAGGCCGAGCCGCTCGCGTCCGGAAATGGCGTGCGCTTTTTGTACGAGAGCGCGGACGGCGAGGAAAATTTTCCCGGCACGCTCACCGTCGCGGTCACGTACACGCTCACGGACGAGGACGAACTGCGGCTCGACTACGAGGCGACGACGGACAAGCCGACTGTGCTGAATCTCACGAACCACGCGTACTGGAATCTCGCAGGTGCCGGCGCCGGCGACATCCTCGGCCATGAAGTGACGCTGCACGCGCACCGCTACGTGCCCGTGGATGCCGCGGGAATCCCGAGCGGCGAAATCCTGCCGGTCGCGGGCGGCCCGATGGATTTCAGAACGGCGAAAACGCTCGCGCGCGACTTCGCGCACATGACCGGAACGCCCGGCGGCTACGACCACTGCTACGTGATCGATCACGCGAGTCCCGGCGCACTCACGCTCGCAGGCGAGGCCCACGATCCGCGCAGCGGCCGCGTGCTCGCCGTCTCGACGACCGAACCCGGCATCCAGCTCTACACGGGAAATTTTCTCGACGGCTCCGTCGTCGGCAAGGGCGGCAAGGCGTACCAAAAAAACTACGGCTTCTGCCTCGAGACGCAGCACTTTCCGGATTCGCCGAATCATCCGAATTTCCCCACCACCGTGCTCCGCCCCGGCGAGATTTTCCGAAGCACCACAGTGCATCATTTTTCGGCGCGCTAGCAGCCTGTCGGACTTTCCGCGCTACGGATTTTGAAATTGCGGGTTGAAGGAGGATGCCCGCGCGCTTCGTTTCGATTGATCACGACACCCCGATGCTCCTGCCGCCGGATTTGCGCGACTGGGTGCCGGAGGAT
>JBBSEI010000167.1:0-2476 GCA_038239865.1 Chthoniobacterales bacterium
GGCCCTTGTCGTCCACGACCGCGCAGCCCTCGGGCAGCGAGTAGCCCGCAGGCTTCCATTTCTCCTCCTTGTGATCGAACTCGTAGATGTCGTGGTTGATGAGCAGTTCGCATGAGCCGTCGTGATTGAAATCGCGCAGGCGGATACCGCTATTCCCGCCGTAATTCGCCACCTTTACGACCCCGACGATTCCTCGCATGAGCTTCGCGTCCGTTTCCCATTCTTCTCCGCGCCAAGTCCACGCGCTGACATTGTCCCAAGGGGCAAACATGGAGGCCACTCCTTCCCGACGCACGACTCCGAAGTGCACGTTCATATCGATCTGCCCCGCATCGCTGCCGGGCAGCGCGAGGGAAAATGGCGTCTCCCCATCGTGCCAGCGGTGCTCCTTTGGCCGCCAGACTCGCGTGATGTAATCGTTGCCAACGTTCGTGAGCACATCCACGAAACCGTCGCCGTCTATATCCAGCAGACGCGCACCGTTGTCGCCGCCGCTTTTCGGATTCCGCAACGGCAAGCCAAGTAGCGCATTTTTCTCAATGCGCTCCAGCGCTTCGCGGAAGGTGAGGAACTTCACCCGCTGGCCAAATTTTCCCTGCGCGTAATCAATGAACTCCACCCACTGCTCGGGCGAACTCCAGCCGTGCGGGTGGAAGACCGTCGTCATCACGCCCTGCTTCGCGACGACCCAGTCGAGCGCGGCTTTCCAGTCGGCGAGGGTCTCGGGATTTTTCGCGCCGTGCGCGTTGAACGCCTGCCAGTCGCTCGGGGTGATGCACGGGAATTCCCAGCACACTTTCCCGACGACGTACGGATACGGGTAGTCCTCGATGAAGCCCGCGTAGTCGCCGAGCGAGATTTTCACCGGCGGCTTCAGTTCGGCCGGGAAATATTTTGCGAAGCGCTCGCCGTCCTTTCCGCTCGGGCGAACGAAGACGGACGAATCAATCGCCAGCGCGTGGCCCTTCTCGCTCGTGCGGTTGAAGATTTCCGCGAAGAAGCGCGGGCTCGCGGAATTCATCGAGTCGCAGCACGGCATGCGGAAGGCGACGGGCCGGTTGTTCGGTATGCTCGCGAGCAAATCGAGGCCGCCGAGCACGGTGTGCCGCGCCTCGTCGAGCGTGGCCTTGCCGAGCAGCGGGCACGGATGCGTGAGCGTGTGGACTTCGAGTGAGAGGCCTTCCTGCAGCCACGACTGCAACGGCGGATCGCCGGGCGGCATGCTGTTCGTCATGATGCTCACCGGCGCGCGGCCATCGATTTTTTTCAGGCGATCCAAAATGGGGCGCAGGAACGCCTCGTACTTCGCGGGGTCGCGCATGTCATCAATCGCGAGGATGACCACCGCCTCCACGCCCGGCTCGCCGATCCATTGCGGCGTGATGAATTTCGCGGACTTCGCACTTGGCCAGAACGGCGTTGTGTCGTCGAGGTAGGTGAGCCGGTTTCCATCCACGGCCAGAGCCGTGAATGCCGTCGCGAGGAGCAGGGGAATGACGCGCATGGTTGGACTGAAATCCAAGACCCCCCGGTGGTCACTCCCCAAGATACTTTCGCAGCTTTTCGCGCAAGTCGGTGCGCGCGCGGAAGAGCAGGCTTTTCACCGCGGGCACGGTGAGTTCGAGCACTTCGCCGATCTCCTCGTAGCTCACATCCTGGTAGCGCCGCATGATCACGGCCATGCGCTGCGCCTCGGGGAGTTCCTGGATCGCGCGCTCGATGGTGTCCTGCATTTCCGCGTCGAGCATCGCGGTGTCCGCTGGCTTCACATTGCCGTCGGCGAATTGCCGCGGGTGATCCTCGCTGTCGGTCGCGGCGTCGAGCGAGGTCGTCTTGTGCCGCGCGCGGCGGCGGCATTCGTTGAACACGAGGTTGCGCAAAATCGTGTAGAGCCATGTCGTGAATTTCGCCGTCGGCTCCCAGCGCGGCGCGCTTTTCCAGACGCGCACGAAAATCTGCTGCGCGAGATCCTCGGCCTCATTCGGATCGCCGAGCATCCGCGCGACGGTGCCGATGACGCGCTGCTGGTGCGTCTCCACGAGTTCGCGAAAGGCCTCCGTGTCGCCGCCGCGCACCTTTTCCATGAGGCGGATGTCGCGCTCCGGATCGTCGCCGGAGACGGCGGCGTGGAAACTCGGATCGTCGTTCATCGTGGCGAGCTCGCGGGTGGGACGGGGTGCAGGCGGACGACGATGCGCCGCCGCGGCGGCAGAGGCAATTCGATTCCCGGAATCCGCGGCGCGCATCACTTTCGCGAGCGCATCTGCACCGCGGCGGAGTGCATGGCGGTGCGCAATTCCTCCGGCGTCCAGCCGCCCGCGTGCAGCGTGCGCAGGCTGAGCGCATCGTGGCGTTTCGCGAGGCGCGTGCCGGTTTCGTCGGTCATGAGTTCGCAGTGAAAGTACGCGGGTGGCGTGTGGCCGAGCGCGCGAAGGATGAGAAGCTGGCGGAAGGTGCTCGTGATCAGATCCGCGCC
>JBBSEI010000168.1:0-2185 GCA_038239865.1 Chthoniobacterales bacterium
CGAGCTGGAATTTCAAGCACATCGTCCACTACGACAAAATCCGCCTCTTCAACGCGGTGAACCTGCGCGAGGGCTACAGTCTGGTGGACATCCGCTCACCCATGGAAATAGTGTGAACCATGAAGACGAAACCGTTCGATTGCGTGGAGATGAAAGGGCGCATCCAGCAGGAGATGGCCGAGGAGGAGGCGCGGCGCGGGAGCGACGAAATGAAACGCCGCCGCGACGAGTGGTTGAAAACAGGGAGCGCCCCGCTCGCCCGCTGGTGGCGCTCACTCGCAAAACCCGCGCCGAAGGAAGAATGCGCCTCGCTGGTGATGCGCGAGGAGCCGCCGAAGCCGTGATGCCTGACGTGCCTTCTTTCCGCCGCAATCTTCGCTAATCCACCGCCATGCTCCGCGCCGTCATGGATACCAATGTTCTCGACTCGGCGTTTCGCTCCCGGCTCGGAAAGTCATTCGAGGTCTTCGTCGCCTTGCGGCAGGGCCGCTGGTGTGCGGTCCTCAGCAATCACCTCCTCCACGAATACGAGGAAATCCTCAAAGCCCACTCCGCCGAAATCGGCCTTTCCCTCGCTGATGTGGACGCACTGCTCGACGCCATCTGCGCCCGCGCCGAGGAATGGCAGCTCGCCCCCGGCTGGCTCCCCATCCTCGGCGACCCGGACGATGAACCGCTCGTCCAGCTCGCCTACGACTCCGGCGCGCGCCGCATCGTCACGCACAATCTCCGCCACCTCAAACCTGCTCGCGCCATCGGCATCGCGGTCTTGCCGCCGCGCGAATTCGCGGCGATGATTCGCGTGCCATGACGCTCCACATCGAACTCCCCGACGCCATCGCCCGCCAGGCCCGCGACCTCGCCGCCCGCGAGCACATCACCGTGGACAGCCTCATCGCCGCCGCCCTCACCGCCCAACTCGACCACGCCCCGCACCGCCCCACCATCGCCGAGCGTGCTGCCCGGGTGGATTGGAAGCGCGTGGATGAAATTCTCGCCCGCGTCCCGGCAACGGAACCGGCGACCGAGGATCAAACGTGCATCGTCCGCGAGGGACCGCCGGCGGAGTGAGGGGCATGGCTCACATCGGAAGGATATTTGCCGATGAAGACGGAATGCTGCACGCAATGCGACCTGCGCACCAAATCCTGCGATTGAATCCGCGGGGCATCACGACTGTTTGTCCCTTTCCCTTTTTCCCCTGCGCAGAACCGGCGTGACGAAAACGATGCGCGTGCTACCGTCCACCCCCATGAGCACCATCACCGCCGTTCTCGAACCGCACGCAGACGGCAGCCTGCATCTGCCGTTGCCGGCGGAATTGCGGCACCGCAGGGTGCGCGTCGAGGCGACGCTGGAGGCGGCGGATGAATCGGAATCCGCCCCGAGGCTGGCGACCCCGGAGATGCTCAGCCAGCGCAGGGAAGCCCTCGCCGCGCTGCGGGCGCTCGGCGGGCTGAAGGACGTGATTCCCGATCCCACCGCATGGCAGCGCGCGCAGCGCGAAGACCGTCCCCTTCCGGGCCGGGAGTGATCCCGCGGGCGATCCTCCACCACGGCGATGCTCCTCGACTCGAACATCCTCATCTACGCCGCGGAGCCCGAGGGTGCAGTTCTGAGCCGGTGGGTGGAAGACGCCGCCGCCTGCCTCGCGACCGTGAGCCGCATCGAAGTGCTCGGCTTTCCCCGCTGGCATCTGCTGGATGAATTGCGGCGCGCCCGTCTGGAATTGCTCGTCTGCGCGCTGCCGGAATTGCCGCTCGATGACCGCATCGCCGCCCGCGCCATCGAGCTGCGACGGCAGAAAAAGATGAGCCTGGCCGATTCGATCCTCGCCGCGACGGCCCTGCTCCACCGCCTGCCGCTGGTCACGCGGAACGAAGCGGATTTCACCCACGTCGCCGGGCTGGAGATCATCAACCCATTTAATTGCTGACAATGCCTGCGACTCAATGCCTGAACGCCAGCGAACCCGAAGAGTTAATCGCTGGGCTGCTTCGTGCCCGGGAATATCTCAAGAAGAATGGGAGCACAGATAAAGTGCGGAATGAAAGGCTTCAATTCGCGGCGTTTCTAAAAGCCGCTGGTCGTCCGAGAGGAACCGTCGGCGGAGTGAGGGGCATGGCTCACATCGGAAGGATATTTGCCGATGAAGCCGGAATGCTGCACGCAATGCGACCTGCGC
>JBBSEI010000169.1:0-2091 GCA_038239865.1 Chthoniobacterales bacterium
AACGCTCATCGTCACGCTCGGCGAATTTGGCCGCAGCCCGGAGAAGGGCGTGAGCACGAGCGGCAATGTGAACAGCTCCGACGGCCGCGATCACTGGCCTTACTGCTACACCGCCGTCGTCGCCGGAGCGGGCACGAAGCGCGGTTACGTCCACGGCGAAAGCGACGCGACCGGCGCGAGCCCGAAGGACAAGCCCGTGCATCCCACCGAACTCCTCGCGAGCATCTACCACGCGACCGGAATCGATCCTGAGACGATCGTTTACAATCATCTCAATCAGCCGCGTGAATTGGTGAAGGCCAAGCCGGTGAACGAGCTGTTCGCGTAACCGCCCGGAGAATTGCGCAGTGGGAGACGGTTCCGGGTTCGGGTGCCGTCCCGTGATGTTGCCTTCGCACGCGCGCTTGGCGAAACTTCGCGTCCTCATGCTCCCCATGCGCCTCCTCATTCTGTGTCTTCACCTCGTCGTTTTCCATGCCGCCTCCGCCGCGCCCGCGGCCGCGCCGGCAAACTGGCAGTCCGCCGAACGCGCGAAACTGCTCGCTGGCGTCTCCGCGATTCCCAAGCTCGGCGCGCCGGGACCGGTCGCGATTTGGGGGCCGTCTGCGTTCCCCGTCATCGCCACCGGCGAGAGCGGCAAGGCCGGGACGGCGCTCGCGGCCGCGGCGGGATTTGGCAAGGGGCGCATCCTCATTTTCGGCCACAATAGCTACCTCGAACCCGGCAGCGGCCAGGAAGCGAGCGTCGGCGCGCTGCTCGTCAATTCCGTGAAATGGATGAGCGCAAAGCAGAAACCGCGCATCGGCACGAACGACGCAAAATCCGCAGCCTTCCTCGAGACGAAAGGACTTCCTGCTAAAAAAACGGCAGGTGCCCTGGACAAAAAAGCGCTGCACGATTTCGACGTGATCATCGTGAACGCGCAGTCTGTCACGGACGATGCGGACGGCGAGGCGGTGATGGAGTTTGTGAAAGCCGGCGGCGGTCTCATCGCGGGAATGACCGGGTGGGCCTTCGAGCAGACGAGCGGCGGCAAGCGGCTCCACAGCGGCCACGGACTTAACAAGGCGCTCATGGCCGCGGGCCTCGCGTTCACCGATGCGTCCGGCCTTGGCGGCAGGGAAAAGGAATTTCCCCCGCGCACCGATCTGCCGCCGCTGATGAATGCGCAGCTCGCGCTCGACGCGATGCTCGCGCAGGAAAAGGGCGGCGCGAAACTTTCGCCGCAGGATTTCGAGCAGGGCGGCAGCGCGATCCAGCTCGCACTTTCCGCGCAAGCGCCGGGGCGCTCGGCCTTCCAAGTCTCCGCGCTCAGTGCGCTCGGCGCAGGCAGTGCGGTGCCGACCGCGAAGAAGCCGCTCATGCAGGAAAAGGACGCCGCCGCCCGCGCCCGCCTCGGCATCGAGACTCGCGTGCTGAAGCTCGCGGCAGCCGCCGACATCAAGGCGCACGCAACGGCGAAAGTTTTCCCCGGCGTTGCGCCGGCCGATGCGCCGCGCGTCACGCGCGAGGTCGCGGTCCATCCGAATATTCCCGGCTGGACGAGCACCGGCCTGTGGGTGAATGGCGGTGATTCTGTCACGGTGAAAGTTCCCGCCGCGATCGCTGGAAAGGGTTTCGCCGTGCGGATCGGGTGCCACACGGATTCGCTCTACCACTTGGAGAAATGGGAGCGCGCGCCGGAGATCACGCGCTCGGTGCCGATCGAAGCGGAGGCCACCGTCGGGGCGAGTGCCTTCGGCGGACTTGTCTTCATCGAGGTGCCCGATCGTGCGAAAGGGATGCCGGATTTCAATGCGACGATTTCCGGCGCAATCGAAGCGCCGCTCTTCGTGCTCGGGAAGGATGACGACGCGAAATGGAACAGCTCGATCAAACTCCGCAAGGCGCCGTGGGCGGAGTTCGCGTGTGACAAAGTCATCCTGTGCTGCCCGACCGAAAATGCGCGCAAGATCACAAACCCGACGGAGCTGATGAATTTCTGGACGCGGGTCGTGGACGCGCAGGACGAGATTTCCAACGAGGCCAAGGATCGCAAGCGCCCCGAGCGCTACGTGTGCGACGTGCAAATCAGCGCGGGCTACATGCACA
>JBBSEI010000170.1:0-2026 GCA_038239865.1 Chthoniobacterales bacterium
CTCGGCAAGACCACGCTCGCGCACATCCTCTCGCACGCGATGGGCGTGAACATCAAATGCACCAGCGGCCCGACCATCGAAAAAGCCGGCGACCTCGCGGGCCTGCTCACCAGCCTCGAGCGCGGCGACATCCTCTTCATTGATGAAATCCACGCGCTCTCCCGCATCATCGAGGAATACCTCTATCCCGCGATGGAGGACTACAAGCTGGACATCATCATTGACCAGGGCCCGAACGCCCGCTCCGTCCGCCTGAACCTCCCGCGCTTCACGCTCATCGCCGCCACGACGCGCGCCGGCATGATCACCGCGCCGCTGCGTTCGCGCTTCGGCATGACGTGTCGGCTCGACTACTACACCGCCGACGAGCTGCAAAAAATCATCCTCCGCAGCGCCGGGCTCATCAGCGCGGAGATTGACGACGCGGGTGCCTTCGAAATCGCCACCCGAAGCCGCGGCACCCCGCGCGTCGCAAACAATTTGCTCCGCTGGGTGCGCGACTACGCGCAAGTCCGCGCCAACGGCCACATCAGCCGCGAAGTCGCCGACGCCGCGCTCACGATGCGTGACATCGACCGCGACGGCCTCGACGAAATGGACAAGCGCATCCTCGAAGCCCTCGTGCAAAAATTTGAAGGCGGCCCCGTCGGCATCAGTTCGCTTGCCGTGTCCGTCGGCGAAGACGCTGGCACACTCGAAGACGTGAACGAGCCGTATCTCATCATGCAAGGCTACCTGAAGCGCACCCCGCAGGGCCGAGTCGCCATGCCGCTCGCCTACAAAAAACTCGGCCTCACCGCACCCAAGCGCGACGGCGATCTGTTCGGCTGAAAACGGAGCGCGTCGTTCACGCGATCGGCGGCTCCTCCTCGCCAGCGCGCTCCTGCCTGCGGAATTCTTCCATCTCGCGGCGCAGCGGTTCCCAATACGCACGGTCCCGCGCCTGCTCGGCGCGCACCTCGGCATCCAGCGCAGCGCGCAGGGGATCGAGTTCGCCGGTGATGGCGTGGGCAAGCAGCGGGCGTGCGGCCAGCAGTGCGCGGGTCTCCGCCGAGAATCGGGCGGCGAGGTCGCGGAGCAATTCCGGCGTCCGCGCCTCACGCAGCCAAAAAGCGATCCAGCCGGGCCGCGGCGCGGGTGCATTCTCGCGATGATGAATGGTCACGAGCAGTTCGATCATCGGCCAGTCCTTGGTCCGCTGGGTTTTTTTCGCGAGCACGAGATCGGGCACACTGAGCAAATCGAACTCCGCCCCCGTGTCGTCTTGAAGGACCGTGCGCCGTTCCCAAAGTGCGGCGAAGTCCGGCAGATCGCGCAGCCGCGTCATCACATCCACGCGCAATCCCTCGACGCCGGCCACCGAGCAGCGGAAATGGACGGCATGACCGCGGTCGAGCACCGCAGGGCCAAAGCGAGGGACGGCGATGCGCCGCGCGCCTAGGGTGGCGAGCGCCGCATGGAGCCGGGCGTAGTTTTCCGGCCCGGCGAGCAGGAGAAAGTCAACGTCCTTGCTAACTTGCGCCGCGCCGTAGAACACGCAGGCCTGCCCTCCCATGAGCAGCGCCTGCACTCCATTGGCTTGGATCGTCGAAAGGACTTGTCGGATCGGGGTCGGGATCAAGGCTGCCTCCCATGGCTAGGTATTGTGCAAAAATTTTCTCACTCTCCGCGAAACGTTCGAGCGGCGTGAGCGCGAGCCACTCCTTCCACTCGTCCGGCAGTTGCTCGTAAGTCATTCGCCGCGGATCGTAGCCGTGCCGCGGCAAAGCGCAAGTCGTGAGCCTACTTCTCGTCGAAACGGTGCTCGGACTCATCGGGAGTCACCCAGTTCGCCGGGTCGCGGTCCGCGAGTCTGGAACTGACGCGCTCCTGCTACTCCGGGTCCGAGACGTGCTGCTGGCCTGCCCCCGGTTTTTGATCCACTTGCTATGAGAGTTTTTCGTGGTTTTCGGGTTTTGGATTAGGGGTGATGTGGTTGGTGGGAAGGGCGCAGCCTTGCGGCCGCCTCCGCTACGCTCCGGCAGCC
>JBBSEI010000171.1:0-1933 GCA_038239865.1 Chthoniobacterales bacterium
AGGTAAAGTTTGTCGTATTGTTCGAGCCGGCCGACGGCGACGAGGACGTTCGCCGCCGAGAGCGCCTTCGCGACATCGTCGAGCGTCATGCCGAATGCCTGCAACTTGTCGGGATCGACGACGACGCGGTATTCCTCGATCGCGCCGCCCTGCACGCTCACGCGGGCGACGCCGGAAACCGTGGAGAGAATCGGCCGCAGCGTGTAGAGCGCGAGGTCGCGCATCTCGACGAGCGAATGCGTGTCGGACGTGAGGCTGTAGGCAATGACGGGAAACACCGTCGGGTCCATGCGCTCGACATTGAACGACGTGCCCGCAGGCAGCGTCGGCAGGATTTTATTCACCTGAGATTCGGCCTGAAGCATCGCGGAAACCATGTCCTCGCCCCAGTCGAAATTGACCGAGACTTCGGCGCTGCCGCGGCTGGTGGTCGAGCGCAGCCCGCGCACGCCGGGAATCGCGCGCACCGCTTCCTCGATGGGCGTCGTCACCTCCACGGCCATCTGCTCTGCGGGCCGGTCGCCCGCGTCGAGTGCGATGCGCACGCGCGGAAAGCTGATCTGCGGAAAAAGCGCCACGGGCAGAAAGAACGAACTCGCCGCGCCAGCAATCGCGAGCACGACGAGCAGAAAAAGAACCGAGCGCGAATGGCTCTGCGCCCATGCGGTGAAGTTCATTTGGCGTTGTGAATCTCCACCGGCATCCCGTCTTCGAGTTCGTAATTGCCGACCACGACGACGCTGTCGCCCTCGTGCAAATCCGGCGCGATCACCTGGATGTCGCGCTCATTTTCCAAGCCCGCCTGCACGGTGTGTTTCACGGCGTGGTTCTCTTTGATGGTGAAAAGCGTGAAGCCGCCAGTTTCCGGCAAAAGCGCGGAGCGCGGCACGACGAGCGCGTTCTGCGCGGTGCGGGTGATTTCGCCGCGCACATACCCGCCGAGCAAAAGCTTCGTCCCCGCGGCCAGCGAAACGTAAGCATCAACCAGCCGTGTGGCGGGATCGACGCGCCGGGTCAGCAGCCGCACGGTGCCGGTGCTCTTGCCGGCCGCCGGATCATTCACGGGGAAAAGGATGATCGGCTGCCCGGTGGCGAGCAGCGGCAGATCCTCGGACTCGACGCCAAGTTTCACTTCGATCTCATCCTCGGCCACGATTTCCACGAGCGGACTTCCCGCCGCCACCAACTGCCCGTCCTGCACGTCAACCTTTGCCACGATGCCCGCCACATCCGCGTGAATACGATTGTCCATTCCCACGCCTTGCTTTTGCAGACTCGCGAGCTGCGACTCCGCATCGCTCGCGGTTTTCCGCGCCGTGCCCAGATCCTGATTGGTGGCGAGCTTCATATTGAAACGCTCACCGACTTGCTTGAGTTCCTTTCGCGCCGATTCGACCGCGATCATCGCCTGCTGGAGCTGCAACTGCGCCGCCGGACTCCGCTCGATCTCGATCAGCGGATCGCCGCCGGTCACTGACTGGCCGGGCGCGACGAGGATATGCCGCACGCGGGTCTCGAACGCGACCGAGACCGAGTGCGTCTTGCCTGGCTGTGCGACGACGTTGCCATAAGCGGTAAGTGTTTCCGTGATCGCTTTGCGCGCGACCGCCGCGGTTTGAACATGCGCCACACTCGCGCTCGTTGCGTCGCCCGGCGCGCTGGCTGACGGCGCACCCGCCGCGCCGGAGCCGCGGTGCATCAGCCACCAAGCCACTCCGCAGGCGAGCAGCGCGACCACTATGGACCAGATGATCTTTTTCATTTCTTGAAATGTGGACGCACCGCCGCGCCGGGCAGGTAGCAACCCGACGCAATCTCCAGCGCGGTCCGCGCCTCGACGAGCTGCTCCTTGAGCTTGAGAACCTGAATGCGTTTTTGCAGCAGATTGCTGCGGGCAAAATATAATCCGAGCACGTCGGCGTTGCCCTCGTTC